>JAEZEQ010000029.1 GCA_023432985.1 Bacteroidota bacterium | reverse complement strand
TTCCCACGGCAGCAATATCATTCGCATTCACCAACCATTGGATAGAAGCACCCGGATTAGCAGTTGCAGAAAGAGTTACACTACCTGCTCCACAACGTGTAGCCGGAACCGAGCTTAAAACATCTTGTGCATATGTGGCTTGGAATGGCGCAGTAAAGGCCGAATCCGGACCATATGTACACAATACTCTACAACGGTAATATTCCAAACCGGCAGGACTTATTTGCAATACAGCTGCAGAATCGCCCACTAAATTGCTATACGTAATTCCATCTGTCGAAACTTGCCATTGGTATTTCACCCCCATACCTAAAGTTGCATTCTGAATGGATAAAGTCAGACTTTCTCCCAAACAAATATTTGATGCAGAAGCTATGGTATTGCCCGGGTTTGGAATACCCGCACATGTAGCAGGGACTGCATATGAAACATATCCTGTAAAATCTGCAAAATCAACCGGCGTTTGTGATTGCAATGTTGGAGGTGTTGCTGAACCATTAAATGTAGCATTATATCCCACAAAAACATCGTATACCCCTGCAGCAGCATTTGCTTGTACAAGGGTCTGACCGCCGGCAATGCCCGCGTCACCCAAACGCATATTCATAGTACTGAATGCTCCTGTGCTCAGTGAAACTTCCCATCTTCTTGTACTGCTTAATGCCGAAATAGAAGCTGTTGCTGTTCCTGTATTCGAATCAAATGATTCCACAGCATATTTAGATAACATGCTGTTGGCCGGTGCTAACCAAATAGGCGCATAACCCGATTTCCCAACAGGGAAAAACTGATAGGTTCCATTGCCATTTGTTGCAGAAATAGTTCTTTCAAAAGGACCATTTACATAAGCATTAGCTCCACCGCCCGATAAAGTTCCGGTACCCGTACCTGCCCCCAAAGACAAAAGTGAAGATCCGGAGGTATAAACTACTCCATCCGTTAAGTTAAGTGTACCACTAACAACCAAAGGCACGCTGAGTGTAACCCCGGCCGGATTCTGGTTGTTTATGGTAAAGCTGGTTAAATTGGCAGTTGGTGTTGTTGCAGAGTTTCTAAACAACCCACTTCCCGAAACATTTTGCGGCAATGATGACCCACCCACAGTTCCTCCAAGTAAGCTACCCAAATAGGTGGTACTTGTAGAAGTATATGTTCCGTTATTAATAAGATTCCCCGAAATATGAACAGTTGATGAGAAGCGGGCCTCGGAATTTGCTGTAATGCTAAGGTCATTATTCACTCCGAACGTAAAGGCTGTCGTGACAAATCTATTTGTTCCGGATCCCCCGTCTACAACTAAATTATATAATGAAATACGGCTGCTCGATGCATAGGTGTTTAATCTAAACCCGTTGCTATGGCCTCCCGGGTCTGTAGAAACTCCGTCGCCAAATTTAAGGGTATGACTGCCACTGGTAAGATCAATATGATTTCCGCTTGGCAAACTATACAAAAAGCTATTGCTGCTTGTGCTGGTTGATGCATGAGGGTCAACTATGGTCAAGGTTCCTGCTGTCCAGTTCAACTGTGAAGTATAAATAGAAACTATGCTAAGGCTTGAAGGCACACTGTTTAATGCTGTTCCGGAGTTTCCATCTACAAAAATATCACCACCGGTCTGATTAAAAGTTGAGCCGACATTATGTGTCATGTATCCATTAATATTTAATGTAGCGGTTGGCCCTACCGATAGGGTACCATTATTCACAAACATATTGTCATTATTCACGCAACCTACGGTAAGATCTCCGGAGGTCAACGTTAAAGATCCTCCTGCTGCAATGTTTACAGATTTGGCAAAATTACCGGCACTGGAAACGCTAACTACAATACCAGTCGGAATATTAACATTGGAACTACATGTAGGCAGAATTCCGCCCGGCCATGTAGCCGGACTATTCCAATCGCCTGAAGCAATTGGAGAAACACTAACATCCGAAGCGTTTAATCCGATATAAATCCCGTTTACATCCAATAAATCAGTCGTACTCACACCTCTTCTTTGTGCGGCTAAGTTGGAATATGTGCTCAAGTGAGATCCGGAAATTGCTGATGATTGTAAACTTACATATGCACCCGGAGCTGCGGTTGGAATGCTGTTCGGTGCAATAATGGTAACAAAGTTAGAGTCTGCAACAGGATTGGTTGATCCGGTATTTACATTAAAATGCGCATCCCAACGATCTGTAATCGTATAGGCGCCGTCTACAATATTTAATCCGCTTGTGGTTGTATTTGCATCTACATATTCAACGGCATAAATACCGCCAACGGTAGGTGTTTTTCTACCCAAATAGAATATACGCAAATCTCCGGAAGGATTATAAAAAGGATATCTTCCGGCGGCACCGGTTGGTGCAGATGTAGGTCTAAGTGTTGTGTAACCCGTCGCAGTATTAGTCCACCAACGCGCAAAAGTACCATTCATAAACCCACCATTCGTGAATGTAAAGGTATTACCTGCAGTAGTTATACTTGTACCATAGGTGAAGGTATGGCCATTTAAATCAATCTTGGCATCAGAAATGCTCAAATTATATTCCACCGAAACTCCAGGAAAATCCCATATAATATTAGGAATAGCCAAACTTGTATTCGTTATGGTCAAATTTCTGATTTTTCCGTTTGCAAATGAACCTGATCCGCTCACACTTTGTACACCGGCTCCATTCAAGGTTAAATTTCCGGCTGAAGTTGAGCCTATAGAAAGATCAATGACGCCATTATTAATAATATTATTCGCCACATAAATGCGTTTCCCTGTTGTGGAGTTAAACACATTCAATATACCTCCTGCGTTTACCTGAAGATTTCCATTAACCGTAAAATCTGCCGGAGTGGAAGTATAACCCAAGGTTCCGTCTATGGTCAAATTCCCTATAGACAAGCCGCTTGCATTTAAATCCACCACATCACCCGCCGAAACAAGGGCATTATCTGCCGGTCCGGGAACGGCATTTGCTTGCCAAATAGCCGGATCATTCCAGTTACCGCTATTAATCGTAATAAAATTGCCCGGTGCTGATGCGGTCAACGAAACCTCATCTAATGCAATAGGAGGATTACCAATGAAAGATACATCCGATTTCCATCTAAACACAAGTCTATACGAATTACCCGGCACGGCACTAAACACTATAGTTTCCGAATTCCAGTTCACCGAATCGAGTTTATACATTCCGTTTATTGACGAAGGGCCACTTAATTCCTGCCCTGTAATTTCTGACGAGGAACTGGGTGTATAACTCACAGGAACCAGATATACTTTCATATTATCAAAGTTCGATGAAGTTGTTCCCTCTCCATATCCTTTCCATTTAAAACCAAGGGTCATCTTACTTAAGCCTGCAGGCACAACAAAGTCTTGATATAAATGCGAGTAAACACTAAACTGAGAGTATTTCCAAGAAATACCGCCATCATTGGATATATAGGCACAATTGGAACCTGCTGTAGGAACCGGAACTGCGCCGATAGCCCATCCGTCAGTGGAAGGATTTACTTCTGTCCACCCATTTGCAGCCGGTGTACTTCCTAACTCGAAGCCCCCACCCTGCATAGGATCAATCAATAAAGTCTGTGCATGCACAAAGAGTGCCGAACAGACCACAAAAATGGTAAAAATTAATTTTTTCATAATGAAATTTTAAAAAACAAAGGTAAGTTTTAAATGGACAGGTATTGCAAAGTGAACTTAATTTTTTTGAATAAAGTTTTGCCCCTGATGAAATAAAGTAAAATATGCTGTTGTTACAAGCGCGAAATCCTGAAAGTGGGATAGCCTTTTTCTCCCTGAGGGTTAACAAAACTCAAGAATTGAAGTTTGTAATAATCGCCTTTACGGTCTTTTATGATATATATCCAATTTTTTACCTTATATATCTGTTCGTCGAAATCAAATTGTTTCCAAGCATAACCCAAGGCATTCTTTTTATCGCTAAATGTATAATTGGAAATCTGGTCTATAAGCACGCTTTCAAAATCTATACCCGAAGAGTCTATGGCACATGCAATCTGAGCACTGTGATTAAACAATGTTCCATTTACGCTATACCACTCAAATTCGGTCGTACTTCCTGCATAATAAGATTTGTCGGTATACTGACAAAAAACAAAATCGAAGGTATTCTTCAGAGGTTCTATTAATCTCCATTCACCCCCATTTTCGAAGCTGAAAAATTGAAAATTATACTGCGGATCTTTTTGTGTGGAAAAGGTTTGAATATTGCTTCCATCTAAGTTTGCCGTCTCAAATGTATAAACATCATGAGCCGAAGGAAGTATTCTGATTTTTTTATAGCCTAAAGGAAAACCGGATACATCTGTTCCCAAATCTACTATATGTACTTTACTTCTTTTTGCGGATTGAGTACGAATATCCCAGCCACAGATAGGCGATTTGTCGTAGTCGTCGTGCAACCAATCGGGTGATGCGGCAGAAGGTGTGGGGGTAGACTCGCTAATATCCTCGGTATTCAATGCCAGTATGCGCATTTTTTTACCTCCATTCATCAACACATTCCAATCATTTGAAGCTATATTATCAAATGCCAAATCCCATCTTTCGCGGTGATTTGAGCCCACAAAAGTATTGGTCTCTAAATCGAAATACGCTACCATAGAATAATCTGAACCCGTATGTGCCGTGTTGGTAATGCCATCTAAAGGAACATAAACAATAGGCTTGTCTTCTTTAAAACAAGAACTGAAACTAATCAAGACTATGAACAAAAAAAATGCAGCTACTTTTCTCATTTTCTAAAGATATATTTTACCGAAACAGCAAAAGTTCGACCATAATTCTGAGGCACACTGCCCCCTCCCGAACTATGTGCGCCCGTACTTTGCATGCCATTCTGAATTATATTGGTCACGTTAAATAAATTCTTTCCATAAATACCAAGCATTAGACTTTCTTTGAATAAAGACTTGGTTATACTTAGGTCAAGCGTATGGAAATCGCCCATTTTGCCTTGTCTGATTCCGCTGTTGGTTTCGTAAAAAAACGGATTTTCTCCTGTATATTTATAGAATATATTAAAGTTCATTTTCCATTTTTTCAAATTATAACTCGCGTTAAATCGAAGTTCGGGCGTTAGTAAATACTTGTCCGGAGACCCGAATTCACTCTGCATCTCTGCATTTATTCCGATGAGAGATCCTCCTAATAATAGACTTAAGTTTTGATAATTAAAACTTGTATTCAGGTTCACTCCCATACTCTGAAAACGTCCAATATTTATATTCCTGTAAATAGGCTGAGCACCGGGAGCTATAGAATCGGTATAGGAAAGCGTGATTCGATTTTTGATATTATTATAAAAAAATCCGGGCTCGAAACTAAAAGCATATTTTTCTTTATTTATTTTAAAAGTCATGAGAAAATTCACATTGTCCGAACTCTCTGCTTTAAGTTCTTCATTTCCGACTATATAATGGTTTATATCTATAAATTCGAAATACAATTCTTTCAAATCCGGCGCACGAAAACCGCGACTCCACGAAGCCCTTAATGTTACCCACTCATGAGCCTTATACATCAGGCTGAATGAAGGAATGGGCGGCGCTTTATAACGGGTGTTGTATCCATATCTGAATCCGGGTTTCAGGGTCAACTTTTTCCATGCTGTATATTCTGCACTTACAAAGAGGGCATAATCGCCCATATGCTGCACGGTATCTTTAATTCTTTCCCCTTTTCCCCAATCGTGTGCCAAATCATACCCTGCTTGTACGCTCAGTTTTTCCGAACTGCTCACATAGGTATAAATCCCTCTTGACATGATTTGACGAAAGGAGTCAAAGGTACTGTCAACACCTGTTCTACTCAAATCTATCAGGTTTTTAGAAATTTGATTGCGCTTTCTTGAAAAGCCATTAAACGCCAAGGTTATATCCAAATGCCTTTTTGGTTTTAAATAGCCTTTGAGAAAAATCGCACTGCTATATCGCTGTGTTGTATAGTATTCATCCAATGCTGCCATATAAAATGGGGCTATTGGGGCTCCTTTGTTTTCGACTTTTTCATGAAAATAATTCCCATTTACCTGCAATTGCAAACTGCCAAAATTATAGCCATAGCTCAATCCGCCAAATACCTGACGCTTCGGCTTCCATTGCAGGGTGCGCCCATTTAAGGTGTCTTTATTGAATCCGTCGAAAAAATAACGGCCACCATCGGCACGAAAGCTGTGCTTTTTATGCGAAAACCCGACAAATGCATCGGCATTATATCTACCTATGGTTTCATAAAATAAATTGGCCCCGGCTTCAACCGAGCCTTTCTTTGGTTTTTTGGTAATAATATTAATCACCCCGCCCAAAGCATTGGTCCCGTATTGCACCGATGCAGGGCCTTGAATCACCTCAATGCGCTCAACATTTTGCATATTGATCTGACTCAAATCCACGCTTCCATTCAGTCGCCCAATTATAGGCACTCCATCTAAAAGTATTTTTATATTCTCTCCGCCTATACCTCCCATTGTTAAAGAGGAACCAAGTATATTGTCTTTCGAAAGGCGAATATTCAACTCGTTTGAAAGGACCTGATCCAGGGAAATTGCGCCCTGCGCTTCTATACGCTTGGAATCGATAACAAGAACTTTTTGAACCGAATTTTCCTGACCCTGGGGGACAAAATTGCTCACAATTTCCACCGGTTTCAAATAACCCACGGCCGGCAATACATAAAGTACCAAGGTCTCGGTCCCCAATTCCACATTCTTGCTTGTTTTTTCGAATGCTAAATGACTGAATGAAAGCTTATAATTTCCAATCGGTGCTTCCACTTTGCATACCCCGTTTTCATCTGAGGTGCAATGCCATTTTTCTTTGCCGTTTTCTATAGAAATATGCGCTCCAAAGACGGGACTTCCATCTTGGGAGTTAAGTATTCTAATATGACTTTGAGCCGAAATATCTCCGGCCCAAAGCATAAAAAACAACAGTATAAAAATGGTGGAAAGTGAACCTTTCAATCGAAATTATTTTTGAATGATTATTTTTTCGCTACGAAGGGTTTTGCCATCTTGTAAACGCAGGAAGTATACACCTGAGCTTTGAACTTGCGACAGATTCACCACTTTTTGATTTAATCCGATTTGCGCAGCATAATTTTCTTGTAAAACCACACGACCGCTTAAATCGAGCAACTGAATGCTGACAGATGAAGCGGCATTTGAATTAAATACAAGCTGAATCTGACTTGTAGCCGGATTTGGGAAAGCTGCAAAAGCAAGAATAGGATTCGATTCTTCTATAGAAGCATAAGCAATCTGACGTTTTTCGAATACATATTTTCCCGAGGCACTTCCACCAAATTTAGTGAAACGTAATTGCCATATATTTCCGGGTATATCTTTAATGAAATAGCTTGTAGAATCGAATACATCCCACTGAAAGCTTACATAATTCAATTTTTTCCAATTATCTCCAATTTCGTTTACTTTAGTATCCAGAATATAATTGCTTATATCTGCGTCATCCGCCGGCAATCCGGCCGCTTTCACACTTTCCACTCCATCGTTTTGCAATACTCCGGTTACAGCCAATCCAACACTTGCTGAGTTTGGATTTGCATCTACATAACGTTGGAAAATTAAATCAAATGTTTGTGCATCCGGCTCTGCATCGGCAAATGAAGCCGAATTAAGACTATAGTTCACAAAGTTTTTTCCGGCAGATGCTTTATTGATGCTGAAATCGCTTTCATTTGATCCGTCTAAATCGGCCATACGAATATGATAAATACCTTGTGCGGAAAGAAGACGACGAATCCATATTCTCTTCCAGGTTCCGTCATGTGTTTTCATTACAAATATTCTTTTTCCAACCAGATTGTGGGTAGAAGAATTATAAACGCCCCATCCATAATCAGGATGTCCGCTTGCATCAAACTCAAATGCACTTTGTTGCCAAATTGAATCGGAATCCAAACAACGAACCAGTATAGAAGATGCTCCGGAAGCCATGCCTGTGGTATCGATTGGATTAGCCCACGCCGTTGTATCATCCCCGACAACATAATACAAACGCGTAACAACACCACTTGGTCCTCCTCCATTCAATCGAATGGTTGAAGACATCAATGTGGTCGAAATTTCCAAATCATAATTATTAGTTGCCACTTCGCCCACTACTCCATTATCGAGACTGTAGTACACTTTTTTGGCAAATCCGGGAACCTCAACCGAATCGCTCACCCAAGCTTGGGCAAATGAGAAAAAACCAAGGGTAAAGGCAAAAGTTGAAAGTATGAATTTTTTCATTGTATATATATTAATTTTACAAGAGCAAAAGTATCCCTGCTCGCAATAATATACAATGACTTTAATTAGGTAAACTCCTACCTAATGGTAGGTATTGTTTAGACCGATTCTAAATTAATAGATAGAAATAACCTCGGTAATGATTTGGTCCGGTTTTACTTTCACTATACCCGATCCCATTTTGCCGGCCTTACTTGCATCACAGTTCAACACTTGTTCTACCGGCACCTCCTCCATCGTAGAGCCTTCGGTTGTGTACTCGACCAAGCCTTGAAAATCGGCAACGCGGATTTCGTTCACATCCTTTTGGTGTAATTTCACTGTTGCATTGGGCACTCTTAGTTTAGTAATTCCGTCTATTACGATGATGCGCGCAACACCGTGTTTGGGTTGTTTATAACAAGAAGAAACAAGGAGCAACAT
>JAEZEQ010000033.1 GCA_023432985.1 Bacteroidota bacterium | reverse complement strand
TCTTTGTTCAATTGTTTTTTATCAATAAATTGAACATAGACTATTTTGTAAGCCCGCAGTTTTATATTTTCTTTTTTATCCTGCTCCCTGTTTTCACTGAAAGACATTTATTGCTGATTATTGCATTTTTGACCGGATTAACGGTGGATATGTTTGAAGCAACAGGAGGTGTTCATGCCGCGGCAGCCGTACTGACCATCTTTTTCCGTGGAGTTATTCTCCGCGCTTTCGCACCAAGGGAAGGATACGGATCGGGAAATTTCCTTACCATCGAGAAATTCGGATTAGGGAATTTTATTTTATATGCCGGATTCTTTATTCTCTTACACCACCTTATTTTGTTTTTTATTGAAGCTTTTTCATTTTCTAATTTTTATTTAACCCTGCTCAGAGCTGTTATAAGCGGCTTTATAACGCTGGTCTTGACTACGGTGACGGCTATGGGTTTTTTTGCTAAAAGTTCGGGGTCTAATTAAATGGAAGAATCAGGAAATAAAAAATGGGTATTTGTCGCAATTTTTGCCATTACTGCTTTGGCATTTATTGCACAATTGGCCTCGCTTCAGATTTTTGATGATACCTATAAACAAGTAGCCAATTCTAACGCCATTCGTAAGTATACCCAATACCCCGCACGTGGATATATTTATGACCGAAATGGGGAAGTACTGGTCTATAACGAAGTGTCCTACGACCTCATGGTGGTGCCCTCCGAAATGGCCGAATTGGATACGGCGGAATTGTGCCGATTAGCCGGAATCCCACAGGCCGAATTTAAGAAAAGCCTCGATCAAATTAATAAGCTCATTAAGCAAAGGCGCCTGGGTAAAAGTACGCCCACCGCTATTGTGAAACAAATGGGTAAACTCGAAGTGGCAGCTCTGGAAGAGAAGATGTATAAGTTTCCCAGCTTTTTCCTTCAACCGCGTATTTTACGAAAATATCCTAAACCTATTGCCGCAAACGTACTCGGTTATATCAGCGAGGTAAACGACGAAAATTTGAAAAATGATCCCTATTATAAACCCGGTGATTATATTGGAAATACCGGATTGGAAGAAAGCTATGAAACGGTGCTCAGAGGGGTAAAAGGATCGAAGAATGTATTTGTAGATAATTTAGGAAATCCACGCGGTTCCTATATGAACGGGGAATATGATACCGCTTCTATTGCCGGGAAAAGTCTGACCACTACCCTCGATATGGTATTGCAAGAATATGGCGAATTGCTAATGCAAAATAAAAAAGGAGCTATAGTGGCTATAGAACCGGAAAGTGGTGAGATATTGGCCATGGTTACCTCGCCCGGATATGATCCTAATTTACTGGTGGGGCGTGGAATTCGGAAGAATTATGGCAGTCTGGTCATGAACGAAGACCTGCCTCTGTTTAATAGAGCGGTGATGGACGGATATCCTCCCGGGTCTACTTTTAAATTGTTGCAGGCAGCAATTGGATTGCAATTGGGCGTTTTGAAACCCGAAACCAGATATCATTGTGGAGGCGGTTTTAGAGTAGGCGGACATATAGTGAAATGTCACCCCCATGCGCCAAATCCGGATTTGCGCTACTCCATTCAAACCTCTTGTAACCCCTATTATTGCGCCACTTTTAGAGATATTATCAATAGCAGAAAAACAGCCGAAGAAGGCTATCAAGTATGGCGGGATTATATTACTGCTTTTGGCTTGGGTACCAATTTTCCCGATAGCGATTTGCCGAATGTGAAATCGGGATTAATCCCCAAAACAAGCTTTTATGATAAATGGTACGGCAAAGGAAAATGGAAAGCAACAACCATTATTTCGTTGGGAATTGGTCAGGGCGAAATTAAAACCAATGCCCTCCAATTGGCAAATATGACGGCCGCTATTGCCAATCGGGGATGGTGGATTACACCCCATCTGGGAAAGGCCGTGGACGGACAAGAATTGAATATGTTCAAAAAGAACCAAACAGGAATTGAGTCGCAGTATATGGAAATTATCGCCGAATCTATGGGCTTAGTTATGACAGGAGGGACGGGTAGAAGTGTGAAAATAGCCGACCTGACCATGGGCGGAAAAACCGGAACCGCACAAAACCCACATGGCGATAACCACTCCGTCTTCGTTTCTTTTGCCCCACTCGATAAACCTAAAATTGCAATTGGAGTTCTGGTCGAAAATGCCGGCTACGGCGCCACCTGGGCCGCCCCAATCGCAAGCCTGATGATCGAAAAATATTTGTTCAGAGAAATCAAAAGAACGGATATGGAAAAAAGAATGTTACAGGGAAATCTGATTAAGAAAAATAAAGCGGCAAACTAAGGCACTATGGGAAGAAAAGAAGTACATATTGACTGGCTTATGATTTTCTTATATCTATTCATCGTCTTTTTTGGATGGATGAATGTATATGCCGCCTCCCAAATGGAAAGTAGCGGAGATTTGTTCGATATGTCTACTTCCTACGGCCGCCAATTGCTCTGGATCTCTATTTCTTTTCTGGCTGCATTTGTAATCATGTTTATGAATCACCACTTTTTTACCGCTTTTGCCTATCCCATTTATGGGCTATCTATACTGTTTCTGGTGGGCGTACTCATAGTCGGACAAGAAGTGTCGGGAAGTAAGTCCTGGTTCGTTATTACCGAAAGTCTCAAATTTCAACCCTCCGAATTTGCCAAATTTGCTACGGCACTGGTACTGGCCAAATTTATGGGCGAGAAAGGATTTAGTTTCGGAGGCCCCGGAACCACGCTTTTTAAATTTTTTGATGTGCCTGTAAAATTATCGCGCCAAGGAATTATCGCATTGGCCCTTTTTATTTTACCCGCTATTCTTATTTTACTTGAAAATGATACCGGCTCTACGGTCGCATTTATGGCCCTTTTTCTGGTTTTTTATAGAGAAGGGTTTACCGGACTCGTACTCGTTTATGCCGTATTGGCTATAGTGGTTGTATTGCTTACCGTTTTAGTCGATAAGGTTATTTTACTCTCCATTATTGCTGCCATTGCATTGATTTTTGCCCTACTCTTTAGAGCCAGTAAAGGCCTTATTGCCCTGGCACTGCTGAGTGGTTTGGCATTCTCGGGTTTGGTATTTGGAACAGATTATTTGATGCATGATGTGCTGCAAAAACACCAAAGAGACCGTATTCTGGTATTGGTAGGCAAATTGCAAGACCCTAAAGGTGTTGAGTATAATGTGAATCAAAGTAAAATAGCTATAGGATCGGGGGGACTGGTCGGAAAAGGATTCCTCGAAGGAACGCAAACCAAATACCGTTTTGTGCCCAAACAATATACCGACTTTATTTTTTCTGCTGTAGGTGAAGAGTGGGGTTTCTTAGGAAGCACTTTGCTCATTTTGGTGTATTTCGGACTCTTAATACGCATCGTACTGAATGCGGAACGACAGAAATCCCGATTTAGTCGAATTTATGGATATGGCGTCGCCTCTATTTTATTTGCCCATATTGCCATTAATATCGGTATGTGCATCGGATTGGTGCCCACAATAGGTATACCATTACCCATGTTTAGCTACGGCGGATCATCCCTTTTTAGTTTTACTATTCTTATTTTTATTTTTATAAAATTAAACAGCAAAAGACAAGCGGTTTTATCCTAAATAATGAAGAAATTACCTCATATTCCAGCAGCCTATTTAATGAGCACTCTAAGTGGCTTATTGCTGGCTGCATCTTGGCCGGCTAATGGGTTTCCCGG
This sequence comes from Bacteroidota bacterium, assembly GCA_023432985.1. Taxonomy (GTDB): domain Bacteria; phylum Bacteroidota; class Bacteroidia; order CAIKAF01; family CAIKAF01; genus JACVCJ01. The sequence continues at coordinate 35,512 of JAEZEQ010000033.1, read as the reverse complement.
ACTTCTCTTCGTGGCTTTTTTGCCCATGTTCTTTGCCGAAAAATTTATACGCGATTCAGGACATAATCGATTAAGTACGAGTTTTCTCGTTTTTTGGTGGGGCTTTTTTGTGTTTAATTTTCTTACTACCTATTGGGTTTATTATGCCTCCGGACCGGGCGCTATTGTAGCATGGGTTTGCAATTCTATGTTTATGGCTCTGGTTTGGTACGCCTTTGCCTGGCTCATGAAATACAGCAGCGAACGTATAGCCGTATGGGGTTTATTAGCGACGTGGATTGCTTTCGAATTCGGACATATGCGCTGGGATCTTACCTGGCCCTGGCTCACCATAGGTAATGCTTTCGCCAATTTCCCCGATTGGGTTCAATGGTACGAGTATAGCGGAGTTTTAGGTGGCTCGCTCTGGGTGTTGACGGTGAATTATGCTTTTATGTATGCCCTCAAATCCTTCACCAATCAACCCCTTTTTCGAAAAAAAGCCGCATTGGCACTCGGACTGATTATTGTGCCCGTAAGCTTTTCTTATTTACGCTATTTTACCTATACGGAATCGGATTATACCGCGTCGATTGTGGTCGTGCAGCCCAATATTGATCCCTATAACGAGAAATTTTCTACAGATCAACAAACGCAACTGGAAAAATTGGTCGCACTCGGAATGCAAAAAACAGATGCGCAAACAGATTATATTATCTGTCCCGAAACAGCCATCCCATACGGCATTTGGAAGCATAAACAGAATAATTCGGAGGACCTGGATTATATTCGAAATTCCATGCTCGGCTTCCCTAATCTGAAGTTTATAACAGGGCTTACTTATTTGGAAAAATTTAAAGGCAATGAGCCCGATTTACCCCCACAAGCTACCCAAAACAGAATGGGCGATTGGGTGGTGGATTATAACTCGGCTATGCAAATCGACTCCGGATCAAATCTCCAAATCTACCATAAAAGTAAACTGGTACCCGGCCCCGAAATGATCCCATTTCAGAAATATCTGAAACCCTTTCAGGAAAGTATTTTCTCGAATCTGGGTCCCATCGGAAATATGGGAACACAGAAGGAAAGATCGGTGTTCTATTCGACCGATTCTATGAAAATAGCTGCGCCGGTTATTTGCTACGAGTCTGTTTTTGGGGACTATATGACGGATTATGTGAAAAAAGGAGCCACCTTTATCGCTATTGTTACCAATGACGGCTGGTGGAAAGATACTCCCGGCTATAAACAACATTTTGCCTATGCACGCCTGCGCGCAGTGGAAAATCGACGCGCTATTGCCCGCTCCGCCAATACGGGAATTTCCGGATTTATAAATGAAAAAGGAGATGTCATGATGCAATCGAAATGGGATGAAGCCATCGCACTTAAAGCCGATTTGCCACTGAATAATAAGCTCAGTTTTTACAGTAAACATGGCGATATTATCGGCAGAATGGCTTTTTTTGGATCTATAGTCCTCCTGCTTTTTCAGTTTATGAAACGCTTTTTGAAGAAGAGAAATCCTTATATCTAGGCGTTAATTTTTCTAAAAGTAATCGGATTCAACACGGATGCATCGTTTATAGGGTATGAAAACATTACCGCTTATCGCCATTTTTATCTGTGCCATTTTATTGTTGGGCAGTTGCACATCGACCCGAAAATGTGGGGGATTGAAAGGTCGTTCCACACCCATGGGACCCATGTGATTTAACTAAAATGCATAACCCATCATTATATTGAATGCGCCGGCAGGTCCGAAGCGACTACTTTTCCGGGCTGTATATGTGGCGTTATTGCCATTGTTTACAAATTCAGGATAGGTCGACGCGGCAATTCGGTATATAAGACCTACTCTGTAATCAACGAAAAAACGTCCTTGTTTCGAACTGATATTTTGTCCAACACTGAATCGTATTTCGGCAAAATCATAGAATAATTTCATTTTCTTTTCGCTATAATTCCCTCCCGATTGCACCTCAGTCAGCGTAGCCGTGAAGTTGTACATGCGATAACCGCCTTCATTGGCAAAATATAAACCCGAAAACCAACCTTCTGAAAAAGGATAGTATTTTATGCCCAATCGTCCGGATACACCTCCGTTGGCTTCCAATATGTCGGAATTGAATATATGGCCCGTACTGAACCTCTCGAAAATATAATCTCTATAGGTATAGCCTATAAAAGATTCTATACTAAAACCCTGTGGCAATAAACGCTCATAGCCCAATTCGAATACGCCGCGCAATGGAGAAAAAATGCCGATTTTGATTAAGTTTTTATGCGCACCTAAATCCGACCGATCATTCACATACGGATTGCCTTTTTCCATATCGAATACCACAATCCCCCCATTGTTCACCTGCCCGTAGGCGGCTCCAAAAATGAATAGGAAGAATGGGATAATGAGGATACGCATAATTTGTTTTACGTAAAAAGTATACTACGGTTTCGAATGCTTTCTAAATTATCCGGCTGCTTCTATTCGTTATAAAGACGGGGTACGACCTCCGTCAACGGGTAAATTGATACCGGTGATATAGCTTGCCTTCTCAGATGCCAAAAAGCATACGGCAGCCGCAATTTCTTCCGGATCTCCAAAACGTTTCATGGGAATTTCTGCCCGCATTTCCTCATTTACATCTTCGATAGATAGCTTGTTTTTTTCCGATTTATTCTGAATTATACTGTGTAAGCGGCCTGTGGACGTAGCTCCGGGAAGAACGTTGTTTACCGTTATCCCATAAACGGCATTTTCATTAGCCAGTGTCTTAGCCCAATTTGCAACGGCTCCCCGTATGGTATTGCTCACTCCTAAATTCGGGAGTGGAACTTTGACCGAAGTGGAGATTATATTGATGATACGACCCGACTTCTGCGTACGCATTTGTGGTAGAAGGGCTGTCGAAAGTATGTGATTGCAAATGAGATGCCTGTTGAATGCCAGTAAGAATTCTTCGGGCAATGCAGATGAAGCCGGTCCCGCTGCCGGTCCCCCACTGTTGTTTACCAGAATATCATAGCGATTGCCTGCCTCTATATGTGTCTTGATTATAGCTTTCAATTCCTCAGGCTTGTCCATATCGGCTTGTATCAACTGATGTCCGGAGCCGGGCAAGAGACGCATAACTTCTTGCAGCTTTTCTTTGTTTCGGGCCAATAAGGTTATTGCAGCCCCTTCAGAAGCCAGCAGAATAGCACATGCCTTCCCGATTCCATCACTGGCACCGCAAACCAATGCCCTCTTTTCTTGTAATCCTAATTCCATTCTACAAAGATAATTATTGCATTTTTAAATGCCTTTTTTTTCTGATTCGCCGTATTCTTTTTACCTTTAGACTAAATCTTTTTAGCATGATTATACGGCCTTTTAACCTGAAAACATGGATTGATGAAAATAGAGATCTGTTGAAACCACCGGTGAATAATAAAGTGGTTTGGCAAGATGCCGAGTTTATTGTTATGGTGGTGGGCGGACCAAATTCGCGTAAAGACTATCACTATAATGAGGGTGAGGAATTCTTTTATCAGCTTGAAGGAGATATTACCGTGCGCATTCAGGAAAATGGGAAAGCTGTAGATGTACCCATACGCGAAGGAGATGTATTTTTATTGCCGCCTAAAGTGCCGCATAATCCCATGCGTGGCGCCGACACCATTGGTTTAGTTATCGAAAGAAGACGAAAAGCGGATGAAAAAGATGGCTTACTTTGGTTTTGTGAAAACTGTAACCATAAATTATATGAAGCCTATTTCCCACTCAAAAGCATAGAAAATGATTTCCAGAAAGTTTTCGCCGAATTCTACGGATCCGAAGAATTACGTACCTGCAAACAATGCGGTACTCTGATGGAACCACCTCCGAAACCGGTTTAATATGTACAGGTTCTCCAAAATTATTTCCGATATTTTCAATCCCCTTATTGTGCCACTGCTTGCGGCTGCTTATATATTGTTTAGCGGCTCTGTATATAGTCTGGACCCCATACCGCTCAAAGCAAAATTCTATTTGTTTGGGGTATTGGCTCTGTTTATGTTTTTTATGCCCTTACTCGCTATTCTTATTCTCAAAAGTATGGGTATGGCCGAAACCCTGCACCTGCCAAAAAGAGAACAAAGATTTATTCCCTTTGTACTCTCAGCACTTTTTTATTATGCCGCATATTATACCCTGTCCCTAATAAACGGATTGCCTCAAATTATTTCGGTTCTCCTCTTGTCGGGTATCGTTTTGCTGGGCATAGCCATTTTATTTACCTTATGGTATCAAATCAGCATTCATACTATGTGTATGGGTAGCCTGGTGGCTATTTTTACCTATTTATCCTACTTCTATTTTGCCGATACTTTTTCCATAATGTTGCTGAGTATCGTTGTATCAGGTTTGGTTGGCATGTCGCGCCTGGTGCTGAATGCACACAAGCCCTACCAAATCTATTCCGGATTTTTGGTAGGGCTTGCAGTACAATATATTTCCCTTATTTTTTTTACAATCTATTTTTAGAATGGCGTGAGGGTAATACCCACATTTATAGGATGCCATCCCGAAGGTCCTTTTCCTTTTTTGAATAACTCGGATAATCCGTAATAACCCGTTATGCCAAAACGGCCATATCCCAATCGCATATGCACACCATATACCAAACGATTGATTCCGGGAGGATTGAATTCTTTGATTTTTGCTTTGTCGACTTCTATTCCTTCATAATTAACCCCGTCACCCACATATTTGGTACGTGCGCCAACTAAATATCCAACCTTGGCTCCAACCGCAATTTTAAAGGTGTTTCTTTTGTGAGGCTGAACTCTGAAACGAATTTCAAAGGGCACTTCAATACTGGTTGTAGAGAATTTATAGCGCTTGAATGTGTCAGGAAATGCCTGAAATACAGTCCCCTGTGTGCTTGGATCATAAGTGATCTTCTTGTCAAGATAAAAGTTGTCATTGCTTGCACCTGCTCCAAGACCAAAACTGAAATTTGATTTTTTGATAATGAAATCATACATCAATGCTCCACTGAAGCCAAATGAATACCATTTATTTTTAACTCCCTGGCCTTCATTACGTAAAATCTGAGAACCATGAAAGGTGAAAATAACTTGATCCTGACGCTTAGGACGCGGTTTTAAAAGTTTGGGTAATTCCTTTTTTTCAGTTTCCGTTTGAGCTTGCGCATCTGATACCGAAGTAAATCCTACTATTCCCAGCAATAAGAATATAGCCAGTTTTTTCATGAGCTTTCTAATTTTTTACAAACATATTACAAATTCCAAACAAAAACGGAATTTTCGACAGAAAGGTATATATTCCTATATAATTCCTTGCGATTTTATCCATAAATATTTATTAATGGCATCTATGGTTAATGCTTCCGGGGTCGTGAGTACCGAGTAAATTCCGTGCATTTTTAATTCCCGAACGATTTGGCGCTTTTCGAATTCCAGTTTTGCTGCAATGGTTTTTATATAAATATCTTCCGTATCACGCACTTCCCCCTCTATTAATTTTTTCAATTCCACATTGTAGAAGAAGACCACCAATACCACATGGTTCTTGGCTATGCTACGCAGATAGGGCAATTGCCTGCGCATACTGTCCGCCGATTCGAAATTGGTATAAATAATGCATAAACTGCGGCGATTTATTCTCCTTTTGCAATGCAATTGTAAACCCTCAAAACTGGATTCGGGAAATTGTGTTTTTTGTTTATATAATCCTTCCAGAATTTTGTGGAGCTGATTTTTTTTTCGATCCGCCACTATGAATTCTTGGATTTCTTTCCCAAAGGTGACTAATCCCGCCTGATCGTATTTCTGCAATGCAATATTCGATAAAACCAATGAGGCATTGATGCTGTAATCGAGCAAAGTCATTCCGTTAAAGGGCATTTTCATACTGCGCCCCATATCTATAATATTGTATATGGGCTGTGCCCTCTCTTCTATGTATTGGTTTACCATAAGGTGACTTCGCTTGGCTGTCGCCTTCCAGTTTATGGTACGGACATCATCTCCACTTACATATTCTTTTATCTTTTCGAATTCGTTATTGTTCCCGATTTTTCTGATTTTCTTGATTCCATATAAAGATAAATGCTGACTTATTGCACGTAATTCGTATTTGCGCAATTGGATTATGGAAGGATAAACAGCAACACTTAACTCTTCCCCCAATTTGTGCCGGCGTCGGATTAAACAGAGGGGACTTTGACTGAATACATTTATTTTGCCAAATCTATATTCGCCTCTTTTTGTGGGCTTCAAGGTGTAGGAAAGACGTATCTCTTCGCCGGATTTCATGTCTATACGAAAAATGCGATCTCTAAGCTGAAACTGGTCGGGTGCTTCGTCTATGATTTGCAGTTTTACCGGGAAAGGATAGAGATTGGCAATGTCGAGATAAACCGGATTATCATCGCCGTTACTCAGGCGCAGCGCGGTTTCACGTTCGGCAAAAATCGGATTTTTTCGTATATGCAATAGATATAAATCTATAAAAACGGCACTCACCCATACACAAAATAAAACCATGCTGATTATATACAAAACAGGAATATAATAGCTCAAAAATGTGAGCAAAACGATGAGTAATCCCCACAAAAAAAAGTAGGGATGAAAATATATGCCCGATATGAATAGTCTTATTTTCTTCATTATCTGGGAACCTCAATGCCGGCTATCATATCTTTTATGATTTTGTCTGTACTCATGCCTTCCATTTCTTTTTCGGGACTGAGTTGTATTCTATGACGCAATACAGGAACAGCTACATATTGAATATCTTCCGGAATAACGAATGAACGTCCGGAAATGGCTGCTTTGGCTTTGGCTGTATCGAGAATAGCAAGGGAAGCACGCGGAGAAGCCCCTAAATACATGGATGCATTGTTGCGCGTTTTTCCCACAATTTTTGCCATATATTCCAAAAGATGCGGCTCTACATTTACACTGCGCACCTCTTTTCTGAACTGTATTAATTTTTCTTTGCTGAGTATAATCTCCGCCTTTTGATTTTGAATGGGATTTTCGCTTTGCTGACTCAGTTTTAGAAGTTGAATTTCTTCCTCCAAACTGGGATAGTCGACATGTATTTTGAACAGAAAACGATCGAGTTGCGCCTCAGGAAGTCGGTATGTCCCTTCTTGTTCGATCGGATTTTGAGTAGCCAATACCATAAAGGGTTCATCGAGTATATAGGTTTTTCCGTCTACGGTAATTTGTTTTTCTTGCATGGATTCGAATAGAGCTGCCTGTGTTTTTGCCGGAGCTCTGTTGATTTCGTCACAAAGAACCAAATTGCTGAAAATGGGCCCTTTTTTGAATTCAAATTCCTGTTTTTGTACGTTGAAAATGGACGAACCAATTACATCGGCCGGCATAAGGTCGGGGGTAAATTGTATACGCGAAAAATCGGCCGAAATGGTAGAGGAGATTAATTTTGCCGTTAAGGTTTTGGCTATGCCCGGCACTCCTTCTATCAGTATATGGCCGTCGGATAATAAGGCCAGTATTATTTGCTCTACCATCTCTTGCTGGCCTATAATGGTCTTGCCAACTTCCGAACGAATGTTTTCTACCAGCTCTCTGAGCTCCTCAAAATGGGTTTGATTTATTTCCATGCTATTTTATGGTTTTATTGAAGTTTTCTAATTGTTTATTGAAATTTTGTAAATCCTCTTCCGACATATTCGATGCCTTTTGTATTTCATTTATTGTGCGTACTAATGCTTTAGATTCTTCGATTTCTTTGCCGCTCTTCTCTGCAAGTATCTCGGCAAATTGTTCATCGATTTGTTCTGTCGATATATGATAACGCATCCTGATTTTTTCTAAGAATAATTGTATTTGTTTTTGGGCTAAATTATGATGCCTTTTCTGGTTATAATATAATCGACCTATGGTTTGGGTAAATTCTAAACTCGCATTAAGGGGTGGCTGAATAACGGGGATTTCTTTCTGTTTTCGTTTCGACATAAAAAGTAGATACAATACCAAAAGAAGCATGAGTAAATACCATGAAAAACGAAAGCCTTTGTTTTGCAATAATACCTGAATGGGAGATTGTGCAGAGGAAGCGGAACTCTTAAAATATTCATCCCAATATACTACGTCGGCCTCACCCAAATACGAAAGGGTTTTTTCTACATAGTCAACATTATTGTCTTTGAATAAATAGTAATTACTGAATAGGTGAGGGGAGGTATTGAGTATTAAATTCCCATTTTCGAAAGGCAGACTGATGGTGGTCGGGAAGCCGGCTTTATTACGTGTGAGTACGATCGCTTGCGGAGGATAGCTTTCGAAGTGGAGCGGTGTTTCGTTTGCATCTAAACTGTATGCCAGAGGCGCTTTGACATTTTTATGGGTAAAATTGATATCCGATCCGTTTTCATAATTATAACTCAGGCTTAATCCTAAGGTGTCGCATAAAGAGGGCGTGAAAGATTGACTTGAGAGCAAAACATTACCGCCCTTTTTGCAAAATGAAAGCAAAGCCTCTAATTCATATTTGGTATGGCCGTATATGGTATTTCCAATGGAAATATAATGCGCTTTTTTATTTGTATCATGCTCTATATCCTTTGGTAAAACGCGTACGCTATGCAGTTCGGCCGGGGCAACATAATCGCTTAGTAATCTGTAAAGGGCTTTCGTGCCAAATGGGTTTTTATCGGTATTGCGCCAGGTGGGTGTCCAGTTGACCGGCCTCGGTTGGAAATAATAAATGGCCACTACTATTCCGAATAGCAGAAGTATAGGCACATAAAAGGGGATATTCAGCTTCTTTTTCATTGCTCTTCTCCTCCTATAATTTGATGAAAGCTTTCGAAATCATTTTTTATTTGCGTATATTCATCAAGGTTCGGACTTTCCATGCCAAACCAAACAATTTCGTATATACTTGCAAGAGTGTTGAATGATTTAAAATGTCCGTTTTTACGCATCATATTTCTAAAGTCAGTATTGGTGAGTCCGGGGCTCCATCTTATCCACTGCCTATCGTCCAGCTTCTTTAGTGTTTTTAAATAGGAAAGACGTATGGCTTTACGGTAATTATTTTCGGCTTCTGCTTGCTCCAATTCGCTTTTGAACTCTATGGCATGTATGTCTTCGCTTATGATTTCGAAGTCATTTCCTTTGACTTTTTTAGCTTTTGCTTTAAAAATATTCCCAAATTTAAGTTTCAGTGCCAGGTATACAAGCAATGCTGCAAGCAATATCATAAGTAGCCATAAAATTACTTCAGCAAAGGGACTGTTTTCGGGTATGGGAAGATCGGATGGAAGGAGTTTCTCGAACAAACTTCCTATCCATTCGAGCAGTTTTTCAATCAAACTCGCATCCAATTCTTCTTTTTGATAGTGAAATTCTTTACTGTTTTTAAGTTTATTGAAAGCCGCTCTGTCGAATCGTTTAACCTGTGCCAGACTGCTGTCGGCGATTACTTCCGCTTTGCTTTGAAGCATTGGATACAGGAAACATAAAAAGAGGGAAGCGAGCTTTTTCAAATTAATGTGTATTGGATGAATTTTGAATTGAACTTGCTTTTTTTCCCATTTGCTGAATACGCGCCAATATATTGGTGCCGAATGTTCTCTCATTTAAATCGCCGGTTTTAAAGGCTTGTGAAATGAGGTAAATAATTCCCGAATAAATGAGCACTATATAATACAATGGCCCGAGTATAGCTGCGGTAATCAGCACCATATTGTTTTCGGAAAAGGAGCTTCCATCGTATTGCTCGATGAAGTTAAAACCGATGATTGCCCCAATTATGGTAATGGGTATGGTAATGGAATAAGATAGAATATACTGAACCAGATTTCCGGTAAAGGTTACCACTATGCTTTTCCAGAAATTGCCTTTACTGTGTACCAGTTGAAATGCTTTTCCTATAGCCGGAAATACGTCTTTTTTCTCGTAGGATGATATGAAAAAAATGGGAATTCCTATTGACTGTATATAGGCAACTACTATGTAAAAGACCAAATAGGCCAATATCATAGTGAGTATCATTATGATTTCACTGTTTAATGCTGCTGACAATCCTATTCCCGGGAGCATGATAAGCATCATGATTATATATGCTCCGCTGGTGAGGGTTCCTGATAGTACGCCCCAGAGTATGACTTTGGCAGCCCAATTCCAGAAATTCTTCCGCACTTTAGTCCATATTTCTGAGACCTGTATGCTTCTGAAGTCTTCGGCATCGCGATAGAGATTTATATATTCGAATACGGTAGAAATGAGCAATACCGATCCGATAAAAAAGCAAAGTAATCCAAATAATATTATTAGCCAGCTGACAAGGATTCCTACTCCTAAATTGTCGATATTTTGCACAATATTATATAAGCTGAAGGCCATCATTCCAATACCGCAAATATTAAAAGGCATAGAAATAATGCTAATGGCTTTGAATAAAATGGCAAAGTTTTGACGGATAAAGGCAAAGGTAGCGTTGAAAATCTGACCTAAATCGCGGTATTCATTAAAGGAGATTTTATCTGTTTGCATCTTTTTCGCTTTGTTCTTGAAGGTTTAATTGATAAGGATAAAGTACGAAATAATAGAGTATAAATAAAAATGTAAGCAGTATTATAGCTATGGATACCCATATATTTTGATCGTAATAACGGGTTATATAGCTTTCTATAAATGCGGCCACTACAATAAACGGCAGTAATCCGACCAATACTTTAAAGCTTTCTCTTCCTGCTTTCATAAAGGAATACGAACGGCTGTATGTCTTCGGGAATATGAGGCTCATACCCCATCTTGTGCCGGCCGCAGTGCCAATCAACGCGCAGGCAATTTCTATTACCCCGTGAATCCACATAGCCAGCATGGTCTCTGCAAATACATCCTGTAAATACATAAACTGAAAAAAGCTGCCTATGAATATACCAAAACGAAAGAGTAGTGCCAATGCACCTAATCCGCCCACTATACCCATTAAAAAATACAATACGACTACATATAGATTATTGAGTCCGATTTGCAAAAACATTTTGCCTTCACTGCTTTGCCCGTAAATATTCATGGCTTTTCCTCCGGCTATATTCTCCAGGGTTTGGTCTACATAATTATTGCCCATCATCATGCGCGTGAAGTTCCCGTCTATTTCGGCAGAAATCCACCCTAAAATCAGAGCCAGAAGAAATACAATAAGCGTAATCAGATTATAGTTTTTCTGTTGATGCAAGGCCAGTGGAAATTCTTTTTTGAAAAAAGTCCATATTCGCTTTTTATCCTCTTTTTTATTTCGGTATATTTCTTTGTGCAATTGCACCGAAAGATCGTTGAGATAGGTTACTACATTGCTTTGCGGATAATAAGTGCGCGCATAGGATAAGTCGTCATTGAGCTGTATATATAATGCCGATAGTTTATCGGGATCTTTCGGTCCGGAAACCTGCAGCATGGCTTCTAATTCTACCCATTTGTTTTTATTTTTTTGTAAAAAAACCAGTTCTCGCACCGCTTCTATTTTTTGTAGGGTAAATATACTATTTGTTTTACGTAATGCATTATTTTGTTTTTTGAAATCCAAACTTATTTTACCTTTGAAAATATGTTTGAATATTCGGATAAAATTTCAATTGAAACTTCGCAGAATGTTAGGCTGGAGTATGAAGTGGCCTCTGTGGGAGACCGTATTTTGGCCTGGCTGATCGATACTGCTTTCAATCTGTTTTTTGTATTGCTCGTTTATTTTTTATTGGATATCACCGATGCACTGAACGCATTGGACTCCACAGCTCGTATTTATGTCGGGGTTGCGATTTTTTTGCCTTGGATTTTTTACCATTTGCTATGCGAAATGTTTATGGAAGGCCAAAGTATAGGTAAGAAATTTCGAAAAATTAAGGTTGTAAAAGTAGACGGAAGTGAAGCCCGTATGGGAGATTTCGTTATACGATGGTTTACGCGTTTGCTCGAAAATCTGGTATTCCCGGGCTTGAGTCTGGTTGCCGTTTTGGCTAGTGTTAAGGGCCAGCGATTGGGCGACAGAGCAGCGGGAACTGCCGTTGCTAAAATGAATCAACGCGTGAAATTGACGGATACTATTCTGCATTATACAGAAGAAAATTACACTCCTCTCTACCCGGGAGTTCAAAATCTGTCTGCCCGTGATATTGAAGTCATTAAGTTCGTACTGAATACAAAAACGCAATCGAACCGTTATTTTATTTTATCGGAATGCACCCAAAAGGTAATAGGTCTGATTGGACTGGAAAATGTGAAGGTCTACGAATATGAATCTTTTCTGAAACAGGTATTGGATGATTATACCTATTACGCTTCTAAAGAGCTTTAGTCGAATTTGCAAGTGAGTATAGCGGCATCATCATGAAATGCGCTGCCTTTGAAACGACTCATGGCTACACTTAAGGCCAGGTTTATTTGTTCCGAATTGCTTTGGCTATGACTTTGTAATATTTTTTCTATGGGTTCATATCCGAAATATTCATTGCGGCTATTTTCCAATTCGCTCACTCCGTCTGTATAACAAACCAAAACGGATCCGGGTTCCAGGTATATACTTTCTGAGTGTACAAATGGCAAGGGGCTTATCATACCCAAACCGGTCGTACCCTCTTCGAGTAGGCGTATTTTGTTGCCATTCCGCAGTACGGGCGGATTATGCCCGGCATTGATATATGTTAGCATGCGGCTTTCTATATTATAAATGGCAAAAAATCCGGTTATAAATCTTTCGCCGCGGGATGCCCGGTCTACATTTTCGGCCAATTGATTAAGCAATTTTTTCAAGTCGTCGTAAATGGGAAAAAGCGCACGTACATTGGCCTGGAAGTTGGACATCAATAAGGCGGCCGAAATACCTTTTCCGCTAACATCGGCAATACATAATGCCAATTCTTTTTCGGAAATGGTAAAATAATCGAAATAATCGCCACCTACCTCAGAAAAGGGAATATGAAAAGCGGCAATATCTATATTTAAATGATTCGCAGGCCAGGCCGGCGGAAAAAGCATGGCTTGCAATTCGCTGGCCAATTCCAGTTCTTTGCGCAACCTTTCTTGCTGAAGGTTTTCTTTGAATAGTTTTTTATTTTCTAATGCCACAAACACAATATTGTGCAGGGTTTGTAAAAATTCCGGGGCATCGGCTATGTGTTCGGGCAAATTCAAATATTCCGAATTGTCGTAAACGGTTTCTACCATCAATATGGACAAGACATGATCTTTATGATGTGCAGGCAGTATGATATTGAAGGGATTCTTGACTGTTTTGGGTTTGAAGTAGACCTTACTTGGGTTTTTGATATAATCTAAAACATCTTCGTCGGAAAGGAATTCCATTACTTCTTCCGCTACCCCGCTCATTGCTTCAACTTTTAATTGCTGTCCCTCCACCGAAAACAATACAAAGCGGGTGATATAGGATTCCCCTTTTAAAATATTTACATAAATGTCTAATATCTCATTTCTGGAATAATTGCTATTGATAGCCCGCGTGACCTGCAAGAGTTGGCGTAATTGCTTTTTATAGACTGTTTGGGGATTTGCATGCATGTTTATAATAGTCTCTAACACGCTTTGAAGGTACATAAGAAAATGTAGAATGTCCAATTTTTTTGAGAAAAAAAACAGCATCTTTGCAGCTATGCAATTCGAACTTATTCAAAGTGACAAGGAAACAAAAGCTCGTGCCGGCGTATTTCATACCGGCCGCGGCCCAATTATGACTCCCATTTTTATGCCGGTTGGAACGGTGGCTACGGTGAAATCTGTACATCCACACGAACTGAAAAACAATATTAAGGCACAGATTATTTTGGCCAATACCTATCATCTTTATTTGAGACCGGGAATGAAGGTAATGGAAGCTGCCGGAGGCGTTCATAAGTTTATGCAATGGGACGGACCTATGCTTACGGATAGTGGAGGCTATCAGGTTTTTTCTTTGGCCGGAAATCGGAAATTGACCGAGGAAGGAGCCCTTTTTCAATCGCATATTGACGGCTCCAGGCACTTATTTACCCCGGAATCGGTAATGGATATTCAGCGAAGTATTGGTGCCGATATTATTATGGCTTTCGACGAATGTCCCCCTTACCCCAGTACCTACGCTTATGCCAAAAATAGTATGGGACTTACGCATAGATGGCTGGATCGTTGCATTAAACGCCTGTCTGAAACGGAACCTAAATACGGGGTCGAACAAGCTCTTTTCCCAATTGTGCAAGGCAGTACATATAAGGATTTACGCATGGAATCAGCTCTGTTTGCCGCAGAAAAAGATTTGGCCGGAAATGCCATAGGCGGATTGGCCGTGGGCGAACCCGCAGAGAAAATGTATGATATGATCGAATTGGTCAATGAGGTGCTGCCCGAAAATAAACCCCGATATCTCATGGGCGTCGGTACACCCATTAATATTTTGGAAGCCATATCGAGAGGTATTGATATGTTCGACTGTGTTATGCCTACACGTAATGGCCGACACGGATTGCTCTTTACCCGGGATGGAATTATAAATATTAAGAACGAAAAATGGAAAATGGATTTCTCTCCCCTCGAATATGATCCCGAAGTACACAGTGGTACAGCCTACTCAAAAGCCTATCTGCATCACTTGTTTAAAGCGGATGAATTGCTCGGACTCCAAATTGCATCGCTGCATAATTTGGCCTTTTACCTTTGGTTGGTTACCCAAGCCAGAGAACATATTCTGACCGGAGATTTTGCCTCGTGGAAAAAGGAAATGGTGGAAATCCTGGGACGAAAACTCTAATTTTATACATGAAAAAATCCGGCTTTTGACCGGATTTTTTTTTATTTTGACCAGATGTTTTTGTTCTTCGGAACTTTCTTCATTATACCATAAACTGCACCCATCCAATAATTTCGTATGCCGAAACCGGAGGGATCCTGACTCATTTTGTCCATAGCCAATATTTTCTTGTTCGATAAATCGAATAAGACCACATGCAGTGTAGCTTTTTCATTTAATTTATCGAAACTGTTTACTACAAACACTATCCCTAATCCGCTTTTTTGCTCGGTTTTATAGGAGGAAATAATTTTTTCTACTTCTTTGTCTTCAAGTTCGTAGGGACTTTCGGTTACCAAGCCGTCCATTTTTACGGCTTTATTCCGTTTTTCTACTACGCTCAAATCATATATGACCTCACTTTTCTTGAAAAATTTCGGAATATTGTATTTGTCCTTTTCGTTTACCAATAGATTATTCCATTCATTGAAATAATAATCTTTTACTTGTGCCGGATTTGTGAATCCGACCGCACCTACCAGTTTAGCTTTGGAGAAATCCAATCCGTATACATAGGCTTTGGTGTCATGAATGCTGGTTTGAGCCGAAGCAAGCATGGGGATAAAAAGTAAAATGCCAATAATCTTTTTCATTTTTGTGTTATTATTTGGTTGATATAAATAAAAGACAACTTATTATTGGGCGGAAGGGTACGCAAATATACTATTTTTATAAATAATGGAGCATGGAATAAATGGGATAATCATCTAGCCTCTCTCGGCCTTTGAGTGCGTCTAATTCGATTAGAAAATTGCATTGTACAATTTCGGCACCGAGTGTGTCCAGCATCTGACATACCGCCTGCATAGTGCCCCCGGTAGCCAATACATCGTCGTGTACCAATACTTTATCGCCGGGTTGAATGGCATCGCTGTGCATTTCTAATATATCGCTTCCGTATTCGAGCTGATATTCCACTTCTACTTTATGATAGGGCAATTTGCCTTTTTTTCTAACCGGGACGAAACCGGCATTTAATTTTTGTGCCAATAAAATGGAAAAGAAAAAGCCTCGGCTCTCTATACCAATGACTTTGTCTATGTTTTTATGCGGCAATTTTTCGTAAAAAATATCTACACATTTTTGTAAAGATTCCGGGTCTAATAATAGGGGCGTAATATCTCTGAATAAAATGCCTTTCTTGGGAAAATCGGCAATTTCCCGTATTTGTTTTTTTAAGTCTGCCTGTGCTTCTAATTGCATATTGCTTTATTTTTTGCTGATTTGCTTTATTTCTATTCGTACTTTTACCATCAATTATGTCGAGGATTGGAGTAAAAGTACTAATTTTTATTTTTGTTTGCATTTCTGTTTTTCAGGATATACAAGCACAAAATGATAGCCTGAATCACCAGAAATACGGATGGATGCGTTACCGAATCCGGAATTATTTCCAACATATGGGCTATGGTCCCGGAGAGAGTTTGCCGGCCGGGTTAATTCGAGAATACCATACCTGCAAAGAATTAGAAAGACCTTCGCGCATTGTAGATTGGGGCGATGGCACCATTTTTTTGGGTTGGTACCTGGGCGTATTGGGAACGGAATATAAACTCTTGCGTAATGCCGGTGAACGAAGCGATTCTACACTTCGCGAACTCTATTTAGCGCTGAATGCTTTTGATAGGTTAGACAGAAATGCCGAAATTGTATGGAGTAATTTCGACGGGGTTACCAAGAAAGGTAAAGTACGCCCTGTGGAATGGGATTCGGTGAACCGCCGATGGGTGGGGAAAGATGAGTTTGAGCTGAATGGGTTTTTTCTGCGCAATGATGCAGGGCCCGATTTTGCCCGATTTTTCCCATTTGCAACGGGAATTGGTTCGGCCTTAAGTGGGGTCTATAATCCAAATGATACAAACTATTTCGGAGAATATCAGGTTTGTCCTCCTTTCACTTATCGGGCTTTTCGCTATTATCCCATGAATGAACCCAGTCACGATCAGATTTTCCCATTGCTCATGGGCCTAATACTCACCTATGAATGCAGCGATGAATTTATGGTTTGGAATGGTCAGCATTTGGGCGAAAGAGCCAGAGAGACCGCCCTGCGAATGATTAATCATTATGATCAGGATTGGAAATACCGCAATCCCGCCCGAAAAGAATTCGGCAATGGATGTAATGCCGACGGATGTATGCCCTATAATGGCGGTGGCTATTCTATCGCTTATGCATATCCGCTGGCTCTCATAGGCAATTATTTGCAGGAAGGGAAGAAATTATATAAATCGGGACCGGGACAAACTTTCAAAGACTTGCAAAATCCATATATGACGGGAGTTTCTTTTTTGACTAAACCTGTTTTTAAGAATTTAACTCCCTTGTTTTATAATCACCATGTAAACCATCATATGGAAGTAGTTATTGCCTCCATCAGTAATGCCTATGCAGGGAAATCCGGAAGCAGAAGTGCCCGCTATATATGGGAACGCGTGCATGATAATGAGGTGGGGTGGGAGTTTTATTATTTGTTGAACCGCTTTTTATTCCCAAATAAAACCGATTTCTGGCCAAAGGAATTTGTGGAAAAAGAACTGGATTTATGTCCCCCAAACGGGCCGCACTGGTTATTCGACAAACAGAAAAAGGCAACACATTCTGCACCATGGGTTATTTCTAATCGCTTTGTTTTCGGATTTAAAAATGGCATGCAATGGAGCGCAAAAGACAGCTTGAACCCTTGGTTTAAAGGCTATTTTAGCGGAAGCGATTATATGCTTCTGTATAATATATACAGACTGGTTTTCCCGGATACGAAAAAAAACGTATATTCATTGGAAGGCTGGATGGATAAGCATCCGGGTGATGTGCCCTCACAGTTTGTGTCTACTTCGCGCGTTTTTGGAACGCAATTATCCTTGTTCAACAAAAGTAGTTATGCCACCTTGAAGGTGCGTTTGCTCGATGCTGGACAGAATGTTCTGCATGAGGGAGTTCTTAAGGATGATATGGTATTGGAGACGGGCGAACTAAAACCGGGCTTTTATACCTTATGGATTTCTGATACCGAAAATAAAGAGCTGATTTTGGAAAAACTAAGCCTGATTAACGGAGACGGCTTGTATAGAGATTCCCAATAATCAAGGCTCTATCAGCCAAATATGTTCCTTGTTTTTTTTAGACTTAATGGCAAAACTGTCTATGGTATCCCCGTCTATATTTATTGCCAAAAAGGAATAGGGCAATTTGGCTATCATAGATTTTTGATATGCGGAATCATTGGCTCCAATAATCAGGGTTTGATTGTATGCTCCTAAATAAGTCCGCTCTTGTATGTACAAGGTCTCATTGCTCTTGTTTTTAATGAGTAAGGTCCAGCTTAGATTGTCTTTTTTGCAGGAAAATAGAAGGAGTAATGGGAAAAATAAGCAGACTTTTTTCATGTATAATGGCATATTTAATAAGGATAACGAGCGAAAAGCAACATTCATATAAGGGGCGGATTAAAGTTTAAGTAATTTTTTCAATTGTCTTCTTCCATGTTCCATAATTTGCGTCACTTCCTGTTCTTTAGGTTTATAGTTTTGCCAGACTACTTCCCAGTTGTCGGGTTCATTGACTAAAAAAGTGGCGGTGAATTGCGGTTCTTTATAGCGTATAATTTTGCCTGTATTATTGGGATGAATCTGAAAAGCATAATTGGTTTCTATATCCTGAATCGATTCTGTGAAAGGTGCATCGGCAATTTGTGGTATCTCGCCCAATCGGGTATGATACAATAATCCCATTCCAATCAGATGATAGGTTGTTTTGCATTCGGTGGGATTGTTTTGTATATCGATGCGTACCTTGGGTATGGAACGCAAATAATACATAATGTCGGCATGAGGCAATTGTGCATCGGGATATATGTCCAAAATAATCCTACATAATTCTTTGTAAGAAATCTTTTTCCAATTTTCTGATACAATCATCCTGACTTATTCCAATGGTTTGCTTATTTCTAAGTGCAAAGTAAAAATAATTGCACGAATCCACTACCATAAGAGGCGATTTTCAATCCCCCTTTTCTCTATTTCATTTGCTTCGGATGCTTTATTTGTATTTTTAATTTGCTGTATAATAGCACAAAAAAAGGAGCCGCCGAAGCGAACCCCTATTTGTGAATGAAAAGAGATTTGGATTTATTGCTTGGTCAGCTCTGCCGTACAGTTGATGCCTCCGCAATTTCCAAAATAATTGATATCGGTAAGGAAATAACTTATATTGATTACTTCGCCCACTTTAAATCCGTTCATAAAAGTGAAATCGTATATTTCTCCACCCTCGGCCATTATTATCATGACATCCTCGAGATATATCCAATTTGCATCAATCAATAAGGGTACATCGCGCAAATTGCCATGGAGACGGTCTGCCAATATTTCTATACCCCTGGTCCCCGCTTTGATCTCTAAAGTGTAGTAGATGGAGTCGACGGGACAATAGTCGCCATAGTACTGTTCTTTTACGCTATATGTGCCCAAATATGCGTCATAAGGAAAAACGCAAGAGCCGTCATTTTTTTCTGCATCGGGATTGTAGTTTGTAGCCTGATTATCGGTACACCCCTCCGTCTTTTTGCATGAATATAAAAGTACGCTGCATAAGCATAGCAGTCCGATTAATTGAATAGTTTTTTGCATAGCTGGTTCGGTTTAAATTTATTATTCAAAATTAGGGATTGCCTCTTTTGCTTTTTTTGATAAATGACTAATGGTGTATTTTTTATATTAAATGGGGTTTTTATGCCTGTTTTTTTATTTTATTCGGCTTGTAATGTGTTGTTTGCTTAAGTATTTGCTTGCGTTTTCTCATTTTTTTTCAGCCTGCAAATCGTTTTTTTTTGTATACTTGTATTTGCCCTTTTAATCCAAACGAATTATGCCGAAGCACATACTTTACGCCGTTTCCTTGTTTATTTTTTCCGGCTGCCTTTATGCACAAAATTGCGATTCGTTGCGGTATAAAGAACCTATATTCCAGTCTGTGGTCAAGATTGCGGATATAGAATATGCTCAGGCTCCTGCTTTAGATGCTCCATTTACTTTCGAGGGCAATACGCATAATGAGATTTTGACGCTTGATTTTTTTGAACCTCAGGGAGATGTTATTGCCAAACGTCCATTGATTATCCTGGCATATGGAGGGGCTTTTTTCAATGGCTCGAAGAATGTCCCCGATATACAAGCCGCCTGCGATTCATTGGCCCGCTTGGGCTATACCGCTGCGGCGCTGAATTACCGTCTGGGGTGGAATCCGCTTAGTGCAGCCTCCAGCGAAAGAGCTGTTTATAGAGCTGCTCAGGATTTCAGTGCTTGTGTACGCTTTTTTAAAGAAAAAGCTGCCAATTACCGCATCGATACGAATGCCATTTTTGTAGGCGGATGCAGTGCCGGAAGTATTGCTGCCCTCCACATGGCATACGGCGATGAAGATGAAAGACCCGCCGCCAGTTACGGACAGGGCGGAATTCTCTCTGCTCCGGATTTGGGCTGTTTCGACTGCTCGGGCAATAGCTATAATCACTCTCATCGCGTACGCGGAGTTATTAATATGTGGGGTGCAATCGGATTCTTGTCCTGGATAGAAGCCAATGATCCACCTATTCTTAATATTCATGGCGATGCCGATCCGGTAGTGCCCTACGGCGAAGGTTATCCCTATACCTATCTCGCTGTATTGCCTAAGGTTTATGGATCCCAAAAAATTCACGAGCGTATGCAACAACTCAATATTCCATCTACTTTGCATACATATGCTTCTTCCGACCACCAACTCTGGGGAAGTAGTCCCATTAATTTCACCTATCAAAAGCTGATTTTAGAGCATATTTACGATTTTTTGGAACAAGAATTAAAACCAGCATCGACTTATCTAAGCGGTGATTCTGCCGTGTGTAGTAGCGATATACGACAGTATCAGGTGCCTCTGCGAAGCGGATTTTCCTATTGTTGGGAAGTGCAAAATGGGAATATTTTAAGTCAGAACGCCAATTCCATCACCGTTTTATGGGATAGTACGGGAAGCGGATTGGTATCTGTACGCGAATATTCACCGCATTTTTTTCCCGCTGATAGTCTGCTCTCTATATCGGTACAGGTCGGATTAAAGCCCGATTTGTGGCTCGATTTACCCGAGGACTTACTCTGTGCCGGAGACAGCATCACTGTCACCGCATCCGGAGCCGATTCCTTTGCATGGCAATCGACCCCTTCTTTCAATTTAACCCCTACCGCTGCTATTTCTTTTGTAGCACAGGGTCATGTAACGTTGAGTGTAGTTGGCACCAATGCCGATGGCTGTGCCTCCGCCCAAACGGTCCAACTTGATATATGGCCAAAACCGCAGACGCCGGTGCTTACCCAAAACGGGAATTTGCTCTATGTTTTACCGGCCTTTTATGCCTATCAATGGTATAAAGACGGTCAAGCCATTCCGGGTGCCGAAACGCATGAATACCTTTGTTCGGATAATGGGCTGTATAGCCTCGAAGTATACAATATACATGGTTGTGCTTCTATGAGTTACCCCGTCACTATGGCACAGGTCGGACTTACAGAGGCGGAGATGCAAATAGGATTTTATCCCAATCCCGTTCAAGACCTGCTTTCATGGGAAAATAAGGCATTTGTTTCCATGCAAATTTCCGATTTATCGGGTCGTATAATTCAGATTCAAAGCTTAGATCCACATAGTCGATCCGTTCAATTGAATAGTCTGAAAGCCGGTGCTTATATTTTTGCTTTCGAAGACCAACAAGGGAAAATTATCCGAGTTCATATCCTGAAAAAATAGAATTATGAAAACAGGTATTTGGAGTCTATGTGCCTTGTTTTTTATCCTTTCTTGCGGTAGATCGATGCCTTCCGGTGAGGAAGCAGCCACCCAAAATGCCGATTCTTTGGGGGTTAATACGGTTCAGGCGAGACAATTGCCATATACAGACGGCGTATTTCGCTTCGAAATTTCCTATGCCGGATATTTAGGAAAATCCTTTGGCGACAGTGTAGATTTGGAAATAAAATCCGATTCGTTGCGGGTAATATTTCGTGGAGAGAGCGAAGTGACCACCTATAAAAATGGCGATTTAATCGAAGAAGGCCGTTTGATACTACACAAATCGGGTCAGTGGATAATCGGGAATGCCTCATCGGATGCGCAGCTTGATGAGATTGGCGGATGCAGCGGGGGGCCGGCTATCGTAGATTTTATTGCACGAAAATATAAGTCCTGTTGAGGAGACAAGGGCTTAGCTAGAATAAAAAATATCAGCTCAGTTTTTCCAGAATTTGTACGGCTGCTTTGGGAATTTGCGTTCCGGGTCCGAAAACAAAACTAACTCCGGCATCGAAAAGGAAATCATAATCCTGAGCGGGTATAACCCCACCTGCAATAATCATAATGTCTTCTCGTCCGTATTTTTTAAGTTCGGCTATTACTTGAGGAATCAGGGTTTTATGTCCCGCTGCCAGAGAAGAAATGCCGAGAATATGTACGTCATTTTCCACACATTGTTTGGCGACTTCGGCAGGGGTTTGGAAGAGGGCGCCTACATCGACGTCGAAGCCTAGGTCGGCAAAAGAAGTGGCAATAACCTTTGCGCCCCGGTCGTGTCCGTCTTGTCCCATTTTGGCCACCATGATACGCGGTCGGCGACCTTCTTTTTCGGCAAAAGCATCCGTTGCTTTTCTTGCTGCTTCAAAATCTTTATCCCATTCCATATCCATACTATAGACACCTGAAATTGTTTTAATACTTGCCTGATATCTGCCAAAAACTTTTTCCATAGCCATGGAGATTTCGCCCAATGTAGCTCTGGCTTCTGCTGCAATTACTGCGAGTTCGAGTAAATTCCCTTTCCCGCTTTTTGCCGCCTTTTCAATTTCGTTCAAGGCATTTAAAACGGCATTTTCGTCCCGATTTTTCTTAATCCGATTTAGTCGCTCAATTTGTTCATTTCGCACCGCTTCGTTATCGATTTCGAGTATATCGATAGGGTCTTCTTTTTCTGCTTTAAAGGCATTTACGCCAACAATCCATTCCTTACGGCTATCAATTCGGGCTTGTTTTTTTGCGGCAGCTTCTTCTACTTTCATCTTAGGGAATCCGCTTTCAATGGCTTTAGTCATCCCGCCCATTTCCTCAATTTCTTCAATCAGGGCCCAGGCTTTTTCGATTAATTCTTCCGTAAGTTTTTCCACATAAAAGGAGCCACCCCATGGGTCTATGCTTTGTGTAACCCGATTTTCTTCCTGAATAATAAGTTGAGTGTTCCGTGCTATACGCGCCGAAAAGTCGGTAGGCAATGCAATGGCTTCGTCGAGGGCATTGGTGTGCAGGCTTTGTGTACCACCCAATACAGAGGCCATAGCTTCGATATAGGTTCGTGCTACATTATTAAAGGGATCTTGTTCCGTGAGCGAATATCCGCTGGTTTGGCAATGCGTGCGCAGCATCAGCGATTTCTCATTTTCAGGTTCGAATTTACGTAGCATTTTTGCCCATAAAACGCGTGCTGCTCTAAGTTTGGCAATTTCCATAAAATGATTCATGCCTATGGCAAAAAAGAAAGACAATCGGGGTGCAAATTCGTCTATTTTCATGCCGGCTGCCAATCCTGTACGTATATATTCCAGTCCGTCTGCCAGGGTATATGCCAATTCGATATCGGCAGTAGCACCGGCTTCGTGCATGTGATAGCCCGAAATGGAAATGGAGTTGAATTTGGGCATATGGGCCGATGTATATTTGAAAATATCGGCAATAATACGCATGCTGGGCTCGGGCGGATAAATATAGGTATTACGAACCATAAATTCTTTCAGAATATCGTTCTGTATGGTTCCACTGAGTTTGTCGGGACTAACGCCTTGTTCTTTTGCGGCGGCTATATAAAATGCCATAATGGGAATTACGGCTCCATTCATGGTCATAGAAACCGACATTTGATCGAGCGGAATTTGGTCGAAAAGTATTTTCATATCTTCCACCGTATCTATAGCCACACCGGCTTTACCTACATCTCCGCTTACCCGTTCATGATCGCTATCGTAGCCTCTGTGTGTTGCAAGGTCGAATGCCACAGACAATCCTTTTTGTCCGCCCGCCAGATTTCTCCGGTAAAATGCATTACTTTCCTGGGCCGTACTAAATCCGGCATATTGCCTGATAGTCCACGCTTTGCCCGTATACATGCTGGGATAAGGTCCGCGTAAATAGGGCGCAACCCCGGCAGTAAATCCTTTTAGGGGAGAGTTTTCTATATCGCTTGCAGGGTAATATTTTTTGAGCAAAATGCCCTCAGCCGTTTTAAAATCGGAGTTGGCAAGTGGCGCATTTTTCGATTTGCGCGTGTATAAATCCAAACTTTTGGAAGAGAATGCAGGTTTCATATATGGCCCTGTTTTTATGTTGAAATGCAGTACGAATGTACGTTTGTTTGCCGAAATTAACAAGAAGCTTTCCCTTCGTTTCTTTTTTTCATGTACCTTGCAGGGTATATTTGTGAAAGATGAAATGGAAGTTGACCTTGGTTTGGGGCTTGATTGTATTGGGATCCCTTACATTCAGCAGTTGTAAGTACACCCCGCCTGCCATTACCGATGTGCGGAATTTTGAGATGAAAACCCGGCCCGATCAAAGCAAAGCCCTGGTAATGGAAATGCGCATTGAAAATAAGAATTGGGTCGGATTTAAACTGAAGAATCCGTTGGCTACAGTAAAGATCAATGGAACTGAAATCGGCCGAGCCGAAGCTCCATTTCAATTGAAAGTAAAAGCCCGATCGAACAATTATCAGACTATAGAATTAACAAGCGATGTAAGCTTTGCGCAAGCTATACAAAGCCTGTTATTCAGTTTGCAAAGTGGAAAAGTGAAATTGGAAGTAGATGGGTCTATGACCGTGAAAGCCCCCTTTTACAAGAAACCTCTTTTGTTTAAGGTGGATAATGAATATACATTTAAAGACCTGATGAAGTTTTGATTTACCGGAATTTTGGTCGCTTCGAAGACCTGGAATATTTCGAATTGGGCTATGCACCTTGGGGAATAAAGGATTTATTATGGACCGTTTTTTTCTATAAATTGGGCGATAGTCTCATCGATACAGGATCCTTTAAAACAAGAAAATATATACCCGAATTTCATACAGATCCTCCTACCCAAATATTGTTGACCCATTTCCATGAAGACCATAGCGGAAATGCGGCCTATCTTAAAAAAAAGTATAATGCCGAAGTCTATGCACATCCGCTGGCTCTGGAAAAATTAAAGCATAGTTTTCCTATTCAATTTTACGAAAAAATCATGTTTGGGAAGGTTGAACCCATATGTCCTAATCCCTTTCCCCGGCAGTTATATTTGGGAAAAGAGAGCGTGGAAACAGAGCATGTACCCGGCCATAGTCCCGATCATTGTTGTTTTTTTCTGAAAGAAAGAGGTTGGTTATTCAGTGGAGATATGTATGTGGCCGATAAGATTAAATTATGGCGTAAATCGGAAGATCTAGACCACCAGATAGAGGGTCTGGATCGGTTGTTGGAATTGGATTTCGATGTATTGCTTTGTGCACATAATCCGCAATTTACTCAAGGGAAGGAAAGACTTCGTGCGAAGAGAGAGTTTCTATACAACCTCAGGGGATTGGTGAGAGAGCGAGCGCATATGTCGAATGCAGAAATCATGAAAGAGCTGAAAATGAAGGAACGTTATATGGTAAAATGGATTACACAATCGGATGTTTCGGTCGAAAATTTAATCGATGCGGCACGCAGTGGCAGCTATAAAAAGAAATGAAAATTCATTACCTTTGATATCGGTTTATGGAAAAAAAAGTACAGGATATATTATCGGAATTTGAGGCTTCGGATAAAGCAGCTTGGGCGAATGCCGTTAAGCAATCGTTAAGAAAACAGGAAGAATTAAACGCCCTGCAGCATGTACGTGCAGAGGGGATTTCTATGGTTGCTTTATACGATGCGGAGGATATAAAAAACCTGCCTTTTGTGGGTACTGAGCCCGGTGTATATCCCTATTGCAGTGGATTCCCCGGGTTCGAGCAAAGCGTTTTGCGTCAGCGCATTCATACCGAAAAGCATATGTTGGCCAATCAACAGGCAGATGAAGCACTGAAAAACGGGGCAGATGAAATCGAATTTGTGGGTGATTCCATTGGCAATGAGAGGGAGTTTGGTACATTATTGCTCGGGTTGAATCCGACTCAAAATCCTCTGCATTTTCATTTTGATGAGAGCAATAACTCACTCTTATTTATTCTCGCTGCCGAATGGGAAGCCAAAGGGTATGATTTACAAAAGGTAAAGGGTTCGGTTTATTTTTCTCCATTCGATCGCCTGCTGGCCACGGGAAATTACGATTATTCCGAATCGGAAACGGCACGTTTACTAAAAGCCAATTTAGATTGTGTGATAGAACAAATGCCGCAGATGAAGGCCTTGTCGGTTAATGGCTTGCGCTTTGCGAATGCGGGTGGGGGCGAAGTTTCGGAAATGGCCTTTAGTCTGGCTATGGCAGTGGAATATTTGAAAATGTTGGAAGAGCAGGGTATAGAGCCGAATAAGGTTATTCCCCATTTGCAATTTCACCTGAGTGCCGGTCCCGATTATCTTACAAATATTGCCAAATTACGTGCATTTCGCATGCTATGGGCCAATGTGGCTGATGCATGGGAAATAGATGTTTTTCCGCATATACATATGAGTCCCTCCGAGTTTAACCTGAGCATTTACGACAGACATACCAATATGTTGCGTCTGACCTCGGCGGCTATGTCGGCTATGTTGGGCGGGGCAGGGAGCTTTACGGCCATACCCTTTAACGAGCGTATAGAATTGCCGGATGCGTTTGCCTATAGAAATGCGCGAAATATATGGAATGTATTGAAGCAGGAAGCCTATATGGATAAGGTGCAAGATCCTGCAGCAGGGTCTTATTTTCTGGAAATGCTGACTTCAAAACTTTGTGAAGCGGCATGGGATTTATTCAGAGAAGTAGAGAAAAAAGGAGGCTTTTTGGCAAGCTTGGAAAATAAGTTTATTCAGGGAAGCATAGAGAAAAACTATAACGACAAACTGGAGGCCTTCCGTAAAGGGGAGTACGTAGTAGTGGGTACAAATAAATATCCCGATCAACAAGAAAAATTAAGCGGAAAAATCAGTAAACTGGTTCAAAAACCCGATATGAAAGAGCAGTTTCGTGTTATGCCTTTGCCGGCAAGATTTATCACCGAAAGCCTGGACGAAAGTCGCCTTAAATCGGAAACACAACAATTGAAAGAAGAACTCGCATCAAACGAAGAAGAAGAATAGTATGGAAAGTACATATAAAGAAGACTTTTTTGCCCAAGCCAAAGCGCTGGAAAATAAAGGCGAAATAATGAATGCCATTCGTTTGTTGGATCAACATCCGACACCGGAAGCAAAGTATTATCAGGCCAAATTATATACCGAAATAGGTGATTGGCGCAAAACCCATAAATTGCTGCTGGATCCCGAGGTGAAAGCCGCCGCCGATGCAAATTATGAAGCTTTTTTTATAGAAAGCAAAAACAGAGTTAAAGACTCGAATTCGGCCACTCTTATATTTTTCGGAGTGAGTTTTATTAGTGGTTTTATCATTTTCTTTTCGATTGAAGCCATGAGTGGAGGCTATTTTAAAACGAATCATATCGCAAATTACAGCTTTTTGGGATTGGGTCTGTTTTTTTTGGCCTGGGGATTTATCCTGAAATGGCTTGTGCGCTATAAATAGTTTTTTTTATTTTCTTATCCCATTTTTCGTAGCTTAGAGCACATGGAAGAATTGAAATCAATGGTGGAGTTTAAGTCATCACCCGGACTTTTAGAAAAGATTTATGCCTATGGCATCCGTAAGAATTACAGTTCCGGTGATGTGGTATTGAACGAGAATGCACATATTCGATCTATTCCAATCGTGACCAGTGGTAGCCTGAAAGTGATTCGTACGGAAGATGATGGCAGAGAGATATTATTATATTATATCAAGGCCGGAGAAAGTTGCATTATGTCTTTTCTGGGAGGCCTGCACAATGAAACCAGTAAGGTAAAAGCCGTGGTAGAAGAAGATGCCGAGATATTATTCCTGCCCATAGATAAAGTGTCTTCGCTTATCAAAGAATATCCCGAATGGCTCGATTATATATTTAGATTATACCATAAGCGCTTTGAAGAATTGCTCGAAATGGTTAATGCCGTTGCGTTTAAGAAAGTAGACGAACGTCTCTTTTCCATGCTGAAAACAAAGTCAACCCTCACTCATTCGAATACCATTCATATTACACACGAACAATTGGCCAATGAATTGGGCACAGCCCGGGTCGTGGTCTCTCGACTTTTGAAGCAATTGGAAGACAATGGGAAAGTGGAGTTGGGAAGAAATAAAATAGTGCTATTGTAACCAAAGTAGCAGTTTTTGGTATCCAATAGTCCGACCTTTGCAGCGTAAATCTTGTAAAGAATGGAAATAATAGGATATATCGCATCGATTTTAATCGGAGTAGCATTGGGTTTAATTGGTGGCGGAGGAAGCATACTCACCGTGCCTGTGTTGGTTTACCTTTTTAAAATTGATGCTGTTTTGGCTACCGCCTATTCTTTGTTTATAGTGGGATCTACCAGTGTGGTAGGCTCATTTTCTTATTTCAAAAAAGGATTAGTTAATATCAAAACGGCCATTGTTTTTGGTATACCATCAATTATAGCCGTATTTCTTACCCGTGCCTATATAGTTCCGGCTATTCCGGATGAAGTATTCAGCCTGGGTTCTCTTGTGGTTTCAAAAAGCATGTTGCTTTTATTGCTATTTGCCATACTTATGATTTTTGCTTCCTATAGTATGATAAAGAAGCCAAAGAAAAAAGAAATAGAAGAAGCGCAAGAACAAAAATTTAATTATCCCATGATTCTCCTCGAAGGATCGGTAGTAGGGGTATTGACCGGATTAGTAGGTGCCGGTGGCGGATTCCTCATTATACCGGCATTGGTTATATTGAGCAAATTGCCTATGAAAGAAGCAGTGGGCACTTCATTGGTAATCATTGCAGCTAAATCTCTAATCGGATTTTTCGGAGAAGGAAGTGTGGCCGAAATGGATTGGTTATTCCTCGCTAAAGTTTCCGGCTTCGCCATTGCTGGTATATTTGTTGGCGCGGCTTTATCTAAAAAAATAAACGGTGAAAAATTAAAACCTGCCTTTGGTTGGTTTGTGCTGATTATGGGTATATATATTATCGTGAAAGAATTAATTTTCTCTTAATTTTTCTACTGTGTAACATAAGTGACTGTGCATGTTTAGGGATATCCCGATCTTTGCATCATCAAATTTAAAACAAATAAAAATATGAAAATAGAACAAATTTATACCGGCTGTTTGGCACAAGGAGCCTATTATATCAGTTCAAATGGAGAGGCTGCAATTATTGACCCACTTCGTGAAACTCAACCTTATATTGAAAGATTGGAGAAAGATGGAGTGAAATTGAAATATATTTTTGAAACCCATTTTCATGCCGATTTTGTGAGTGGTCATCTAGACTTAAGTAAGAAAACGGGTGCACCTATAGTATATGGTCCTACTGCCTCACCCGAATTTGATGCCATTGTTGCTGAAGATAATCAGATATTTGAGTTGGGAAATGTGAAGATAAAAGTATTGCATACACCCGGCCATACCATGGAAAGTTCTTGTTACCTTTTAATCGATGAAAATGGAACAGAAACGGCTCTCTTTAGTGGAGATACTTTATTCCTTGGAGATGTAGGTCGCCCTGATTTGGCTCAGAAAGCGGCAAGTATGACGCAAGAAGAATTGGCCGGATTGCTTTATGAAAGTTTATATACCAAAATTTTGCCTTTACCCGATACACTTACAATTTATCCGGCGCATGGTGCAGGATCTGCTTGTGGTAAGAATATGATGAAGGAAACGGTAGATACTTTGGGTAATCAAAAGAAAATGAATTATGCATTGAATCAGCCCACTAAGGAAGCCTTTATCGCTGCGGTAACGGATGGTTTATTGCCTCCTCCGGCTTATTTTGGTATGAATGTAGCCATGAATAAAAAAGGATATGCAGATTTTGAAAGCGTACTTAAGCAAGGTCTGAATGCCTTGAACGTAGAGGAATTCGAATTGCTTGCTGAAACAAGTGGAGCATTGATATTGGATACGCGAAGTAACGGCGAATTTGAAAAAGCTTTTATACCTCAATCGGTGAATATCGGATTAAAGGGTGATTTTGCTCCCTGGGTTGGTGCCATGATTGTGGACGTAAAGCAACCTATATTGCTTGTAGTGGAGCCGGGTACGGAAGAAGAAGCAGTAACTCGATTGAGTCGTGTCGGATTTGATCAGGTATTGGGTTATTTGAAAGGTGGCTTTGATAGTTGGAAAAATGCCGGTAAAGAAACGGACTCTGTACGCAGAATAGATGCCGAAACATTTGAGAAAGAAGTTAGCGGCAAAGAAGTGAAGATTATCGATGTGCGAAAAGAGAGCGAATATGCGGCCGAACATTTGGATGGTGCATACAGCAGACCTTTGGCCTATCTGAATGATTGGATCAAAGAAATCAATCCCGACGAACATTTCTATTTGCATTGTGCGGGAGGATATCGCAGTATGATTGCGGCAAGCATCTTGCAAGCGAGAGGATATAGAAATTTTACAGAAATAGAAGGTGGCTTTAATGCCATTGCAAAAACAAATTTACCTAAAACCGATTTCGTATGTCAAAGCAAAGTATTAGCATAAGCGTAGTAACCATTTTAATTACAATAGTTGTCATGTTAGGATTATTTAAAAATATGTTTAGTCAGACCCCAAATGCTTCCCTTAGTGAAGCGGTTAAGAATGGCGCATTCCTAGTAGATGTTCGCACCCCGGGCGAATTTGCGTCGGGAAGTGTAAAAGACGCCGTAAATATCCCATTGGATAAGGTACAATCTCAAATTTCCAAGTTTAAAGACAAGAAAACTGTGGTGGTTTTTTGCAGAAGCGGCGGACGTAGTAGTCAGGCCAAAAGTATCCTTGAACAAAATGGCATTCAAAATGTCATCAATGGAGGGACCTGGCAAAATGTAAATCAAGCGTTGAATGAATAAGGAAAATAAGGATCCGAAAGAATTTTCCTGCTGTGTTAATCCCAATAAGAAAGTACTCGATCTTTCTTATTGGGATATGCAGTGGCAAAATCAGAAAACCGGATGGGATATAGGTTACGCAGCTCCGGCTATTAAAACCTATATGGAACAATATCAAGATAAAAATGCGGCTATTCTGATTCCGGGTTGTGGTAATGCCTATGAAGCCGAATTCTTATTGGATAGCGGTTTTACGAATATTACTCTGCTCGATATTGCCCCAAGTGCAGTGGAAAAAATGAAAGAGAAGTTTGCACATGCACCGCAAATTCAAATTCTATGCGGCGATTTTTTTCAACATGAAGGTCAGTACGATTTGATTATTGAACAAACTTTCTTCTGTGCACTTGATCCGGTTAATAGAAGCAGTTATGTCGATAAAATGCATAGCTTATTGAGCGAAAACGGAAAAATAATCGGATTGCTTTTTGATACGGTTTTTGAAGCGGAGGGTCCCCCATTTGGCGGCAAGGTAGAAGAATACCGGACTTTGTTCGAAGAGAAATTCAAAATCCGAAATTTGGACGCATGTTATAATAGCATCACACCCCGAAATGGTAAGGAAGTATTTATTAACTTTAATAAAAAATAATAAGTATGAAAAAGAATATGGGAAGTACCGATAGCCTGATTCGCATCGTATTGGCAGTAGTTTTACTGCTCTTGCTTTTTACGAAAGTGATTACGGGTACCATTGCTATTATTGCTGGTGTGGCTGTGGCTATACTTTTGCTTACCGCTTTTGTGCGCTTTTGTCCCCTCTATCTACCCTTTGGTGTTAGAACCAATAAGGATAAATAGGGTTGTTTACATATTTTTTAGCTATAAATTGTTGAATTGAGAATGATGTCTTTTTGGAAGAATTGGGATTTTATGCGCGTACTTCGCTTGGCTCTGGGCCTATATGTACTCATACAAGGAATTATAGATGTAGATTGGTTTTTTATTTTTTTGGGCGCAGCATTCAGTGCCATGCCTTTGTTTAATATAGGATGTTGTGCCTCCGGGTCATGCAAAACACGCATGCCTAAAAATCAACAAAATACGGAAGAAATTAGTTATGAAGAAATACGTTAAGTTGTACGGTATTATTGCCATTGGGGTGATTGCCGGAGCCATTGGCGGATATTTGTATTGGCACTATGTCGGTTGCCTTTCAGGCACTTGTGCTATTACATCCAAACCTCTGAATAGTACGCTCTATGGCGGATTGATGGGTGGATTAATTTTTAATATGTTTACTAATAATAAAAAGAAAAATGACGTTTCAAGAATTGATTAATCAGGATAAACCTGTGCTGGTCGACTTCTTCGCAACCTGGTGTGGACCATGCAAAATGATGGCTCCAATTTTGGATGATTTGAAGAGTAAAGTTGGCGATGATGCAACTATTGTTAAGGTAGACGTGGATGTGAACCCACAGGCTGCCGCAGCTTATCAGGTTAGGGGAGTACCTACGCTGATTTTATTTAAAAATGGAAAGCCATTATGGCGCCAGTCGGGCGTTGTTCCGGCAAATGAATTGGTTTCTATTATTAATACACACAAATAATTTTTTTTATTTCTTATGTTGGAATTCATCAGGCAACCCTGGCCATGGTATGTGGCAGGCCCGATTATTGGATTAACCGTGCCCGCATTGTTGATTTTGGGTAATAAAACTTTTGGTATCAGCTCCTCTTTGAGGCATATTTGCGCCTCTTGCTTGCCCGCAAATATTCCCTTTTTTAAATATAATTGGCGCAAAGAAGTATGGAATCTAGTCTTTGTTTTGGGTATATTTTTAGGTGGTGTCGTTTCGGTTTCTTTTTTGGCTAACCCGGATCCCGTAGTTGTACACCCTAATCTGGTCGATGAATTGGCACAATATGGCATTCGCGATTATAGTAACCTTGTGCCTGTCGAACTCCTGAATTGGCAAAGTTTGTTTAGCATCAAAGGTTTTGTATTTATGGTTTTGGGTGGCTTCCTCGTAGGCTTCGGAACGCGATACGCCGGTGGTTGTACCAGCGGACACGCCATTATGGGCTTGTCGAACCTGCAATGGCCTTCTTTGGTGGCTACAATGGCTTTTATGGTAGGCGGATTAATCATGGCCAACTTTATTTTACCTTTTATTTTGGCACTCTAATTTTTTAATTTCCATGCAACAAGATCAAAATACAGAATTCGACCAAAGAGCTTTAGACGCTATGTGCGTCAATGAAAGTACGCTCGAACATAAATGGTATCATAACCTGAAATATTTGGTGGTAGGCATACTCTTCGGAATTGTCTTTGTAAAGGCCGAAGTTATCAGCTGGTTCCGCATTCAAGAAATGTTTCGCCTACAGTCTTTTCATATGTTTGGAATTATTGGAAGTGCAGTTGCCGTAGGCATGCTTTCGGTTTTTCTGATTAAGAAGTTTGGTATTAAAACCATTTATGGTGAACCAATTGTTATTCATCCTAAAGAATTTAATAAAGGTCAGATATATGGCGGACTCCTGTTTGGGTTTGGGTGGGCTATCACCGGCGCATGCCCCGGACCTCTCTTTGCCCAAATCGGAACCGGAGCCACAGCTATCTTGATTACCCTACTTAGTGCCATTGCAGGTACCTGGGTATACGGGTACTTCAGAGATAAATTGCCACATTAATTAGTTTAATATATGCATCGCTTTGTAAAGTCGCTTTTTTTAGTGACCGGGCTGACTATTGCCGGAACTTTCCACGCACAACACCACGCTAATGCCTGGTTTAGGGCTTCCGTTAAAGTGCCTGTGGGCGCCAAATTTATGCTCGATAATGAGTTCCAGCATCGCCGACAAAATGGAATAGATAACCATAATATGTTCGAACGCGATTTGCTATACTCCTATCGCAATTGGGTAAAATATCAGCATAAGGAAGATTTGGCCTTTTCGATCTCTCCTTTTGCCTATTTTAAACATTATCGTATGGTGCAAAATCATGCCGATTTGTCGGCTGCACCCTTGCATGAATGGCGCTTCTCTGCCGCTGTAGATATGCAACACGAGTTATTTCCCCATTTTTTTATCGTGGATCGCATTTCCTTGGAATACCGTACTTTTGAATCGAATCCGGGCATTATGCGCCTGCGTAATAAGTTCGGATTGCGCTATGAAATTCTTCCCGCACTGCATATTGCTGTACACGATGAACATATTCTAAATCTCCTTGGAACCCCCGTCGATCATTTTTATGACCACGAACGTCTTACGGTTGATGTGGAGTATCAAGTGATAAGCGGACTAAAAATGAACCTGGGTTATATGTTCCTGAGCCGCTTACCCCAAAATAGTAAACATCGTATTCATGAAAACAACTTGTTTTTTAATGTGTCTTATGTAATTCCTACCCACGCATCGGGTAAACATATTTCGCATAAATCAAGCTAAACAAAAAAGCGACCCTGAATACACAAGGCCATTTTTTCTATCTTCGTTTAAGTTTTCCTAATTTCCAAGAATGAATTTCTGACGACTGCTTTCATTCTCTGTGTCTAATTGAAGAATATATTGTCCACTCTTCCTTTCTCCTATTTGATCTATGCTATAGTCGTTATAGCCTTTGTAAAAAAACAAATTCCCTTCTTCCATAATCTTTTGGCCCTTTATGTCGTATATGCTTAGGCGAACATTGGATTCTTTTTCTAAGTAAAACCGTATTCTGAATTTTCCATCGTTAGGATTGGGATAAATTTGCAGTTTATGTGTACCCACACTTTGGCTGTTCAAACTGTGCAGATCGCTGTTTTTACTCTTGAGTACGTATACTTTGAATATGCTGCTGCTGGCCGAACTTTGTGTGCCTGTATTGCTGAAAAATATATTGGGTGCCGTACTTTGAATACCTCCGTAAATATAGCCTACTAAGGTGCTGTCAGCTTGTAAACTGTCGAGTTTTATGACCGAATTTGCATAGTGAGGAATGTTTTTAATGGGAATAAATTCAGATCCTGAACCCAAGTAAGTGGGCATTTTTACAGGCAATTTATACTCTGCCATTTGTCCGTTCGCCTCCCGTGTAACACGTGCTATGGTTTTTACAAAAGGAACATTATCGTCCTGGAATAATACGCCCAAACTGTCGAAATATTGGGCTATTCCACCGAAAAATACATTGTGCATTTCTTGGGTCCCTGCGTGGTAAAGTGGGAGTACGGCACAATGATAATGGTTGTAATATTGCTGGAAAGTATTGTTGACTGTATAGCTATTGCTGTCTATGTTTACGCAGTTTAGAAAGGGCAAATCGGCCTGTGGCTGAAATACGCCCGAAAAAGCAGTAATGCCCTGACTTCCATCGGGATAAATTTGCGCTACGGCATTATAGTCACGACGGTGTAAATTGGCCGCATCTATATGTCCTGTCAAATGCGTAATTTGTATGCTGTTTCCATTGTCGACAATGTCGAACTTGCGAATGGCATCTGTATAGGTTTGTACGTAAGTCGGATTGCCCATAGGGTTGTAATCTCCGTCGAAGCGATTGCCTCCAACCAAATAGTAAGTATGATTGATCTTTTTTAAATGTCCGCCTGCTACCGCAAAT
>JAEZEQ010000038.1 GCA_023432985.1 Bacteroidota bacterium | reverse complement strand
AAATGCAGCGATGAAAAAGGGAATGTGCAAACGCATAAAATCATCAAAAACTAAGAATTATGAAAAATATATACTGTATACTTATTACATTTTTATTTGGAATGCAAGTCCAAGCACAAAGCTTCCCAATGCCCGGAGCGGAGATGTGGTACAGTTGTAATATAAACCATTACCAACAGCAGTCTTCGCCAAATGACTTGTTATTTCAAAAAGGATATATTCATGCTTGGCACGATGGTGATACTACCATAAATGGTACAATTTGGTCTGAATTTATTTATCAAACACAAACTAAAGACACTTACCTCTCCGGATCGACATCACTAAGCGCAGTGCAACAAATAGGATCTGTTTATTATTCTACGTCTAATGATACAGTATATAGAATGTTTCCTCAATTTTTTAAAAAAGAATTTTTATGGTATAATAATCCGCAGCCTGGTGATGTATGGTCCTATAATGTACCAAATGTTTTAATGAACGACACAGATATAGTTTTTCTAACGGTTACAAGTGTAAGCCTGTACGATTTGAATGGATTCCCATCTAAGAATATTGAAGTGGTGCAAAGTGATAGCTTGGGTAATTTTTCTGGTTCTATAGCCTATTATACGGGTTATGATTCATTTAGCAATGGATACGGCTTTTACATTTTTCCAAACTCTTTTTCTATTAATACGCTTATGGGAATGATACCCTATAGGTTTGAATTCAACTTTTTTTGGGATTTATTTCCGGTAGATATGCCCTATTCTGAGACCACTTCACAACTTATTTGTTTTGAATCCAATCTAATACCTTATTATCATAATTCAGACATCTTTTCAGATTGCATGGGATATATTACTCTTTCTGATGATAAATATGAAATTATGAATAATGACTTGCATATTTACCCCAATCCGGTACAAGACAAACTCTCTATTGTCAATAAATCGGAGTCCAGCTTTTTAAAGGTTCAGCTTGTTAGTCTAACCGGACAAATTATTCAGACGAATACTCCAATAACACCTCAAAGCACAACTACAATTTTGCTTTCTGAATTTAAACCCGGTATCTATATCCTAAAATGCAGCGATGAAAAAGGGAATGTGCAAACGCATAAAATCATCAAAAACTAAGAATTATGAAAAATATATACTGTATACTTATTACATTTTTATTTGGAATGCAAGTCCAGGCACAAAGCTTCCCAATGCCCGGAGCAACTTGGATTATTAAGGGTAACCCTCAAGTTCCAATGGCATTGGCTGATCAAGGTGGAGAAAAACTGGTTTATGTTGGCGATTCTATCGCCCCTAATGGGGTGGTTAAATTGGTGGAATATAGTAGTACTTTAGTGAATCCCTATTATTACCCTAATCATATAGTGAAAAATATAGATACCATTCCTTATTTTTTAGTGAACGGAGATATCTATTACTCTCTTGTTGATACCTTTTTTTTACTGGGAGATTTCTCGCTTTCTGTTGGCGATTCTGCTTATACCCCAATGAGAAACCAAATAAATTATATTTCTTGGCAGGACGATCCCTGCGCATGGAATGAACTCTCTCGAAAAGGTTGGGTAACAGAGGTGGGCACAAATACTGCCGATGGCATTGTTTCCAGATATTACAAACTGAAATATGAAGATCCATACGGAACACCTTTTGAAGTTACTTATAATGAGCGTATACTTTCAATGGATCTTGCCGTTGTTCCTCATGTTATTGGCGGTCAGTTCCCAACCTGTACCTCTACTGTTATTAGTGAATGGACACCGTTTTATTCGCTTTTTTGCTATTATGATAATGCTATGCCGCTACAAAACCATTGCGTGTCTGAATCTCTTTGGTTTCAAAACTTAACCACAGAACAATGGGAAGGTGGATTTAATTTATCCATTTTGCCCAACCCCACTTCTTCTGATTTATGGATTCAAAATGAAAATAATTTCTCAGTCAGTGGCCAATTGATAGACATTCAGGGCAAACAAATCGAAAGACAAATTAAAATCAGTTCAAACAGCACTACAAAATTAAATCTTTCTAATCTTAAAAATGGTTTATATTTCCTGAAATTTACGGATGAAAATGGAGGCATTCAGACCCATAAAATCATCAAAAAATAAATTAGTATGAGAGTTTTTTTTAGCATTTCGTATTTGTTTTTTTGCATATTCATAACCTCGATTTCTGTCGCACAAAATCAAACTTTTCCACATTCGGGGACAGAAATTTATTACAGTCACTTTCAGCAAAATATTATGCTTGGAAGCATGAATCCGCTATACGAAAATGGCTATATTCGTGCTTGGCATGTCGGCGACACCATTATAAATAATGAAACGTGCAGAGTGATTCGATATGAGAGACAATTGAAAGATATTTATTTTAATAATGGTGTGTATACTTCCGTTCTAAAAAACATTGAAAGTCGCGGTTCTGACATTTTCCAAACACAAAACGATAGTGTTTTCTTAGTTAATTTGAATAATGGGAACAAATCATTTTATTGGTACAATAATCCGCAGGTTGGAGATATTTGGCCTTATACGGTGAAAAATCCGGAATTGGGATTAAATGAAAAAGTATATCTGTATGTAAAGTCTATCATTCCGCTTTCGATCAATGGTTACCCTTCAAAAAACATTGAACTTGAACAGTGCGATTCTTTAGGCAATATAGCCGAAGTTGGAAATGGTATAATTGTAGGAAGCGATTCTTTTGGATTTCAATATGGATATAAATTAAGTCAGGACATTACAATAAATACAGTAATGGGTTGCCAATCTGTCCGGATTAATTTCGATTATTTCAAACCCGATTTCCCTGATGAAGGGCCAATTGTTAAAAATAAAATTACCTGTTTTAAATCGGATGAAGTGCCCCTTTTCCTGGCAGATACTTTTTTCACGAATTGCCTTTCTTACATTTCCCTTTCTAATGAGAAGTATTTTTCGAATAATGAAAATCTACTTTTTTATCCCAATCCGATTATAAATCAACTCTCTATTCTAAATTCTTCGCCTTATTCATTTAAGACTCAGTTATTCGCATTGAACGGACAAGTTGTTAAGTCGGATATGTATATATACCCTCATGTCTCCACTACTATCTCATTAGATGGCTTAATACCGGGTGTCTACATACTAAAATGCAGCGATGAAAAGGGGAATGTGCAAACCCATAAAATCATCAAAAAATGATGCTGAAAAAGTTTTTTTACCTATTTAGATGCTGTTTATGCTCTGTATGTGAACCCGGCTTTTATACAGAGTAGTATTGCCGAAACATTTTCTATGTGAAAGTAAATCGAATGCGAGCTGAAAACTTACCTCGCCTTGCCCTGCAACATGGGCACGAATTTAAAATCGCCCATCTCGGTCTTGTGCAATTGACCGTCCAGCCCTTTTTCAATTAAATACATTTTCTGATTTTCTCCCTCTCCATAAGGAATACTCATTAATCCACCCGCTGCCAATTGTGCAAATAATTCCTCCGGAAATACAGGCGCCGCTGCTGTGATGATTATCTTTTGATAGGGCGCATAACCGGGAATACCCTTGAATCCATCCCCATATACCATTTTGGGACTATAGCCCAATTTGCTTAAAAATAACTTGGTTTTATCGAAGAGCTCTTTCTGACGTTCTATACTGAAAACCTTAGCCCCGACCTCCTGTAAAACCGCCGCCTGATACCCACTGCCTGTGCCTATTTCTAAAACTTTATCTCCCTTTTTTATTCGCAACATCTGGGTTTGAAAGGCAACGGTATAAGGCTGAGATATGGTCTGATCAGCCGCTATGCGCAATGCCATATCTTTATAGGCCAACTCGC
The DNA here is from genome assembly GCA_023432985.1 of Bacteroidota bacterium. Lineage (GTDB taxonomy): Bacteria > Bacteroidota > Bacteroidia > CAIKAF01 > CAIKAF01 > JACVCJ01. The sequence goes on along the minus strand of JAEZEQ010000038.1, from coordinate 7,196 downwards.
GCAATGCAGAATCAACAAATAAATGACGCGGAATTTTTCCAATCGCAGCCAATACCGCATCATCTGTAATGCCCTTTTCTCTAAGTAATTGAACCAATTGCTTTCTTAAGCCTTGTTCTACATATCCATCGCCCTGTATCATACGACAAAAGTACAATGTTTATCGACTTTTCACTCTTTATTTTTTTTTATGAATTTAACATAAGGTTGTTTAAAGCTATATGGTTTTTATTCCAACTTACCCCTTTGTTTACTTTACTTTTGAAGCAAATAGCAGGAGATGCATTTAGCCTTTTCTTAATCAGAAGAATAAGGATTGGTCTTTACTATTCAATATAAACGAATGACGAAATAACAGGAAGAATAATGTCGAATAAAATTAAAATCGGAGTCTGGGGTGGGGGACACCTGGGCAAAATTCATTTGCGCTTACTTAAATCTATTCCGGGTTTCGATGTGGTCGGATTCTACGATATATCACCCGAAGTGAGAAAGGAAGTGTCGGATTTGCTCGATGTAAAAGCCTTCGACAATTCGGATGCTTTGATGCATGAAATCGATTGCGCCGATATTGTTACCCCCACACTTTTCCATTTCGAATATGCCGCTGCCGCTCTCCGGAAGTTCAAACATGTTTTTATAGAAAAACCTTTTACCGAAAATGTAAAAGAAGCCCAAATATTGCTCGATCTGGCTCATGAAGCCAAGGTATTGGTGCAGGTAGGCCACGTCGAACGATTTAATCCCGCTTTTCAAGCCGCTTTTCCTTATCTGAATAAAATCGGATTTATAGAAGGACACCGCCTCGCCCAATTCAACCCCCGCGGCACGGACGTATCGGTTGTACAGGATCTTATGATTCACGATATAGATATTGTTCTCTCTGTAGTCAAAAGCAATGTGCGGAAAATCTATGCCAATGGCGTTTCTATCGTGAGCGAAAGTCCGGATATCTGCAATGCCCGAATCGAATTCGAAAATGGATGTGTAGCCAATCTTACCGCCAGCCGTATGTCTATGAAAAATATGCGCAAAATGCGATTCTTTCAAAAGGATGCTTATGTAAGCGTAGATTTTTTGGAGAAAAAGAGCGAAATCCTGAAAATGTCGGATGTAGTTGGCGACCCCGACCCTTTTAGTCCGCATATTGACCTGGGCCCCAATAAACCTAAAAAACAAGTATGGTTCAATCAGCCCGAAATTAAAGAAAATAACGCCATTTATGAGGAATTAAACGCATTTTATCGCTCTATCGTAGATGGAACTGAGCCTGCCGTGAGTGCTTATGACGGACTTAGAGCTGTGGAAACGGCGGCAATGATTTCTGAAATGATCGAAAAAGGCAGTAAAAACAACAATAAATAGCTGTTTTATCGTTATTTCCCTAAGCTTTTTTTAGATTTGCCTTATGAATGCCGCATTGAACTATACCCGGATTTTTTTTCCCATACTGCTTCTGATTTTTTTCGGAATGTCTTGCAAAAAAATGGAGTCGGAACCGGTCTCCTGGATGCGCATCGATAGCGTGCAATTTGTGCCCACACCATCAAACAATTTGGGAACAGTCAAACACGATTTTAAAGATATCTGGGTCTACTTAAACGATAATTTACAAGGAACCTACGAATTACCCGCAAAGTTTCCCATTATTCATGAAGGAGTAAGCGATTTTGTATTTATCCCCGGTATTTCTATGAACGGCTTTTCGGGACAAAGACCTATTTATACCGTGGTCGAACCCCTACGCCTACAACTGAACCTGAGTCTGGGAGATACCATTAAATTAAATCCCGTTTTCCGATACGATACCACCGCGGTAGTGCCTTTTAATGAAGGCTTCGAACAAGGTAGTATGGCTATGACCAAAACTACATACAGTCATTCCGATTTTATGCTGGTCAACAGTCCCTCCATCGCTTTCGAAGGAAACGGATGCGGTTATATGGAACTGAGCGCCGGCGAAAATTCATACGCCGAAGCAATGAGCATTGACGCATATACGCTCCCCAAGAATGGAACTCCCGTCTATTTCGAAATGCATTATAAATGCAATACGCCCTTTATTTTCCGACTTAAAGGCCTGAGTTCTGACGGATTTGGATACGATTTCGATATTGGAGGTATCAATAGCTCGGATATGAAATGGAAAAAAATATACTTCGCTATCACCCCCGATATTGTGAAATTTGCACTGGGTAATAAATTTCATATAATGCTCAAAATTCCCCGAATGACCGATATACCTTCGCAAGAATTGTATGTGGATAACCTGAAGCTGATTTATTAGTCGTGAAACAGAAAATTAAGCTTAGCTATTTATTGTGCGATATTGTAGGGGTATTGATCTCGTGGACCCTCTTTTTTATTTATAGAAAGAAAGTGTTGGAACCCGCCCTTTTAGGTCAGGAGGTGGCACTCGATTTTGATGCGAATTATTTCTGGGGAGCCGGGTTTACACTCAGCTTTTGGATACTGATTTTCTGGATTAGCGGATTTTATGAAGAAACACTCGGACGTTCCAGACTGAAAGAGTTTGCCCAAAGTTTTATGCTGAGCCTCATAGGGGGAGTACTGCTTTTTTTTCTACTTATGCTCGACGATTATGTGCCCGATTATAATGCATATTATAATTTGTTGATGGTCTACCTGGGCGCACTATTCTTGTTTACATTTATTCCTCGCTTTATTATCACCAGTGCCGTAAACCGACGCATAGTAAAGGGACGTATTTTTATTCCAACCCTACTCATAGGAAGCGGCGAAGCTGCACGGGAATTATTGGGCGAACTAAGCTCAGAAAAAGTACCCAGCGGAAAAAAAATTATTGGCATACTCTCCGAAAATGAACATGGAGAGGAAAGTTATGTGGAAGGAATCCCCATTTTGGGGAAAATTGACGACATCAATCGCATTGTGGAAGAATGGAATGTGCACGAGGTAATTATCTCCCTGAAAAATGGCGATAAATCCGTAATGCAACAAATAATTAGTACGCTACATGCCTTGGATGTACAAATAAAAACCATTCCCGAAATGGAAGACTATCTGACCGGATCTGTGAAGTATAGCAGCGTTTACGCCACACCGCTCATCGAAATTTCGGGCGTACAAATGCCGGTATGGCAAAGAAATATTAAGCGCTTATTTGATGTGTTTATTGCCCTGCTTGCTTTAATTATCCTGACACCGGTATATGCGATTATATCCATGTGTATTTATTGGAATGATAAAGGTCCCGTTTTCTACAAACAAGAAAGAATCGGATTGAATGGCAAAGCTTTTTATATTTTGAAATTCAGGTCTATGTATCAAAATGCCGAAAAAACAGGCCCAACCTTATCCAAAGACGGAGATCCGCGCATTACCCCCGTGGGTAGGGTTTTACGTAAGTATAGACTCGATGAAATTCCTCAGTTTTTTAATGTACTCATAGGCGAAATGAGCCTGGTCGGCCCAAGACCTGAACGCAGCTTTTTTATTGAAAAAATTGTAGAAAAAGCTCCGCAATACAGACTCCTGCATAGAGTTAGACCCGGCATTACCAGCTGGGGAATGGTGAAATACGGTTATGCCGAAAATGTGGAACAAATGATCAAACGTATGCGCTATGATATTTTATATATAGAAAATATGTCGCTGGTTTTGGATTTGAAAATCCTGATTTATACCGTGCGTACTATTCTTAAGGGTAGTGGTAAATAAAAAAAACCGCCTGAACTCAAGCGGTTTTTTCATGCTTTTTTAATTAATTATTTGCATGTAGCACCCATCAATTCCATCGCATTAATTGCGGCGTTATACTGGGTTTCATTTGCATAATCGCTTTTGCAAATCTCGGTTGAAGTGTTTCCTGATGTACAGGTTTTACACTTATTGCATGAGGCAAATCCAAATGCGGTTACAGCTAAAGCTAGAAAGAAGATTTTTTTCATAGGAAATTAAGTATTAAATAAATAAAAAAAACGATTTCACAAATATAGCAAAATCGTTTTGTTTTCAAAGGAATATTTTTCTATAAGCTTTCATGGCATTCATATCCGGCAAACTCTTGCGCGTCAACGGCTAATCCATACTCGGTTTTATTGTTATAATCTTTCTCACAAATACGCACTTCCGGCGCACTATCCTTAGTGCATACTTTACATTTGCTGCAAGCTGAAAAGCTAATCAGACTTAAAACGGCTACTGTCATTCCTAGAATTTTCATAGTGTATATATTAATTGTTTTGTATAAAACTAAATTCAATCATCATGCCAAAATTCATTTTTTATTACAAATGCTTTATGTTTTCTTTGTAAAAAAATAATACACTATGAATAAAATCGGAGTAATAGGAAGCGGAACCATGGGGAATGGCATTGCACATGTATGTGCCCAATTTGGTTTCGACGTACTCATGGTAGATGTGCAAGAAGCTGCATTGACCAGAGCGATTTCTCAAATTGAGAAGAATTTAAACCGACAAGCAGAAAAAGGTTTATTAGAAAAGGAAAAAGTGAGCGAAGTCCTGGGCCGTATTCAAACTACAACGCAATATAACGAAGAATTAGGCTCTTGTGATTTGATTATAGAAGCCGCTTCAGAAAATCCACAGATAAAATTTCAAATTTTCAAGCAATTGGACGAACTTTGTAAGCCCGAAACCATTTTGGCTACCAATACCTCCAGTATTTCAATTACTAAAATTGCTTCGCATACCAAAAGACAAGATAAGGTAATCGGCATGCATTTTATGAACCCTGTTCCTGTTATGAAATTGGTAGAAGTGATTCGCGGATACAATACTTCCGATGAGGTTTGTGCTCAAATTATGGAAATGTCGAAAGCATTGGGAAAAATTCCGGTCGAAGTAAACGATTATCCGGGTTTTGTTGCCAATAAAATATTAATGCCTATGATAAATGAAGCCATCATAACTCTGCATGAAGGCGTGGCCGGTGTCGATGAAATAGATACGGTGATGAAGTTGGGTATGGCTCATCCTATGGGACCATTGCAATTGGCAGATTTTATCGGACTGGATGTTTGTTTGGCTATATTGAAAGTATTGGAAGATGGTTTCGGAAACCCTAAATATGCCCCCTGTCCCTTGCTCGTAAACATGGTTACCGCCGGTAAGCTGGGTGTGAAAAGCGGAGAAGGATTCTATCTCTATACCCCGGGATCTAAAGAAAAATTGGTTTCTCCTAAGTTTAAATGAAAATCTAATTCTATAGAAATTAAAAAAAGCGTTGCCTGAAACAAGCAACGCTTTTTTTGTAGATAATTTTTCCGATTTCATGGTTTCAACAGTATAACGGGGGATTATAAGTGAAGAAACGGCAAAATCATCCATTCAATAGGGCTGGCGAAAGTATTTAATTTCGCCATTCTGTGTCCTAAGTTTAGACAAAGTTAATCATAAATGCTGACTTTCCAATCCCTAATATTTGTTAGTAGTAAGTATAGTTTAGTCTGTTTTTAAAATAGGAATAATAAGCGTAAGTCTAACTCCTTCGCCGGGTTGGGTATGATAAAAGTATGCCGCATGCATATCATCTGCTCTAATCTTCATATTAGTCAGCCCCTTTCCACGCCTAACTTCGTCAATATTAAACCCCTTTCCATTATCCGTAAAATGCACGGTAACCTGGTTCTGGTCGGCATTTACCTGAAAGGAGAATGTGCTTGCTTCGGAGTATTTTGCCGTATTGTTTACAAATTCCTTAAAAAGTAAAAGCAAATTTTTTCGGTATTCAATAGGAAGTTGAATTTCTTTGATGAAATCGGGATAGCTGAAAGAGCTTTCAATTTCCTTAGCCGATAAGGTATCAAAAGCATATTGTTTCATGCGTAACAACAAATCTTCCGAAGTTTTATTTTTAGAATAAATGGCCCATATTAAATCCGATAAACTCTCCTCAATAATGGATATTTCATACATGGACTTATTTAAATATTGTATTGCTTTTTGAGGATTTGAATCAAACTCTTTTAATGCCAAATTTTGGTAAATTTTCAAACTGCTGATACTAGAGCCTATATCATCATGCAGTTCTTTACTTATTCGGGCCCTTTCTTTAGCCACAGCTTTTTTATGCGACATAATTTTCTCTTGTTCGAGTAATTTTATGCGTATTTCGGAGTCTAGATGTTGATGGTTGAATTTCTGATTCCTTTTTCCAGCAAAAAAAAGCATCACCAACAATACCCCAATACAGGTTAAAAGTATGGCAAAAAGAATAAGAATAAAGTCGGTACTGAGCGTCAATTTAAATTATTTTTTTAGTGAGTGCTTTATTTACGGCTTCACCGGCCGAATGAACCTGGAGTTTGTCGTAAATTTTTCGGACATGCGAATTGACGGTATGATAACTTATTCCCATAAGTTCGGCAATCATTTTATAACTTTTGCCTTCCACCAGTGCTTTAAGTACGGTTTTTTCGCGTTCGGTCAGGCCATAATCATTTTCTTGTTCGGGAACCGATTGTCTGAAATAATGCAATACCTTATGGGCAATAACCGGAGTCATCGGAGCACCTCCGTGCATCACATCTTCTATGGCCGAAATGATTTTCTCCGGATTATCCTTTTTTAATAGATAGCCATCGGCACCAAAACGTAAGGCATCAAATATCTTTTCTTCGTCTTCGAAAACGGTTTGCATGATTACCTTTATATGCGGATAATAACGGCTTATATATTGAACCGCTTCAATACCCGAAATTCCGGGCATTTGTATATCCATAAGAATAACATGGGGACTTAAGCTGCTTAAATGTTTTTTAATATGCTGCGCACTGTCGAAATTACCAATAACCTTTAAATCCGGATATGATTCCAACAGGAGTTGAAGGCTTTCTCTGCGCGATGCATTGTCGTCGTATATAATAATGGAATACGGCATAAGTTGGTACGGATTAATAAATGATACATAAAGATAAACATAAAATTGAAAATAGAATGAAGGGAGCTGGCAAAATGAATTTCATAGAATAGGTGAGATATAATAAAGGAGAAAGAGGGATGCGGCGGCTTGCGATTCTTGTCGGGAAGGACGGAATGAGAAGAAAGAGTTCGGTTAGGCATAAATTTTTCTCCTTGTGAATAAGGTGATTAAGTAATAAGGCTAAAAAAAGTTTGGGTATAAAGTTTGTAATATGGAAAAAGGCTTTACCTTTGCAGCCCGATTAATCGAAGAATATTCGAGTAAAG
>JAEZEQ010000020.1 GCA_023432985.1 Bacteroidota bacterium | reverse complement strand
ACAGAAGAGAAAAGCGGCGGAATATGGCAGATTATGGGGTCTATATTTACAAATGCGCAAACCCGATCCGAATTTTTTGATTTTGTGAAAAGGGGATTTAAAAAAGGCTAAACTGTTTATTTTTTGTTAGTGAATATTACAGAGCTCTTTAAATTGTATTTTTGAGCATGCTTAAGACCAAAAATGTGCGCTATATATTGATTGTGGCTACGTTTTGTATAGCGGGACTCCTGGCTATGCAAATCTATTTCCTGCAAAGATCCTTTGTGCAAACCGAAGACCGCTTCAATGATAAAGTGAATTTGGCGTTGATATCCGTAGCCGAAGAAATTTATAAAAAGAACAGAGACAGCACCTCTTCCATAGAGGCGGTGCAACAAATTACCCCCGATTATTTTGCCGTAAACATCAATGATACGGTTAATTCGGCCTATCTCGAAAACTTGCTCAATATAGAATTTGTGAAGTATGGCATCGATATAGAATATGAATATGTGATCTACGATTGTTTTATGGATAGCCTGGTTTGGCAGGGTTATGTGCCTGCGGGTAAATTGAAAAAACGGGGGCAGACGGGCAAAAGAGAAGAATTGGTGCCTGTTGATTTATTGCCGGGAGACAGCCATAAATTCGGCGTATTTTTTCCGGGGAAACGGCAATATATCTATTCCGAAATGCAGGTTATGGTCTTTGCCACGGGCGGACTACTCATCATAATTGCTTATTTTATTTATATACTGTATGTTATACTGAAACAGAAAAAACTCAGTGAAATAAAGAATGATTTTATCAATAATATGACCCATGAGTTTAAGACTCCGCTCAGCACCATTTCGCTCAGCAGTGAGGCCTTGCAGAAGCCGGGCATATTAGAAAATCCGGAACGTTTACAACGCTATGCGGGTATAATTAATGAAGAAACGAGGCGATTGAAAACCCATGTAGACAAGATATTGGAAATTGCCGTTTTGGATGCCGATAAGCCTAAATTGAATATGGAAAGTTTCGATATAACACAGGTCGTACAGAATGCGGCAGAGATGTTGAAATTAAAAGTGGAGGAATTAAACGGGAATATAGAAGTCGTTGCTCCCAATGAAGCCTTTATAATCCATGGCGATAAGCACCATATTCAGAATATTTTCTTCAATTTAATCGAAAACGGAATGAAATACCGAAAAGAAGATCCGTTGATTAAAATAAAAATATACAAAGACGACAATTATGCAGCCGTTTCAATTCAAGATAACGGAATCGGGATTCCCGGGAAATCACTCAAGCATATTTTTCAGAAATTTTACAGAGTTGGAACAGGTAATGTACACAATGTAAAAGGCTTTGGATTAGGCCTGCATTACGTGCAAAAGCTGGTAAAAGAGCATGGCGGCAAAATACTTGTGCGCAGTGAAGTGGGAGTAGGAAGTACATTTATTGTACTCATTCCCTTGCAGAAGTAAAAAGGCTTTTTCATATTTGTACCGAACCCACAATAGAAAACAGGTATGAAAAAGAATATTAAAATTTTACTGGCAGAAGATGATACCAATCTGGGCTTTGTGATAAAAGATTTATTAGAAGACGAAGGCTATGATGTAAAATTGAGCATAGATGGGGTTTCGGCCTTACAGAAATTTAATGAAGAGCCATTCGATTTATGTCTGTTAGACGTTATGATGCCATTGAAAGACGGATTTACATTGGCAGAAAATATCAAAAGCCTTAAAACCGATATGCCCATTATTTTTCTTACAGCACGCGGGGTAACCGAAGATAAGGTAAGAGGATTGAAATTGGGTGCCGATGATTATATCACCAAGCCATTCGAAAATGAGGAATTTCTATTGCGTGTAGAGAATGTATTGAAACGCACCGGAAAGCAGAAAAAAGACGCGCCCATTCCGGATGTGATAGAGATAGGAGATTTTAGATTAGATCATAAAAACCTGATTTTAAGTCACAAAGACGGAAGCGAACAAAAGCTTACCGCCAAAGAAGCGAAGATATTACGTATACTTGGAATGAGTCCGAACCGTGTATTAGAGCGCGAATTGGTATTGAATATGGTATGGGGTAAAGACGACTATTTTACCGGCCGCAGCATGGATGTATTCATTACAAAATTGAGAAAACACCTTTCCATCGACGATAGAATTCGCATTGTAAACATACATGGAGTTGGATTTAAACTGGAAGTAGACGCCTGATAAAAAGCGTTTATAGCAGATCTTTCAATTGCAGGAGGTGGTTAATTTCGCCGGGTAATTGGGGATTAGGGTTGAGGGGATTATAATGTATGCCTTTCATTCCGAACCGTTCGGCTCCACGGGCATCAATTTCAAAGTCATCGCCTATCATCACCGATTCGAAGGGAGAGGCTTTACTGAGTTTACATGCATATCGAAAAATGCCTTCCTGCGGCTTTTTAAACCCGGCTCTTTCGCTGGTAATAATATGTTCGAAATAATGATCAATGCGGCATGCTTTCATTTTAATGCCTTGAATTTCTTCGAATCCGTTCGTTATGATATGCAGGCGGTATTTTTCTTGCAGGTATTCGAGAATTTCGCGGCTGCCGTCCATCAATATGGTTTGTTTGGGACTCATTTCTACATAATCATTGCCTAAATGTTTGGGCAGAGTATTGCCGCTATGTCCCACCGTTTCCAAAGCCATCTTGAAACGTTTATTGCGCATACGTTCCTTTGTGAGCTTGTTTTGACGGTATAATTCCCAGCAGATTTCATTTTTTTCTTTATAAATGCGATGAAAATCATCGAAAGAATCGAACCCGAGTTTATCCAGTTGATAGTTGTCGTATAAATGAGCCAGGGTTTGGCGCGAATTGGTTTCAAAATCCCATAAAGTACGATCTAAATCAAAAAATATATGCTGAATTTTCAGAGAAGCCATGGGATAAGAATGAAATATTAGTTCGAAAATGCAAATTTAATCACGGAGATTACGAGTGTCCACGCCAATACAGAGGCGCTCATGTATAAAAGAATTTTCTTTTTATTATGAAAAAATCGAGTTGCTAAAAAATTCCCCACGGGTATACTGATAAATACCGGGGTTATTAATGCGAGTCCGGGCAACCCATATTTGTTTTTGATATATACAAAGCGGCGATTTTTTTTGGTAAACACCTTTTTTGCTTTGGGTGTGCGATTGGGTCTGAGAAAGCGGATAAGTTTATCGATAAGCTGATTGATTAGGTCTCCGGCATAAATAAAAATGAGATTTCCCAAAGTTCCGCTGGCAAATCCGAAGAGTACACTTTCGAGAAAATTCATGTCGAACTTCACGATAGCTGCCGGAAATCCAATAGCAAATTTCACAGAACAAAAGAGAGCTGTTCCAATAAGTGCCAAAATTAAGCCCATGTCTAAACCTTACTTCCGAATGCTAAATCTCCCGCATCTCCGAGTCCCGGCACTATATAAGCCTTGGCATTGAGTTCGGGGTCTACAGCTCCAACCCAAATACTGGCATTCGAAGGTTTACGTGCCCGTAAATATTCCAATCCTTCTTCGGATGCGATAACAGCTGCGATATGAATATGGTCCGGATTTCCCAATTGTTCCACTATTGCTTTAATAGCCAGGGTCATTGATCTTCCGGTGGCGAGCATAGGATCCACCAGAATCAGCGTTTTGCCGCTTAAAGAAGGGCCGCTTAAATATTCAACCTCTATAGTAAAACTATTGTCCTTATGCATTTTTCTATAGGCCGAAACAAATAGATTTTGAGAGCGGTCGAAAATGCTCAGAAATCCTTCGTGAAGAGGCAATCCGGCTCTCAGTATTGTGCCTATAACCAATTCATTATCGGCTAAGTGCATTTCAGATTCACCTAAAGGAGTTTGTATAGTTTTGGGATTAAATTCCAGTTTTTTCGAAATTTCATAAGCCATAATTTGTCCGATTCGTTTCAGATTTTCGCGGAAACGCATTGGATCTTTTTGAATTTGAATATCCCGTAATTCGGCGATATAGGTGTTGAAAATACTATGGTTATTGCCTAAATTGATTATCATGCCGGCTTATTTTATTTTGGAAAATTTTCAATTGAATCGGGTTTCACGCTAAAGCTATAGTTTATATCTTCTCCATACTTAATACGGATTTCCCATTTTTTGCATTTTTTCTTTCCGCTGATTTCCCATTTGCCGCTAGCTTTATGGCATCCTGCATTGAGACAATAGCATAATTTGCAATAGACTACCTGTTGTTTTTCCAGGTCTGCCTCTGTGATAAGAAAACTTTTCTTTGCGCCGGCCGGTATCATAAAAAACCATTGCTCGGTAAACTCATCATCGGCTATACCCAAATGGTGGGAGTGACTAAATTGAATGAAAACACTTTGGGTGCCCGGGGTAGCGGTCGGACTTATATGTGCTTGTCCGAATACATTCTTAACCACTATGCCCGTATTCCGAAAATACCTTGCATCCCTTTTCTCTTCTACAATCATGCTATCCTTTTGTGCTTGCGCTACAAATCCGATTAGTATACTAAAAACAAATAATAGAATATTCCTTTTTTTCATGCCTAAATTTACAAAAATTTATCACCTTTTTCAATACTTATTTCATTTACGAAATGTTTTATTTTTTGCTCCTCTTCCATTTTGCATACCAGCAGCATATCTTCATATTCCGAAATGATTAAATCCTTAACCGAACCTATGACCACCAATTTTTCCTGAGGGCAGTTTACCACACAATTTTCCGTTCCGAAGAGCATGGTATTTTTTCCGATAATTACATTTTTCTTTTTATCCTTTTTGCTGTTATCGTAAAGCGAATACCAGGTTCCCAAATCGCTCCAGCCCAGATCTGCCGAGGTCATAAACACATTTGGTGCATGTTCCATAATGCCGTAATCGATAGAGATGGTAGTGCAGGTGGCATATACTTTATCGATAAATTTCTGTTCCTTATCGGTATCGTATACTTCGGGTTTTTCCTTAAACAGGTTTATAATTTCGGGTTGAAATTGTTGAAAGGCTTCGAGTATAACTTTTGATTTCCAAACAAACATACCCGAGTTCCAAGCGAAATCGCCCGAATTTAAAAACAGGGTTGCCATTTCGAGATTGGGTTTTTCGGTAAAGGTTTTCACTTTTACAAAGCCGTGTTTATCGGGTTTTTCGGAGGCATCGAATTGAATATAGCCATATCCGGTATCGGGTCGTGTAGGTTTGATACCCAGGGTTAATAATTTCTCATTTTCCGATGCACATGCAAATGCGGCCAGCATAGTTTGGGTAAAGCGTTCTTCTTTCGTAATCAGATGGTCGCTGGGTAAAACTGCCATAACGGCATCAGCATTGCGCAGGTGAATTTTATAAGCCGCATAGGCCACACAAGGAGCGGTATCTCGGCGAGAGGGCTCGCTCAAAATATTATGTTTGGGCAAATCAGGCAATTGTTCGCCCACTAAATCGGCATATTTGCTATTGGTTACCACAATAATATTTTCGGTCAGACAAAAGTTTTTCACCCGATCGAAAGTAGATTGGAGCAGGCTTTCGCCCGTACCCAAAATGTCGATAAATTGTTTGGGTTTGTTTTGACGGCTCATAGGCCAAAAACGGCTACCCACGCCTCCGGCCATTATAACACAGTAATAATTCGGATTCATAGCTTAGTCTATATTTTCTAATAAACGCTCAATATCTTGCAAAATATGCGGAATTTGTTCGGTCGTACATGTACCAACCGAAATGCGAAACCAATCGGTGCCGGGTTCGTTGCCGAATGCCGTAAAAGGAACAATGGCAAAATGCGCTTCCTGCATAAGCAATGTGGTTATTTCCTGTGTGGTATATATTTTTTGACCTTTGTAGGATTTGTTCAGCAATTGAAATTGCACCGATAAATAAATCGCTCCTTCGGGGGCTATGGCATTTACGGGCAAGCCTTTTTCTTGCATGGCTTTAAATCCGTTATAAAATAAGTCGAGCCGGTCTTTTGCCTTTACGCGCATGGTATCGAGAAAGGTATTTAGCTCAGTTTTATTTTCCAAAAATCGGGAAGTTGCCACCTGCTCGGCTTTGGGGGCCCATGCTCCGACATGGCCCATTATGGATTTCATTTTAGCGATAATATCTTTAGGCCCGAATCCCCATCCCACACGCACGCCGGTTGCGGCAAATGATTTAGAAGTACCGTCTACAAAAATGGTATAAGGTTTCAATTCGGGAAAAAGACTAACCGGATCTACATGTTCTTTATCGCCCAAGCAGAGAAGGGAATAAATTTGATCGTATAAAATGTAGAGGGGTTTACGTCCCAGGCCTTCTCTTTTCTTATTTTCTTCAAGTACCAACGAACAAATACCGCTGAGTTGTGCCTTAGTGAACATGGTACCCGTAGGGTTAAGGGGTGAACACAGAGCGAGGAGCACGGCTTCCGAAATATGCGATTCCAAATCACCGGCAACAGGCATAAAATTTTGCTCTGCACGGGTAGCAATCATCACCGCTTCGGCGCCACTAATATGGCAATAGTGATTATTGTTCCAGGATGGAACCGGAAAAATAACCTTATCTCCCGGATCTACAATCGTTGAATAAGCCGAATAAATTATGGGTCTCGCTCCACCTCCGATTAAAATTTCATCTTCCGAATAAGTCAGGTTTTGTTTGTCCCAAATCAGATCCGAAACGGCTTTACGCAAAGGCAAAATGCCATCTGCCGGGGGATAATTGGTATGGTTTTCCTGATAAGCACGAATGATTTCGTCCTGAAGCAAATCGGGAATGGGAAAAATGGTCGGATTAAAATCTCCGATAGTCATATTATGAATGGTAGCGCCTTCCGCAATTTTTTTGTTGATTTCGCCACTGATTTTAATAATTTCCGAACCGATTAGAGTCTCGGCCATTTTCGATACCTTATGCTGCATATTTACTTAAAATAGGGGCACAAGATACCATAAAAGACTTGTTTTGCCCTAATTTTAACCCGATTTTATTTTTTCGGACAGAAGCGGGAAAAGCAATGGGCCTATTTAATTTCTATTCATTTAAACTGATTTGCATTCAGTTTGTTATACCTTTGTATTTGGTATAAAATATTTTTTGTAACTATTTCCCGTTCCTTTCGTCTTATTAGCGGTTTCAGATTATGACAAATTCAAAAGTAACACATATTATAGAGCAAGGAGAGACTAGAAAATCGGATCATATCGAATTGGCCGGGCAGTCGCAGACGGCACAATCGGGATTAGATAGTCGTTTCACCTATGAGCCTCTTTTTGCAGCCCATCCGGGGCCTATACAACAGAATTTCCCATTTCTCGGTAAATCCATGCGTATTCCGCTTTGGGTTAGTTCAATGACCGGCGGAACCCGGGCGGCTTATTCCATCAATCGCAACCTGGCTCGCGCTTGCTCTGAGTTTGGAATGGGTATGGGACTGGGTTCCTGTCGTGTCTTACTTGAAGGCAGTGAGCGTTTTGAAGATTTTAATCTGCGTCCCCTTATCGGGAAAGATTTGCCCTTTTTTGCCAATTTAGGCATTGCCCAACTCGAAGAATTGATAGACCAAAAAGCGCTGGAAAAAGTAAGCGACCTTATAGGCTCGCTGGATGCAGACGGATTAATCATTCATGTTAATCCCTTTCAGGAGTTTTTTCAGCCCGAAGGAGATGTTTTCAAAAGAGCACCTTTAGAAACCATACAAACCCTGCTCGATCGATTTGATTTTCCCATTATTGTGAAAGAAGTGGGACAAGGATTCGGACCCAAAAGCATAGAAACCTTATTGCAATTGCCTATTGCGGCGTTGGATTACGGGGCTTACGGAGGAACCAACTTTTCTTTGCTCGAAAGAATTCGCGATAAAGAAGGATATAGCGATTTGTATGAACCTTTGGTTTTTACCGGGCATGAGGCAGCAGAGATGACAAATTATGTGGTAGAGACTTATGCCAAATTAGGCGATAAAGCTAAATGCAAACAAATCATTGTTTCGGGCGGAATAAAAAATTTTGCCGACGGCTATTATAATGTAAAACAAATTCCCGTTGCTGCCGTTTATGGTCAGGCATACGAATTGTTGAAAAGAGCTGCCGTAAGTTATGAAGAAGTGAAAAATTATATACAAAAAAGTATGGAAGCCTATAGAATGGCTGAAGCTTATTTGGAAATAAAAAAATAAAAAACAAAAAATGAAAAAGCCCAATTTACGTCCATACGACAAAGCCGAATTGCTTTTGAAAGCTGATGCGGAAGCGTATTATGCGAAGAATTATTTTACAAAATCGCCCAAGTCGAAACGTGCTGAAAAAAAGCCGCATGCCTTGGAAAGTTTTGCCGATTTGCACGAAGATGATGCTTTTCTTGCTTTAGTACATCCCAAATATGTAATATAGTTTTTTAGTTAGTGATTGTTTGTAAGAGCGCTTTCGGGCGCTTTTTTAGTTGACAGAATTTTGAAATGAATAGAACGGAAATACAACAATACTGGAAATTAAAATCGGAAAACGGCCGTCAAGTATGGCAATTTTTTCCCGATAATGTTCGATATGCTCAATATTATACCGACCCCGATCAGTTTTGGATTTCTGATGCAGGGATAGAATTGGCCCAATCGCTCGATGCGGCATTTACCTACAATAAGGCCCAGAATCCCAATAGTGCCGATATGGTTTATCGTTTTGCCAAAACGGGAAAAATTGAAGACTTGTTTATAGACCCCTCCGCACATTCTACGGAAGAAATTGCCGATAAGGCCAATGCCTATTACGGACGTTTGCAGGAGGAGGACGGACATTTTCCGGGTGATTACGGAGGTCCTTTATTTTTACTTCCGGGCATCATTATACAGAGCTATGTTTGCTCGGCCCCATTCAAGAAAGAACAAGAAATCTTAATGCGCCGCTATATGCTGAATATGCAGAATGACGACGGCGGTTGGGGTTTACATATAGAAGATAAAAGTACCATGTTTGGCACAGTGATGCAGTATGTGGCATTACGTATTTTGGGCGCCGAGCCGGACGAACCCGAGATGGCCAAAGCTCAAGCCTGGATTCAAAATCATGGCGGAGCCGTACATATTCCAACCTGGGGCAAATTTTATTTGTCGGTACTTGGAGCCTATGAATGGGATGGCTTAAATTGCCTCTTACCCGAATTGTGGATATTGCCCCGTTCTTTGCCTATACATCCGGGAAATTACTGGTGCCATGCACGTATGGTTTATTTGGGAATGTCTTATTGCTACGGACATAAACTGGTAGGCAAAATTACCAATCTGGTTGCCGATTTGCGCAATGAATTGTATGTGCAACCCTATGGGAAAATAAATTGGAAAAAAGCCCGCAATCAGATTCATGAGGTAGATTTATATTTCCCTCATCCTCCTTTGCTGAAGGCGGCTAATTTTTTCTTGAATATATATGAAAAACGTGCCCCAAAACGCTTTAGAAGAAAAGCGATGGATGCCATTTTGGCCTATATAGATGCCGAAGACGATCATACCAATTTTATAGATATAGGTCCGGTGAATAAAGCCATAAACAGCATTTGTGTTTGGCATGCACACGGTGCCGATTCCGAACGCTATAAAAAGCATCTGGAGCGTAGAGACGATTATTTATGGGTAGCCGAAGATGGGATGAAAATGAACGGTTATAACGGATCTCAACTCTGGGATGCCGTATTTGCCGCGCAGGCCATTATGGAAGGAGGTGCCGAAATGGTTGCGAAAAATGAGAAAAACTTGCTGGCCTTGCATCAATTTATCGATAAAATGCAGATCAGAGAAGAGGTGCGCGAGCACAAGACCTTTTATCGTCATAATTCGGTTTTTGGATGGCCTTTTTCGACGGTGGAACATGGATGGCCAATAACAGATTGCAGTTCGGAAGGATTGAAATCGGCATTATTGCTCGAGAAAGTGCACCTTAAAGATAAAGTTGAACCCTTTGAAGCCTATAGATATACCGGAGCTGCCGATTTATTATTAAGCTTTCAGAATAAAGACGGAGGCTGGGCTTCGTACGAAAATACGCGCGGACCTAAATGGCTCGAACAAATAAATCCGTCTGAGGTTTTTGAAAATATAATGATCGACTATTCCTATGTGGAATGTAGTTCGGCCACTATTCAAGGCTTGAAGACTTTTGCCAAATTTTTCCCCGAATATAGAAGTGAAGAGATTAAAAAAGCCATAGAAAAAGGAGGCTTATTTATTTCTCAGAAACAAAGAGCGGATGGTTCATTCTACGGAAGTTGGGCTGTATGTTTTTGTTACGGCACTTGGTTTGGTGTAGAAGGATTATTGGCTGCCGGTCGTAATCCCTACGGTTCGCCGCGTGGTGTCTCGCCCGAAATATCCAAAGCTTGCGGCTTTTTGGTCGAAAAACAATTGCCGGATGGGGGTTGGGGCGAGCATTTCGAATCTTGTTTGAAAAAGGAATATATCAGTACGACACAGGGCCAGGTGATAAATACGGCTTGGGCTTTATTGGCATTAATGGCTGCCAATTATCCCGATCGTTCGGTTGTGGAAAGGGGGATAGATTTCTTGAAATCGCGCATGAAAGCAGATGGTGATTTTCCTCAGGAAGCCATATCGGGATTGTTTAATCACAATTGTATGATTACCTATACTTCGTATAGAAATGTATTTCCGATTTGGGCATTGAATCGCTATTTGAATTGGCGTTAGTTTGCCCGTTTTTTTGTGTAAATCCGATTTGTATAAAGACCTCCAAAAGCCTTCGATCAGCGGTCGGGCTTGAGCTTGCGTGCCGGATACCCGCCGCGGTGCTAGGCCTGCAAGGCCGTACATCCCAAGGGTAGCCGGTCTCGGAGTTGGGTTGGAAATAGACGCTTCCTCACGCCCAAAATAAAATCCTATAGTTCGGCATTTACAAGCAAAATGCTTCGAATTTTTGTCCAGTTTTTGCTTAATTTTTTCCGAATTATTCCGATTTTTTCTTGCTTCGATAGGCAGCGGCCGAAACCCGTGCTTTGTGCGAAACCTTATCGTAAACCTCATCGAATGCCGTTTTGCAAAAGGGCAGGGTATCGCGTAAGCGGTCGTAAGCGCTATGGTCGAACATTTGGCGGAATTGCTCGCGATCCATAAGCGAACGTGCATATAATGCCTGATAACCCTTGTTGTCGATTACAAATTTTTCCAGATCGCGAAGGGCTTGATCTCCGTTGAATCCCTTTATTTTGGGCGATCCATAGGCTCCTATGTCGACGAATAGACTGTCGTTTTCGCCATTGCTTAGGCTATAAGGATGTAAGAAACCGGTCCCCGTCTTATTTTCGTATATAGCCATAGGGGAGAGCCATAGGGGGTAGAGATTATAGTTTTCGTGAAAATAATTCAGCGATTTTTCGAGTAGAGAAATGGGCATAAGCATGTCCTGAACTACGTGGTATTGTTCGCGCAATCGTCGGGTGGTGGCGGTTTCGGTATATTTCATAAGCGAAATGCCCGGCGGCAGAGCCCAGCCCAATATGGCTCGGAATAAGGGGTGATTTCCAAAGGGAATAATCTCTTCCATTTCCCAGAATAGACTGCGCGTATGGCGGTGATAATAATGGCGAAGCGGAATATATTCCACAGCCGTTTTTCCGCTTTGCATGAAGCCTTCTACATGTTTGTAGAACCAAGGTTTATAATAATGTCCAATCGCATTTTTTTTGCCGTCATTCTCTATGGTATCTGTCAGTTTTCCGGTCATAATCACCGCACGGCCGGGGCCATAGACTAGGGCTTCTACAAAGTTATTCTTGTCGGTATCCCGGCTTTCGGCTTCGAAAATTTTGCAAAGTTTGTCCATGCTAAACACGGGTTGATAATGGAGGCGCACATATTTGCGTGCCGGAATTATGCGTAGCTCGGCGGAGGTTAGAAATCCCAATGTGCCGTGAGACCAGGGAATGGAATAAAACAGTTCGGGATTTTCATCGCGCGAGCAGTGTATTATTTTCCCTTCCGGGCTTACAAGTTCGAACGATTCGCAGATATACTGAAAGAGTCCGTATTTATGGCTACTGCTTTCGACCCCGAAACCCATGATGAGTCCGCCCACCGTCAGATCGTCCAACTCGGGCAATACGGGAAGAGTCCAGCCTCTCGGGTTCAGCAATGCGGTAATTTGTCCCATGCTTACCAGCGGTTCGACACGCACGGTAGCTTTGTTTTCATTAATCTCTAGAATATCTTGCATATTTATGGCAATGCGCCTATGCGTTTTTTTATATAAGGGTACGGAATCGCTCATGGTAAACCAGCCCGAGCGTCCGGTGGTGAGTTTGACGGGACTCCCCTCGGCGACCCAATCTAAAATTTGTTTTTGAACCTGTTCTACCCTTTGGGCATGTTGTGCCGGAGCGCTGTGCAAACGAAAGGAAATATTTCGGCGCAGTCGCAGATAAGCGGTATAAATAACAGAAACGGGCAATAGAAAAATGGTGGCAAACCAGCCTCTGTGGTAAGTAAGTATATATTCGAAGAGGGAAGAGGGTTTAAACTCCGCCTGAGGAGGCGTACTTGTCTTTGCTTCCATACAATAAAGGTTTTTTAATTATGAAAAGATAGGTATTTTTCCGAAACAGAACATAGTTTAGGCTTCATTCAGGCTTAAATAATCGGAAAATATTTGACACGAATATGCAGATAATGTTCGGCCTCCCTTGTTGAATGGCAGATTTTAGAAGCTGAATTTCCGCATAAAAAAATAAACAAAAAATGGGAATAGTTGAAGCATTGAGAAAAAAAAAGACTGTCTATTTCAGACAGTCTTTTTTTGTACCTCGGGGGGGAATCGAACCCCCACAACATTGCTGTTACTGGATTTTGAATCCAGCGCGTCTACCAGTTCCGCCACCAAGGCGTTATTTCTTTCGAAACAGAGTGCAAAAGTACGATGCTGATTTCATTTTTCAAAATATAATTTCATTTTTTCTTAATGTGTACTTATGCCAATTCGAGGTATTCGATAGAGATTACACTTTTCATACTTCCGAATTCCACTCTGGCTTTATCGCCTTGCACATCTATGACCATTCCTTTTTGCTTAGATCCGGCCATACGCACCTCGGCACCGGGCACTATAATGGCACGTTTTTTTTCCATCAATTTTTCCTTGGTATTTTCGCGGGCCCATCTTTTCTTTTCCTCTGTCAGTCTTGCTTTTTCTTTGCCCATCACTTTCACAAAGTCGGCGATAACTTCCTTTTTATTGCCAGTTTTTTCCCATTTTTCGCTTAATTCGTTCAGCTTTTTCCCCAATATAATATACTTGGTATCCGATTCTCTTTTCTCTTTAAGATCTTGTATTTTTTTATGGTAATTCTCTTGTTTTTCTTTTGCTTCGTCTATTCGTTCGTTTAATTTTTCCTGTTTTTTTTCTGCTTCCCTCAGCTTATGATTCAATTCGCTTTTTTTCTCCTGCAATACTTTCAGGATATGATCCAGCTTCACTTTGTGAGTATCTACTTTCTCTTTGGCACGTTGAATTAATGCTCTTGGAATGCCACTTTTTTCGGCTATTACGAAGGTATATGAACTACCGGGGCGTCCTGTTTCTAATTTGTATAATGGTTCTAATGTTCTGTCGTCGAAAAGCATACATGCATTTTGTACATTACCTAATTCTTCACCGGCTATTTTTATATTTCCGTAATGCGTGGTGATTATGCCGAAACTTTTGCTTTTGGCCAGTTCCTCGAGTATGACTTCGGCCATGGCTCCGCCTAATTCGGGGTCAGTTCCTGTTCCGAATTCATCGATGAGGAATAAGGTGTTTTTTCCGGCTCTTTCTATAAATTTTTTCATTTTCAGGAGGCGCGAACTATAGGTAGAAAGCTCGTATTCTATGCTCTGACTATCGCCTATATCGGTGAGTATATGTTCGAAAAATCCGAACTCCGAAACCGGATCGCAACAAACCGGAATTCCCGATTGTATCATTAATTGCGATAAGCCTATGGTTTTTAGAGCTATACTTTTCCCTCCTGCATTGGGCCCTGAAATGATGAGTATACTTTTTTCTTTATCAAGCTCCAACTGCAAGGGTACAACCTGTTTGCCGTTTGCCTGATTCTTTTTTACTAAAATGGGATGTTTTGCATTGCTTACTGAAATAATCGGCTTCTCTCTGAAAAATGGCACCTGTGCCCCCAGTTCGGATGCCAATAGCATTTTTGCTCTTGTGAAATCGACATGAACCAGTAAGGCAAAAAATTGTTCGATTTGCCTGTGTCTTGCTCTTAAATCTTTGGTCAACTCACGCAAAATACGGCGTATTTCCTGCCTCTCGTCGCTTTCCAGGGAGAGGATTTGATTGTTTATTTCTATTGTTTCACCGGGTTCAATAAAAGTAGCTTTTCCGGTCTGACTGCTGCCGTGGATAATGCCTCGGACCTCTCTTTTACTCTCCGAAACGATGGTTAATACCCGTCGGCCGTTCATAAAGGATTCCCCGCTGTCGGCCAATACTCCGGCTTTTCTCCATTTTTGCATCAAGCTCTGAAAAAGTTTTTCATTCTCTCTTCTTTTTTGATGCAATTCTCTGCGGATGGAGGCGAGCTGACTCGATGCCGATGATCGCACCAAGCCGTGTTCGTCTATGACTTGCTGTATTTTTTCCGTACTTATTTTTTCTATTTCCAGTTCGGCGCATAGTTTTGATAAATAAGGATAGACCTCTTTTTTGTCGGACATGAAATGTATATATCCGTTTGCGGCTTGAATCACATGCAATAGGGCCAGACATTGTTTTTCGTCCAAAACCGAACCTTCCAGTCGCAATACATGCAATTCTTTCTGAATTTCGGGGCAGGAAATATCCGGAAAATGTAAGCCCTTTTCGCGACTATACAGCATTTCTCCTGTTTCCAATAAGGCCGATTTTGCCTCCTGAAAATGCGCATAAGGGCGCAATTGCATTGCCCGTTCTTTAGCCGATTTCAACCGTGCATTGCTCGATATCCATTCCAGAATTTGTACAAATTCTAATTTTTCGCCGCTGTCTTTCGGGTAAATATACATGCTTCAAAGGTACGTAATTCGACGATTTTTTATGCTTCTCTATATGTCACCACCTTTACCCGCATCATTTCGAATTCTTTTATCGATAAAGTTCCGAAGTTCGGGCGTCAGGCCGAATACATAATTGGGCAAAATAAATACGCATAAAATCCAGATTCCGGACAGGAATATACGCACTATGCCCTCAATGGGAATTGGCATAAAGGAAGGCAAAAGACAAAGGCTAAACAGTAAAACTATATATAGAGTTTCCCATGTAAAAGGCTGTAATTTTTCTTTCCACCAAAGCAGTAAAAATCGCAAGAGATTAAACAGAGTTATAGAAATTAGGGTGGCAATGGCGGCACCCATCAGATCGAAGCGGGGAATCAAAAGTAAATTGCCTCCAATGGTCAGTATAGCCAATATGGGCATGGTATAAAAATGCAATCGATAATGCTTGGAGTGAACCAGTATAATGGCATTTACGCCGCTAATCATATCGAGAAGTCTGCTCATTCCTATGAGGAATAAAACCCATTTCCCGTCCGAAAAACGAATACTGCCATCATTTTTTTCGGGAATTAATGAGAAAATAAAATCCACATTGAACCAAATAGCAAGGAATATAAAGGCTCCTAAGAAGAAAAGGGTATTGGAGGAGTTCTTGTATAAATCGGCAATTTTTGATCTTAAATTTTGCGCGTAATAGTTGGACAATAAAGGGGTAGAAATGGACGTGAAGGTGCGGAAAGGCATATAAACAACGTTCGACATAAATACGGCCATGGCGTAGACTGCTGCATGTTGCAGACTTTTCATACCGCCGGTCATGATGGTATCGATCTGTGTGACCAATACACTGCTTCCCGAACCCAGAAACATGTAGAATAAATAGGTGAATTCTTCCTTGGATGGTTTTTGAAAACGTAATGCCGAATTATCCGGATTCCATTTTCTGAAAAACAAGATGCACATTAGGAGCCATTGGATTGCAAAAGCAGCGATAATAGCCCAGAGTAAAATATGCAGGGGATAGCCGCCCAATCCGTATCCTGCCACAAACAGCAAGAGCATAGCTTTAAGGATTACCTCTTTAATTAAGGTAGCGCTCGATATATTAAGTCGGATTTTATTTAAAGACTCGAAAAAATCGAACATCATTTGGAAGAGTATAATCCCATATACCAAATGGAAATATTGGTCGAATAGGGCTGCTTTTTTCGAGAAAAAAGATTTTAATTCGCTCTCTAAGGAGAAGAAAAATATACTCAGCAAAAGTAGGCTGCTCAAAGCAATGAGTCCGTACCTGAAAAGGTAACTTCGGTTGAAGCCTTCTTCTTTATAGGGATAATGTTTAATTAAAGTTTGGTTGACTGCTGCTCCGAATATGGTAGAGAGAAGTATACCCGTATCGAGGAATATACGCACCAAGCCCATTTCTTCTTTATCGAGAAAATGCGGAAATAGCAATACCCAGTTCAAATAGCCCAACAGAATTCCCATATAGGAATAGACTGTGCCCTTAATGCTTTGTCGGAATATTTTTGACAATTTTTTTCGCTTTGTGCAAAACTAAGCATTTGCAGGCTCTGCCATAAGATTTTTATGTAAATTCGTTGAATATTTTAACATGACTTACCGATATCGACTGCATATTATAGAACTCGATTACCATCATGATGTGTTGGATGCCTTCATTAGATTAGTGGATACAAGTAAGTTCGAAATTTCCCTGTCTACACGCCGATTTATCTACGATAACTTGTCGCAAGAGGTAAAAGAAATGTTGGCATGTGTACTTATTCAGGGAGAAAATGGGGTCGATTTAAAACAGATTGCTGCGCAAGAAGCCGACTTACACATTTTTAATACCCTGGCTTCGCATTATGCATTTTGGGCAAAAAATTTACCTAAAGCACATCTGGTGCGCATGCATAATATTCATAGTTGGTTCGATCCGGCATCCTTTTTTTCTATAGGTAAAACCCCTTTAGAATGGCGGAAATCGCTCAGTTATTTACTCTATAATCGTTTGCTTTTGGGCGAGGGGGTGCATATGCGCCGACTTAAAGAAAAAATTCAGCATTTCTCATTTATGTCGCAGAGCAATCAGGAATATTTTTCGAAAAATTATCCGAAATATGCCCATAAAATAATAGATACGCTGCCCACGGCCTGGGCCACATATTTACCCGAATGGAATGCAGATTCCGAGACATTGCGCATAGTGATACCGGGAACGCCCGAATTTAAAAGAAAAGATTTTACACTGGTAGAAAAGCTCATAGGATGGGCTGAAAAAAGGAAGGAAAAAATTGAAATTTATTTCGCCGGGAAAAGTCCGCATTATATGCGTAACAAAATGCAAGCGTTAAAAATGAGAGCCAATGATCGTCTTTCCATACATGTTTTTTCCCATTTTTTAAGTGGGGAAGAATTCGACCGCATTCTGAAATCGGCCGACCTGCTTTTCTTTCCCATTAAAGAAACTACGCGTTATAAAGTATTTAGGGAGAATTATGGACAAAGTAAAATATCGGGAAGCGAAAACGATTTTATGCGTTTTGGTCGCATGTCACTTTTTCCTGCTTTTTATCCTTTACAGAGTCCGCTCATCCTGCATGCCGATGCAACGCAATTAGACAAGGTCCTCGATCATTTTATGAGTCATTACAAAGTTCGCCCCGATAACATGCAAAAAGCCATAGAAGAACATAGAGAGCGCTTTAGTTTCGATGCAAGTTTTAAACGTCAGAATGAAATTTTAATTAATTTAGTCGCTTCGTATGAAAAAAATTAAGGCGGCCATCGCACACAATTATTTATTTCGGTTAGCACCGGCACTCTACAAAAAATTTTGGTATAGAAAATTGGGCTTTCATTCGGGTCAATACCTTAAAATTGAAAGGGAATTGAAGTGGATGCCTTTATTTATGCATAAGGACGCTGTTTTTTTTGATGTAGGTGCCAATATAGGATTGTATTTATATTTAGCCGAAAAGTTAGGAGTAGAAAAAGCGTATGCCTTCGAGCCGGTTCCTTTTTTATACAAAAAGTTGAAAAGCATATTTCCTCAGTACGAAGTAAAGAATCTGGCTTTTTTTACGGCCAAGGGCAAACATACCTTACGCATACCTGTGGTAAACGGCGAGAATATAGAAACCCGGGCTAGTCTGACCGGACTATTCCCTCAGCAGAAGGTGGTGGAGTTTGAGGTAGAAACAGATTCTATAGATGCGTTTTGCAGCGATCATTCCATAGTCCCCACATTTATAAAAATGGATGTAGAAGGTGCCGAGAATGGGGTGATTGAAGGTGCGGCCCATTTGCTCGAAACGGCAAAACCTTATCTGATGATCGAGATAGAAAAACAACATAATCCCCGTTATCAAGAGATAATCGATTTTATTAAATCAAAAAACTATAGGTGTTTTTATTTAGACACCGACGGGAAATCATTGGGCGAATATAGGGATATCGATGCATTGCAGGTAGCAGAAGCATACGGCAGTCCCCATTATGTAAATAATTTTTTATTTATACCCTCTGCGGATACAGATATGATTACTAAATTAGCCCATTATGAAGCCTAATCAACGTAAGTTTTTACAATTATTTTTCGGAAATAAAAAAGCACAATCTTTCTTTTCGAAATTGCATCGCTTTGCTTTGTACGGTCAATATTATGGCATTGGAGCATTTGTGGAAGGCAGCGGTGAGCGGAATGTACTCGCATTATTGAATAAAGTACCCACTGCCGATCGGGATAAAATCATACTCGATGTGGGAGCCAACAGAGGTGAATATGCCTTGGATGTTTTTCGTTTTGTTTCGGGACCAAAAAAGGTTTATGCTTTCGAGCCGGTTCCTGCAACTTTCGAAAAATTGAAAGAGAATGTAAAACATAATGCGCATATTTTTCCCTATTGTTTGGGTATAAGTGCCAAAACCGAAAAGCTTACGATTTATAAAAGCGCCAAAGAGAGCAAGCATGCCAGTTTATATCCCCGCAATATGGATCATTGGGATAAGGATTATTCGTTGAACGAATCGGAGGAAGTCTCTCTAATTGCGTTGAATGAATGGGCTTCCCGGGAAAATGTTTCGCATATAGACCTATTGAAAATGGATGCGGAGGGGCATGAATACTCTATTTTATCGGGAGCAGAAGATTGGTTGAAAGGGCAAAAAATAGATTTGATTCAATTCGAATTCGGTGTCTGTAATGTCGATTCAAAAGTGTTTTTCAAGGACTTTTTCTTTCTGTTGAACGGGAATTATAAAATCTTCCGTATACTAAAAAATGATTTTGTAGAAATAAAGAAATACGACGAATTGCTCGAAGTCTTTCTTACCACCAATTATCTGGCGGTATCTCATGTGTTTTATGCCCGGAATAAAAACCTATTTTAAGAGTTTTTCTATCATTTTAAACAGTTTGCCTGCTATAGCTTCGCGGGTATATTCCTGCAATTCTGTATCCATGTCGGCTTCGGGTTGAAGCAATTCTTTATGTTGATAGATATGCCATAAATATTCGGCCCAGGCTTCTTTCGTATTTTCTTTTGGACAAAGTTGCGCATTCATTTTTTCTAAAAACTGATAGGCGTCAAAATGTGGGGGCATGGCATGTAAAATTTTTCGTCCTGCGCCCAGGTATTCGAATATTTTCCCGCCTATAATACCTTCGTATTCTTCGCTATTTCCTATAACATAATAGAGCAGATTGGCTTCTTTTAGGACTTGAACCGATCTTTCGTGGGGCACATATCCTTCATAAACAAAGCGATTTTCCCATTTAGCCATTTTCTCGTGTATATAAGGCGGCACAATTCCCGCTATGCGCCATTCCCATTCAGCTTCGGGATGTTGCTCGGCAAAGAGATCCAGTCCGTCCGTAAATGCTCTGTAATCAAATCTTTCGCTAATAGTTCCTGTGAAAGCCAGGCGAAGTTTATCGTCTTTAATGGGCTGTTTTGGTCCCATATCAGCGGCATCAAAGCCATTAAACAATACTTCAATTTTATCGAGGAAAAGTCCTTTATAAGGTTGATCAATTCCCTTTTTGGTACCGGGAGAAACAGTGAGCACGCGATCGGCATTTTCGAGCACCTTTTTCTCCAGACTCATGTCGTATTTACGGGCAAAGGGGCTGCGCATAAGGTCTTTATTATAGTAAACATGCGTCCACATATCCCTGAAATCGGCCATCCATTTAATGCCGTATTTTTGTTTAATTTTCAATGCGGCCAAGTGAGTAGAATGGGGTGGTCCGGTGGAGATGAGAATTTGTGCGGGATCATTATCCATCACTTTAGAAGCTGCTTCTACTGCGTATGGAATCCAACCTTTTCGTGCGTCGGGGATAAAAAAATTGCCTCTTATGCCCATCATGATTTTTTTGACCAGCGTTTTTTTTCCCTGATTACTAAAGCCTCCTATGGGTATATTCTTTTCTCCGCTTATTTTTTTATAAGCAGCAAAAGGTTCGGAGGTGTCGGTATGAATCAGTTTAATATGATCGGCTTCATGATGAATGGAATGATCCGTAACCGGGAAAGATGCTTTTTGGGGGTCGGGACTAATGACGGTGATGCGGCATAGATTCGGGTTCAGATATTTACTCAGCTTTACCCATCTTTGTACGCCCGGTCCTCCCGCCGGTGGCCAATAATAACTAAGAAGCAGTATATGAATTTTAGGCTTCTGCATCTTTGTTATAGTACTTTTTCAATCCGGGTATATAAGCTCCGAAGAGGAATAATATGCTACAGAGTAAGAGCAGGGAAGATCCGGCTAAGGAAATTTTTCCGCGTTCCCAGTATTTGGTTTCGAACTGCATTTCTATTTTATGCGTTCCTGCGGGTACGACCATGGCGCGCAGGGTATAGTTGACCTTTGCCACTTCAATGGGTTGACCGTCAATACTCACTTTCCATTCCGGATACCAGATTTCTGAAAATACGGCCAATTTGGGCTCGGAGCTGTGCGCTGTATATTCCATACGCGTCGGATGATAAGAGCTGAGTTCTATATATGCCGTAGTATCTCTTCCGTTTTTGTGTCCTTCTACCATAGAGGCAAAGCTTTGTTGTGTTATGGCGATACGTTTCAAATCGCTGCTTTTAGTCAAGGCCAATTCTTCATCGGCATTTTCGGCGATTTTAACCTCCTCAACAAACCAGGCATTTCCATTTGCGTGTGGGTTGACATAAGGAGGGTTATTTGGATCGAAAATAACATATTTGGTATTGAGCATATTCAAAACCACATTCGAACGCATTGCACTGTCCAGGCCTTCAACGGTTGGGTTTACCTGAAGGGCAGCCGATATATTTTGAATTTCGGGCTGCAATGCGTACTGAATCAATTCCTGATATTTTTTCATTTTCGCGGCATAATATCCGCCTATGGATTTGTGGTAATAAGACGTAGTTGCATCGTTGAAGGTACTCAGCGATAAGTTCAATACTCGATTATTATGCCCTTTATCGGCCAAAATAACCTGATCGGCCATGCGAATAGGGAAATCATTTCCTGATTTTTTCCGGGCAAAATGGCTATCATTTAAATACCTTTTATTGATAGTGAACAAATCACCCATAGTCAGCAATATCAATGCTGCGGCAAATATGGCTTTATTGTATGGTTTTTTGAGATAGAGTCCGACTATAGCCATACCAATTAGAATAATAATTAAGCTGCGCAGGGCATCTGCTTTGAGGATAGATGATCGAGCTTTTTCGAGTTCGGCAAAAAATTCCGATTTAAAATTTTCCAATTCGCCCTGACTCATCATTCCATTTTGAATATCGCGTGCGAATTGCATATCGATGCTTTGTGAAAAGTTTTCATATTCGCCACTTGAGTAAACAGAATTAAAGGTAGTTGGGGCAATCCATGTAATGGCGCAGAATAGGGCGAAAATACCCGAGACCATTAGAAAAGCCTGAAGGGGTGTTTTTCCGGTATCCTTTCCGAATAGGAAAATGTTTTGGGTACGCAGGTCACTATCGGCAATTTTGACTACAACGATAGAGGCTAAAATGGGAATAACCAGGTCAGGGATAACAATCATAGAGGCTACAGCTCTAAATTTGCTGTACATAGGCAGGTATTCGAGGCAGAAATCGGTAATACCCGGCACATGTTTACCCCAGGATAAGATCAGGGTAATGGTTGCGGCAATAAGCAAAGGCCATTTAATTCTGTCTTTAATGAGGATTAAGCCAAAGAAAAAGAGGACAACAATAAAGGCTCCTGCGTAGGCCGGTCCACCTATAAAAGGTTGATCTCCCCAGTATGCATTTTGTTCGCCCACTGTAGCTTTCAGGCTTTTATCCACATTTTTCAATGCCGAGGGATGTCCTTTCAATTGGCCCGATGCGGCTCCTTTATAATTGGGAATAAGCAAAGAAAAACTTTCATCAATGCCATTGCTCCAATCGGTGATATAATCTTTATCGAGGCCTGAGGTCTGATTTTCGGCATCTAAGCTGAGTTCGGACTGACTACGGGTGCTGTATTTAGAATAATCGGTAATAGTAGCCAGATTGCTATAATGCGACAAGCCGGCCAATAAGGTCATGCAAGCCAATAAAGCCGAAGCGATTAAGAAGTTTTTACTTTGTTTGGTTTTAAATGCGGCTACAGCTTCGCTTGCTACAAAAGCCAATCCCAAAAATCCGAAATAGTAGGTCATTTGGGGGTGACTGGCAACGAGGTTAAGGACAAGTCCAATTCCAAAAATAGCGGCTCCACGCATGGGATTAATGCGGTAGGCATGATACAATCCCCCGAAAATCACAGGTAAAAATGCCAGTGCATTTAATTTAGCATTATGACCGGCTGCTACAATAACAATATTATAGGTACTAAAAGTATAGGCAATGGCTCCCAGTAGTGTTGCCCAGGGTTTTAGTCGCATCGAAAATCCCATGGCAATAAAGCCCAGAAAGGTCAAAAATATCAAATCAGCCGGTGAGGGCAGAAGTTTTCTAAAGAAAATATTGACCTGACTAAATATGTTGGATTCGTTTACAACTGCCAGGTACATAGGCATTCCGGAGAACATGGAATTGGACCAAAGAGGGATTTTGCCATCTTGTGCTTTATAATCCATCATCTCTTTCACAGCCCCTTTCGACTGCAAAATATCATGTTGTTTAATTTCTTTATTGTCGAGAATTTGAGGTACAAAGGCCAGGGTGATTAATAAGGCCGAGAGGATTATGGCCAGGTGCCATGCATATTTTTTAAAAAGATTACCCATAAAATTTTCAATCCGATTTTAGGGAACCAAATTAAACTAAATTATTAGAACTTGGAGGAGATTTGGAGAAAAACTTGGTTGATTTACCCCGATGCATGGCTTTATATGCCTGATGCGGTTACTTATTTCCGGCAAAAAGCAATGCAAAAAGAAGTGAGTCAGATTTTCTAAAAGAAAATCGGCATCAGAAAATATATAAAACAGAGCCGAGACAGAATTATAAGTTCGTGCCTCGGCTCTGTTAATAGGTTGTAAACAGATTAATTAATCCAGTTCTTTATATTCAATATATTCTCCGTCGTTATCGGTAGATTTTGGACTATTTGGATTTTTATGTTGCACATAAGTAACCGTATTCTTTTCCTTTTTTTCCTTTTCGTTGACCTTATTGGCTGCTTTCACAACCGGGTTTACATACTTATTCAGAAATTTCAGAAAAAGGATGAGTCCAATGAGTATGACGATGCTTTTTAGAATCATTATTTACTTAAATATAAATTTCGTTGGGCGTAAATTTCCCTAAAATATTTATCTTTTAAATCCTTAATAAAATAGATGCCTTCTCCGGTAGAACGCATTTCGGGGCCGAGTTCTTTTTTCACTTCGGGGAATTTATCGTAGGAGAAAACCGGAATTTTAATTGCATAACCTTCCATTTGCGGATTATATACAAAGTCTTTCACTTTGGCTTCACCCAGCATAATTTTAGTGGCCCAGTTGATATAGGGTTGTTTATATGCTTTAGCTATAAAAGGCATGGTGCGTGAGGCGCGTGGATTGGCTTCGATAACATATACCACTTCGTCTTTAATGGCGAATTGAATATTAATAAGTCCCTTTACCTGCAAAGCGATTGCAATTTTATGGGAATATTCTTTCATTTGGTTAACGATATTTTCCGATAAATCGAAGGTAGGGAGCAATGCAAAGCTATCGCCGGAATGTATACCTGCGGGTTCTATATGTTCCATCATTCCAATAATCAGAGCATCTTCGCCATCGCAAATAGAGTCGGTTTCGGCTTCAATTGTTTTTTCGAGGAAATGATCGAGCAGAACGCGATTGCCGGGGAATTCTTTAAAAAGTTCGATTACATGCGATTCGAGTTCTTCGTCATTAAGAACAATTTTCATTTTTTGTCCGCCCAATACATAACTAGGGCGCACCAAT
The DNA here is from genome assembly GCA_023432985.1 of Bacteroidota bacterium. GTDB lineage: Bacteria > Bacteroidota > Bacteroidia > CAIKAF01 > CAIKAF01 > JACVCJ01. The sequence continues at coordinate 77,831 of JAEZEQ010000020.1, read as the reverse complement.
AGAGGGAATCCCAGTTCTTTAGCCAGCTCAATAGCTTCTTCTGCGGAGGTCACCGTTCCAAATTTGGGGTATGGAATACCGAGATCTTTCAGTAAGGTAGAAAAGCGTCCTCTATCTTCGGCCAGGTCAATATTACTGAAGCTGGTTCCAAAAATGGGAATGCCGTATCGATTCATTTTTTCGGCCAGTTTCAACGCTGTTTGTCCCCCCAATTGAACAATAACTCCATCGGGTTTTTCATGTTGAATAATATCGTAAACATGTTCCCAAAATACGGGTTCGAAGTATAATTTATCGGCCGTATTAAAGTCGGTAGAAACCGTTTCCGGGTTACAATTCACCATAATGGTTTCATAGTCGCATTCTTTGGCGGCCATTACTCCATGTACGCAACTATAGTCGAATTCTATACCTTGTCCGATGCGGTTTGGTCCGGAACCGAGTATAAGCACCTTTTTACGATCCGAGCGTATGCTTTCATTTTCCGATTCGAATGAAGAATAATAATAAGGCGTGAGCGCTTCGAATTCGGCCGCACAGGTATCTACCAGTTTATAGCTGCGTTGAATTTTCAGGACTTCTCTTTTCTTATAGACTTCGCTTTCGAGGCAGCCTAATAAGTGGGCTATTTGTCGGTCGCCATAGCCTTTTTCTTTAGCGATTTTCAGTAAATCATAACTGATATTATCGATCGTAAATTCCTTAATGGTATTTTCGACAGCAATCAATTCTTCGATTTGATACAAGAACCATTTATCGATTTTACTAACCTTATGAATGGTATTGATGGGAATACCCAATTTTATGGCATCATAAACATGGAATAATCTGTTCCATGAAGCAAATTCGAGGCTTTTCAGGATTTCGTCGCGGTTGGTTAATTCCTTTCCGTCGGCACCTAACCCGTTTCTGTTTATTTCGAGTGATTGGCAGGCTTTCTGCAGGGCTTCCTGAAAAGATCTTCCTATACCCATCACTTCGCCTACTGATTTCATTTGGAAACCGAGGGTTTTATTGGCACCTTGAAATTTATCGAAGTTCCATCTCGGGATTTTTACGATAACATAATCGAGGGTAGGTTCGAATAAAGCCGAGGTTCCTGTAATCGGATTTTTGAGTTCGTTTAGATGATAGCCCAGGGCCAGTTTCGTGGCGATTTTAGCAATGGGATATCCGGTTGCTTTAGAGGCCAGGGCTGATGATCGGGATACGCGCGGGTTGATTTCGATTGCAATAATTTCTTCGGTATCGGGGTTTACGGAGAATTGCACATTACAACCTCCGGCAAAATTCCCTATAGAGCGCATCATTTTGATGGCCAGATCGCGCATTTCCTGAAAAACCGTATCGCTGAGTGTCATAGCCGGTGCAACTGTAATACTGTCGCCGGTATGAATACCCATAGGGTCAAAATTCTCGATGGTACAAATAATAACCACATTATCATTTGCATCCCGCAGCAATTCCAACTCATATTCTTTCCAGCCTAATACGGCTTTATCGATAAGCACTTCATGAATGGGCGATAATTGCAAACCGCGTTGTAATAATGCTTCAAAATCATTTTTATCGTGTACAATAGACCCGCCTAATCCGCCCAAGGTATAAGAAGGACGAATAACGAGGGGGAATCCGATTTCATTGGCAATTTCTTTACCTTCGAGCATGGATGTGGCCGTAATGGATGGAGCCATTCCCACTCCGATAGATTCCATTAATTGGCGAAAGGCTTCTCGGTTTTCGGTGGTTTCAATGGCAGCCATATCTACTCCGATAACGCGTACATTGAAATCGTCCCAAATTCCCATTTCCATACAGGTCTTGGCCAAATTCAGCGCTGTTTGTCCGCCCATAGTCGGCAATACGGCGTCGATTTTTTGTTCCGATAAAATGCGGACTATGCTTTCGGGTTCCAGGGGAAGCAGATAGACATGGTCGGCAGTTACCGGGTCGGTCATGATGGTGGCCGGATTGGAATTGATAAGAGAAACCGTAACACCTTCTTCTCGAAGTGCTTTTGCAGCTTGTGATCCGGAATAATCAAACTCACAGGCCTGACCTATAATAATAGGACCGCTACCAATGATTAAAACATGTTTTATGGAATTGTCTTTCGGCATACTTTTGGATATATATTTAGCAATAAGCCGGGCACAAAAGTAAGATTAATTTTTGCCTTTGCGTAACAATATCTGTAAAAAATCCAGCTTTTTCAGTTTTCTTACCTATGATCGATAAACAGGAGTGCTTTTCTGTTTTTTTCGGGCCATTTTGATTTTTCAATCACTTCAATTTCCATTTGTTTAATAATGGGGGAGACTCTGATTTTGGCTTTAAAGCGATTTTTCAACAGGGGTAAGATTAGCTCCGGGTTTCCTTCGAATCCCACCCAAATATGCAATTCGTCGGTTCCGGTTTGATTACGAAAGAGGTGAATTTGGAAATTTTGAATTTCGGAACTTTCGTGGAGCACGTTGAATAGGGCGGGTGGATATAGGGTTGTGCCCTTATATTTTATCATTTGTTGCTTGCGTCCTTCGACGGGACCTATGCGTAAGGAAGGGTTTCCGCAGGGACATTTACTTCGATAATGGCGCATTAAATCTCCGGTTCTAAATCGAATCAAAGGCATAGCTTCCACTCCCAAATGCGTGATGACCAATTCGCCCAATTCGCCTTCTGCTACGGGTTCATTCAATTCGTTTAAAAATTCGGCATAAATTAAATCTTCCTGCAAATGCATGCCGCGAGCTTGGGTACATTCGGTAAATGCGGTCGACATTTCGGTTCCGGCATAAGTGCCTATCAGTTCTAATCCGGGCCATTCTGCTGCAATACGCAAAGCCAGTTCGTTCGGCTCCAGCTTTTCATTTCTTATATTTTCTCCAATACAAATGGCTTTTTTAAGAGAAGATTGGGAGGGATTAAATCCGTTTGCACGCGCATATTCGGCTATTTTCAATAAAAAAGAGGGTACAGCAATGATAAGATCGGGTTGCATGAGACGTATGGAATCCCATTGCATTTCGGGTATACCGGGGCCATTTCGGATAAAGGACAATCCGTATTCTCGTCCACCGAAAAAATAAGCCAATCCCGCCATAAATCGCCGATCCATAGTGGTAGTCAGCAATACTTTTTGTCCGCGTTTCAATCCGGCCAATCTATAAGATCCGGCCTCATTTTTTGCCAGTCTGTTCAAGTCTTTTTCGCTCAATGCAAACCATACCGGGTCGCCCATAGTTCCCGATGTGGTGACCCAATCGCGCACTTCTTCTTTGGCTATGCTCAAAAAATCGGCATTATATTGCGATAAATCTTCTTTATGAGTAAAGGGAAGCTGATTTAAATCCTCCGGAAAAGAAAGGGATTCAATGGCTAGATGGGCCAATTGTTTCTTATAATAAGGGCTTTGTTTTGCAATGCGTTGTATGTTTTCGTTCAGGCTTTGCATGGCATTATGCTTTTTCTTGAAGCACTATTTTCATTTCACATTCGGCCAGGGGAGTGTCGTGGAGCGTGCAATAGCATTTGATTACCCGTACCGGCCCCAGAATATGTATACATTCCATACGGGTTTGGATGCTATCTCCGAGTCGTGGACGTTGAAATATTTTCAGATTTTTTATTTGTCCGATAAAACCTATGGATACATCTTTTTGATTTTTACGGGCTTCGAAACCCGATTGAGCTGAGGCGGTTTGTGCCATATGTTCGACCAGGCCTTCTTCGCTTAAAAAATCTCCATCGGCAAGAATATGTCCGACCGGAATATGAAACACACCAACTGCCCCTTGTTCACTTGATTCCAGTAAGTCCGAAATCAGTACAAATGGCGATTTTTGCGGAATAAACTCTTCTATATTTTGTGGGCCTATCAAACTCATCAAACAACGGTTAGGTGTATATATCCATATGCAAAACGGGCACTTTCGGGAATCATGACTAAAATTTTCTGTCCTTTTTTTAATTTTCCCGAATTGAATAATTCCTCAAGAATAAACATAAAGGCGGCCGACCCGAGGTTACCGACGGTTTTAAGATTGGTAAACCATTTTTCTACGGGAATAGCAAAGCCGATTTCTTCGTATCCTTTCAGCATTTTATCGAAGAAATACATCGAAGAAATATGGGGTAAAAGCCAGTCAATTTCCTTAGGATCTAATTGGTGTTTTTGGGCAATTTCCCTTGTATATTCGAGTCCTTTAGAAATGATATAATTTCCTAAAATTTTGGTATCCTGTTTTATGGCGAAAAGTGATTTTTCGGGCCATAATTTGGGTTCAAATTCTCTGAATCCGATCAGATTTTTGCCTTCTTTTTCTCCTCCCAAATACATACAGGTTTCGAGTTCGTGTGCGAAAGATTTCGATTCCATCCAATCAATGCGTAGGCTAAGTTCGGTATTGGGTTTATTGGATAGATACATGGCTGCTGCACCGTCGCTCAGCATCCAACGCAGAAAGTCGGCTTCGAAAGCAATAATGGGTTGTTGTTCGAGTTGGCGCAATTTAGCAGCTTCTTCTTCGAAGTTTTCATTTCTGAAATTTTTGCTCCACAATTCAGACCCGGTGGCTATGGCATGGGTATGTAATTCCGATTTCACATGCAGGAATGCCGATTTTAAGGCATGAAATCCGCTTAAACAGGAACCGCCATGCGAAGAAAGCTCGAGATTATTGCCGCCTATGATGCCATGCACCATATTGGCATGTGCCGGCAAAATTTGGTCGGGAAGTGTTGTGCCTGATGCGAGGTAGCTAACCCGGTCGAGAGTTATGCCTAAATGTTGGATGGCTTTTGCTGTCATTTCGGCATTTGTTTCCAGCAAGGTACCGTCTTTTTTTATGGCATAATATCTTGAGGTAATGCCGTTATTGCGTAGAATAATGGATTTACTTTTAGATTTTTTACCCGAAATGAGACCCAGATATTCTTCCATTTCCTCATTGTGGATGGGTAATCCGGGAAGATATTTGGCTATGTGGTTAATATATACGGATTGCACAGGCGCTTTAAATTTTAGGATAACAATAGCACAAAATTAAAATTAAATGTGCATAATTCGCTAAGATAATCAAGCTTTATGAAAACGCCCTGCTTCATAGGTCAAACTTTTAATATATTCGGCCTCTTTTTTTAGTTGTTTCTTTTTGAGGAGAACTTGTATGGGTCTTAAAATGCTGATAATGGGTGTAAGTAGTACAATCATAGTGGGCAAAAACACCGAAAATTGTTTAATACGTTTCATTCGGATTTGTTCGTTTGGAGCCCTTTCTATCCATTTTGCGATTTTGATAAAATTTCCCGATCCGGTTTTTTCCATAAGAATAAGTGCCGGTTTCACCTCATTGAATCCCATTTTATTTATATTTTCCTGAAAGCCGGACCAGTCCTTATTTTCTAATGCACCTTGTATATGTGCACCTACTGCGGGTAATTTTTCGAAATAAGAGGCGTCTATCCCAGCATCGGGGAAAATGCCCAGATAGTTTTTCTTAATTCCCTTCAGCATCCAGGCCAGAATGGTAATGAGACTAATGAGATTATGCGATTTATTGACCATAGCCAATTGTCCGACATGTTGCACGCCCAATTGAGCCAGATGTTTTTTCATTTTTTCGTTGGCGCTGACCCACATATTTCGGCATCCGAGGAAGCTGATTAGGGGTGTTGATTTCAAAATCGGCGCCAATTGGGGGTCTTTTAAGAATTGGAGTATGGGCTGATTGACAGAGAGAAACCAGGGTTGCCAACCCAAGATCACCAGGTCATAATGTGAATTAGGAATAGAATAGGGTTTTAAGCTCAGTTCCTTTTCGAGAACCGTATCGGGCATAACCGAAAAGAAGTCGAGAGAAGTCCACGGAAAGGGAAAAGGCTTATTTGCTTCGAGAACAATATGGTCTAGAATCACTTCATTATTAAGGCTGGATAAAAGGCTTTTTGCGATAGCCGGGGTTTGTCCGGTCTGACTAAAAGTGACGAGTAGAATACGTTTTTTATCCATGCAAAGGGGGTTAAATTAGTTCCACTGAGAAAAGCCGGGTTTAAACACTTTTTTCAAGGATTTAGAAGTGAGAATAAGAACTTGTACAATAATGCCGACAAGAATGAGCAAAGAAACCTCGAATTGAGACATCAAGGCTGCTGATTTGTGCATTTCTTCCATTTCGGAAACCAGGTTTTGCCCTTCAATAATTTGCGTTTCGTGCAGGGATTGCAAATAAGATTCCGTTTGAAGCAGGTCAGAATCGCTTATCCCTTTAGAGAGGGCGTACTGATTCATCACGGCTTGGTTATGAGCCAAGTATTGGTCGAAAATTATTTTTTCATTTTGTGTCAGATAGGTATGTGCAAATTGCGTATTCAAGCTATGAATACGGTTCAAATGCGGTTCCATATTTGCATCCTTTTCTCTGAGTAAGTGAATAGAAAATCGGATTTCGGAAATAAGAAATTCGGCCCATAATCTATCTTTATACAGGGAGTTAACCGTTTGTTTCATTTTATCGGAAATATGATTTTCGCGATAATTATTAAAGGCAATTAAGCCTAATAAAACAAAGAGGACTAAAGCTGCCGTCGTTTTATTTTTGATAGAATAGGCCCATTTCATAATATTAGGAATTAGGGATTAGACACTTTGGTAATTTTAATTTTTTTCATTCCTCCCGGAAGTTCCCAATTTACGATATTATTTTTAGAAAAACCAATTAAAGCAACCCCCATTGCCGATAAAAGAGAGATTTTCCCCTCTTTAAAATCGGAATTTTTGGGTAGAGTTAACTGAAACGAGTATTCTTTTCCTGTATCAATTTCTTGTATAGTAAAAAGAGATTCGATTTTGATTATATCTTCGGGAATGTCGGCATCGTCTTTGATAACGGCTCTTTCGAGTTCGCTTATTAACTGAGCCACATATTTGGTTTTTTCGTGCGTAGCCAGGTGGGCGATAACATTTTCGATTTTCGCTTTATCTGCGAAAGAAATCACCGGTATATTTTCAATTTGTGTAGACATGTTTGTTTTTATTTTTAAAGTAAATACTTTCAAAGCTTTCATTTTTGTCGTGCGAGGTACGTCTGTAGAAAGATTTGGGGTGTATATCCTGAAGGGTTTCGAAACCGCAGGCTCCCATAAATTCGGCCACAGACATCAGAGTATTATTATGCCAGTTAGCAACGCGCACACTTTTATCGGTAACATCGATTCCTTTATAAAGGGTTTTATCCTGGGTTGCAATACCGACCGGACATTTACCGCTGTCGCATTGCAGGGCTTGAATACATCCGAGGGCGAACATCATACCTCTGGCGCTGTAGAGAGCATCGGCGCCGAGCGCAATATTTTTAGCCACATCAAAAGCGGTGATAACCTTTCCGGAGGCCAGGATTTTTATATCCTTACGAACGCCGTATTCCACCAAGGTTTGATGCGCAAAAGGCAGGGCATCCTGAAGGGCCATACCCATATAATCGATAAACTCGAGTGGTGCAGCTCCGGTTCCACCTTCGGCTCCGTCAATGGTAATAAAATCGGGTTTAATTCCCGTTACAGCCATTTGATTTACGATATCGATAAATTCTTCTTTTTGTCCTATACAGATTTTAAATCCAACCGGTTTTCCGCCGGATAATTTTCTCAATTTTTGTAAGAAGTGCAGTAAGCCTGCTGCATCCGAAAATGCGGTATGGGCTGATGGAGAATGAACCGTAGTATATGGTTTTATATTACGTATGGCGGCAATTTCGGGTGTGTTTTTATGCTTAGGCAGCAATCCCCCGTGGCCCGGTTTAGCACCTTGCGAAACTTTCAATTCGACCATTTTGACCTGAGGATAATTAGATCTTTCGGCAAAAAGGGCATCATTAAAATTCCCCTCCTCGTCTCTACATCCAAAATAACCTGTACCGATTTGCCATATAATATCTCCGCCCTGAAGGTGAAAATTACTTATTCCTCCCTCGCCGGTATTATGGGCAAATTTTCCTAACATGGCTCCATTATTCAATGAAGAGATGGCGGTCTTACTCAGGGCGCCGTAACTCATGGCTCCAATATTGATAATGCTGGCATGGTAGGGTTGTTGACATTGATCATTTCCTATCCACACGCGCAAGTCCTCCTTATTTACTTTCTTGGGGTAAACACTATGCGCTGCCCATTCATATCCGATGCGATTGGGATCATCCTGCATCCCGAAAGAAATGGTTTGCTTTTGATTTTTGGCTCTTTGGTATACAATAGAACGTTGGCGACGATTGAAGGGTTTGCCATCCAGTTCGCCTTCGAAGAAATATTGTCTGAATTCGGGACGAATAGATTCGAACAAATAGCGCAGACGACCAACCAAAGGGAAGTTTTTCCGCAGGGAATGTTTACTTTGAATGGTATCGTAGGTAACCACCAGCAAAATCCCAAGCGGAATAAAAAGCCAAAACCTATGCATTAAGTTCGTAGCTACGAAAAAGCTAAAAATGCCTAATATGGCAAAACTTAAGAGCCAAACCAGTATAAAAGGTTTTCCTGTGAAATTAAATTTCTCACTCTTCATAATGAAATAAATAATCGATTGTTTTTTTATTAAATCTTATGTGTTCCGAAACAAACATTCCGGAGTCAACTATACAAAGACCTTGCTGTGTGAAACATGATAAACCTGTATCTTGGTGAGATAGGGATAAAACGTATATATATATGCTGTCTGCATTTCTATTTTTTTTCAGTTTTCCACATGCAAATTCACCACAAAAGTAGGCCCTTTAAATATGATTGTCAAGCAAAAAGCCTTTATTTTTCTTAACGGCATGTTAAAGTCCCCTCTTTGTTGTGCTTGCACAATGGCAGTACGAATGTATTAATCTTTTTCAGGATTCAAAATTTGCTGACGTGTACGCAGTGGGATTTTGTGCCACACCAAATTATAGGAGTCTTGTATCCACTCCTTTATCCGGTTAGGACCGACGGATCCATCCAGCATAATCGTATTCCAGTGCGTTTTATTCATATGATATCCGGGCAATACGCAGGCATATTCTTCTCGGAGTTGTATGGCCTTTTCGGGGTCGCATTTCACATTTATGCTATTTGCATCTTCTATATCGGTGAGACAAAACATTTTATTGCCTACATAAAAAACTAGGGTTTTATCGTCGAATGGCAATTTTTCGCTAGTATAGGGAAGTTGGAGGCAAAACTCCCTGATTTCGTCTATATACATGATCCAAGGTTTTAGATATGTGAAAGTAGAAATTTTCTTGCTTTTTTATAGCGATCAACATTCAAAGTATTGAGTCCGCTTTCCCATAATTTTAGCCAGGTAGTTTTACTGTTTCCGGCTCCCCATACCCGTGTTTCTATCCCATTTCTATCGGCATATTCCAGTCTTTCTTTTAAATAAGAGGCCGGAAATTTTTTCTGTATTTTTTTCCATGCCTTATAGCTGCAGCTTAGTCTGCCCGTATGAATGGGGATTACTCCGCTTTCTATAAACTGCAATAAATTTCCGTCGAGTTTAATGTCCCATTGTGGAAATAAATGGGGATTGAAGCGGCCATAATTCCCGCTAAACAAAATCGACAAGCGTTGGGCGTAAGGGTTTAAATATTTCTCGAGGCTGCGGCAAATTTGCAGGCAAGTGCTGTCTTTCCCGCTTTTAATATCAAATACGATTTTTAGATTTTGCGAACTACTTTCGAGCTGATCGATTATTTTGGGGAAATAGAGATTTTCGAGTTCGGGTTTTAGTTGCAAGGCAAATGGAATATGAGATACAATAAGGCGTTCATCCTTCAAAAACACGTCAATTTCTATACTGTAAATTTCATTTTTCAAAGCTTTAAGCAGGGGCTTTGATTTTTCATAATCATTATGTGCGTGGAGTATGCGTGTTTGGGCATACAGTGCAGGGAAAGAAATCAGAAAACTACAAATCCACAGGGAGCGCGCAAGTATGGCCATGGCAAACAAATTTTCGGGTTTTGTTTTCTTCGTAACGATTACTGAAGACGGGGATTTCGGATGCATGATTGAGTATAAATACATCGGCATAGGGGCCTGAATTTTCCCATTCCTTCTGCCTGAAATCCGCTGCATTAGTCCCACTTAATACGACCTGTGTATAGCCTTGCCTTGCCATTAAGAAAACATCGGCCCATTTGCTGTAGGCCATGGGGAATTTAGAAAAGGAGGGCATAACCCGGCTGCACAGATCGAGGCATTCCTTTTCCCATTGAGGTTTAGCAAAAAGGTAAGCCAGTCGCAATTTATTATAATTATGCATCGCATTGGCAGAGGGGATAACATTATCTTGCACTTCATATACTTCGGTAAGTAGATCTGTATTGCTACGCGGCACCAAATTCAGAAATCCGTTTTCCTCTTTTTCGAAAGAATCTTCGATGCGTTGACAAATTTCGAATGCCTTATTGAGATAAAATTCGGGCGATTCGGAGATGGCAGCAAAATCTATACAAGCCGAAACCACAGCGGCATAATCTTCGAGAGTGGCTTCTCCTTTTTTATCTGCGCTGCGAAAGAGCCTATTGTCTACATAAAAAGTATGCAAAATAAAGTCGATTAATTCCTTAGCTTCTTGTCTGATTTTTTCGTCCTTTTCGCATATATAATATTCCGAAAGTCCGCTCACCAACAAAGCATTCCAGCTACAAATAATTTTGGTATCGCTATGTGGGCGTATACGTTTATTTCGGTATTGGAGAAGGGTTTGATTCAGTTTATTCAGATTTTCGAAATAAGACGTTGCATTTTCGGCTTCCTTTTTATTTAGGAAAGAGCGCAATGGGATATAATTATCATTTTCCCAATATCCTTCGGCATTGATTTCGTAAAATTCCTGAGCCAGTTCGAAATCTTCGCCGAGTGCTTGGTGTAAATCCTTTTGCGAGAAGACATAAAATTTTCCTTCTTCGCCTTCGCTGTCGGCATCGAGTGCGGCATAGAATCCGCCTCCGGGGGACTTCATTTCGCGCAATAGCCAGGAATAAATGCCATGGGCTATATGTTTGAATTCGGGGTGCGGAGAAAAGCGTTGCGCTTTGGCATAGAGATTCAGGAGTTGGGCATTATCGTAGAGCATTTTTTCGAAGTGAGGCACCTTCCAATAGGCATCGGTAGAGTAGCGAAAAAATCCGCCTCCGATTTGATCGTAAATACCTCCTATACCCATCATATAGAGGGTATCCATCACATGTTTTTTCAAGATATCATTTTCGAAAAAGGAAGAAAAATGCAGTCGGAAAATATAGTTGACCGGCATGGGGAATTTGGGTGCATTCGAAGATCCTCCGTGGATTAAGTCATAATAATCGGGATCCTTTTCAATACCCTTAAAAAAAAGTTTTTCGCTATCCGATTCCGATTCCGAGTTATGCAATAAGAGGGCATTTTGTTTCATGCCGGCGAGTAAATTTTCGGCATAGGCATAGATTTTATCACGCTCATGCATCCATAATTGCTGTATATTTTTCAATACTTCATTCCATTTCTCGCGCGGAAAATAAGTTCCTCCGAAGATGCATCTTTTATCGGGTAAGACAATCACATTCAAAGGCCATCCACCGCGGCCGGTCATAAGTTGTACGGCTTGCATATAGAGGGCGTCCACATCCGGTCTTTCTTCGCGGTCTACCTTAATATTTACAAAATTCGCATTCATCAATTCGGCCGTTTTCTCATCCTCGAACGATTCTTTTTCCATAACATGGCACCAGTGGCAGGTGGAATATCCGATAGAAATAATGACCAATTTATCGTTCGCTTCGGCTTCCAAAAAAGCTTTTTCGGAATAAGTTTTCCAATGCACGGGGTTATAGGCATGTTGGAGGAGATAGGGAGAACTTTCATGAATCAGTTCGTTTGGCTGACGCGATGTATGCATAAATGTAGATAATTACCTCATTCGTTAATATTGCCTTCAAAGATACAATCATTTAAAAAGAAAGGTTATACTTTTAATCTATAACAGCATCTATAGATAAAAGCAGTAGTAAAAAATCAGGTCGAAAAAACGTATATTCGGCCTGATTTTTTTTATATGAAAAGAGCAGAAATAGAAGCACAGGCGCGGGGTCGGATTTTGATTCTGGATGGAGCCATGGGCACCATGATACAGCGATATAAGCTAGATGAGTCGGGTTATAGGGGCGAACGTTTTGCCGATTGGAAAATGCCGTTAAAGGGAAACAATGACATATTGAGTTTGACGCGACCCGAGATAATACAGGCCATACATGAGGCTTATTTAGAAGCCGGGGCCGATATTATAGAAACCAATACCTTCAACAGTACTTCCGTTTCTATGGCCGATTATGGGATGGAAGAGTTAGTATATGAAATGAATTTGGCCTCTGCAAGAATAGCGCGTCAAGCTGCGGATAAATTTACGGCAGTAAACCCGCATAAACCTCGTTTTGTAGCCGGAGCCATTGGTCCCACCAATAAAACCACCAGTTTATCGCCCGACGTGAATGATCCGGGTTTTCGTGCCATAGATTTCGATACCTTGGCTGCAGCGTATAAGGAGCAGGTGAGGGGACTTATAGACGGGGGTGTGGATATATTATTGATAGAGACCATATTCGACACATTAAATGCCAAGGCGGCCTATGTGGGAATATGCGAAATGTTTGAAGAAAAAGGGGTAGAGTTGCCGATTATGTTATCGGGGACAATAACCGATGCAAGTGGGCGTACCTTGAGCGGACAAACCATAGATGCTTTTTATATATCCTTGCAGCATGTGAAACCTTTGAGTATTGGGTTGAATTGTGCCTTGGGTGCAAAAGAGATGCAGGCATATTTGTATACATTAAGTGAGATGGCCGATTGTATGGTGAGTGCATATCCGAATGCGGGATTACCGAATGCATTTGGGGAGTATGATCAGGATGCGATGGAGATGCGGAAACAAGTGGAGCAATTTCTGAAAGAGGGCTATATCAATATACTGGGTGGCTGTTGCGGAACGACGCCGGATCATATAAAAGCCATGGCCGATTTAGCCGATGGGTATAAACCCAGAGTTTGGGATAAGACGGTCATTTAGAAAATGGGAAATTGAGAGCGGAATTCTTTTATCTTTGCGGGATAAAATTCGAAAAAAGTGTCAGAAGATTTATTAAAAAAGGTAATTTCCCACGCCAAAGAATATGGCTTTGTATTCCAGTCCTCAGAAATTTATGACGGATTAAGTGCTGTTTACGACTATGGTCAGAATGGGACTGAATTGAAGAAAAATATCAAAGAATATTGGTGGAGATCTATGGTTTATGCGCATGATAATATAGTGGGCATTGACTCGGCCATTTTTATGCATCCCACGGTGTGGAAGGCGAGCGGTCATGTGGACGCCTTTAATGATCCGATGATAGATAATAAAGACAGCAAGAAGCGATACAGGGCCGATCAGTTGATAGAAGGCTATGTAGAGAAGCTGGAAGAGAAGATCAATAAGGAAGTTGAGAAAGCCGCGAAGAGATTTGAATCCTTTGATGAGGCTATGTATAGAAGCACCAATCCCCGGGTAGTTGAATATCGTCGTAAGGCTGATGAAGCGATTGGCCGTATGGTTGAGGCTATGAACGGGAATGATATGGCTGCGATGAAACAGCTTATAGAAGATTTGGAGATAGCATGTCCTATAAGTGGGACAAGAAACTGGACAGAGGTACGTCAATTTAACCTTATGTTTGGAACTCAAATCGGGTCTGTTGCAGATGATGCAAGTACCATTTATTTGCGTCCGGAAACGGCACAAGGCATTTTCGTAAACTTTTTGAATGTGCAAAAAACCGGTCGTATGAAGTTGCCTTTTGGTATTGCGCAAATCGGGAAAGCGTTCAGAAATGAGATAGTTGCGCGTCAGTTTATATTTCGCATGCGGGAATTCGAGCAAATGGAAATGCAGTTTTTTGTACGCCCCGGCACAGAGATGGAATGGTATAATTATTGGAAAGAGGCGCGTATAAAATGGCATAAAGCCTTGGGATTGGGCGATGATTATTATCGTTTTCATGATCATGATAAATTGGCTCATTATGCCAATGCTGCGGCAGATATTGAGTTCCGTTTTCCGATGGGATTCAGAGAGCTGGAAGGCATACATAGCCGCACCGATTTCGATTTAAAGAGTCATGAGAAGTTCAGCGGAAAAAAATTGCAGTATTTCGATTCTGAGTTGAACGAAAGTTATGTGCCTTATGTGGTAGAGACTTCGATTGGATTAGACCGTATGTTTTTAGCCGTATTAAGTTCGGCATATACCGAAGAGCGTTTGGGGGATGGATCAGAGCGTGTTGTTTTGAAATTGCATCCTTCATTAGCGCCGGTTAAGGCAGCTGTTTTGCCCTTAGTTGCAAAAGATGGTTTAGATGAGAAAGCCAAAGAGATATTTGGGCAATTGAGAAAATCGATGCATGTGAGTTACGACGAAAAAGACAGTGTTGGTCGTCGCTATAGAAGGCAAGATTCACTTGGTACTCCATATTGTATTACCATCGACAACGAAAGTCTGAACGACGGGAAGGTTACAGTCAGAGAGCGTGATAGCATGCAGCAGGAGCGGATTTTAATAAGCGAATTGAAGGCCTATTTGCTCGAAAGGGTGGACTTAAATTACTTACTAGAGGCATAAAAAAAAAGGTAATCTTTTTGGATTACCTTCTTGGGTTGGATAGAGAGAAATATTTTTTCCTCTTTCATTTCTTATTTCCCGGGGGGGAGGGGAATAAGAAGATATTTTTGTTACTAGGGTAAGCTTTCGCAAAAGGACACTACAAATATAGAGCGCGTATTATGAAAAATTGCTAGGTGAATTCCTGAATTGATACAGGGTTTTTCCTGTATTTTTGCTAACAGGTTGTATTTGTTTTATTGTGCAGATATATTTGCTCAATTATAAACTATAGCCTCTTTTACATGAAAAATATTCTTATTGGCATTTTGGGAGTAGCCCTTTTGGGTGAAACAGCGTATCTTGTGAACGGAAACCTAAAAGATAAACAAGGTCCGGAAATAGGGGCAAAAATGGCTGCACCACTTATGTCATACTCTTCCTCTTCTTTGAATTCTGAAGCAGGTACTTTGCCTATATCATCCGACACGGCAAAATTATGTCAGGATGCATATAAAATAAATAGCCGTGCATTGTTAACCAGTGTGAGCGAGCAGGATGAGGTTTTGGAAGGCTTTATGGTAGATATGGCCAATATGAATGATTTATTGAGTTTGAATCCGGCCAAATTATATATAACCTTAGGGGTGCGTCCGCAGGATTTGAGTCAGCCCGATAGTTTGCAATATTTTACACAGTTTATATATGGCTTAAACGAAGATTTGGAAATAATAGAAGTGGAAGGCAAGCCACTTGTTTATGAGTATGTTAAACCTTGTCCAGATAATTGTCCTAAAAAGTAATTTGTGGGAAGTTTTGATATACTTATAACGTATCAATCCATTTTAAGTTTATATATTTTTTGGCTAATCCCCCGATTAGAAAAGCCATACAAAGTATTAATAGGCGCATTATTGGCGGGTTATTTTGTTTCGTTTGTGTCCCAAGTCCGATTCACATATTCTACTCCTTGGGTTTATCATAATTTATTAGGCAATTTGTATTTTGTTTCCTATGTTTTTTTAAATCTATTATTCTTCAAATGGCAATTTAAAGATCGTTATTTTTCGAGATTGTTGATTGTGGCATGCATATTACTGCCACTAATAATATTGGTAAGGGATATATATTTTGGGTTAATGTTTAATTCGGTTATTAACAATACCCTTATCATGCAGGTGGGTATTATTTTGATTATTGCTGCGTGCTTGCGTGTTTTGTTTTTGTTTATTAAAAGGGTTGACGAGGTGGAATTATATAAAAAGGCAGAATTTTGGATGATAGTAAGCATGCTGTTATACAATTCGCTTTATTTTGTCCATTTCGGACTTTTGAATTTAAGGCTTAGGTTAAATTCAAATTTTGGGATCGATTATTATAATTCATACCACGTCACCATAGTTATAATATTTGAATTAACCATTTTGCTGATTGTAGGGAAAATTGGTTTAAAAAAGGAGTTAAGCACGAGATGATAAAGAATATAGATGTATACGAATTCCAATTTTTCCTATTGGCTTCCATTGGTATATTGAGCTTACTGGTGATTTTTATCATCATTGTAATGGTACAATATGCCAGATCTCAAAAGCAATTTATAGTAGAGCAAGCCAGGAAAGAAGCCGAGTTTAAGTTGGAGTTACAGCATGTGCAAAACGAGATTTTGGAGAACTTAATGAAGCAGGTTTATTCCGAAATTCATGATAATTTGGGTCAACAGGCTGCCGTATTGAAGCTGCAGCTATACGGTATAGAAAAGCACAAAAATCCGGAAGCGGCAAGTTTGGCCATTGAAACATTGAGTAAGTTGATTGGGGATATGAAGACCTTATCGGTTAGTTTTAATCCGGATGTAATGAAGGCCAAGTCGATTTGTGAGGCTGTTCGCTTCGAATTGGATCGCATAGAGAAAACGGGATTGATTGAAGTTCAGGCGGATTTAGAGACGATTACCGGCATCAATTCGGACATATCGTTGGTTTTATATAGAATAGCACAGGAATTGATACAAAATATCCTAAAACATTCTCATGCTACAAAAATATACGTACAAATAAAAGAGATTGGCGATGAAGTGCATTTAGCATTTAAGGACAATGGTATAGGTATAGAAGCTTCTCGAAAAGAAGGTTCGGTGAGTACCGGACTTCAAAATTTAAGAAAAAGGTGCGAACTAATTGGCTGTACATTAAAGATAGATTCAGATTCTAGTGGAACTTTAGTAAAAATTATTTACTTTCGTTAAAAATTCTCTCTAAGCCAATGAATATTATAAAGGTAATATTAATTGATGATCATCCAATATTTCGAACCGGCCTTGCAAGTACTCTAGAAGTCTATTCCGAGAATATCAATGTGTGTGGATCTTATAATAATGGATTGGAATTCATCAATGATTTAGACAAAATAGAATTACCTGATATATTAATCATGGATGTTCGTATGCCGGTGATGGATGGATTTCAGACCTTGGATCAATTAAAATCGAAAGGAATTTATTTGCCTGTACTTATATTGTCTATGACCGATGAGGACAAGGAAATTGTGCGTATGATGACCAAAGGAATTCGCGGTTTTTTACCAAAGGATTCGAATCCGGAATTATTTATTCAGGCATTAAAAGAGATATCAAAAGGCGGATTTTTCTTTTCCGATGCCATTTCGGGCATATTAAATTCGGCCTTTGTTCCCAATAATCATTCTTTTTCAGGTTCGGGCAGCAGTCCGATTCAGCTTAGTGAGAAAGAGATTGAATTTATACAATTGGCTTGTTCCGAACTCACCTATAAGGAGATTGCCGAACGTTTATTTTTAAGTGTGAAAACCATAGATGGATATCGTGCTTCTTTATTCGAAAAATTGGGTGTAAAATCTCGTCCGGGTTTAGTATTATATGCTGTGAAGCATGGTATATTTACGCCTTAGGATTTATTCCAAAAAGTGTAGAAATTATACCATTGATAGGGATATTTTTTCACCTTTTCCTCAACGGCTTTTACATAATCATCGATAAGAAGTTTCAAGCTATTTTCTCTTTCCGTGCCATTGCCTGAAAGTGCATAATATACGGGTTTACTGCAGAATAAATGATAGTGTCCTTTTTCTTCGCGGCATGCAAAAACAAAACATACGGGTATTTTAAATTTACCGGAGAGATAAAAGGGGCCGCTTGGGAATTTTGCTTTTTTGCCCATAAAATCGAACTCAAAATATTTAGAGCCGGGAGGGACTCTGTCTCCGTGCAGGGCAATCAATTCCCTTTGTTGAATCACATTTTTCAATTCCATTACATGGGTAAGGTCTTCCTTGAGTGTAATTACTTGTACATATTTACCTTTCGTCTCTTTCTTCTGAACCGATTTCAGGAGCTTTTTCAGGTTTTCGTGTTCGGCTTCAAACATGAGTATGTTTATTTTACCTCCGATATGATTGAGTAGATTTCCGGCTATTTCCCAATTGCCTATATGTGCAGAGATGAGGAGTGCGGGTTGCTGATTTCGCACCAGTTCGTTCAGATTTTCTCGCCCGTCGAATTCAAAGGTTAAATGTGTTTTAATTCCGCCCAATAGGGCAACTCGGTCGAGTATACTCTGGCCGAAGCGGAAATAATTGAGATAAACGGCATATATACTTTTAAAAACAGAAAAGCCATGTATACGTCTAAAATAGAACCAGGAAGAGCGTGTTGCAGTTGGAGCGAAGGGGATAAAATAAAAAGCTACAAAAAAAAGCAGAATATACGCGGCTTTTAGTCCGAATCGGCGCAAGAGCCATATGAAAATCTTATACCCAAGAATACCGCCTCTTGATTTGCCTTCCCATTGTGCCATAAGAATTAGGCGTGTTCTTTAAATCCTATTTTATTATCGATAAAATTATAGAAATCCTGTAAAGTAATAATCGATTTAAAATCTTCCGTTTTCACTTTAAATCCGAAAATAGATTCTATTCCTGCAACGATATCAACATAGTCGAGGCTGTCTAAATCGAGAGCATCTTTTAGGGAAGCTTCAGGCGTTAGTGTATCGATATCCACTTCAAATTCTTCTGAAAGCCATACATTAGTTTTGTGAATAATTTCGGATAAAGTCATATTGTTATTGGGTAAATAAGGAATTAGAAAAATTAGTATATTTTTTTTACAATGAGGGTTGAATTTGTTCCTCCGAAGCCGAAAGAATTGGACAAATATACATTAATATTTTTTTCCAGCGTCTTGTCGGGTATAAAAAGTTTGGCGCTGTCTTCATCGGGGTTTTCCAGATTTATATTGGGTGCCACGAAGTTATGCTGCATCATGAGGGTTGAGTATACGATTTCGCTTGCTCCTGCCATCCAGCATTCGTGTCCGGTCATACTTTTAGTAGAAGTGACGGGTTGATTTTTTTCGCCAAAGACGGCATGAATAGCTTTAGCTTCATTGGCATCTCCAATGGGTGTGGAGGTGGCATGTGCATTGATATAATCGATTTCCTTAATGCCGAGTCCGGCCTGATTTATTGCCATTTGCAGACTGCGCATTGGTCCGTCTATATTGGGTTGAGATATATGATCTCCATTCGAAGAAAAACCGTAACCGATAATTTCGCCCAATATGGGTGCGCCTCTTTTTACGGCTTCATCGTAGCTTTCGAGGATTATGGTAGCTGCTCCTCCGCTGGGCACGAGTCCGTCCCTGTCTCGATCGAAGGGTCTGGATGCTTTGGTGGGGTCCGATTCTCGTGTAGAAAATGCGCCTATGGCATCAAAGCTTGAGAAAGCGAAGGGGTTTACTTCCTGTGCGCCTCCGCATATTACGTGTTTTTGCAGTCCTTGTTTTATCAATAAATAGGCCATGCCTATGGCGTGTGATCCACTGGCACAGGCTCCGCTGATTGAAAAGTTTACCCCGCGTAATTTGAAAATCGTAGCCAAATTCATCGTTACCGTGCTGTTCATGGATTGAAACACATATCCCGATCCGATTAGGGTGGTATCTTTTTTTGCGCGCAGTATATCGGTTGCTTCTACTGTTGCACGGGCCGAACTATCATTTCCAAAGAGTATGCCTACTTCATTTTTATCGATAAAATCGCCGTCGATTTTAGCCATATTCAGGGCTTCGATGGTACTGACATAGGCGTATTCGGCTTCTTCGGCCATGCCGGCGCGGCTTCTTCTGTCGAGAATTCCTTTCAAGACCGGCTCGTTTACCATGCCGATTAAGGCACTTCTAAATCCCATTTCTTTGCGTACAGGATCGAAAATAATTCCCGATTTGCCATTGAACAAACTATCTCTGACTTCCTCTATATTTTTCCCTATACAAGAATAAATTCCTATTCCGGTGATTACTACTCTGTTCATATGCTATTAGGTATAAAGTCCGCCATTTACCTGTATAACCGATCCGTTGATATATGCGGCCAGATCCGAGGCTAAAAAAGCTACGGCATGAGCTACCTCTTCGGGTTTTCCGAATCGGCCGGCCGGGATAATGGCTTTATAATCTCCCGGATCTATATCCTTGGTCATATCTGTTTCAATAAAGCCCGGAGCTACGGCATTTACAGTGATATTTCTACGACCCAGTTCCTGTGCCAAAGATTTGGTGGCCGCAATAATTCCACCTTTGGTGGCGGAGTAATTGGTTTGGCCGGGCAATCCTTTTATTCCCGACAAAGAGACCATATTAATAATGCGTCCCCTTCTTTTCGAGATCATTCCTTTTCCGGCGGCGCGGGTAACATAAAACCAGCCATTTAGATTGGTTTGCAACACATCATCCCATTCCTCATCCTGCATCAATGCAAGCAATTGGTCTTTTTTTATACCGGCATTGTTGACGAGGATTTCAATGAAAAGATCGGGATTTTGTGTTTTCCACGCATCCAGTTTTTCTTCTACTTCTTGTTTCGAACTGCAGTCGAACTGAATCAACTCTCCGCTTCCGCCTTGTTCTTTTATTTGAGCCAAGGTATTGAGCGCTTCTGTTTCATTACTTTTATAATTAATGAGGACATGGCAGCCTTCCGCAGCCAGTCTGAGACAAATGGCTTTTCCAATTCCTCTGGATCCTCCGGTTATCAAGGCTACTTTCATACTATAGTTTTAAGAAGTTGAGTAATGTTTTTAATCTGGTTATATTGAGGTAGATCTTCGATTATAGGGGGCATAATTTGGCGTATTTTCTCGTGTAATTCTCGGGAAGCCGCACTC
Organism: Bacteroidota bacterium; assembly: GCA_023432985.1. Classification (GTDB taxonomy): domain Bacteria; phylum Bacteroidota; class Bacteroidia; order CAIKAF01; family CAIKAF01; genus JACVCJ01. The sequence goes on along the minus strand of JAEZEQ010000020.1, from coordinate 56,998 downwards.
AATTCGCCCTTACATTCCAAAATATCTGTGGCTTGTGCCAGAGCCATACATTGGATGGCGAGTACTTCGAAGCTATTATCTATACTTTTTTTGGTGAGCCATGCCGAATTGCTTCCCATGCTAACAATATCTTGGTTATCATTATTATTCGGTATACTGTGTATATACATTGGGTTCGACAGGGTTTGATTTTCGGCGGTCGTACTAACAGCTGTAAACTGTATGCCTTGCAATCCGAAATTCAGTCCCAGTTTTCCCATATTGGCAAAAGGAGGAAGCAAATTATTCAGTTTATGATTCATGAGATAATTGAGCTGTCTTTCGATGAGCATGGTCAGTTTTGCAATGGCAATGCGTACTTTATCCATTTCGAATGCCACATAATCGCCGTGGAAATTGCCCCCATGGTAAACATTAGCCGAAGCTATATCGACGATAGGATTATCATTAGCCGAATTCACTTCAGCCGTTAGAACTTCTTCGGCATTTTGGAGCGTATCGAAGATAGGTCCTAATATTTGGGGCACACAACGGATAGAATAAAATTCCTGCACCTTATCATTGAGAATTTCGTCGGTGGGTACTTGTCCGTAGAGATGTGCAGAACGATCTCTGGTTCGACCGCTATCTTCGAGCAAATTTCTCATTTTTTCGGCTACTACATGTTGTCCTTTATGCTTTTTGGCATCATTGAGTTCGAATGAATAATGATCATTATATGAACAAACCAATTCATTCAGCCATGCAGAGGCCAGTATGCTGTGGTCTAGTAAAGTTTGTGCATAAATGAGGTTTACTATACCTATGCCCGACATGGCAGCCGTTCCATTCATCACCCCAAGTCCCTCGCGTATAGAAATGGAAATGGGATTTAAATTTTCATTTTTAAATACTTCAGAGGCCGGTTTAATTTCATTTTTATACCACATTTCGCCTTCACCAATCATGCCGAGTGCCAGGTGGGCTAATTGCACCAGATCTCCGCTTGCGCCTACGCCTCCATGTTCGAAAATGAGGGGTAACATTTCGCGGGATATCATTTCCTTAAAGAGCAGTGGCACATCGGGGTCCAATCCGGAATAGCCTTGCAAAATGGTATTGGTGCGTGCCAGGATAATGGCTTTGATATAAAGGGGCGGCAAAATATTTCCGGAGCCTGAGCTATGAGATCGGATGAGGTTAATTTGGAGTTTTTCGCGATCGGCTTCAGAAATGCGGTATGGGGCCATAGGGCCGAATCCGGTATTTATACCATAAATGAGTTTATTTTTCGAAAAAGATTCCAAAAATTGAAAGCTGGCTTTCACTCGATTTAAGGCAATATCCGAAATGTCGAAATCTTCCCGGGCGAATAAAATACTTTTAAAGTCGTTAATGTGAATAGGGTTTGTACCGATATGTATCATATATGATTTTCTGGATTCGTAAAAACAAAAGTTTGATTCTCTGGAACAATTATTAATTTTGATCTGAACAAATTAAGGCAAATTTAAAACAATCCTAATTTATTAAAAAATAATAAGGTCTAACTCTTAGAATTTAATTCGGCATGGACGAAAATTATGTAGATATTTTGGTGATCGGGGCGGGCCCTGCCGGGGTTATTTCGGCGGCCATTGCTCAGAAAAACGGGAAAAGCGTTAAAGTTATAGAGAAGGCTGTTTTCCCACGCTTTGTAATTGGCGAAAGTTTAATTCCCCGCGTAATGGATCATTTGGAAGAGGCGGGTTTCATCGATGTTTTGAACGAGATGAATTTTCAAAAGAAATTTGGTGCCCGGTTTGTGAAGGATGATTTGGTATGTGATTTTGATTTTTCGGATCAGGTAACTCCGGGTTGGGCGTGGACCTGGCAATGTCCCCGTGCCGATTTCGATCATGCATTGGTGAAGGACATTATTAAGCGCGGCATAGATGTGCAGTTTAAATGCGAAGTTATCTCTGTGGACATGCAAGGCGAACGCAAGAAGGTGGTGATTCGTGATGAGCATGGGAATGAAGAACAGATAGAGGCCGGTTTTATCATTGATGCCAGTGGTTATGCCCGGGTATTACCTCGTTTTATGGGGACTGTAAAAGAGTCCAAACTCTCCCCTAAAAAAGCCATGTTTGTACATTGTAAAGACGAGAAAAGACCAAAAGGCAGAGAGGGTTGGATGATTACATTTGTGGTTCATCGTGTGGATGTATGGCTATGGGTAATTCCCTTCAGTAATGGAAATTGTTCGCTCGGTGTGGTTGGGAATCCCGATTTTTTCAAAGAATTTGAAGGCAGTCCCGAAGAAGTGATGCGGCAAATTTTCGAGCAAGATCCCAATTATAGAGAGCGTTTCAGGGAGACAGAATTTTTGTGGGAACCCAAAAGTCTTGAGGCATATTCGGCCTCTACAGCCGAAATGTATGGTGATGGCTATGCGATAGTTGGAAATTCGGTCGAGTTTTTGGATCCGGTTTTTTCATCGGGTGTTATGTTTGCCGCTGAAACCGGAAATCTTGCTACTAAATTGGCCATAGGACAACTGAATGGGGAAAAGGTAGATTGGGAAAAAGAATATGTATCATACGTGAATAAAGGCGTTGAGACCTTTAGAACCTATGTGGAGTCCTGGTATAACGGAGCCTTGCAAGATGTGTTTTTTGCCCCCAACCCCAATCCGAAAATTAAAAAACAATTGTCCTCCATTTTGGCCGGATATGTTTGGGATATGAAAAATCCCTGGGTTAGAAATCACTCCAAACTGGTGTATAATGTGGCCGATATGCTTCGAAAAAACAAGCATGTATTGTCTCATGAAAGCATAGATGCCAAATTAGAATAATAGCAATAGATTAAGCAAAAAAAAGACAAACTTTAGGTTTGTCTTTTTTAGTTTTATTTGGTTTGGTTTTTGGTTTTCTTTTTAAACGGCGTAGCCTTCTTTTACCAATTGGTTTACGATGACTTTCAATTTACCCATATAGGTATCATAGGGGTTAAATTTGATACATCTTCCTGAGTTCGACTTATACAGACAGTCCAGATAATCGTAATAATTCTGTCCCTTATAATACTTGTCTTGCCATTTTTTGTAATAAATAATAGCGGCTTCGTAGTTTTCGAAATGAATATAGCCTTTAGAAGTTCTAAATCCGAACAAATTGTTTTTGCTGAGGCCTACTCCTGTTTTTCCGCAATTGGTTTCTAAAATAGCTTGAGCTAAAACAATGGTGGGACTGGCTACTTCATGTTTAATCAATAACTCATAACAATCCTTACGCGTAAAGCTGAAAAGGAAGGGAACGGTTAAAAATAATAAAATAAACTTTTTCATATTGCCCTTTTTTACATTTATCATGCCAAAAATGAAATTAGGGTCAATATTTGAGTAAATTAACATGTTTTTAATGCCCTAAATTGCTCTGAATTATTCTCAATTTTGACTTAGTAAACATTTAATAATTAATATATTAAACTGTTTTGGTCAAGATGTTTTCGGGCTTGTTTTAAATGGATAAGCTGCTTTGTTTTTTCATTATTTGTTGAATAATCTTCATTTTTGTAAAAAATGCTCAATATCATTTTTTTAAGTTTCTTATCTTCATTTTTGTAGGATGAATTTCCCATATAATGTAGAGATAAGTCATGTTTCTTATCGATAAAGCCTAAGGTAGAGATTCATGTTGAGATTTGATGCCTTTTATTAATGCTATATATGCTTGTTAAGCAATGATATAGATTGTTAATTCTTTTCATTTTTAGAGAGCGAAACAGCGATTAGATATAGATAAATTTGAAATGTAGACAGATAATTGAATATTAGTTCAGGCGCTTTTCTTTATGGGAATAGAGGTATAATAAAAATAGTATATATCTTATAGTCTTGTTTGGTGAATATGTGTATTTTTACTTCCAAAAAAAAGAGATCGTGTCGTCCAAAATAATGTATTTATCGGGTTTAGAGGCTTTATATATCCGTGAGGATTCCAATTTTATCAATATAGGTGAGCGCTGTAATGTCACCGGTTCGCGTAAATTTTTACGTCTGATTAAGGAGGGGGATTATGAAAGTGCGGTTGATGTGGCCTTGCAGCAGGTGAGAGGCGGGGCACAAATTCTCGACATCAATATGGACGAGGGTATGCTCGATGGGGTATTTGCGATGACTCGCTTTTTGAATTTGTTGGCTGCCGAGCCTGAAATTGCGCGTATTCCCTTTATGATAGACTCTTCGAAATGGGAAATAATAGAGGCGGGATTAAAATGTATACAGGGGAAATGCATGGTGAATTCGATTTCTTTGAAAGAGGGAGAGGCCGAATTTATAGCGCATGCCCGTTATATACAACGTTTTGGTGCAGCCGTGGTGGTTATGGCTTTTGATGAAGATGGGCAGGCCGACTCATTCGAGCGCCGCATAGAAATATGTGCCAGGGCGTATAAAATTCTGGTTGAGCAGCTTCAGTATAATCCGCACGATATAGTTTTTGATCCCAATATATTTCCTGTGGCGACCGGTATGGAGGAGCACAATAATAATGCGGTTGATTTTTTCAATGCTTGCAAGTGGATTAAAGAGAATTTGCCCGGGGCACGTGTCAGCGGCGGGGTAAGTAATGTATCTTTTTCTTTTCGCGGGAATGACGTGGTGCGCGAGGCCATGCATTCGGCATTTTTGTATCATGGCATAAGGCATGGTATGGATATGGGCATAGTAAACCCCGAGCAATTGGGTATTTATGACGAAATTGAACCCGAATTATTAACTCGTGTAGAAGATGTATTGCTCAATAGAAGGAGCGATGCCACTGAGCGTTTACTTGAATTTGCCGAACAGGTAAAAGGGAAAAAGGAGCAGGTAAAAGATGCGGAAGAATGGCGTTCACTGCCTGTGGCCGAACGTTTGTCTCATGCTCTGGTAAAGGGAATTACAGATTTTATCGAAATAGATACCGAGGAAGCCCGCAGTTTATATACCCGCCCCATAGAGGTTATAGAAGGTCCGCTTATGGCGGGAATGAATGTGGTGGGCGATTTATTTGGGTCGGGGAAAATGTTTTTACCTCAGGTGGTAAAAAGCGCACGTGTGATGAAAAAGGCAGTTGCTTATTTGACTCCTTTTATAGAAGCCGAAAAAGCTGAAGGTGACGCGTCCAGTGCAGGTAAGGTGCTTATGGCAACCGTAAAAGGGGATGTGCACGATATAGGTAAAAATATAGTGAGCGTTGTATTGGGTTGCAATAATTATGAAGTGGTAGATTTGGGCGTAATGGTTCCTGCCGAGAAAATAATAGATGAAGCCATAAGGCAAGAGGTGGATATAATCGGATTAAGCGGATTGATTACTCCCTCTTTGGAAGAGATGGTGCATGTGGCCAGGGAAATGGAAAGAAGGTCGGTACGCATTCCCTTGTTGATAGGAGGGGCGACCACATCCAAATTACATACGGCAGTGAAAATAGCGCCGGTTTTAGACATAGCGCCGGTTGTTTATGTCTTGGATGCTTCGCGCAGTGTGCCGGTAGTAGAATCTTTGCTGGGAAATAAGAGGGAAAGCTTTTTGCAGGATGTAAAAAAAGAATACGATCAGATGCGTGAAAGGCATGCACAGAGTAAGGAAATAAAAGAATATATTTCGCTTGCTCAGGCACGTTCCAATAAGTTTGAATCCGATTTTAATGCCATACATAAGCCTGCTTTTTTGGGCATTAAGGAGTTGCGTGTCGAGAATTTGTCGGAATTATTGCCCTATATAGATTGGACACCCTTTTTTCAGACATGGGAATTAGCCGGTCGTTATCCCGATATTTTAGAAGATGAAATGGTGGGCGAAACGGCCCGCAGTTTATATGCGGATGCGGTTAAAATGCTGGATAGGCTGATATTGGACGGCAGATTAAAAGCAGCCGGAGTTTTTGGCTTATTCAAAGCCGTTTCGACAGAGCAAGATGATATAATAATAAAGGGAGAAGATGATAAAGTGCTGACTGTATTTCATATGTTGCGTCAGCAAAATAAGAAAGCAGCCGCGCAGCCCAATTTTTCCTTGTCAGATTTCATAGCACCCGAGCAAAGCGGGATAGAAGATTATATGGGAGTTTTTGCTGTCTCGGCGGGATTTGGCATTGAATATTATATAGAAAAATTTGCGGCCGAACACGACGATTACAGCAGTATAATGGTGAAAGCATTGGCCGACAGGCTGGCAGAAGCACTTGCAGAATACATGCATGCCCGGGTACGCAGGGAGTTTTGGGGCTATGCGGCAGATGAAAAGCTGACCAATGAAGAATTAATCAAGGAAAAATACGTTGGAATACGCCCGGCTCCGGGCTATCCTGCCTGTCCGGACCATACCGAGAAAAAAGTGATATGGGATTTGCTGCAAGTGAAAGAGCGTATAGGCATGGAGCTGACCGAATCTTTGGCCATGATGCCGGCCGCCTCCGTATCAGGCTGGTATTTCGCACATCCGGATGCCAAATATTTCGGATTGGGAAAAATAGACGAAGATCAATTGGTCGATTATGCCAAAAGAACCGGATATACTATCGATGAAATGCGAAAATGGTTATCGCCTATTTTGAGGTAATCGTTCATTTACTCAAAATTTATATCTGTTTGCATCTGAAATTTTTAAAACTGATTTTTTTTTTATATTTTTGGAATTGACATGAGACAATCAGTAAGATATAAGAAGCAAGCTTTGGTGGTAACCCTGACTTTTTTGGGTTTACTTCTTATTTTGCTCTTTAGTTTAATGTACAATGGGCAAAGCACGGCCGGTTCAGATGTGCGCAGTTCGATTTTTGCAGCCGATACAAGTGGGATAAGGAATGGCAGAACTGATTATCAGCCGGAGCCTAAAAACCAGCCTTCACCTATTCAAATGCCCACTCCAAGTACGCTTGTCGACTTTGTTTTTTCCTTTTTCCGCAATTTCCGACCCACCGTTATGGTCAGTCCGGATTCCCATTCTACGCAAGTGTATCTCGCATATAAATCCGGGCAAAATCAGCTGATTTAATCTGTTTTTATTAGCTTTGCGCAACTATATCCACTGTTGCTATGCGTTATTTTTTTGTTTTACTCATCTCTGTACTTAGTGTATCTGTATATAGCCATGCTCAAAAGGCTCAAGCGCGTGATTTTGAAAAGAATATTTTGCGTAAAGGCATACGTTTTTCCCTAGATTCCACCGGAACTCGCTATATAGCTTTATCGGCAATGAATCAAATTTGGTTTCGTTTCGATGAGATGAATCCGGGTTCTATGATTCACAACAAGGAAGTGCAGAATCAGTTTGATATTTCCATACGCCGTTTGCGTTTTCAGGTTTACGGGCAATTGACAAATCGTTTATTGTTTTACAGTCAGTTCGGCATCAATAATCTTAATTTTACTTCGAGCAGAAAATGGGGCGATTTTTTCCATGATGCCTTAATTGAATATGCGATATTGCCCGATTATCTGCACCTGGGCGGAGGATTGAACAGTTGGGGCGGTTATTCGCGTTATTCCGTGCCATCGACGGGAACTTCGCTTGCTATAGATGTGCCCATTTTCGAGCAGGCAACCCTGGATATGAGCGATCAATTTGGCCGAAAATTGGGATTTTATGCTAAGGGTAATGTAGATCGATTTCAGTACCGCATGATGCTGACCAAGCCTTTTGTTTTTTACAAATCGCCCTTTTATCAGTCTCAAACAGAGTTGAGCTATTATCCTTCCTTTTATCCGGGCAATCCCAAATGGCAGGGATCGGCCTATGTGCAGTGGCAATTTTGGGAAAAGGAAGACCATACTTTTCCATTTTACAGGGGTACTTATTTGGGCAGCAAACGCGTATTGAATATTGGAATGGGCGGATTATATCAGCCTAAGGCTATGTGGTATAAAAACGGAATGGGCGATACTTTATTTGCCGATATGGGATTTGCGTCCCTTTCCTTATATATGGATTTGCCCATGCGGGAGCGTTATAATATAACCTTGTATAGTTCGGGTTATTTTCATTATTACGGGAAAAATTTCCTTAGTCATGTAGCTCCGAATCGAATTAGCGATGGATTATCGGGGAATGGTTCGGCCATTTCGGGTCATGGGAATGCCTTTCCAATGGGCACGGGAGTTTCCTGGTTTACCCAATTTGGTTTTGATGTGGGAATACACAAAGGGGCGAGATTGGGAAGCAGTGTGGGGGCTTATCTGGCTTCATTGGATCGTTTGGCACAGGTGAGCGATGTATATGAGGCGGGGATGAATTATTATCCCTATGGGATTCATGCCTTGAAATTGGGCTTGATGTTGCAGAACCGGCCTTGGTTTGATTCGGGCGGAATGAAAACGGACCTGCGCAAGAATATGTTGGTTCTCCAGTTCCAGGTGAGTATATAAGGGGTTGATTTGGCTACGGTCTTCGAAAAGCGCGCGGGATAGCCGCCGGGTGCTAGACTCTTTGTAAAAAGAGGCGTACATCCCAAGTGCTAGCCCGGCAGTGGGTTGATTGAAAAGAAGCTTTGCCCGCGCCCGAAGAATAAAAATTGTTAAACCGAAAATGCCCTTAACTTGTGCAAACCCTTTGCGTAGGCATGTTTACCAGGATGGGTTTGAATGGGATTAAACTTCTGTTTTTTATTAGGGCTATATTCGTATTTTTGCCCCCTTTATGAGGCAAATTAAAAAATTAGCTATAAGCTTAGCGATCGGATTATTATGGGTTTGGAGTGCAAGTCTGCATGCCCAGAAGGATAAAGTGTGGGGTAGTTGGACTGCTGTAAGTTTGAATTATGAATTTGTGCCGCGCTTTACATTCTATTTCGAATTGCAGACGCGTTCGCATGCCATGTATAATTATTTCAATTATTACGAAACCAAAGGAGGCATTGGCTATAAAATAAACAAAGATTTTAGTGCATTGGTGGGTTTTGGTAATTATGGCACCTACGATTGGCAAGATATTATTGGCGGGGTAAAACAGAAAAACGAATTGCGACTTTGGCAACAATTTGTCATAGACCAAATGCTTACCCGTATAAAATTTGAACATAGATTTAGAATAGAGCAGGCGTGGATTAATCGTAAATTTCGGAATCGATTTCGTTACCGGATAAATATGGTTATACCGCTGAATTCGAAAGAAGTGAAAAAGAATACGGTTTTTTTGACCGGATTTAATGAGATTTTCTTGACCGATACTCCACCATATTTTATGCGAAATCGTATATTATTGGGATTGGGTTATGCGGCTACCGATTTTCTGACTATTCAAAGCGGCTGGATCAATCAGTTTGAGTATTCTTTCAACAACAAAGGAGCCAAGAATTATTTCATGCTTACTTTGGCCTTTAGATTGGCGAAGAACAAGGATGGTTTTGAGCGGAATCCGACCTTGCCCGATTAATCCCGAACCCCAATACATTAGCTTTTATTTTTCCATCTAAGCAAGGTAAAGCTTTATAAGCTTTCATAAAAAAAGCTGCAAACAGGAAATGATTGCAGCTTAAGCTTAAATATTTCATGCCTTAGCAGAGTGGCATGGAATAAAATGGGAATTATTTTGTTTTTTTGGTTCTACCCGGGTAAGGTTTAGAGCTTTCTTCGTTGATTTTGCTGAGTTTATCGAAGTCGAACACCAGAGTAAATCGTATGGTGTTTTCGAGTGGATTTCTTTGTACGATGGGAATAAGGTAAGAGAAATCCAGCCCAAACACGCTATAGCGTACACCGGCTCCAACCGTAAAATAGCGGCGTCCTCCTTTTTGCGTTGATTCGTGGCTATATCCGACGCGAGCGGAGAATATGCGGTTATACCAATATTCGAGTCCGGTTGCGATATTAAACTCATCCATTTCTTCTCTGAATCCGCCCGGTGCGTCGCCGAAAGAGGTAAACATTGCGTTCACCACATTGCGGTTGGGATCCATACCGGCTTCGATATCCGGTTCGCCGTCTCCATCTGCGTCTACGTAATTTCCGTTATTATCGCGCACATAGAGAGGTGGTGTAGGTACCAATAATTTATTGATTTCAAATGCCCATTGTAGGGAGTTATAATCGTCGAATTTGAAAGTAAGTCCGGCTCCGGTTCTAAAATTCATCGGAATAAAATCGGCTCTGGAGGCTTGGGAGTATCGGATTTTAGAGCCTAAGTTAGTAAATGCGAGACCATATCTAAAGATAATGGGTTTTTTTGCAATTTCCCAATTTTTATTTTCGTAGAAAAGGGAGATATCGCCTGCTCCTGCTAATCCGGCCCGGGTTGCTTGTCCGTTTACCGTTTGACCCAAGGTCAGGTTAGAATAAATAAATCGGAAAGCTACGGCCATGCTGAGATTATCGACTAATTTTTGGGTATAACCGGCATCTATGGCAAATTCGTTGGGTTTAAAATTTCCGATTACGCCTCCTGTATTATCTGTGAAAGTGATATCACCGAGAGAGAAATAGCGTAAAGAGGCTGATACGGCACCGAAATCTTTAATTTTCTGATTAAAGGAGAGATAAGCCAAACTGATATCGGGCACTAAATTATTTAGCCATGGGCTATATGAAATGGCGATAGAAGTTTGTCTTTCCTGGAAAACAGATTTAGCCAGGTTAAAGTGCATAGAGTTGGCGTCGGGTGCTGTTGCCACACCAATGTCTCCCATACCGCCTGCGCGTGCATCGGGCGAAATATTCAGAAAAGGTACGGTTGTAGTAATCGTATTTGCCAGTCCGCCTTGTTTATAAACTTCTTTATAATCGGTTTGGTTGTTCACATCTCCGGGAACCTGAGCCATTAAAAAAGTGGGGAGGCTCAAAAAGGACAGTAAAAATATTTTGTTATAAAAATGCATAATCTCTTAAAATCGGGTCAAAAATACAATAAACCTTGAATTAACTTTAAATGTGAATAAATATTGTTTCGAATAAAAATTAATTTGTTCGAATAATTTTGGCGGAACTGTAGGCTACTTTTCCTGTGGCGCTTACGAGTGTGAGTCGGCAAAAATAGACTCCGGGAGCAATGGGTTGGCCTCCGGGTCCTGTTCCGGACCAGGTGAATTGGGTGTTTTTATAGTGGCTATTCATAATTTTTTCGCTTATAGAGTGGATCAAAGAGCCTTTGGCGTCGTAAATTTGCAATAGGGCGCGGCTTTCCGTTTCGGGGAGATTATGATTAAAGGCAAAATGCACTATTCCATTGGAGGGATTGGGATAGGCTAAAAAATCGCTGATAACCATACGAGAGCTGTCGACAACAAAACGTATGCTATTTTCGGAGGGATTATTGCAATTATCCCAGGCGCTTACCATCAACTCGTAGCTTCCTTCGGGCAAATTTAAAATGGGATAATTAAGTTCGCCTTTAGTAAAAGTAGACTGATAAGAAGAATAATATTCATTCAGGTTATATTCCTGATTTTCGGGGCCTTTAAGTTTCACCTTAATATCGTGTCCTATGCCTAATCCGCTGCTGTTTATACCCGATTCATCTTCGAATACTATAGTAAGCTCGGGATTAGAGCTGACGATCTGTCCATCAATAGGCGAATTATTGAGCAAAATAGCAATTTGGGGGCCATCCGTTTCGAGGCAGTTATTCACCGATGAGCCGATCAATACCGTGTCATAGCCGTTGGCATCCGTAAAATCATTCGATGCATAATAAGATATTTTCCCATTTCCCACGGTATAATTAATGTCTTTAGGCACCTTAAAAGTAAATTCAAACTGTCCGTTTCTCACTTCGGCCGAGCCTCTGAAGAGTATATTTTTCTGAATATTAAAATTATATTCAATGGCACCGGCATCATTTTGTCGGGTGACATAATTCGATGCTTTATCGAAGATAGTTGGGTATACAATTCCGTCGAAATCCGACATAACAAATCCGTCCGAATCGGCAATATAGCCTTTAATAACAACCACCTGAGTAGCTTTTATGGTATCGATAGGGTTATTATTTTCGTCATAAATTCCCGATGTAAATACTCTGTTTTCGGGGTATGCCATTTTTTGCGAGGGATCTCCGAACAGGCTGATGGGTGTACTTGTGAAGTCGGTAGAGATATTTTTAGCGCGTTGGAATACTTCGCCCAGGGTTGGCATTTTCCCATTTGATTTAGGCGTAAAAGCGGCATTATAAAAAGCGGCATTAAATCCGTCCACCAATGAGATCGCTCGGGTTGTAGAGAAAAGGGCTATAGCTCCTCCGTCCGGGCGTCTGGCCATAAGTTCGCCCGCCGACTCCGATTTTGCCAAATCGAATCGGGTGAAAGTGCAGGTTGCGGTAAGAAAAACCGGCAATCTGTCTTTATTTTTCCATTTATTTACATCATCGATGCTCAATAATCTTTCACTGGCAAGGCCGATTTCGCCCCCATGTCCTATATAATTAAACAAGAGAACACCATTGCTCAATTGCGTAAAAATTTGTTTACTTGCTTCCGGATATCTTTGTCCGTTCGAGATGACTTGAGGATAGGCATCGGCATAAATTTTATCAATATTATAGACCGGGAAATTCTGTTGCATTAATTGAGCTATTCCTTCCGATCCGGTGAGGAAAGTGCCTTCCCATTGAGAATCCATATCATCGGCTACGAGCAATACTTTATTGCGCCAATCTCTTTTGCAGGTTGCATTATCGTCGTAATGAATAATTTTATTGACCATATGATCGGCAGATGCTTCATCGTAGGCCAAGATGCGTCCCACTCCGGAAGAGAGCATGCCAAAAACGTTTAAGCCTTCCATTTGGGGGGTAGTTCCCACTATATTATTGGGTTGCAACATCACAAAATAATCATCCGAGGGGTAAGATCCACCGGTGCGGCTGAGCGAATTTTTCGTTTCCCAGGTGAGCACATAATTCTTATTTTTATTGGCGGCCAGATTATCTGTATTGTCGGGTACGCGATCTAAATATTCCTTATAATCATAAGAACCATCGCCAAAAAGCAGGAGATATTTTACCATAGAATCGCCGTTGAGAGATCTTTGATAAAACATCTGCATCATATTTCGAATGGCGGTAGGGTCTTGTGTACCGGAAGAGAATTCGTTGAAAATTTGTTCGGGCGTTAGTAAAATAGACGTAATAGCATCTCTTTGAAAGCGGTGTTGGGCTAATCTTTGTGCGGCCGGCATAAAGATTTCGGGAGCAATGATAATCATATCGGCTGCTTGTAGTCCGTGTATATTTTGATTGGGCACTTGTTTCACAAAAGTGGGGCTTGGAAAAGAGGCGTAGGGGTTAAATACCACGAACTCGTTCAGTTTTCCGCCTTGAATAGAGAAAAGGCCATTTGTATGTTGTTGGGTTTGTATGCTATCGGGTCGGCTAACGTCCCAAACCAATGCGTTTTGGGCATTAGCGATTTGGAATTGTATAATGCCGGCTTGAAGAGTACCGGGGTGGCGAAAGAGGGTTTGGTTATTATATAATTTTAAGTCTCTCTCTATATTAATATTAATTTTATCGAGCCAGACATTCGTTACCGAGGCGGGTTTATTGAAAGTGAAGCGCATTTCGGGTGCGGTGGCTGCCGAAAAAACGCCATGTGCCAATAAGCCCATATCGGCGTTATAATAATCGGAGCTGGGGAAAATAGGCACAGCGCCAATATCCGTACCGTTTAGGATTACGCGTTGTTCGCTATTGCAATTTACGCAGCGGGTTATCAAGTCTATTTTCACTTTGGCTGTGCTGTTGTAGCAGCATCCGGGTATGGAGGTGGAAACTTCATATTTTTGGGCAAACTCGAAACTTTTCCAGTACCAATTTCTACCTGAGTGTGTAATATTTAAGGAGTCTTTTTCGATTAAAAAGCTTTCCACATAATGGGAATAAGAGGAGGTCGGACTTCCGGTTTCGGAGTTTCGAAGGGGTGGGGACTGATTGTCGGTATCTGAGCCTATGCGGATAAAATAATAAGAAGTATCGCTGTATGGATTCGTACTCCATTCGATCATTTGTTCGCTCGCATTATAGGATTTTTCGTTTGGACCTTGGGCATAAAATAAAATATAATCTCCGGGGTCGAATTGATTTGCCGTTCCTCCGTCATAAACCCAAACTTTTTGTTCGGGCAAATCTTCGGGATAAGGGATGCCATTTTTTTCGGGAAGTGGGACCCCTCCAAAACCGTGTACTTTAATTTTTTTTGGGGAAATACCTGCAACAGAAATGCCGTTATTCTCTAAAAAACTTTTTTGTATAGAGTATATACCGGACTGATTAACACCTATTTTAATCCATTTCCCTTGATGAAGTTGAGAAATAACAGGAGACTGACTGTAACCCTTAGCAGAAAAAAGGAGTATAACAAAGCAGCAAATTCGGCAGAAGTACATATGGATAATTCTAAATTGTAACCAAAGTTAACTTAAAAAACCTGAATTTATTGCAAGAACATAGAGAATATTTGAAATAAAGAGGGGTAAAAAATATTTTTTTTTTAACAATTGTTTTGCATTTCAAAAAACGATTTCTATTTTTACCGTTCAGAATAGAAATATACCAAAACTTTATATAAAAGCGTTTAGACTAAAAATTTACCTGAAATAAAGATGCGTTTGAAGCTTCATCAATATCTGTGGGTCCTTTGTATAGCAATGATACTTCCAATGGACCAGGGTTTCGCACAAGATCCGCAATTTTCGCAGTTCTATGCAAATCCACTGTATCTTAATCCCGCATTTGCCGGTTCGGCAAGATGTGCGCGATTTAACGTGAATTATAGAAATCAATGGGCTAATATTAGCGGGAATTATCAAACTTATAGTTTGTCCTATGATCAGCATTTCTATCCGCTGCAAGGTGGTATAGGTGCTTATGTATATACTGATTTCTCTGGCAATCGCACCTTGAATTCGACTTATGCGGCATTGATGTATTCCTATCAATTGAATGTAACCCGTAAATTTACCATGCGTTTCGGCGTACAGGCAGCTTATGGGCAAAGGAGTATTGATTGGTCGAAATTGACATTCGGCGATCAGATTGATTCTCGCTATGGTTTTGTGTATTCGACTCAGGAAGCACAGCCTAATCTGACTACCCGATATTTTGACGTGGCTGCCGGTATAGTAGCTTATTCAGAGAATTTTTACGGAGGTATTGCCGTGCATCACCTCACTCGTCCCAATGAAGGCTTTTTAGGTCAGGCGCGTTTGCCAATTAAGTTCACCGCGCATTTCGGAGCCTTATTCCAATTGAATAAAAGAAGCAAATATGTGAGTCCGGCTACTATTTCGCCCAATATCATTTATCAACGTCAGCAAAACTTCAACCAGCTTAACCTTGGGCTTTATGCAACAAAAGGTGTGTTTGTGGGTGGGCTTTGGTATAGAAACCTGGATTCATTTATCATATTGGCCGGAATTCAAAAAGGAAATTTCAGAATCGGATACAGTTACGATTTCACCATTTCGAGGCTGACCAACGCATCCGGTGGTTCGCACGAAGTTTCTCTCGGATTCCAGCTTCCATGCCGACCTCCACAAAAGAAATTCAGAACAGTTCGTTGTCCATCATTCTAAAAAAAACTTAAACTTTCACACTATAACAATTTAACATTGTTACAACAGTTATATATTTGTACAAATCATCTATGTGTATGAAAAAGTCACTCATAAAAAAAGGAGCCGTTCTTCTTAGCCTCGGTGTTATAGCCGCCGCAGGATGTAAGAAGCCTACCTCGTCTAGTACGGGGTGGAATTATAATGATTCCAAAAACGGCGGTTTCGAAAAAATTGCCTATCAAGAACAAGAAACAGGGCCCAACCTCGTACTTATCGAAGGGGGTACATTTGTGCAAGGTAGAACCGAGCAGGATGTTATGTACGATTGGGATAATATGCCTCGTCGTGTTACCGTGCACTCTTTCTACATGGATGAAACGGAAGTTACCAATTTGCACTATAGAGAATATTTATATTGGATTGGCCGCGTTTGGGCTTTGGATTATCCCGAAGTTTTGAAAAATGCCCTTCCCGATACTTTGGTTTGGCGTCAAAAATTGGCGTATAATGAGCCTAAAGTTGAATATTATTTAAGACACCCCGCTTATCAGGATTATCCTGTAGTGGGTGTGAACTGGTTGCAAGCAAATGATTATGCTGCATGGAGATCGGATCGTGTGAACGAGCAAATCCTTATCCGTGAAGGTATTATTGATGTGAATCCAAACCAAATCGGTGAAGAGAACTTCAATACAGAAGCTTATTTTGCAGGCCAATATGAGCCGCTTTCTTCTAAAAAGAATCCCGGCGTTAAAGATTTGAACCCAACCGGTTCCGGATATAGAAAAGTACGCATGGAAGACGGAATTCTTCTTCCCAGCTATCGCTTGCCTACAGAAGCAGAATGGGAATATGCAGCGCTTTCTCTTATAGGTAATACCGATCCAAGTTCCGATCGCGAAATTATCATGGACCGTAAAATGTATCCATGGACAGGCCATATTGCACGTAATCCTAACGATAAATTTAAAGGAGATTTCGTAGCCAACTTCCGTAGAGGTAGAGGCGATTATATGGGTGCAGCAGGTCACTTGAACGATAATGCAGATGTAACCGCTCCGGTTTACTCATACTGGCCTAATGATTATGGACTCTATAATATGGCTGGTAACGTATCTGAATGGGTACTCGACACCTATCGTCCGCTTTCTCTTACCGATAACGATGATTATAACCCTTTCAGAGGTAACGTTTTCAAAAAGAAATTGGTAGATGTAGAAGGAATTGTTGAACAAAAAGATTCATTGGGTCGCATTCAGTACGTGAATGTTACTGTAGAAGAAAATATCAATCGTCGTAACTACAAAAAAGCCGATTATCGTGATTATATAGATGGAGATTATAACTCTTCTATCTATTATAATGATGAATCTTATGCCGATACTTCTATGAAAAATGCGTTGATGTACGAATTCTCTCGTACCTCAATTATCAATGACGCAGCAAAAGTTGTAAAAGGTGGCTCCTGGAAAGATCCGGCTTATTGGATGGTAGCAGGTACCAGACGTTTCCTTGATGAGCGTCAGTCTACAGCATGGATCGGTTTCCGTTGTGCTATGGATCGTATCGGTAGTCCGGTTGGTCTTGGAAAAGGAAAAGCACGTAAGAATAACCTGAAGAAAGTAGGTAAAAAGAAAATGAAAGGTGGGCGTAAGCTCATGAGTAAATAATAATGAAAAGCCATCTTCGGATGGCTTTTTTTTTGCTTACTTAAATAATTTCAGTTGAGGGTCTGTTTTACGAAAACTCTTACGGTGTAATGGACATACACCGTGTTGCATAATAGCCATGCGATGATCTTTGGTCGGATAACCTTTGTTTTTATCCCATTGATAAATGGGATATTTCAGATGCATTTCTTCCATATGCAGGTCTCGTTCCGTTTTTGCCAAAATGGATGCTGCTGCAATACTTTGAAATAGGGCATCGCCCTTAATCACCGTTTGGAAGGGAATGGTATACATAGAGCGAAAACGATTCCCGTCTATCAATAAAAAATCGGGCTGTGGAGTCAGCATATTCACGGCTTGATTCATGGCCAGGATACTTGCTTGCAAAATATTTATACGATCTATTTCGGAGGGTTCTACAAATGCCACTGCCCAGGCAAGAGCTTTGTCTTTAATCTCCTCGGCCAAGATTTTTCTTTTAATTTCGGACAATTGTTTGCTGTCGTTTAGTCCTTTTATTCTTTTTTTCGGATTCAATATAACCGCCGCTGCAGTTACCGGGCCGGCCAAGCAACCGCGTCCCGCCTCATCGCAGCCTGCTTCCAATCTGCCTTTTTCAAGATAGAGCTTCAGACTTGTCATACAACGCCATTTTTTGTTCGATTATTTCCATGCTCTTATGCCAACTAAAATCGGCAACACGTGCAAAACCGCGGCGTACCAATTCTTGCCTCAAATAGGTATTTCGTTCCAATTCCAGCAACATTTGTGCTATGTAGGTTGCATCATCAGGTTCGGCTACCAAAGCTGCGCTTCCTACAATTTCGGGGAGACTACTTCCGGAGGAGGTCAATATCGGTATACCCGATGCCATAGCTTCCAAAACCGGAATTCCGAATCCCTCATAAAAAGGAATAAAAAACAGAGCTCCCGCCGCTGCATAATGCCGGGCCAGCTCTTCATCCGATAAGCGACCCGTAAAAATAACATCCGATTTATAAGGATAATTATCTGCCCAATAACCGGATAACTCATCTCCGAACAAACTTTCGCCAACTATGACTAAAGGCCAGGTTCCGCCTGCTTTTCGGTATAATTGGTAGGACTTAAACATGCCTTTTATATTCTTGCGCGCATGTAAGGTTCCCACATATAAAAAATAGGGTAAATCTATGCCCAATTTTTGTCTTATTATTATTTTTTCATGTTCTTCAATTGGCTTATAACGCTTGTTTACCGCATTATAGCTAACCGAAATTTTATCTGCAGAAATCCCGTATAATTCTATAATTTCGGACTTCGAAAAATGAGAAACCGTGAAAATATGATCCGAATTTTGGGCAATTTTAGGGTAAGAATTTCGGTAAATTTCAGCCCAATTTTTAGGTAAATATTCCGGATTTCGTTCGAAATTTAAATCGTGAATAGTGCACAGCATGGGCACATGGGGGCGCGTCGGACCCCAACCGTCGGGGCAAAACAATAGATCTGCCTTTTCGCGTTTACAAACCCAATTCAAATATGCTAAATAAGGCTTGAGAATAAAAGGCCTGTAGGTAGGGCATAACCAGGATATCTGTTTCACATTAGACGGAAAAGTGTAGGCATTTTTCGGGATCTTGTCGTAGACAAAAATAAATTCCCAATCCTTCCGTTTTTGAACCAGTTCTCTCAGTAGTTCCAACGTATATACGCCAATACCGTCGAGACGTTTTGGCTTAAGAGATTTACAGTTGACTACTACTTTCAAAACTAATTATAATTTTACGCTATAAAAAAACGAAAAAAAACCTGTTAAACAAAAGCCTTGCAATCGACACCGCTCTATAATAAACACGCATTCATTCAATTCTTCGAAAATATTTATTTCTTTTCGCTGCTTCTGGTCGCCATAAGTCTGCCCCTTTCGCATATAGGTATGAGCATAGCCCAGTTTGGTTTTGGCATTGCGGTATTTGGCGGATTGCATTATGGCACTAAGTGGAAGCGACTTAAATCGAACAATTTGGCCTTAATGTGGATTGGCCTTTTTCTCCTGTTTCTATTATCCGGATTTCATTCCGAAGATCAGATATATTTCTGGAATGATATACGCACCAAAATGCCTTTATGGGTATTTGCCACTGCTATAGCCGTAATGCCTCGCTTAAGCATGATTAAGTTCTCTGCCGTCTTGCATGCATTTTTGCTCGGATTAATGGGACATATTTTGGTCGGACTTTTTATATTACTTTCCGATCCATATAGCGTAATGGCCGATTATAGATCGCTTTCCCCATTGGTTTCGCATATACGTATGGGCATTTTTTTGGTCATGGGTATATGGATTATGGCCTATTTTCTGCAAAATCGACTCAAAAAATACCGATTTTTTCACCCTGCACTCTATATAGCCGGCATTGTAATTTTCCTTATTTGGTTGGTCATACTGAAATCCCTGACCGCTCTGTTTATTCTTTTCGTTCTGAGTTTGGTGGCCGGTTTCTTTTTTGCTTTAGAAATGAAAAACAGAAAAAAAGCAAGGATTTTGGTTGCCCTTTGCTGGTTGCCACTGTTGAGTAGCCTTGTTTTTACAGGCTTTCATGTATACCATTTTTTCGACAGGGAGAAAGTAGTTTTTTCCGACGAGCCTCAATATTCGGCAGCCGGATGCTTATATGAAAACAAGCCGGGGCAGGAATTTTATGAAAATGGCCGCTATGTATTTAAAGATTATTGTACGGGCGAATTGGTGGACGCATGGAATGCCCGTTCCGATATCGATTATTTTGCGAACGATTGGGCCGTACATTATACCTTATTGCGTTATATGACTTCGCGCAATTATTCCAAAGATGCTTTAGGTATGCAAAAAATGACCGATGCCGATATACGAAACGTAGAAAAGGGTATTCCCAATTATCGTTATACGGCATTTTTCGGATTGAGTGGTCGTATATATGAAACGCTATGGGAGCTGGAAGTTTGGTGGGGTTCGGGTGATGCGCAAGGTAAATCTCTGGCGACACGATTCGAATTATGGAAGGCCGCATGGAAAGTGATTCGCAATAATCATCTTGCCGGAGTAGGTGCGGGCGATCTGCGTATGGAATTGCAAAAAGCCGTATATGCATCCGAAAATCCGATTCGATATGATAAGTCCTACAGCGCCCATAATCAGTTTCTTTCAACAGCCGTTGCTTTGGGGGTATTTGGTGCCATTTGGCTTATTACAACCCTATTATATCCCATTTTATACGGTGGAAAAAACAATAGATTACTTTTCTTTTTCAGTCTCATTACCTTGTTGAGCATGCTCAATGAAGACGTGTTCGAGACCCAGGCTTCCATAACATTTATATGCTTTTTTACCCATTTGTTGTATAGGCCGGAAAATAAATAAAAGTAGATAGCGGCTGCGACTTCATTTATAATTTTAATTTTGTCTAAAATTCCGTAAACCCATGATGGATCAAAAACAAAAAGAAGGATTTTCATTTTCCTCTTTAGAGGTAATCGATTTTATTATTCGCTGGTGGAAACCCATTGGCATTGCAACATTTGCAGCGGCTGTACTTGCGGCCGGGGCTTCTTTTCTTATACAGGATAAGTATAAAAGTACGGTGGTTATGTTTCCATCTACTACGCATTCTATTTCAAAAGCCCTAATCGACGTGCAGGGTAGTTCTAAGGCCGATATACTTGAGTTTGGTATGGAAGATGATGCTGACCAGTTGATTCAGATTTTGAATTCCGATGAAATCAGAAATCGAATTATTCAAAAATATAATTTGATGGAACATTATGATATAGATCCTTCTTCGAAGTTTGCCTATACCAAATTGCAAAAAACCTATGAAGGGAATATCAAGTTTGCGCGTACGGAATTTCTTTCGGTAGAAGTGCGTGTTATGGATCATGATCCGGTTGTAGCTTCCAATATTGCAAATGATATTGCGAACCTTGTCGATTCTGTAAAAAACCGCATGCAAAAAGAAAGAGCCATGGAAGGCTTGTATATAGTGCAACAGGAATATGACGAATTAGCGGCTATGGTGCAGAGCATGGAAGATTCGCTGACTAGAATTCGTTTACTGGGAATTAATGACTATGAATCGCAATCGGAGGTGCTCAACAAAGAATATGCGTCGGCATTAGCTAAAGGCGACCAGAGAGCCATCAAAGCATTAGAGGAAAAATTGCATATACTTTCGCAATACGGAGGGCCTTATACAGCATTGAAAGAGGGGCTGGAATTATATCGCGAACAATTGTCGTTGATGAAAATTAAGCTAAAAGAAGCCACCGTAGATGCAACGCAGAATATATCGCATAAATTCGTAGTTAACCGCGCTTTCCCGGCCGAGAAAAAGAGTTATCCCAAACGCATGTTAATAGTTGCCGGGGCGGCCTTGGGAGCATTTATTTTGTCAATACTCATATTGATTGCATTAGATAATTACCGAAGCTATAAGAAAGTCAAAGCGCAATCTTAACTCCATGTTGCAAGCCAATAGAAAATGGATTTTTGGTCTTATTTTGGCCACTTTTGCCTTATTAAACGCTGTTTTGATTTGGAAAGAGTTTTATTGGTTTGCGGCATTGCCGGTTGCATTGTTGATTGTGGCGGTAGCCTTTGTGCGCATTGATAATTTTTTAATACTGATATCTTTTCTAACTCCGCTGAGTATTACCCTCGAGGATATGAATCTGGGAGCGGCCCTCAGTCTCCCCGCCGAACCCCTGATTATTTCGGCCATGTTTGTATTTGCCGCCAAACTGTTTATACAAGGCAATTACGACAAAAGAATCGTACTGCACCCCATAGGAATTGCCATTGTATTGCATTTGCTTTGGATGTTGATGACAACGGTCTATAGCGAATATCCGCTGGTATCGGCCAAATTTCTGATTTCCAGACTTTGGTTTGTAAGCGTGTTTTATTTTCTGGGGGGCGAAGTGTTTAAAGAGAAAAAGAATATCTACCGTTTTTTATGGGCGCATGTATTGGGCGTACTCATAGTGATATTTTACACCACCTATCAGCATGCTATACGGGGTTTCGAGAAACAACCCGGACACTGGGTGATGTCCCCTTTCTACCACGATCATACGGCCTACGGGATGATTCTGGCACTTTTACTCCCATTTTTATTCGGATATAGTTTCAAGAATAAGCATAGTCTGATTATAAAAATTCTCATTTTTGGCGTACTGATATCCTTTCTGGTAGCCTTTCGATTGTCGAACACAAGAGCGGCCTGGTTGAGCATAGTGGCTGCTATAGGCGTCTATTTTCTCATTCGTTTTAAAATCAGATGGTATGTGGTCACTACGGCGGCCGTGTTGGCAATTGGAGCCTTTGTGTTGATTCAGGATCAATTGTTCATCAACCTGGGTCGGAACAAACAAGATAGTTCAGACAATTTGCAGGAACATATACAATCCATGTCGAATATCTCTACCGATGCGTCGAATTTAGAGCGGTTGAACCGGTGGGATTGCGCGCTTTCCATGTTCGAAGAAAGGCCGATATTCGGATGGGGCCCCAATACCTATAAATTTGTATATGCCCGTTTCCAAAAATCTACGCATGTTACCCTCATCAGTACCAATGCCGGAAATTTGGGAAATGCACATAGTGAATATTTAGGTCCTTTGTCGGAACAGGGGATATTGGGATTGCTGTTTATACTGGGCATATTCGGGGCAATAATTTATACCGGAAATCGAGTTTATCAACGAAGTAAAGAGTCGGACTTAAAAAGTTTGGCTATGTGGATTACCTTGAGTTTTACCACCTATTTTGTACATGGTGTATTGAATAATTTTTTGGAACTCGACAAAGCATCCGTTCCCTTTTGGGCTATGGCCGGCATGCTGCTTGCTATGGATTTGAATCTATCATCGGAAAAGGAGCAAAGCATATAATTCATACTTTTGCATCATGGCTAAAACAGGGCGCGTTTATAAATCTACCGGGAGCAATTATAAGGTGAAATCCGGAGAGCGCTTTTATGATGTTTCCCTAGCCGGAAAATTCCGACTCGAAGGCATTAAAAGTACGAATCCCGTTGCGGTTGGTGACGAAGTGCTCATAGAAAACGAATGCATAGAAGAAGTATTCCCGAGAAAAAATTACATGATTCGCCAATCGACCAACCTAAGTAAGCGTACCCATATACTGGCTTCGAACTTAGATCGGGTGATGATAGTGGCATCTATTAGTAAGCCCCGTACAAGTACCGGCTTCATAGATCGCGTATTGGTTACCTGCGAAGCTTATTCCATACCTGCGATGATTGTGTTTAATAAAAGCGATTTACTCGATTCTGATGAGATAGAATATAGAGACGAGTTGATGGAGGAATATCGTTTTTTGGGCTATCCAACCTTCAGCAGTAATGCGCTTACGAAAGAGGGAGTGGATGAATTGAAAGAGGAATTAAAAGACAAAAATACCCTGGTCATTGGTCATTCCGGAGTGGGGAAAAGCAGTTTACTTAATGCAATACAACCCGGACTTTCGGTGGCGACGGGTAGTATTTCCCGCAAACATCAAAAAGGGATGCATACCACTACCTTTGCCGAAATGTTCGACCTAAACATAGGAGGAACCATTGTAGACACACCGGGTATAAAAGAATTTGGTTTAGTGCGCATGAGTAAAGAAGAAATCGGCGATTATTTTCCCGAAATATTTCGTTTAAAAGGCAAGTGCAAATACAATAATTGCCTGCATATTAACGAGCCGGGATGTGCTGTTTTGGAAGGATTGGAAGTGGGTGCCCTGGCCGATTTTCGTTATAAAAATTATGTGAATTTTGTAGAGACAACATCCTATACTGCCTGGGCCGACGATTGATTATGGAAATAGTATTTTTGATATTTTTTATTCTTGTTTTTTTTATCCAGCTCGGGTTCCTTTTTCGTAATTATTTCCGAATGGTAATTCATGTTTGGGAGAATAAAAAATACAATCATGAGGGTATTTCGCTCATTATAGCAAGCCGTAATGATGGAGAGTGGTTATTGAAAAATCTGGATTTATTTCTGAATCAGAAGCATGGTCAGTTCGAATGCATTATAGTAGATGACGGGTCGGATATCCCTTTTCGTGCGCCTGATAATCCTCGATTGCGCATACTGAGGATAGATAAGTCTGAAGGTAAAAAAACGGCCTTGATTCGTGGGGCTGAGATGGCGCAATATGACGTGCTCTTATTTAGCGATGCCGATTGTGAACCGGCTTCTCCTTTTTGGGCCGGAGAAATGTTGTCGAACCTGGAAGAAGACTATGCCGGCGTTTTGGGATATGGAGCCTATAAAACCGAGAAAAATCTATTGGGAAATCTGATACAGTTAGACAGCCTGTATACCGTTTCGTCCTATATGAGTGCTGCGCTGCGTGGTAAGGCCTATATGGGTGTGGGGCGGAATTTATTATTGAGAAAATCCCATTTTTTTGAAGCGGTAGAGGCATTGCACAATAAACAAAATCTCTATGGTGACGATGATTTGATAGTGCAGCTGTTGGGCGTCAAATACAAAATGGCCATATGTTTGCATCCCAGGGGTTTTACTTATAGTCGGGCCATGCCGGATTTTGGCTCGTGGTTTAGGCAAAAAAGAAGGCATATTAGCGCCGGGCATTATTATGATAAGAAAAGTATATTTGCATTGGCATTGGAAAGGAGCAGTTTGTTTTTGTTTTTCCTGATGGTACCCTTACTTTTATGCAGTTCTTACTATTTACCGGTTTTATTAAGCTTGAGTTTGTATTTGATATATAAGTTTTATATTTTCAGTAAATTAAAATTACGTTTTCATTCCCCTCTACACATGTTTATGTTCCCGGTTTGGGATTTTATTTATGTATTGTGTTTGTTTAATTTAACTATTACAAGCATTTTTGTACCGGAAAAGAAATGGCGTTAAACGATTCACATTTTTCAGATAAAGCAAAAGATGACCTGGATTTGGTTCGAAAGGCTGTGGAGCAGAATGATCAATTGGCTTATGCTCAATTACTCAAGCGCTACAGAGAATCTATATTTCACGTTATCCTCAAAATGGTCAACGACCGTGATGATGCCGATGATTTGACTATTGAAACCTTTGCCAAGGCATTCAAAAGTTTACCGGCATTTCGTCCCGATTATGCATTCAGTACTTGGTTATTTAAAATTGCGACCAATGCATCCATAGATCATATTCGCAAAAAGAAACTACAAACATTTTCGCTCGACAAAACCGTAAAGGAAGTAGACGGAACCGAGTATCAAATTACGGTTGCCGACAATTCTCCCAATCCGGAGGCGGAGTTGATTATAGGACAAAAAGCCATAATGTTGCGCGAATTTGTGAATCAATTAAAGCCCCGTTATAAGCGTTTGATTGAGTTGAGATATTACGAACAAATGAGTTACGAAGAGATTTCAGAAGCTCTTGAAATGCCGTTAGGTACGGTAAAAGCTCAACTATTCAGAGCCCGGGATTTATTATTTCAGATCTTGAAAAATAAAAAAGACTCGATTTAAATCTTGTTTTTTCCCTTTAGATACAATTGCCATTTCCATGCGGAGCGCAGGGCTTCTTTCAAATCACTTTCCGCAGTCCATTTCAATTCTTTTTGTGCTTTAGCCGGATCGGCATATACTTCAGTTACATCGCCGGGTCTACGCGCACTTATGCTATAGGGTACGGGAATACCGACCGCTTCTTCGAATTTTTTTACAATATCCAATACCGATAAGCCTTTGCCGGTTCCGATATTATAAATATCTATATGGGGCTGATTTGCCTTTTCGGTCCACAATTTTTCCAATGCCAATATATGCGCTTTAGCAAGATCGACTACATATATATAGTCGCGAATGGCTGTGCCATCGGGGGTGGGATAATCGCCTCCGAATACCTGCAATTTAGGTCTGATTTGCACAAGACTTTGTGTAATATAAGGCAATAGATTGTTGGGCAAACCTATGGGCAATTCGCCTATTAAGCCACTCGGGTGGGCTCCGATCGGATTAAAGTAGCGTAAAATGCTTACTTTTTTGCCATGCAATCGGGCAAAGTCGGCCACAATTTCCTCGCCCATAAGTTTGGTTTTGCCGTAAACAGATTCCGGTTTTCCGAGCGGTGTTTCCTCCACTATAGGCATTATTTCGGCCTGTCCGTATACCGTACAAGAAGAGCTGAATATAAAAGAATCGGCATTGTTTTCTTGCATTTGTTTCAGAATGCAAATCAGACTCGAAAGATTGTTTTGATAGTAGAGCAGGGGTTGCATCTGACTTTCGCCAACGGCCTTATAGGCGGCAAAATGTATACATCCGTCGAATTGATGTTTTTCGAAAATTTGTTTTATGCCCTTTTCATCCATAAGATCATAGGGATAAAAAATGGGATAATTACCGGTAATTTCGGCAATATTATCGAGTATCCAGGGACGGGAATTGGATAAATTATCTGCAATTACCACTTCGAAACCCCGACCCATCAGTTCGACCACTGTATGCGAGCCAATATAGCCCAGGCCTCCGGTTACTAAAATGGTTTTAGAGCGACTCATACCTTACTTTTCTTCCCGGTAAAACACCTTATAAAAGTTCATTTTCATTTTCTCGTCATAGCCTTTTTCGAGCAAGTCGGCTCCACCATGAACATAAATATGGAAATTGCTGTCGAGTTTTAATACACTGCGAAATTTCTTTTGAATTTCTTTTTTAGCATCCTCATGCATCACAAAAGCGGCCGGCAATTCGGGCACTTTATAATCTTCTTCAAATCCTTCTTTAAACGATTTAAATTCCTCTATAATTTCGGGCGAACCAATGACTTCATTGGCAAAGTCGTCGAGTTCGAATTGTTCTTTTTCGTTGAAATATTGAGCTGCTTTGGAATTAAAGTCGATTTGTTCCCTTTTGTCGACCAAAGCTTCTTCTACATCCGTTTTGGGGTTGAATTGAAGTTCGGAAAACTGTTTTACAATTTCCATATAATTTCTCGTCAGGTAATAATCTTCGGGTATAGGTTGCAAATGTAGAAATTCATCTTTCCAAAATGCCGCATTCCCGACCGGGTTAAGTTTATCTACCGTTACGACTTTGAATCCGCCTTCTTTTTCCGTTTCGAAAATGATACAACCTTTATCGAGTTTATGGATATTGATTC
Organism: Bacteroidota bacterium; assembly: GCA_023432985.1. Classification (GTDB taxonomy): domain Bacteria; phylum Bacteroidota; class Bacteroidia; order CAIKAF01; family CAIKAF01; genus JACVCJ01. Next base: position 29,684 of record JAEZEQ010000020.1, on the reverse strand, counting down.
CATCTTCAAAATCCACCTCAAAATCATCATCTTTTTGGTAAACCTTCAAGAATTTATCCTTGTTTTCGCTTTTAAAAATCCCGATTGCGTTTACGATTTCATCATCCACTTGGGTGCCGGCAAATTCCACGATATACAATTCGCCCTTTTTAATTTTGGGGTGATTGCTTTTTTCGTATAAATGATTGGCTATAAGTACGGATTGATCGTAGAGATTGTCTTTGTTTTCAAAAATCTGACTTACATAATTATAGATTTCGTTCATATTCAGATCACCCGAATCGTGGCGAAACTGATACATAATTTGTCCGTCAAAAGGTTTCGTAAAATACATCATTAATAAATCGCGCACATAATCGTCTTGGATTACATGTGCGCTTTTGCTGTATTTCACACCTTCCATTTTAGAGCGGTTTCCCACTTGATGCACCACCATGCGGCGCAATTTTGTATTTTCGAAATTCAGCATTTAAGATAATATTTTGCGAGCGATTACTTCCTTCATTATTTCATTTGTACCTGCATATATGCGTTGCACGCGTGCATCTGCCCATATACGACCGACTCTATATTCCCACATATAACCGTAGCCTCCGTGTAATTGCAGACATTCATCGGCAACTCTGGACTGCATATCGGTGAGTCTTTGTTTGGCTGCACAGGCCTGATAAATTTCCAATTTTTTTTCGGCATGCAATTCGATCATACGTTCCATATACAATCTGCCTTGATCTATATCTCCGAAGCAATCGGCCAATTTGAAACGAGTATTTTGCATATCGCCTACCGTTTTCTTGAAGGCTTCTCTGCTTTTTACATAATCAATAGTATCTTCGAGTGCTGCTTGTGCACCTCCAACGGCTGTGATAGCAACCACCAGGCGTTCCTGTGCCAATTCGGTCATAAGGTAACTAAAGCCTTTTCCTTCTTCACCCAAAAGGTGCGACTTAGGCACTTTCACATTATCAAAAAACAATTCGCATGTATCCTGTGCGTGCAATCCCACTTTTTCGAAGGGGAACCCTTTACTAAACCCGTCCAGTTTAACATCAACCACAAAAAGGGAAATACCTTTAGCGCCAGCATTGGGGTCTGTTTTTGCTGCAACCACAACAACATCGGCGAGGTATCCATTGGTAATAAAAGTTTTACTTCCATTGAGTAAGTAATGATCACCTTTATCAATGGCTGTGGTTTTCATAGCCTGCAGGTCGCTTCCGGCGCCGGGTTCGGTCATTGCAATAGCCGAAATAATCGTACCGTTTACCATGCCCGGGAGCCAGGTTGATTTCACTTCCTCATTTCCATAATGTTCTATATAAGGGCAAACAATATCATTGTGTAGAGGAAATCCCACTGCCGGTCCGGCGCATCCTGTTTTAGATAATTCTTCTGCAAAAATGGCATTATAGCGGAAATCCTTAATGCCTAATCCCCCGTATTTTTCATCCACTTGCATACATAAAAAGCCGGCTTCTCCTAATTTTTGCCATATATCGCGGGATACCATTTTATTTTTTTCCCATTCGGCATTAAAAGGTACAATTTCTTTAGCGGCAAATTCGGCCACGGTACTGCGGAACATTTCGTGTTCTTCGTTGTAAATTCGGTATGGTGTATACATGTATGCGTTTGTTTTTTAGTCAACAAATGTACGTCTTTATTCAGAAAGCAGGAAATGAAAAACCCGACTTACAAGGCTTTTTTTATGCGTAATTCGGGGGCCAAAATATTATTGAATCGGGGTCCGATTTGTTTCAGCCAACCCAGTCCGTTCCCCTTAAAAGTGGCCAAATAGATCCCTTTTTTCAATTCGGGTCTGGGTTTGACACTTTCGCGTTTGAGATAAGAAATGGCTTCGGGGAGTTCCAGTTCCAATAGATTTATATTTTCCTTTTTCAATCCGATTTGATATGCCATATCGCCTGATGGTACATAATCCGTTCCTTTTACGGCCCCGGCTCTAAATCCGGCATAGGTTATTTTCAGGTTGAGCAGACTGCGTGCCGTTTGGTATGTATTCAGTGGCATTACAAAAGAAATAGATCCTATTTTCAATGGCATTAGCGTTTGTTCGCATTCAATAAAATCCGATTCGGGCAGTTTTGGTGCGGGGGGAGTTTTAGCTATTTCTTTGGGAATAGTGGAGCTTCCTTTTTTCCGAAATACAGACACAAAAAATCCTTCTCCTTTCACCTTGCAGGGATGGAAGGCATATCCGTGTATACCGTGTATTTGCAGATAATCGATTTCGGGAAAATTGTCTATGGGCAATGGCACCGATTCGAAGCCTTCTTGGAGGAGAAAAGCGGGGGCATCGAAATTTTCGCCCCGGTTGAAGGTGCAGGTGCTGTATATCAGATAAGCGCCGGGTTTAACGCTTGGGTATAGATTTTGTAGAATTTGTTTTTGTCTTATTTGGCAGAGTTGAACATGGTCCGTACTCCATTGTTTAATGCTTTCGGGGTCTTTTCTGAACAGGCCTTCTCCGCTGCATGGTGCGTCGACAAAAACAGCATCAAAAAAGTCGTTTAAATGGGCAAATTGGGATGTATCGTTTTGTGTAACAATACAATTTGGATAACCCCAGCGCATGATATTTTCTCTTAAAACGGCATTCCTGGATGGGATAACTTCGTTGGAAATCAGCGTTGCGAGAGGTGAAATTTGGCTGAGTAAGAGTGTGCTTTTTCCGCCCGGGGCTGCACAAGCGTCGAGTATGGTGGCTCGGGTTGGAAGTTCGATTAGCTTACATATATATTCCAAAAACATACTGGAGGCTTCTTGCACATAATATGCACCGGCATGCCATTGCGGGTCTTCGATAAAAGAGATTCGGGAAGCTAAATAATGTCCGAATTTGCTCCAATTTACCCGGGAATCCCATTCCATTTCTACATTTTTAGATGGATTGAGTCGCACAGAAACGGGCGGATTATTTTCCAAAATACAGTCGATTAGTTTATCCGCTTCTGTATGGCCAAGGTCTGCGTGTAAACGCTCTGTAAATGCTTGAGGAAGTTTCATAAAAAAAGCCCTTAGGAAATCCTAAAGGCTTCAAAAATAAATAGATTTTTCTTATTTCTTTTCTAAATTGAAAGTATACTGCAAGGTTTGTGTTACCGATAGAGAGTCAATAACCATATTGGCTTGTGCATTCAAAAGCCAGGTCATATCTTTAGACGATAAGCGATCTAAATAATATTCATTCGAAATAGAATAAGGCAAGCTGGTATTTGCGTTTAAGGTATCCAAGCCGTTAATACTGCCTTCATTATTCAGACGTAGAGCTACTTTATCTTTACCTTTATCTACCCAGTTCCAGTTTCCGCTTCCGGTATAACTTTGGGTAATGGAATTATTGCTTCCTGTAGGTCTGAAAAATACGGCATTATAGGTATAATCGCCTTCTTTTTTGAATTGTATGGCAAAGGTATACAAATAGGTTTTCACTGTAGAGGCGTTTGTGTTCACGCTAGTAGTAACCGTTTCTGTTCCGGTGCCTCCTGACAAAGCATATACGGCATTTTGAGAAACCAAAGAGTCGGTATTACCGATAACAATATTGGTAACTTCTGTACCTTGTTTGGCCACTAAATTCCAATCTCCAACCAATCTTTCGGTTCTGGATTTAAAAGAAATAGCCGGATCATTCTCGCCGCGTTTGCAACTTTGAAGAGTAAGCAGGGCTACTGCCAAAGTGGTAACGGTAATTACGCTTAATTTTTTCATCTTAATTAAATGGTTTGAACAAATGTATAAAAAAAAACACAAGAATTGTTTTTTATAAATTCATTTCGAGGGCAATAGATTCTGCTGCTGCATAAGCGGTACTCCATGCGGCTTGGAAATTGAACCCACCCGTAATTCCGTCTATATCGAGCATTTCTCCGCAAAAGAATAGACCTTTTACCTTTTTACTTTCACAACGACGCATATCAATTTCACTTAGGTCTATACCTCCTGCGCTAACAAATTCCTCTTTGAAGGTGGTTTTTCCCTTTATAGTGTATAAATCTTTACATAAGACTTGAGCGAGACTTCTTCTTTGTTTGATTGAGAAATCGGAAAGATTTAATTCGGGATCTAAATTGGCCTTATTCAGGAAATACAGAAAAAGTCGATTAGGAAGCAGTGGGTATTTTAGATTTTTCAATTTTTTATCGCTTTTCAGTTCGGGTGATTGGGCCCAATAATCCAATAAAGATTCGGAATTATGCTTGCCTGTCCAGTTTATTTCTATATCGAACGTATAATTTTTTTCGGCAATAAATCGGGCGGCAAATGCCGATAATTTCAATATAGCCGGTCCGCTCAAGCCCCAGTGGGTAATTAAAAGAGGTCCTTTTTGAGTAAATGTACTTTGTAGAATTTTGATTTCGGCATCGGGTACAGAAAGTCCCATTAGGGAAGTCAGTTCCTCTCCGGGCATATTAAAGGTAAACAAAGAGGGGACGGGATCTATGATATTATGTTGAAAAGCTGAGAGAAAGTCGGCCTGAGATTTTTTCGAAATACCTCCTGCTGCGAGGATGAGATATTTGGCATACATCACTTGTCCATTCTCGAGTTCGACCTGAAAAATATTCTCATTTTTTTCAATTTTTTTTACGCCGGATTGCAGGAAAACGGGGGCTCCATTTTTCGTAAAATTATCGTACAGACATCGGGCTATGGTTTGGGATGAGTTAGAGACGGGGAACATACGTCCGTCTTGTTCGGCATGTATTTCTACGCCTTTAGAGAGAAACCAGTTCAGCGTTTCGGGCTGACCGAATTTATAAAACACAGAGAGTAGATTTTTTCCACCTCTGGGATAGCATTTAATAAGTTCTTTCGGTTCCGAAATCGCATTGCAAACATTACATCTGCCTCCGCCGGAGACAAGCACTTTAGAGAGTACTTTATTCGATTTTTCGAGCAGACATATATCTAAATCCGGATGCAAATCGAGCAATTGATTTCCGGCAAAAAAGCCTGCAGCTCCACCGCCTACAATTATGACATCATAGAGTTTTTTCACGGGGCTAAATTAGCCATTCGGAGTGTAAATCGGGAATTTCGACATCATTTATCCCAATACGCATGAGCGATTCGCGTAATTTTATTTGTGGAATTTGTTCCCCATGTACCAGAAATACTTTTTTGAGTGATTCGTATGGGGCGGAGCAAACGAACTTAATCAGATCTTTGGCGTCGCCGTGTGCACTCATACTTTTGATTTGTTGGATTTCGGCTCTTACTTGGTATTTATCTCCGAAAATGCGGACTTCTTTGTTCCCGTTGAGCAGTTGTCCGCCCAAAGATTGGGGTTCGCAATGTCCTACAAATAAAATCGTATTTCTATCGTCGTGAATGGCATTCAGGATATGGTGTTTTACCCGACCTGCATCGGCCATGCCGGAGGAAGAGATAATCACCATAGGTTCTTTCATAAAATTCAGGGCCTTACTTTCATCCACATTTTTGGTATATGTAAGTCCCGAAAACCCAAATGGATCTGCATCCACCGAGAGTATTTTTTGCATTTCTTCGTTATAATAATTTTTATGCTTCTTAATAACCTCAGTAGCTTCGGTAGAAAGGGGACTATCGACAAAGTAGGGCAATGGGGGTAGTTTTTTTTTCAGTTCGAGATTATTGAGCGCTTGCAAAATTTCCTGTGTTCTTCCAACACTAAAAGCGGGAATAATAAGTCGCCCCTTTTTTTCGAGGCAAGTATAAACAATTGCTTGCAATAAGTTGGCTTCCGTATCATCTTCTTCATCGTGGAGCATGTCGCCATAGGTACTTTCGAGAATAAGATAATCGCTTTCGGGGTAAGGTTGCGGGTCGCGTAATATGGGCATATCATACTGGCCTACATCTCCCGAGTATGTAAGTCGGATCAAGGTATCTTGATATTCCATGCGCAGGTGTATAGAGGCGCTTCCGATCATATGTCCGGCATCGTGTAGAGAAAGCGTGATGCCCGGAGCAACCACTGTCGGTGTTTCATAGGGAATAATTTTGAATAGTTCGAGGGTATTCCATACATCTTCTTCTGCATACAAAGGTTCCAGCAGTGATTTGCCTTGTTTTTTTCTTTTTTTGTTCATAAACTCCGTATCCGATTCTTGGATATGAGCACTATCGAGCAGCATGATTTCTGCTAAGTCCCGGGTTCCTGCATTGCAATAAATGGGCCCTTTAAACCCTTGTTTCACCAATCGGGGTAATAAGCCGCTATGGTCTATATGAGCGTGAGAAAGCACCACCATGTTTACATCCGCCGGATCGAATCCGAAATGTTGATTCAGTTCGTCCGTTTCCTTGCCATGACCTTGAAACATGCCACAATCCAACAAAATGCGGATTCCGTTTTTCGATTCTACAATATGTTTACTTCCGGTGACCATGCGGGCTGCACCATGAAATTCTATTTTACTTTTTCTCATGTAGATTAAAAATTAAGTGGGGTTGGCTTCGATTTTCCATAGACACATTTATATTGTTACAATATAGGGAGATGAAGGGAGAAAAAAAAGATTAAAAATTAGCCCGAAATAAATTCCATAAATTCTGCATTAGTTCCGAGAAAGACATTTAGGTCTACCGGTGTTTGAATGCCGTCTACCGTGGCTTTATCTGTAATTTGCCAGAAGTGTGCATTCATAGTAGCGGGAATAAGGGGTTTTTTGACATAATAATGAGCGACCCAAAAGCTATATTCCGAAAAATGTCCGGCCAAATGTTTTTTAAAAAAGGCGGGGTTCGTGTAGATAATAGGTTTTCGTTTGCATTCATTTTCCACAATTTCGAGTGCAAGTCGGAGATCCTTTCGAATTTGTTCGGAGTCGTCTCCATCTTCCGTTTCGACGTCAATTACCGGGGGTAAGCTAAAGTTGTGTTCCTTGATGGTTTGCAAAAAGAGTTGCATTTGATCGGAGGGACTTACATTAAATCGGTAGAAATGGTAGGCTCCGACATAGAGGCGTGATTTCTTTCCGGAATGGGCGTTATAAGAAAACAGAGGATCGATAATGCTTTTACCTTCGGTGGCTTTAATAAAGGCAAAGCTTAATTTTTTGCCTTGGTGGTTCATATCACTGAGGGCTTTCCAATTGATATGTTTTTGGTATTTACTTACATCGACGCCGAGAATAGTGTAATCGTCGGGCAGTTCGGTTCCGAATCCGGAATAAATTTTGGGTGGATACAGATGATAATAAACATAAACGATTTCGGCTCTGTACATATAAGTAAATGTAATTCCCAGTCCCGACAGGAATAAAAGGAATAAGAGTCCGGTATATTTTTTTTTCTTTCGGGGCATCATAGCAAAAGAACGAAAAAACGTCCATACATAATGCATGGACGTTTTTTTCAAAATGAAATATTCTTTTTATCGGATCAGGTTTATATGTCCGAATTCGTTCAAGTCGCTGCCATTGATGAGTCTACCCTGAATTCTGTAAACATAAGTTCCGGCATAGGCTGGATTTCCATTGGGTAATTTTCCGGTCCAGGGAGTATAAATATCCGTTGTTTCGAAAATTTTGCTTCCCCATCTATCGAAGATTTGGATAGAAATTTCTTCAATACCACTTAATTTCACAAACCATTCGTCGTTCAGTTCATCTCCATTCGGAGTAAACGAATTGGGAATAAGCGGAGGCATGGCATTTACGTTTACGAGTGCGTGTCCGAGAGAGATACAGCCGTGGCTATCCGTTACTTCGATGGTATAATTGGTAGTATTAACAGCGGTACACAGGGGTTGAGTACAATTTGTGCAGCTCAGGTCTGTAGCCGGTATCCAATTATACACATAGGGTGGTACGCCACCGAGAGCTCCGATTGGAATAGAAATTACATCGCCGAGATTGATGTTATAAACCACTTGATCTACGATGAGCGGAGTAGGTTGAACCAGCGTTATGGTATCCTGGAATAGACATCCATTGAGGTCAGTTATCTGAATATTATAGGTTCCTGCGGTCAGATTTTGATTATTCAGACTTCCACTATTCCCATTTAGGAGAACCGTAAAAGGAGCTGTTCCTGTTTGTGGATTAAAGAGGATACTTCCGCTTGCATCGCCGTGGCAAAGAATGTCGTTTGATTGGGTAGTAAGCAAGATATTTGCGCCCACGCCAACAGAAGTAGATCCGGTGAAATTACATCCATTCAGGTCGGTTACCGTAACCGAATAATTTCCTTGCCCGAGGTTTTGTGGATCTTCGTTAATATCTCCGTTCGACCAAAGAAAAGTAAATGCAGGTGTGCCACCCGACACGGTAAGATCAATCGATCCATTGGCTGCATTGGGGCAGCTTTCTATAATGGATGTAAAACTCAGTGTTGGTGTAGTGCTCATTTCGGATAAACTGAAATTCAGATTTTCAGAACAGCCATTTGCGTCGCTGATGGTAACCGAATAATTACCTAGACTAAATCCATTTTCGAGTGAACTTGTATTATTGGGATTATTAGACCAGGTATAGGTATAGGGAGCTGTTCCTCCGCTGCTGTTTACCTGAACGGCACCGTCATTTCCGCCGGGACAAGTTACATCCGTAATTGTGAGCGTATTTGAAAGAGGAGTTGGTTCATTTACGCTAGCAGAGTCTGTCCACACACATCCGTTAGGATCCGTGAATTGGTAGACATAAGTTGCGGCTGAGAGTCCGCTCGCAGTAAAGGAACTTAGATTAGGGTCGTGATTCCAGCTAATGGTTTCATTTCCGGTTGCGCCGGGTATGCTAACTACAATAGATCCGTCGCTAAGTCCGAAACAGCTGGCATCGGTAACCGAGTTGACCGGAGTAAACTGAGGATATTCCGTAATAACAAAAGGTGCAGAAGTACCCGTACAGGTATTGTGGTCGGTAACCGTTACCGTATGAGATCCAAGTCCGGCATTGGTTGTAGCCAAAGTATCGCCATTACTCCATACATAGGCATTATAGGGTATGGTTGTACTGAGTGGGGTTGTACTGCCGGGGCATACTATATTATTTCCGCTGATAACCGGCACCGGCGGTGTATAGAGTTGTACCGTTTTATTTGTAGTGAGCGTACATCCGTTGATGGTTACTGCTAAATAATATAGACCTTCCGGTCCGGTAATGGTAGGAGCATTCCCATTTGCGGCACCGTACCAAAGGTAGGTATCGAAAAATTGGGGTACATTAAGCGTGGCTGTAGAGCCGGGACAAATAGAGTCGGGTCCGACTATAGTAGGATAATAGGGTGCTGAATTTACATTAATCGTAAAAGTAACCGTAGTAGATTGAACGGGATTTCCGTTATCCGTTGCGGTGATGGTAAAAGTTTGGGGTCCGGATGTTCCTATAGGCGGTGTATAGGAGAAATTGATGGTGGATGTACTTCCGGGGGTATTAGAGAAAGTAGCGCCCGGGGGACCGTTTCCGGTTACTGTAACGGTTTGATTTTGTTCGGGCCCTGTGAAAGTGAGATTACCTGTGACCGTGGTACCTTCGCAAATGCCTCCATAGCCGGGGTTGGGCACGAGTGTACCACCGGAATAGGCATTACAGGTATCCATCACAAAATTATATCCGGGAACGTTTGCAGTAACGAGTACGGGTGGCACATTCACCACATTACAAACGTTGAATTTAAATTTCTTGAAATCGAGCCAGCTAACTTGGTTATTGGTTGCATTTGGGCCAAAATAGGTGGTACCCGGGCCGTTGAATCGACCAATCATGTTAAAGTTTACGCCATTGCCCCAGTTTGCCCCCACGATGGCGGGTGAGCCTCCAAATCCGCCCGAACCACCTGATGCCGAGCCTGTGGTCCACTGCATATCTTTATAACAAAAGGCAACATTATTTCCTATGCCGATTACGCTGTCATTTCCATTGGTTAGAATGAGAGAGAAGGTATTTCTTTTATCTCCCATCATGTTGTAATAACCAACATTTACCCAGTTTACATAAATGGCGGTAGGGGTAATTTTATAACGAATTTCGCCCAAGCCACCTCTGGTATCTACGTCTGCCCAAAATGGAGCCACCATGATGAAGCTGGCATTGGGAAATGCAACCGGAGTAAAAGTTGTATAGGGCGTACTAAAAGACACGTTTCCATTACTATTGATATAAATGGAATTGTAAGAACTTCCATATAAACAGAAGTTGAAGGGCAATGATATTTGCGGGGAATGACAATCGTCGCATGCCTGCAGGGTAGACCAGGTAGCATCGGGTTCTACATAGCAACCGCAAAGGCCGCTCATGGGCTCTACCTCATTCTGGCCCGGACCAAAGACAGCGCCCGGTGTACCCGGATATACAGCCGCTTCGGACGCAATATTCGCTCCGTTGAGCTGACCATTCGCTTTTAAGTCTTGATAATATGGCGTGTCTAAAACGGGAACAGTTCCCTGGCTAAATGCCATGAAACCGTTTAACAATGCCGTTGCAAGCAAAAATAAATTTTTCATTCACAAATTATATAGTTCAAAGATATTAAGAAATATTAACATTTCCAAACCTGTTATTCATAATTTCTTAAAATAAACCTTTACATTCACGTTAAAGTTGACTAAAAAGCAACAAAATAGCGTTAATCTAATAATTATTTCCCAATCTGGTGTTAAATTTACCCATGCTTCCAAAGAAAGAAATGATGCAAGCCTTGGTCATGACCATTGCATTACTGGGCGTATTGGCGTTGCAGACCTATTGGTTTTCGGCTTCCTTGCAATTGAAAGAGGATCAGTTCGACCGTGCGGTTCAAACGGCTTTAATGCATGCTTCGGCCGAAATTAAAGACAAGGCGGTATACGAATTGTTTGATCCCATGGCTATAAGTCCCACCGTGAGTGCCGATAATCGTAATAAGAATATTCGTAAAGACACTTTGCCCGATGGTAGTGTATTTGAATCCATTTCTTCTTATGCGCAAATCGATTCTTTAGACGATTCAAGTTTGTCTTTTTTTCCGAAAGATTTCTTTTATAATTTTTTCGGGAAAATGAATAGTATGCTCACGCAGCGTAGCGAAATCAATAGACCTAAAGCCGATTCCATATTGGGGAATTCTCTGCGTATATTCGGACTTCCCGAGCGCTATGAGGCTTTTGTTTTTACGCCCGGTTTGGCAAAAATAGATACACTTCGAGGTGATTTAAGTGCGGTTCAGTTTAATGAGTCGACCTACGAAACCTTGTTATTTGAGGGCAATCTATTTTCAGCGCCTCAGTTTTTGATTGTGTATTTTCCGGGAAAAACGAGATTAATTCTTACCGGGACTTTGCCCTTTGTGCTTACATTTCTGATTTTATGTGCGGTGATTGTGTATATTTATTTATCGACATTAAAGCGATTATTGAAGCAAAAGCAACTTTCGCAAATGAAGACGGATTTCATTAATAATATGACGCATGAATTCAAAACGCCTATAGCCTCCATTTCCTTGGCGGCAGATTCCATTGTAAACGAAAAAATCATCAATCAGCCCGATTTGGTGAAGAAGTATAGTCGGATTATAAAAGATGAAAACAAGCGTATGAACCGGCACGTTGAATCGGTTTTACAGTCGGCAGTGCTCGATTCGGGACGATTGGAGCTAAAGAAAGAAAACCTGTATTTGAACGAAGTAATAATCTTTGCTGAAGAAAGAGTTCAATTTAGTCACGGCGACCTTAAAGTGCGTTTTGTGAATAATTTCAATGGGTTGAATCCGCTTGTATATGTTGATTATACCCATTTTGTGAATGTCTTTTCCAATTTGTTCGAAAATGCGATAAAGTACAATATAAACGAACCATTGATAGAGGTTAGCATCGAGACCCTTCCCAATCAGAATACCCTTCAAATTATGGTGAAAGATAATGGAGTTGGAATTTCGAATAATAAAATTGCCACAATTTTTGATAAATTTATGCGCGTTTCGGAAGGTGATATACATAATGTGAAAGGATTCGGACTGGGATTATTCTATGTAAGATCTATAGTGGAATTGCATGGGGGAACAATCACGGCCAACAGCATTATGAAAAAAGGAACCCAAATGATTATAAAATTACCCTACAAAAAATAAACTTATGAGCGACAAAATACTATTAGTGGAAGATGATGCAGGCTTTGGCCCCTTACTGCGCGATTTCCTGTCTATGCACGAATTCGATGTAACCTTATGTAAGAATGGGGAAGAGGGTTGGCAGACTTTTAAAAATGGTCAGTTCGACCTTTGTATTTTAGACGTCATGATGCCCATTAAGGACGGATATACCCTGGCTACTGAAATCAAAGAGGCAAATCCAACCATGCCCATTATTTTTCTTACGGCCAAGACCTTGAAAGAGGATATGGTGAAGGGCTATAAAATTGGCGCCGATGATTATATAACCAAACCTTTTGATTCGGAAATATTATTATTTAAAATTCAGGCTATACTGAAAAGAGGTTCAGAATTGGGTCCCGATCAGCAGGAGGAATATAAGTTGGGCGATTTTGTATACCGCACCGATGTACGCGAATTGACCTACAAAGACGGCAGTGTACAAACCCTTTCGCCTAAAGAGGGGCGCTTGCTCGAAATGCTTTGTCAGTACGAAGGAAAAGTGATGCCGCGTTCAAAAGCATTGAAAGAAATCTGGAAAAATGACGATTATTTTACCGGAAGAAGTATGGACGTTTACATAACTAAGTTGAGAAAATATTTAGCAGAAGATCCCCGTATCGAAATCCGAAATATTCACAGCGAAGGCTTTATTATGCAAGTAAAATAGGCATTTTTTCCTATTTATATCCCATTTATTTTTCATTTTTATCGCATTCTCCGGCGGTCCACCGCAATACACCCTGGCATCTTGCCGTGCATGCATTGCCATAGGTTTTTCCGTCGCAACCACAAACCGGGTCGTATTGCATGGTGCACATACAATCGGGGATAGGATCGGTCTTACAGTTTTCTGTGGGAGCAATAGTCTCTTTCGTTTTTTTGGAAGAGCTGCAAGAAAATCCGACTCCAAAAACGATTAATAAAAATAACAGGCTTGTTTTCATAGTTTCATAAAGTAATTTCGTATATGTTCGATTGCGCTTCTACCCATATTAAGCACGGCTTCCTGACTGTTTCCGCCAATATGAGGACTACCAAAAAAGCGTTCATGCTGTATAAGTTCGCTTTCTAAATAAGGTTCCGGATCGAAGGCATCGGCATAATATCCTCCCATACGTCCGCTATTCAGTGCTTTGAGTATGTGATTTTGTTCTACCAGTTCGCCCCGTGCGCAGTTGATGAGTATCAATCCGGGCTTACATTTTTCTATGATTTCTTTAGCGAAAAACTGTTTGGTTTCTTTCGTATAGGGCAGATGCAAACTGATAAAATCGCATTTTTCATAAATTTCTTCTTTAGTAGCCAGGCATACATGCAGTGCTTCAGCTTCCCGACTTTTATCCAGGATATCGTTGGCGAGAATCTGCACACCAAAGCCTTTCAGCAAACGGGCAACTTCGCTTCCAATATGTCCGAATCCGATAATACCAAGTTTTTTATTTTCCAGACAAAAGCCTCCATTTTTATACCATTCGCCATTTTTGAGTTTATTTCCGCATAAAAAAACATTATGTGCAGCCAGGAGTAAATAGCCCACCGTCATTTCGGCTACACTGCGTTTGTTCACACCACCGGTCCACCCCAAAGCGATTCCTTTTTTTTCGAGTAAATCCGTATCAATATTATCAATACCTACTCCGTATTTCACCAATAATTTTAACCGGGGGCAATGCGTCAGAAAATCGGCATCCATTTTTTCGCGACCTACGAGGAGTATTTCGGCATCGGAGCTGAATCTTTTAATAGCTTCCATATCGCCACTTGGTCCCTCATAAAATTCTGTTTGCGGAAAGGCGAGGCGGAGTTCGCCCACCAGCGTTTTATTCAGCAAAAAGGAGGCAGCTATGACTTTAATGGACGACATAATTATTTCCACATATGTACGACTTTCTTCGTTTCGTAAAAGTCGGATTTTATTTTGGAATAAATAGAATAAACTTTTGCATGAAGGGGGACGCTGACTAATTCTTCATCGAAATCACCGCCTTTTAAATACCAATATTCCCCATTTTTATCGAGTAAATGTTGGGTAAATTGGTAAAATTCGGGAATGTTTTTCACGGCTCTTCCTAAGACCACGTCGAATTTATCCTTAATATCTTCGCTGCGTCCGTGCACTGTTTTAATATTTTTCAGTCCCAATTCTGCGGCTACGGCATTTGCAACTTTCAATTTTTTTCCGATACTGTCATTAAGTACAAATTCGCATTCGGGAAATAATACGGCAAGGGGAATACCGGGAAATCCGCCACCTGTACCTACATCTATAAGTTTAGTTCCCGGTGTAAACGAAGCAAAAAGAGCAATACTGAGGCTATGAATGAGGTGATGTTCGTAGAAATGCTCCATATCCTTTCGAGAAATAACATTAATCTGCGCGTTCCATTCTTCGTATAAGGCTTTGGTTGAAAGCAGTTTTTGAATATCAGAATCTTTTAAATGGAATTGTTCGGCAAGGATTTGTTGGCAATTGAACATATTAAAAACTTTCTTTATATCGGTTTAAACTGTTTCTGGCAGCTGTATCGAGCGGATTATCGAGGACATTTTGTTCCAGAATCAGGCGTTCGGGTTGATCGTGATATTTCAATTTCAAAAAGAGAGAATCGGGAATAAGTGTAAACACGAAAAGGGCAATAGAATAGAGCACATGTCTCCATTTGATTGCATGAAAAAATCGGGAATATTCGGCATTTCCGGCATTGGGGTGAAACATGGTCAGCATAAAAGTGAGACTTATGCAAAACAGTCCGAATGCCCCAAGAATAAACGAATAGCCCAGCGACATTATTTTGATGCCTATTGCAAAATAAACCACCCAAAATGAGAATCCGGACAAGGTAGCCAGCCAGTGTACTGATTTGGGCGAATCATTACGAAACAGGTACCAGGCTCCGGCTATATTTATAAGTCCTGCCAACATCCAGCTGAAGAGTATAGCTACGGCATAATCGTAGCCCAAATACATAAGCAGCAGTACGGCCAATAATAAAACCGGCAGTATAAGTTCGGATTTTTTAATCATTAGTCGAGCTTCAATACGGCTAAAAACGCACTTTGGGGGATTTCCACCGAGCCTATTTGGCGCATACGTTTTTTACCTTCTTTTTGTTTTTCCAACAATTTACGTTTACGCGAAATATCACCTCCGTAACATTTGGCGGTAACATCTTTTCGCATGGCCGAGATATTTTCACGAGCCACAATTTTGGCTCCGATTGCGGCCTGAATGGCAATTTGAAATTGCTGGCGGGGTACTAATTCCTTCAGTTTTTCGCAAAGTTTTTTCCCGAATTCGTGCGCTTTGGAGCGGTGGATTAGGGAAGAGAGGGCATCTACTTGTTCACCATTGAGTAAAATATCCATTTTCACCAGATCGCTTTGGCGGAATCCTGTGATATGGTAGTCGAAGGATGCATAACCGCGCGAAATGGTTTTTAATTTATCGTAGAAATCGAATACAATTTCGGCCAATGGCATTTCGAAAACCAGTTCGACCCTATCGGTTGTAAGGTAGTTTTGGCTGACAATGATGCCTCGTTTTTCCATACAAAGGTTAAGCACCGGACCTATAAATTCGGGTTTGGTAATAATTTGTGCTTTGATAAAAGGTTCTTCGATAAAATCGAGGCTATTATGATCGGGCATATCGCTTGGCGTACGCATCATGAATTTCTCTCCTTTTTTAACATGTGCCCAGTAACTAACGTTGGGTACGGTGGTGATTACATTCATTTTAAATTCCCGTTCCAATCTTTCCTGAATAATTTCCATATGGAGCATACCGAGGAATCCGCAACGGAAGCCGAATCCGAGGGCTGCCGAGCTTTCCGGTTCGAAAGTTAAAGAGGCGTCGTTGAGTTGTAATTTTTCGAGTGAGCTACGCAACTCTTCAAAATCTTCAGTGTCTACGGGATATATTCCGGCAAATACCATAGGTTTCACGTTTTCGAAACCTTGTATAGCTTCGGCGCAGGGGCGGCTTAGGTGGGTGAGTGTATCTCCGACCTTTACTTCCCGGGCTTCTTTAATTCCGGAAACTATATAACCTACATCGCCGGTTAAAATTTCATTTTGGGGTTCCAGTCCCAGTTTAAGTTTTCCGATTTCATCTGCAAAATATTCTTTACCGGTGGCCATAAATTTCACCTTATCGCCTTTTCTTATTTTGCCGTTCATTATTCTGAAATAGGCAATAATACCTCTGTAGCTATTGAATACGCTATCGAAGATCAGGGCTTGCAAAGGTGCATCCGGGTCTCCGCTTGGAGGGGGGACACGTTCGATTATGGCCTCGAGGATGGCATCAATTCCTTGTCCCGTTTTTCCGGAAGCCGGAATAATATCCTCCCTTTTGCATCCGATTAAATCTACGATTTGGTCTTTCACTTCCTCGGGCATAGCTCCGGGCAGATCCATTTTATTTAAAACCGGAATAATTTCCAGATTATTCTCTATGGCCAGATATAAGTTCGAAATGGTTTGGGCCTGAATACCCTGTGCTGCGTCAACAATCAGCAATGCTCCTTCGCAGGCAGCGATGGAACGAGAAACCTCATAAGAAAAGTCCACATGCCCCGGTGTATCAATCAGGTTCAGGGTGTATTTCTGATTATCCTGATAATAATCCATTTGAATGGCTTTACTTTTAATCGTAATTCCACGTTCTCTCTCCAAATCCATGTCATCGAGCACTTGTGCTTGCATGTCGCGGTCGCTGACAGTTTTTGTGTGTTGCAGGAGCCTGTCGGCCAAGGTGCTCTTACCGTGGTCGATATGGGCAATTATACAGAAATTACGAATATGCTTCATGCTGCAAAAGTACGTCCAATTTTTGGATTTTAGGATAGGGTAGTTCAGGAATTCGTCGACTTTTATCGCTTTTTTTTAAGTCTCGCTTATTTTCGATATCTGTGCAAGGATCAAGTTGCTTTCAAAGCCGCGTCCCACTAAAAAGCGTATGGTTTTTTGTTTTTTTTTATACGCATCTTTTTCTGAGCTCAGACTTTTCCATTTGTTTTGGCCTAGCTTTTCCAGCATTTTCTTATACTCTTCATGTGCTATCTCCGATTCCAGTGCGTTTTGAATCAGGTTATCGGGTACTTTTTTCTGTTTTAGATATTGTTTGATCTTAATTTTCCCCCAGCCATTATGTTTAAATTTGCCGCGCACTGCCGATTGCACATAACGTGCTTCGTCAACAAATCCCGCTTCCTTTAATATAGAAACAGCCTTTGTTGCACTTGGGGGCAAGCATCCGAGTTCTAAAGCTTTTTGGTATACTTCCCATTCGCTTCGATCTTGGTATGCACAGTAGCTTTCCAGTTTTTTTAGAATCTGCTCGAACACTTGATTTGCTTATATGCTTTAGGCACTATTTGCCCGGATTACTCAAAGCGGGTAAATCTACTTTTTTGTATGAAGCGGGAATTTCAAAAAGTTGACCGGATAATTCCTTGGTGTTGAATTCGAGTAGGGTGACTTCCGTTTTCATGGAACCGGTTTCCGGGCCTGAGGTATAAACATATTTTACGGGGAACCCTTCTATATTGTATTGGAACATGGCATCAAATCCTCTGCTCTGACTTTTTTGTGCCGGTGGTCTAGGCACTTTTATGTCGTTTGTGGTCCATATAAAGGCATCCATTTTCTCACCTTTTACTTCCGTGCTTACCAGATATTCTGCGCAGGCATAGCCGCTGATTTTTTCTTGTTTTCCTGTTCTCTTAATACTGACGCGCATGTCATTTTCGAGGCTTTTGCTTTCGGTATTTGGGTCAGATTTTAATTCGGTATAGTTTTTTTGTTTGTGATTTATCAAATAGGAGATGGATGGATTGTTGTTATCGCTCAATGTTTCGCCAAGCATGGAAGCCATCATACCGCCTTTGAAACGGGTAATTGTTTTGCCGTCTTTATGCAAAATTTCCATATTCCCGGGCATCATTTGCTGCATCATGGGATTATTATCAGCCATACCCATAGAAATTTGATATACCATGGTATAGCTTTGAGCCTTCAATCCGAACACCATTAGAAAGGCAATACAGTATAGTAAAAAAATTCTTTTCATACTTGAGTTGTTTTATGAAACAAATATATCGAAAATGATGCGATTCAACCCAAAAAATGAGTGAATGGGGAAAAAGATGTGCAATTGGAATAGAATTGATTATTAACAAAATATTTATGCGCTTTCATTTTCGCATATGGGAATTAATGTGTTAATTTGACTGAATTAATAATTAGTTTTATGAAAAAAATATTCTTCTTAGTAGCATTTGGTATCGGAGCAATGGGCTTCGCATCAGCGCAAACGACCAGTTCAGAGCCGGCTCAAAAACCCGCTTGTTGTCAGTCTAAATCAGCTTCTGCCAAATCTTGTGCCGACAGTAAATCCACAGCATCAGCAGATGCCTCAAAAAGTGCAAAAGCATCTTGTTGTGCCGATGGCGCTAAATCGAAATCGAAAGTCGATGCAACGCAGAAAGCTACAAGTCCTGCCAGAAAAGAAAGTTCTACACAAGGAAATTCTGAAAAGTAAATTAATTATATCCTTTACTTTAAGCCACATTTTGTGGCTTTTTTTATATCTTTGTGTCTTAATTTGAACCGAATGCGCACCCTACTATTTTTTGCTTGTACGCTATTGGCTTCTTCGATGTTATATTCCCAAAATATGGAATTTAATAAGGAGAATATTGCCAATAATCCTGAATGGAAAACTGCCCTCAAAAGCATTAAAAAGGGAGATAAGTTTTTCATGAAATCTCCCGGAAGCTCTAAACAATCTATCCCCTATTATTTGGATGCCTACGCGGTAAACCCGAATAGTGCTTTGCTAAACTTCAAAATGGCTCAATGCTATTTGGAGTCCTATGAAGATTATAAAGCATTGCCTTATGCAATGAAGGCGGCAGAGTTGAATCCGGATGTGGCGCCAACCATGCGTGTCGTATTGGCACAGTCTTATCATAAAGCGGGTCGTTTCGAAGAGGCTTTGTCGCTTTATGGTGCCAGTAAATCGGACCTGGGCAAACTTCCCGATTATTCGGAAGAATGGCTGGATAAAAGAATGGATGAATGTCGGAATGGAATTAGCCTAAAAGCCCAAACTAAATATCGTTTGCGCAATATAGGGAATCCCGTTAATACCCGTTTTTCGGAGTATGTACCTTTGGTGAAAGCCGATGATAATTATATGTACTATACTTCGCGTATGGCGCCGGATACCAATAGCAGCAAAAAGCAAAAAATATCGAAATTCGACTTTGAACCTTATGAGTCTTTATACAGAGCAAATAAGGAAAATGATACCACATTCTCGGCACCTGCACGTGTGAATCTGATTAAAGATGCAGCACGCCGACATGAAGCCTGTGTTAGTCTTAGTCCCGACGGAAAAACTATGTTTTTCTATAATGGAAGAAATAAAAACGAATTGAAATTCAGTGAATTGAAAGATGGGGTATGGCAAGCTTCTCAAACCGTAGAAGGTGTAAATACGAAGTATTATGAATCGCATATTTCGGTTTCAGCCGATAATAACCGTGCTTTTGTTGTAAGCGACAGAAAAGGGGGTTTCGGTGGAAAGGATATTTATCTATATACCAAGAATGAGGATGGAAGTTGGGGAAATCCGGTAAATCTAGGCGATAAGATTAATACTGCCTATGATGAAGACGGAGCTTTTATTCATCCCGATGGGAAAACTCTTTATTTCAGCAGCCGCGGACATAATACTATGGGTGGTTACGATGTGTTTTATTCAGTGCTTGAAAACGGTGAATGGTCGGTTCCGGTCAACCTCGGTCCCCCTGTTAACACCCCCGGAGATGATATTTATTTCGTACTTTCAGGAAGTGGTGATGCCGGGTATTTATCCAGCGCCAGACCGGGCGGAATGGGTGAGCAAGATATATATCAGTTTGGTCCAATTGAAGAGAAAAAACCGGATATGACCTTGTTTAAAGGTATAGTTGTCGACGCAAAAACAAGAGATACCTTAGAAGCGAAGGTGGTTATTGTGGATAATAAAAACGGTGTAGAAATTTTTAATAACCGCAGCGATCGGAAAGAAGGATTTTTGGTTTCTTTACCCGGAGGCAGCAATTATGGAATTACGGTAAATGCCGATGATTATATTTTTTATTCCGAGAATATAGACCTCACAAATCGTAAAGGCTATACAGAGGAAACCAAGATAATCGAACTTTCGAAAGTTGAAGTGGGTGCCACTTTCGTTTTGAATAATGTATTTTTTGATTTCGATAAATCGACCTTGAAACCGGAATCTATATCCGAATTGAATCGTGCATTGGAAATATTTAAGAGATATCCGAATGTGCGCATTGAAATTGGCGGACATACGGATTCCTATGGGTCGAATGAGTATAATGAGCGCCTGTCTCAGTCCAGAGCCGAGGTGGTGAAAAGATACTTAATTGATAATGGATTGGCCGCAGTACGTATTACCAAAGTGAAAGGCTATGGCGAAGAATTGCCGGTTCAAACCAATGAAACTCCCGAAGGAAGAGCTAAAAATCGTCGCGTAGAATTTAAAATTGTGGCTAATTAAAACAACCTTGCATCTTTTGAAATAAAAAAAGCCTCTTGCAGATGTAAGAGGCTTTTTTATGTTTTATTGTTTTACAAAGGGGATTTTATTTTTCCCCATTTGAATATAATAGATTCCGGGCTGCAAATGTGATATACTGACTTGCCCGACTTTTGAATGTATGCTGATTCGTTTCCCATTTATGTCGAGTATGCTCAACTTATCCTGATTGGGATTATCTATATATAAAATATCGGTGGCCGGATTGGGATAGATGCGAATAGAACTGTGGTTTTCTACCGGTATTTCGCTCAAATAAATATCTTTTGAAATACTGCTTACCCGGTTCAAAATCCAGTTATCCGGATCTACGACTATATTTTGAACAAGGGGCGAAAAGGGCAGACTAATGTATTCTTCAGCGGCATTTAGGTTTACCCTTATGGTTGTATCTCCACCATTACCTTGTATTTTTATGTCGACAGGGATATGGAATAGGGGCGTAACAGAGGGCATGGATGGGGTCTGAGAAATACGCAGAAAAACTTGTTGTTGTGCATTTTGATTCCATTTTACCGTAAAAGTGGGATAGCCTTCTCCATAATACCATTCATTGAAGAAAGGAGTCAGGTTTATACCGCTTTCGTTTTCCAATACGTTTTTCAAATCTGTACCCAATGCGGTTGAATGCGCGAAAGTAGCCAGGTATTTTCGCAGGGAGGCAAAATATAAGGAGTCGTTTTGGAATATATAACGCAGGGTATGAAAAATGGCCGAACCTTTATCGTAGGTGAGTCGTCCGCTGAAAAGACGGTTGATATTGATGGTATCGGTGCAATAGGCGCTTCCTCCGGGTTGAGACATTACATTGTCGTGCACGCTGTTCATATGTGCGTTGGCGTTATTGGGTTCGAATTCCTGCAACATCAAAAACTCAAGATAAGAGGCCCAACCTTCGTTAAGTGCAATATCTTGCCAGGAACCGCAGGTCACATAATCGCCAAACCATTGATGGGCCAATTCGTGCGCAATAATTTCGGATGTAAAAACCCCTTGAGTAGTCATGGTTTGATGTTCCATACCGCCGCTTAAAGGAGCAGCCGAATGTCCGTATTTTTCATCCGCAAAAGGATATAAGCCAAATAAATCGCTGAAATGTTCCAGATAATCGGCCGTAAGATCAATGCGCGGGGTTACATAATTTATGAAATTGGGCTTATTGTAGAGATAATTTTGAATAAGAACGGGATTTGCAGCTCCGGTCGGGTGTGCATAAAAAGAATAGTCGACATAATTTCCAACGGCTGCCGAAATGAGATAATAATCGACAGGATGTCTGTGTTTCCATTCGTAGCGTGCTTTGTTTGCGGGTAATGGGGTGATTTGACTCAGTACGCCGTTTGATCCGGCTTTTAAACTGTCGTCTACTGTAATCCACACATCTATGGAATCAATTTTATCGCGCAGGGATTGTTTGCAAGGCCACCATTCGTATGCACTGTAGGGCTGACTTAAAGTCCAGGTTACTCTTGCTCCCCAACTGGGTGATACATCATTTGTAATTCCCGATCCTATAGCTGCACCGGGTACAGAAGTGGGAAGTCCTTTATAATGAATAATGGCTTCGAATTCGTCTTGTTGTTGCAAACTCATGGGTAGATTTACGCTGCGTAATCCGCCGTTATCGGTCGCATTCACAAGTATCCCGTTGAAACGAATGGAATCTATGTCGAGAGAGGAATGAAGATCAAACTCAAACTTGTCCATCTGTGCAGCGATTACCTTGGCTTTAAACACTACACTGCCACTGATATAAGTGGAACTATTGCTCATGTTTAGATTGAGTTTATGATAATGCAAATCGTATTTGTCGGATTCGATGCTGCGGGATTTGAGTGTTGATATATTTCTTTGTTGCATGGCATTTCTTTTGCCTTGGGCGCAATACTCCGATCCACGCTGCGAAAACATACTCAAGCTAATGCAAAAGCCTAAAATAGTTGTGAATGTATATTTCATTTTGAAATAAATTAAAATGGATAAGGGGCTAAAGGTAAGAGAAGAAATAAAAAATGCATAGAGTAATTCTATGCATTCTTTTATTTTTTTTACGGCGTTATATCCTGTGGATATATTTCGAAATACCATTTTTGATTCAATTGTCGCCCTTTGGCTTCATACCGCCAATTTGGTTCTTTTGTATAATCTTTATGCAGGGTATGCCCGTCTATGCTTATTTCTAAATTGGAATCATGGACTAGATTACTGAAAGAAGGATTGTATTTTTTATTATTGGCGTAGGTGCGAAATTCTTGAATTAGGATTGATTCTTCGTTTGGTAGGCTGAAGAACAGAGTCGTCATAAAAGTAAGTGAGTCGATATGCATACTGTCTACAAGGGTAGAGTTATTGAAGTTCGGAATAAAGGCCTTGCCGCAGCATGGTTTTAGCTTGGTGCGCATTTGCAGGGTTTTGCCACTTTTGTTTAGGATCAATTGTTCAGAGGAGACCACAGTGTCGCATCCGGTAACAATGAATGCCGAAACTAATGTTCCAAGAAGTAATTTTTTCATAATTATTTGAATTTTAAGGTTTGTAATTTCCGCAATATATAAAAAATAAAAAAAACCGCCTTGTGGGGCGGTTTTCCAAACTATTTTCTATGTTAGGCAAGCTTTACGTTCACAGCGTTAAGGCCTTTTTTGCCTTGCTGTACGTCGAAGCTTACTTTATCATTTTCATTAATTTGATCAATAAGACCTTTTGCGTGAACAAAAATGTCTTCTCCTCCGTCTTCTTTGATAAATCCGAATCCTTTTTCATCATTGAAGAATTTTACGGTTCCTGTTTTCATTTTACTCTTTTTTTGTGATAGATCTCTCTATCGGTTACTATATTAATTATAAATGTACTAAATTAATTCAACTGCTTCTTTAATTGGTTTTTTAAGCAGTTTGTTGATTCCTTTCAGATAGGTTTTCTCATCCTCTGTACAGAATGAGTAGGCAATACCTGAATTACCCGCTCTTCCGGTACGCCCAATACGGTGTACATAAGTTTCGGGAACTTCGGGAATTTCGAAATTGATGACATGACTTAATTTGTCTACATCAATTCCTCTGGCTGCAATATCCGTTGCAACCAATACTCTGATATTTCTATTTTTAAAACCGTTCAATGCTTTCTCGCGAGCGCTTTGAGATTTATTGCCATGTATGGCCTCGGCTTTTATTCCGGCTTTTGACAAATCGCGGGCAACCCGATCGGCTCCATGTTTGGTCCGTGTGAAAACTAGTGCGTGTTCTATATTTTGTGTTTCTATCAGGGATTTTAATAATTGTCTTTTGTCTTCTTTTTTTACATAGAAAACAGACTGATTCACCACTTCAGCCGGTGTAGAAACCGGTGTTACGGCTACTTTTTTGGGATTCACCAAAATTTTATTCGCCAATTCCATAATGGGATCAGCAGCTGTTGCCGAGAAAAATAAAGATTGTCTTTTGGTAGGCAATAACTTTATTATCTTTTTAATATCGTGAATAAAACCCATATCTAACATACGATCGGCTTCATCCAAAATAAAGAATTCTATAGAGCGCAGACTAATCAGATTTTGCCCCAGAAAATCGAGCAAACGTCCGGGAGTAGCTACCAGAATATCGCAGCCATGTCTCATGGCTTTAATCTGGTTTACCTGTGAAACGCCTCCAAATATGGTTACCGTTTTAATATTTGTATGTTTACTGTAGGCCTGAATATTATCACCTATCTGTGCAGCCAATTCGCGCGTTGGAGCCAAAATTAAGGCTTTAATGCCCCGAGTGGCTTCCCTTTGAATCAGGTTTTCTATTATAGGTAATGAAAATGCTGCAGTTTTACCGGTCCCCGTTTGCGCACAACCAAATAGATCATTTCCTTCTTTAATGATGGGTATAGACTCAAGCTGAATGGGAGTGGGGGTCTGGTAATTTATGGACTCAAGTGCCTTGAGTATCGGGTCCGAAAACCCTAATTGGGTAAATGTCATTCTATTTGTATTCGTTCTTATTAAACAGGAAATTGCCTGTTTACTGCTATGAAAACGATACCTTAGATTTTTTAATTTGAAATTTCAACCGGACCTTCTTCATTAGAAGCACACAAATATACAACTAATTTTCTTTTGTCTGATAGTGCAATGAAAATTAACAGATATTTTTTTATCCGGATTTTTGAAAAGTGCTATATTATAAGGGTATTATGGCGATTGAGTGATTTTATATTCGCTAATGCACGGATTGCATAATTGTTCATGACCCTAGTATCCGAAGTGAAAAATTGCTTTGATGGAATTTGAGAATGCATCGAAATTGAACAATGCAGTACCTGATAATTGTCTTTTTATTTGTATCTCTAATGGTTCATTTGTAGTGATGCCGGTATTCTTGCAGGCAGATTTTAAGGAGAGTGTGGAGACAGCTTAAAGAATAAGCCTTAATTAATGCCTCCATAATCTGTCATTAGAGGAATAATGAACCCGATTTCGTAGGGAGTTACCGAAAATCATAAGGTTAGATGATTGTAGTATTTTGGGCATGATTTAAAATACTAGCGCCTCTTTCTATTTTGCGATGATAATTCATTAAAAATGTTCATAATACTTTGCAAGAGTGTTTTTTTTTTTTTACTTTGAAAAAACTATTTCATTATGAATAAATATCATTTAATATCTATTGTATGTAGCCTTTTCCTCTGGTTTGGTTGTGAAAAAGAGGAGATTCTAAATCATGAGACAATGAATGAGGAAATATATAGTATGATTGAAAAAGACAAGCCTATACCGGGTAATATTGCCTGCATTATTTTTGATGAGTTCGATAATGTTTTGTGTTGGGGTGAAAGGTGCGGAACTCCAACAGGGAACTGTAGAATAGGAATCACTTGTAAGTGTAGAACTGCAAATAAGAGCGTATTGGGGCGAACAGTAGATGAATTTAATGCGTTGTGGAGTCTGGAATCTTCAAGAGATAGTTTAATTCGATTGGGCTATTATGAGAAAGACATGCATTAGTATACTTATTTTATCTGTTTTCTGTATTGCTTGGTCATGTGCTAATCGCAAAACGGAAGCCGTCAAAATACTTGTAATTGAGAGAGGAAAAGCTTTCCCAATTAGTATAGACTCCGGACTTGCCTTACCACCAATACAATCCGCTATTCAATCTGCATACTCCGGAATGCTATATTTTTTTAATAATGAAACGGGTATTATATTTCGTTTGCATCCCGAAACCGGGATTATGGAGGAGTTTTTGCATAGTAATATTGTAAATGGCGATGATTTTGCGATAAACGACTCCTTAGGATTATACGGCGTTTTAGCCGAAGATACTTTGCATGTATTTAATTCCGAAAAAATACAATTCATGAAGAAAGCCTTGCCTATGCATGAGCATTTTTATTTGTTCACGAATAGCGGCTTCAGCTTTTTAATTAAGTCCGCCAATGAGTTTACTTTCTTTTTGTTCCCCAATTTAGCCGGGAGTATGAATGATTCAGTTTTTTTTACCTACCCGCTTGAAGGAGTATGGAATACAGACAGAAACGAAGTGTCGGTAATGAACGTGCATTATCCCGATTTTTACAAAAAAAACATGGTAGGCTTGCAGTTCATGCCATTTAGAACAGAGTGGAGAAATGGCAGCTACTTGTATTCATTCCCTTATTCAGATTCTGTCTTTTTATATAAGTCGAATTATAGTAGTTCTCATTTTTTAGGGAGCAGAACGGAAAAACAGTTTCAATTTATTCCATTTTCCAAACAAAGCGAGTATGACGCTTCGGTGGTCAGAAACCTGTATGCAGAAAATCCGTCTTATTATCGGCTTAAGGTTTTACCCAAGCATAGGCTGATTTACCGTGCATTTTTCCCAAAGAAGGAACAAGATAATACCAAGATTAAAGAATGGATTTTGGTTTTTTATGATGACCGATTCAATTATCTTGGCGAAACCAATTTAATCGATTATGGGTTGAATCTTATAGAAACAGATGAAAAAATTTATGACCTGAAAAGAAAAAATGACTCTATAATATGTACAGAAATTTCTTTACCATTTCTTTAATTTTTTTCTATTCCTGTGAGATCAAACGCGAGAATGATACGATGCACCTATTCGAGAGAAACTACATCAACGGGAAAATATCTGCTCAATTACCGGGCAAGGATTTCTTTTCTGAATTCGATAGTGTTTTTTTATACAATCAGAATTTTGCCTTGTCTTGTACGGTGGAATCTTCTTTTCAAGAATTAAGAAAAAGAGATCGGGAAAGAAATCTTATCGTTTTATTTGGAAACAAAACAGATTCTATCTTTTTTGAAAAAGCGGCTTTATTGTTTTACACTCAGCCCGAGCCCGAATTGAAATTAGGCCTTTTTACTTCTCCTTACATGTTTACTCAGGCCGATTATAGGTCTAATTAATTTTACTTTTTGGGCTGCTTATAAACAGGAACCGTACTACAAGGCTCTCCATACATTAGCGTTTTTACTACAGGAAGTAATTTTTGGCTTAGCAACAGATAACAAGCGGCCGTAATATAAGATGCTCCGCAGCCTTTTATAACCACTCTTTCGTTTTTATATGCTTCGGGATTTAATTCCGTTTCTATATATCGCTTCACAATTTCTGTGGGCAATTCGGATTCGCTACACATATATATATGTGCATGCTTTAGTTTCTCAGCCATCAACATCCAAGCCCATGGCTGAATTATGGCATCTTCCGAACAAAATAATGCAATATGCTTGTCTGTAAATGAACGGCTATCCCAGGCTTTCACTTTTTCTCTGAAGACTTTTTCGCGCAAAATACCATCTTCCAGAAAATCGTTTAAATCTACACTACCCGTTTTTCGGGCATCATAGAATTCCTGCATGTCTATGGTTATAATGCCGCTTTCGCTGACTTTGTTCCGAATTATTTCTGTTTCCATTATAAAAAGCCTAATTCCAATTGCGCCTCTTCACTCATCATATCTTTATCCCATGGCGGATCAAAGGTGAGCACTACGTCGCATTTTTTCACTTCTTCTATTAAGGATACTTTTTCTTCCACTTCACGAGGAATCTCCTCGGCCGAAGGACAGTTTGGCGTGGTCAGGGTCATTGTAACCACCACCTCGTAATCCTCGTTGACACTAATCTCGTAAATAAGCCCCAATTCGTATATATCCACCGGAATCTCCGGATCATAAATGGTTTTTATTTGGTTTACAATAAGCTCTTCCAATTCGTATGGTTTCATCTTTTTCGATTTAAGATTTTGTAATAAGTTGAGCATAAGCTTTCATTTGTTTAATCATACTTAAAAGTCCGTTGCTTCGGGTTGGAGTTAAATGCTCTTTTAATCCGATTTTTTCAATAAAATGCAAAGGCGCTTGCGCAATATCCTCCGCTTTTTGTCCGGATAAAACACGCACCAACAATGCCACTATGCCCTTGGTTATTATGGCATCGCTGTCGGCTGTATAATACACATTATCGCCCTTCTTTTCGGCATGAACCCAAACACGACTCTGACAGCCTTTTATTAGGTTCGAATCTATTTTGAATTGCTCGTCTATAGGAGCTAAACTACGCCCCAAATCTATGATGTGTTCGTATTTATCCATCCAGTCGTCGAATAATTCAAACTCCTCTATTATTTCAGATTCTATCTGCGAAATGCTTTGCATGGTGCAAATATACAAAAGCCTGCTTATTTAGAATAATTCTAAATGATTAATTTTCTTCAGACCTTTTTTGTTGGGTCATTTTTTCGATCTCTTCTCGAACCTGATTTCTTAATTCGGATAATTCCTCTGCTTTTTCTTGCCTGCCTTCCTTTTGATAATAAGAGATAATATTGGTAAGCATGCGTATGATAATGGAAAAATTGGGCGTTGGCTCATAATACATGGCCTGTGGTTTTATTCCGCCCCGAATGAGAAACTGGTCTATTTCGCGGCGACTGAAAATGGCGCCTTTATTGAGGGGGTTGATATAGAAAAAAACATTTGGACCTTTATTGCTGCTCATCATACGTCCTATTTCGCTATCGTCTACCCAGCAAAGTATAAAATGTTCGGGCAAATTTACTCCGTAAACCGGCAAATCCAATTCCTGAGCTACTATGGCATAAATGGCGGCCAGACTCACCGCATTGCCTTTTTTGGACTCTATAACTTTGTTGATATAGTTGTTTTCCGGTGCCTGATAATGAGCCGTATTGGCCGAGAATCCGTATATATTAAAGAAGACCTGATTTATAACCCGACATTTTTCTAATGCTGTTTGCGAATGGTTAATTTCCATCCATATATCCTTCTTCAGCCTTTCCATAAACTGGTGAATTTTATCTTCTTCCAAATCCGGATATTGACATTTTGCCACCAAGATTATCCCTTCCAGTAAATTTTCGGCACCATCCTGAACCCATTGACGTAATTTTTGACTACTATCGGCCAATTGAATGCGATGTATGATGTCTTCAATTTTATATTGCAATTCGATATGGAAAGATTTTTCCCAAACGCTTTCCAGGGCAGGAATTACCTTAGGGCCCAAGGATAAAAGTTTGGTTCTTACATTTTCCAATATGCGCTCATCCGTGTCGTCGAGCAAACTGATTAAGGCATTTAATTCGGATGTTTTCATGCAATACGAAGATAACCATTCAAATACTACCTGCTTTGCACTTTATAGCAAAGTATCAACAGTCGATTATCAATAATCTCTGTTTTAGTTAATTCCACTTAAAGCCAAAAGGATGGATGGGATAAAAATACTGCCGTCGATCAGGGCATCGTACCAAAAATCGCTGCGCTCTTCGTGTGTATAATGCAAAGCCAGGGCCGAGCATCCCATTCCTATGCTGAAGCTTATAGCGGCGGGGAGACTTATATACTGTGAAAAATATAAAATCCACATTAAGCATAGCGAAAGGACAAAAGCGGCATAACAAATCTTTTTCATTTTTGCCAAACCCAGCAACCCATACCATGTTTTAATATCTCTTTCTTTATCCTG
>JAEZEQ010000025.1 GCA_023432985.1 Bacteroidota bacterium | reverse complement strand
ACTAATTCCGGAACTGAAAGCGAATAGTATGCCTAATAATATGAATATTCTCACTGTTGCTTATCTTGGGTGTTTAAATATAATCAATTTAACGAAATTGAACCTTTTTTATTTCTTTTTTAATGGGCTGACTTCTCTATAAGGGTATAAATCAAATAAAACAGGGCACATAATGCAATTATGCCCAGTATAACCTTCACTAAATAGGTAAACCCCAGTTTATTATATTTTCTGTATTTATTGAAATCTGTCATTTTACCCCAACATATCCGACATGGTAAATATGCCGGTTTTACCTATTAACCACTCTGCTGCATGCACTGCCCCCTTCGCAAACCCGGTGCGACCAAATGCTTCATGCTCTATCATTATTTTATCTTCCGCACTCTGCCATATTACTTTATGGGTTCCGGGGACTTCCCCTTCCCTGAAGGAATAAATAGGCAAAACAGTTTCTCCTTTCCCTTCCAATGCCCATGTATCATAATCTGTATGCGCCTCTATTATCTTTTCGGCCGTGGTAATTCCTGTTCCCGATGGCTCATCGAGTTTATGTATATGGTGTATTTCTTCTACATGCGCCTTGTATGCCTTGTGGCCATTCATCCATTGTGCCAATTCCCGGTTCAATTTCCAAAATAAATGTACGCCTATACTAAAATTGGTGGCATAAAATAAGCCCGCATTTTGCAATAATACCTCACTACGCACTTTGTCCATTTCGGCATACCAACCCGTGGTGCCCACCACCACCGGCACTTTATGACGCACACAGAAAAGTATGTTCTCCACAGCCGTGGCCGGTTGCGAAAATTCTATCACCACCTCGGCTTTACACAACATTGCTTCATCCAATGCATTCCTGTTTTCTTTCTGTATTTTCCATGCTATCTCATGCCCTCTTTCCAGTGCAATTCGTTCAATCTCTTTTCCCATTTTCCCATATCCCAATAATCCTATTCTCATTTTTTTACCCGTTTTTTAAAAATCGTAATTGTTGTACAAATGGATAAAGCATACAAAAATCGGCCCTATATGCATCTGTATCCGCTGTTTGGATAAGCACAAAATAATAATTGCTCCATTTCGGATCAAAATGCAGGGTTATAAAGCCTTTATAATCACGGCCCGACTCTTTTATCTGCGCAATGGCATAATAACGACTGTATAATACATCATGCAATTCGCCTTGTTCCAATACCTCGAAATCATCGCCTGCTGATGCACTTTTTATCTCATTTAAAAAATGTTCTTTCTCGTCGGATTGTGCTTGTTTTGCAGTTGCTACGGCTATAAATCGTATACTGCTGCCATCGGCTTTATCAAATTCACCAACTATATCATAACCCGTTTCCAGACTTTCGGAATAATTGATTTCATAACCGGCCGAATCGGGATAATGCATAATAATATTCTGCTCTACCGTATCGGTTATATATATTCTGTCCCCGCTTTGCGTACATGAAAAAACAGGAATTTCATTTCCCGAAATTTCGTTCTCGGCCTTTTGTTTCTTAGGTCCGCATGCATATACGAAAATAAAAACAATACAGGTATATGCAATTTTATATCCCATTATACAACTCTGATTAGATTATAATTCTTTTTGCCTTTTTGAACCAATATGAATTTTCCGTTGAGTAAATGATCTGTATTTATTTCGGTCTGATCGCTTACTTGTACTTTGTTTACCATGATTCCATTATTCTGGAACATACGACGCGCCTCTCCTTTCGACGGAAATATCTGCGTTTTTTCTGCTACCAATTGTAGGGCGTTTACTCCTTTTTCTATTTCTGATTTCGGAATATCGAATTGGGGTATGCCCTCAAAAATATCTAATATTTCTTCATCACTAAGGCTTTTTAGTTCCTCGCTTGTTCCTTTTCCAAAAAGGATTTCGGTTGCCGAAACGGCTTTGTTTAATGCCTCTTTGGAATGTATCCATACGGTAACCTCCTCGGCAAGGCGTTTTTGCAATATGCGCAAATGAGGTGCTTCTAAATGCTTTTTGATCAAATCCTCTATTTCTTCCGCACCCAAAAATGTGAATATCTTGATTAGTTTAGTCGCTTCTTCATCGCCTGCATTTAGCCAAAATTGGTAGAATTTATAAGGCGAGGTTTTCATCGGATCTATCCATATATTGCCTTGTTCGGATTTGCCAAACTTACTGCCATCGGCCTTGGTCAACAATGGTGCAGTCAGCGCATAGGCTTCTCCACCCGACATGCGCCGAATGAGCTCCGTACCCGTGACCATATTTCCCCATTGATCGCTTCCTCCCATTTGCAACTTTACCCCATGGTTTTTATATAAATGGTAAAAATCATAACCCTGAATCAACTGGTACGAAAACTCGGTGAATGACAGCCCCGTCTCAAGTCTTTTTTGCACGCTGTCTTTGGCCATCATATAATTCACCGTCAGATGCTTTCCTACATCGCGAAGAAATTGAAGCAAACTGAATTCTTTAATCCAGTCGTAATTATTGACCATTTCGGCACTGTTTTTTCCCTTATCGAAATCGAGATATTTTGATAATTGCTTATGTATACACGAAACATTATAACGCAATAATTCCTCATCCAACAAATTTCTTTCCTGAGATTTTCCGCTGGGGTCGCCAATCATACCGGTAGCTCCGCCTACTAAGGCAAATGGCTTATGACCTGCTTGCTGGAGGCGCATTAACAATAATACCGAAACCATATTTCCCATATGCAATGAATCGGCGGTGGGATCAAATCCTACATAGCCCGATATCATTTCCTTTTGCATGATTGCTTCTGCTCCCGGAACAACATCCTGTAACATCCCTCGCCAGCGTAATTCTTCTATAAAATTCATATTTCTAAATAAGCACAAAAATAATAATTCAAGCGTATTTTATTAAAATTTTCCTTTGGTCCATTTTTGAAAGGCCTTTTTCTGTACAGCCGTTGCAAAGGGGTTTTTCGAAATTTCCCATTTTCCGAAATAGGATTTTCCATCTGCCTCCAGGCGAATTTTCTTGGTTATTCCGTTCCGGTTCACGGTCAACTCGAAGGCTTGTCTTTCGAATAGCCCCATCCACTCGTTTACATTATCACTAACCCGCATATTATTTATGGTGCGAATCTCATCCTGCAACATTAATCCGGATCGCTCGGCGGGACTATCTATATGTAAAGCCGAAACCATTACCTTAGCTCCTTCTGTTTTTGTTTTTAATCCGAATAATTTTTCGGTTAATTTATCGGATGGCATTTCCACTATCTGCAAGCCTACGTAATCCAAATATTCTTCTAAAAATGGGAAATAATTGAACTTGCCTTCTACTAATTTTTCGAAATATACATCAAAGGATATTCCGGCATATTTTTCTAATAATGACTTATAATTATCTCGCGTATACCCTTTATTTTTTAGTCCGTATTCCTCATAAAGCTCCCGCATTACATGCTGAATGCCGTATTTACTTTGGGTATTTTTCTGTATGATTAAATCGGCTAATAAGGCCAATAAAGCTCCTTCGTTGTATATACTTACTTTGCGATGTGGCACCCCGGCCTCATAACCGTCGAGCCAGGTATCCCAACTGCTTTCGGCAACTGAATAATGCAATCGGCCAAAATTGTGTACATAACGGGTGAGCCAATTGTTCATGTTTCTGAAAAATTCCTGTTGCCCCAATATACCAGAACGCATAATGTATAAATCGCCCATATAGGTGGTTACCCCTTCGGCTACATAGCCTAATTCGGTGTAATTTTCTTTGCTATAATCGTATGGCAATAGTTCGGCCGGTCTGATTTTTTTTATATTCCAGGCATGATAAAGTTCGTGCGAACTTACACCCAATAGCTCCGGATATAAACGGCCGTCGAATATATCGAATACCGGACCTAAAAATATTACCGTGCTGTTGAGATGCTCTACCCCATGATACATGCCGTGTATGGTGATATAATAAAGAAAATGATATTCTTTAACCGGAAATGAGCCCATATCCAGAAGCTGTTCTTCGATAATATGCTGCATATCGCTTAAAAAACTTTGCCAATCCGGATTCACCTCTCCTTGTATCCAAAAATGAAATTCGGTCTCCCCAAGCTTTATGGACTGATGCTTTAATCCTGCCGACGCAATAAAGGGACTATCTGCTAATTCATGATAATCGGCTGCTATGAAACTGTTGCGATCTTCAGATTCTAATCCGATCGCTATTTGATAACTATCCGGAACCTCTATCTGTAAACGACATGCCTCATCAATCCGATCGGGTAAATACATAAGGCAATTGACAGGGTTTACATAAAGCAATTCGGCATCTAAATATGTTGATCCCGCATTCAATATGGCCGCATAATAATCATATTCTATGCGTATTTTCTTCGATTTTCCGGATAAGATTTCCCAACAATCTTTGCTGATTTTCTTGCTTGGAACCATATCCCCCTTTTCGTTATATACTACAAAGGATTTAATATTTTTGGCAAAATTACCCAATTCATAACGCCCCGGGCGCCATGACGGAAGCTGTATAAGCTGCTTTTTTTCCGGTTTGTCTATATCTATTCGGATATGTATATATTGTACATTGGGCTTTGTATATGATATGGTATATTGCATAGGATTCTTTTTACAAAGATAAGGTATGTGTATACGCTTTTTTGCCGAATCTTTTATAAGTTTTCCGATTTAATTGTTTATATCAACTTTATAGTACTTTTGCAACATGCTCCAACTTCAACATAGTATTAACTCCCCTTCTTTTCGGAAGTATATTGCCATTATTTATTTGGTCGGCGTTTTCGGCTTATCTTTTTCTATAAGCAGAACCCTCTTTATTCAACTTATTCCCATCAATATTCTTTTGGCCAATTTGCTGCTGTTCTACTCAGCTTTGCCCATGAATATACGTTTTTTATTGCCTGTAACTTTTATAGGCATAAGCGGTTTTTTTCTGGAATATTGGGGCGTGGAAACGGGTAAGATTTTCGGCAATTACGACTATGGTACGGTAATGGGTCCCAAATTGCTGGGTATACCATTGCTGATTGGAATAAACTGGATTTTTGTGGTGGTTTGTGCTGTACAAATCGCAAAAAAATGGATAAGCAGACCCGTATTTATCCCATTTTTGGCCGGTATCTTGGTTACCTTTTACGATTTTTGGCTCGAAGCTTTTGCCATTCGGTACGGATTATGGACCTGGTACTCTGAATCTGTGCCCATTCAAAATTATATAGCCTGGTTTTTTATTGGTAGCTTTTTTGCATCTGTTTACTTTTTTACAAATAGGAATAAAGAAATTCCCATTGCTCCAACTCTCTTTATTATTCAGCTGCTTTTCTTTTTTATTTTATACTGGCTCCCTTAGTCCCGTAATACCTTTTATAGGCCTCTTCTACAAAACCAAATCCGAATTTGGGGTAGTTGACTTCGGTCATGATTAAACATATTTTATCATGATTTTCCCATTGACTTTTTTTATCAATCCCGTTTAAATCCAATTCCTCTTTTTCGAATTGATAGGCCATTCGGTTATAATACCAAAAAGCTCCGTTCCCAAATATAATGCGCGAAAAATGCTTACTGAAAGGTCCGAAATAAAAGCTGTCGCCTATGACCAATACTTTGTTTTTGGCCGAAGTGTCAGCCGTATAGCTGTATTCAGGATAGACAAGGACTTCGGATTGAATGGGAATAAGCAGGTTCATGGCCTCTGCTATATCATTATCTCTGCCAAATGAAGCATGTACGGGTGGGGTCATTTTTATTTGTAATTGAGGCAGTGGTTCTTGCAATTGTGCTTGGGCAAATTTTCCCATTTGTTGCATGGCAAATATTTCAGCCATCTCGCTCCAATGTATACCCAGCTTGGGAAATAATGGATATACGCTTTTGTCCTTCCACTCCAAAAACAAAGCCCGTAAATCCAGAAATGGAATTCCGGCTTTCTCTATTTCTTGTTTGTAAACGGAATAATTGCTTTGCGCTTCGAAGGTAGATCTATGTGTGTCGGGTATGTTTTCGGGTACTAATGAGGCTTTCCCGGGCAAAAATATCACCCAGACATCCTTATCCAACTTTCTTAATGTATCGCGCACAGCCTGCAATTTTCTGATTTGATGCTGAACCGAATCCGACCCGACAAAATCTTTTCCGTAATAGGCATCTATATATTTGTTTTCATAGAGATAATTGTGTTTGCCTATTATGACTCCATTGGCCTTGGCTTTATTGAAAAAACTGTATTCAATCTGATTGTCCAGCCTTATAGCCCAGCTATGCAGACCAAAATGATGTTGTATGTAATTATCTATTTCGGCACTATATTTTCCCGAATAAAAATCGGAAAATGACCATTTCGGAAATGCTACTTCTTGTATATCACCGCGGAGTTTTTTCTCGGGCAAAAAAGGGAAAATATGCTGTATAAGCGAAAGTGAAAGCAAGCCTAATAATAGTATAAAAAGTATTTTATGTTTCTTATTCTCCATATACTAAAAACGGTAATAAATAAAGGGATTAAAGGAGCTGCCGGCAAATTGTGATGCGCTTAAAGCAATAATCAGCAGAGAAAGGACCAAACGGAATCCGAGATGTCGGGTAGATAGGTTTTTGGGATAATACAGAGCTTGTTGTATGCGCTCCCCGAAGGGCAAGAAGTTCCAAAACGAGAAGAGTGCGCCAAGCCCAAGTGCTACATAAAATTTAGGCGAAATAAATATGGGTTTGGCATTTTCGAAGCCAAACATAGATTCAAGAATATAGGTCCAGGATTGCAGATCTTCGGAACAGAATAAAGTCCACCCTATCAATACCATAAAAAAGGTATATAGAACAGATATGAAAACCGGAATTTTCCGGAGCAGGTCGGCCAAGAACCATCTTTCGAGTACGAGTAAAACCCCGTGAAAAGCCCCCCAAAGCACAAAATTCCATGCATCACCATGCCATAAGCCTGAGAGAAGAAAAACCAACCAAAGATTGAAAAAAGTACGCCATTCCCCTTTTTGATTCCCGCCAAGTGGAATATAGAGATAGGTTTTCATCCAATTTCCAAGGGTAATATGCCATTTACGCCAAAATTCGCTTATGGATTTTGAGGTATAGGGATTATTGAAATTCTCGGGATAAGGAAAACCCAGCATTTGTCCCAGCCCCAAGGCCATATCACTATAACCGGAAAAATCGAAGTAAATCTGAAATGTATAGGCCAACATACCAACCCAAGCATAATTATAAGGCAAATCGGGACCGGCATTCTCTATCATATAGGCCGAGAATTCACTCAGGATATTAGCGATGAATACCTTTTTGGCTAAGCCTATACAAAAACGGTAAAAACCCTGAATTTTATCGGAATATTTTTCTGTCCGATGCGGTATATAATCGGCAATTTGATGAAAGGGAACGATAGGGCCGGCTATCATTTGCGGAAAAGCCATTATGTAGAGATAGTACTGGAGCGGATTCTTGAGCGGACTATGCTTTTTCTTATACACATCCATTGCATAGGTAATGGATTGAAATGTATAAAAGGAAATTCCAATGGGAAGTAATACATTTTTCCATTCTATGGGCATAAAATGTAGAGTTCCCATGATTTCATTGAGGTTGTCTACAAAGAAATTGGCATATTTAAAATAGAAAAGTAAACCGAATGATTTAATAAAAACCAGACTCAAAAGCAGCTTGGAATAAAATGCGTTTTGTGCCCGTGCTATATATTTTACCAATATAAAATCTATAGCTATGCTCAACATTAAAATGAAAAAAAAGTCGGGCGCTCCCCAGGCATAGAAAAGCAAACTAAAGAGTAGAAATACGAGATTTTTGGCTTTGGAGGGAACAAGATGATATGCCAGCAGAAATACAGGCAGGAAATAGAGCAGGAAAAGTATGCTACTGAAAACCATGTGGCAAACCTAAACTATTTAGAGAGAAAATCAAACAAAAAAAAGCCATCTCTTAAAGATGGCTTATACACAATAATAAAAGTATTATTCTTTGGTACCTACTACGTATTTAAATCCAACCGTAAGCCCTTGTGCATGCTGCACACGAACGTCTTGATCGCGATCGAATAGCATAGTATAAGTCAGATTCGTACTGATAAATTTAGTAATCTTTGCACTGAAAATCACATCGAATCGCTGCACCATATTAAAGGGTGAAACGAAATCATAATCTTTAAAGAATCTGTATTTAAATTTCAGATTGATGTTTTTGTGCAGATTTTTGTCAAATGCCATTTCTCCGCTAAATCCGAACTGATTTCTGAATCTTTTGCCCATATCTACACCATATCTATCGGGCATACCGTCCGAATTATTATCGGAAAGTGCAATAGTGGTATCCATTACATAGGTCTGACGAAGTGAGACAAGACCAAGGTTGACATAAAAATATTCCACGGGCTTGAATTCTATACCCAAATCTTGATAGGTATAGCCGGGAGCCATAAAATTAGACAATTTTGAATCGATTACCTCATATGGTTTTTCGTTCGGATCGGCCGGAGTAACCGTGCGGAATGTATAACCGGGTTGATATTGAGTTTCGAAACGGGCAGAAGCAAAAGCTCTCCATGATTTTGCAAATTTATACTCGGCTTTGGTACTCAATTGAAACATATCGGTGGTTTTACGCAACTTCGTTCCGGGTTTGAAATATTTCATCATACCATATTGAGTATTCAGATGGGTTCCCCAATACCAATTGTTTTTTTGAAATCGGATATTGGCAAAAATATAGGCACCTAATGCCAGGGAATTCTCACCCCCACCTCGCCAGGAATCACTGAAGTAAGCCTGATTCGCATTTATACCGCCATCAAAATAATATTTCCAGTATTTATTCCAATTGGTCTCTGGCTTTTCTACAGCCGCTGTGTCGGTTTGAGCAAGTGCCGTTGTAGAGATACATGCACCGGCAATTAGTAATAAAAGTAGTTGTTTTTTCATAAATTATTTATTTGCAATTTGAACATTGGTTTTTATTTTTATTTTTCTTCTTTATCAGAAAACGACGCAGCAAATAGACTATGGATAAACATAGAAGAATCGCTACACAAATTTCTTGCCAAATTTCTTTCATGGCCTATTTTCTATAGTTTTCTTTCTTTAAACTCTTTGAATCTTTTTCTTAATAGTTCGATCGAAATATTACGCACCAATTTTCCTTTATAGGAATAGGCAATTGAACCGGTTTGTTCGCTCACTATAATAGCAAAAACATTATTCAATTCCGTAACCCCTACTGCCGCCCTATGACGCATACCTACATCGGTTGGCAAATCGGGATTTTCGCTCAAAGGCAATACAATTTTTGCTTCTTTAAGCTTACTTCCAACCACAAAAACAGCTCCATCATGCAAGGGAGAATTTTTAAAGAAAATATTCTGCAATAACTCCGATGTTAGTTCGGCATTTAATTTTACCCCCGTACCCTCAAAATCCTTTTCTTCATTTACATCGCTTATTATAATCAAAGCCCCGGTTTTTTGAGAAGCCATTTTACTAACGGCTTTTTCAATCTCGGCCCATTTAAGCGAAATGGTCACCTCTGAATTTTTACTTTGAAAAATACGCTTAAACTTGGTGGTCAAATCTCCAAATCCCGACTTCCCTATCAATAATAAAAAACGTCGTATCTCTTGTTGAAATACGATCATCAGGGCAATAACTCCTACGCTGGTAAACTGACTCAGTATTCCGCTTAATAAGCGCATCTCGAGATATTCCGTTATCCTGAAAAATATATAAATTGATAATATCCCAAATACAATATTCTGTGCAGGTGTCCCTTTTATCAACTTGTATAACTCATACAATAAAAGTGAAACCAACAACAAATCTATTACATCAATAATTCCTATATTCGAATAAAATGCTTTCATTTAATTGCTCAAAAGTACAAGAAAATCGTGAAACTAAGTATATATATCCCTCTCATTCTATTGCTCGCACTTTCCCCGATTGCATTACTTTCCCAAAACACACCTTGTGCAGCACGCATTTATATTCCGGATTGTCCCGATTGCAAAGTGGATGCTGCATTCATTTTAAATAATAAAGACACGTTGATATATTCTGATGGAGAGACAATGATTTCGCCGGAATTATGTAATCTAAATTCCTTGAATTTGCACCGGCAGTCTATTTTTTACACGAACCAACACGGAGATACGATTTTTATTTATCAAGATTTGAAATACTCCGGTTTTTACTCCGAATCGGATACCCTTTATCTGGAATTTATTTTCGAAAGCATCCCTCCACAAGATAAATCCTATATAAGTTTGCAGCGAGAAATGCCTTATGCAATGGAGACTTTTTTCAATCAAATGCCGGGTCTCAGATGGGAAAGCCGAGGCATGGAAGGAAGTCCCTTTCTGAATGTTAGAGGCAGCGGCCTGCGCATGCAATATGGGGTTAGAAATGTGAAATTCTATTATCAGGACATGCCCATAACCGAGGCTGATGGTTCTACCCCGATCGAAATGCTCGACGTCCAAAACATATATATCCGACCCGATTTTTATACCCAAAATTATGGAACCGGAAATGGAGGTTCATTTAGGGCCTATTTAAAAGCAGACAGCCTGCAGCAAAAAAAGGTGCTGAAATTCGGAAGCAATATTTTACTGGGTTCGTTTGGATTCAGGTCTTATGGCGGACATTTTTTATTTGCCAATAAGAAGTTTTTCGTACGGGGCGGATTCACCCATAAAGAAAGTAAAGGCTATAGAGAATTGGAATTTTTGAATCGAAAAAACGCCTTTATTTCCGCCGGATATTTTATAAATGCGCATCATAGCCTGGAATTGGATGCCCTTTGGGCTTATAATTTATGGGGACTACCCGGCTCAATCTCTGAACAGGATATGGAGTTGGACAGACGTATGGCTAATCCTTTTTCGAAAAATTATCTGACGCGCATGGAGAAAAATCAGACCAAATTTCAATTGGCGCACCGCTATGCAAAAGGGAAATACAGTGGAAGAACCGGACTTTTCGGAGGTTTCAGTAATTCGTTCAACCCCTATGGCACTTCCATCGGATACAATGGCATTAAAACCGATAAGGGCTTTACCTATGGCTTGAAACATGACAGTAGGATTTTATGGAATTTAAATAAAAGAGCCCATACTTTACAAGTAGATTTTTTAATCGAAAATCAACAAAATCACCTACATTTTAATGAAAAGGGGCTTGTAGATAGTGTATTGCGCAGTGAAGGGGAATTGATTACTTCCCAAAGTATAGTCGGAATGGGATTGAAATATACACGCAACCGTTGGCAAATGGAAGGGAATGTGAATGTCACAGCACATTATTTCGGCTATTCCAATAAGTTTGGAACCGCATCATTCTCATTTTTCAAACCACTTGTAAGCACTCATCTTGGCCTGCAATATAAAGCAGGAAAAGAATGGATATTGGAATTAAAAGGCGGCCAATCCATTAGTCCGCCCTCCTGGGACGAACTGGTAAACCCGGATGGAAGTATCAACCCACTACGCTCCGAAAAAAGAGCTTTTATTTCACTTTCTACGCATTGGAGAAAAGTAGATCGCCTGAAGGTAGAACATACTTTATGGCCCGAAATTTACAGCTGGTACTTTTACGATTTCATTTTCCCCTATCCGGCAAATGGCATAGATCAGTGGGTTTATAAAAACAGTGGTAATGCGTGGAATAGCGGGTTGAGTGCGCACTATGCTTTGCGTTACCAACAAAGACACCCCATAATTAAAAAATGGGGAATAGATGCCACCATGCAATATGGTTTACAATATTATCTCTTATCGGATATACAGGTTCAAACCCAGCAGTACGACAAAATTCAAATGCCGGGTATGCCTATGCATACAGCGCGTGCAGATCTTGGCATTAGCTTTTACAAATTCCGATTGGGCATAGAAGGTCAATATGTGAGTAAGAATCCGCTTAATTATGCCCATAGCGCCTATCAAAAAGCATATTTTTTAATCCACGCCGAAATCAAATTTGAGCAACAATTATTCGAGATCTTGCAGGTTCAACTCTTTTTTAGAGCTCAAAATCTCAGTTCGGCCCAATACAGCAGTCGCCTGCAATACAACGACAGTTATGCCCGTTTTCATAATCCTTCACCGGGATTGCATTTTTTGTTCGGACTACAAATTCAGAGTTCGAATTTTTTGAAAAAAAAATAATCAGGATTTAATGATGACGGCTCTATTGCTCAGTTTGCCTATATGTTTTAAAAGCAGCCTTAAGTCTTCCTCGGGCGTATAATTTTTGGCATAAAGCAAATTGGCATTTTCTACCATTTTCGGATCCCAAGCACTATAATCGAATCCCATCAAAGGGTGAATAACTGCCTTTTCTAATTTGGGTAATTGATCATATGCCCAGCCGGGTGTATAGGCCACCCAGGTTTTTTGACGACGGAGGACTTGATAACAATTAAAAAGCAATCCACTCCACGCATTTCCAAATAAAACTAAAATGGGAGAAAAGAAAAGAATGAGCAGGCTGCAAATGATATCAAAACGTCTTTTTCTGGTTTTATTTTCCGGTTTCGAAATCGACTCTATACCCAGCATATAAAGTTCGCCCTGGGTATTCACGGAATTACTTCCAATAATAAAAAGACTTTCCGTAGGTGCTGTTTTGAATTCCAAACCCGGTGTAGCCAGACTGCTCATTTGCCAAATAATTTGTTCGGCCGTCAGCTCCTTCCCCGAAAAAACCACTTCATTTGCTCTAAATATACGCACCAACTCGGGCAACTGATCTAAATTCCCTATCGCTCCTTTTTCGTTGGATTGAACGGATACAAATCCAAGCACTTCTCCCTGAAAAAATGTCTGCTTCAGAACAGAAGAAATGCGATCAAATTCCTCTTTTCCGGCTACGATGAGCGTTCTTTTTCTTTGTTTTTTCAAAAATCCAATTTTGCCATGCGTAAGGTAACCCAGCACACTGCGGGTCAATGCAAAAACAAAAACCGAAGCAACGGCTCCAACCAGAATTATGGCTCTGGAAAATCGCATATATTCCGGCAATAAAGCATAAGTCAGCAAGATTACTGTGGTGCCAATCAGTACGGGTTTAAATAAGGCGCTTATCCCGTGCATGGGTTTATATAATCCGCTAAAATATCCCGATAATTGCCATAAAAGTACACATGCAGGTATATAAATAAGTCCGACTTCGGGTGGATATTTACCTCCTTCCACATAACGATGATTCTGTTCCCAATAAATCATGATACCTATGAGTGCCGCATAGAGTAAAACAAAATCCATAAGCGGAAGCAAGCATTTGATCAGCATTCTTTTGAGCAATGAAGCTGTTGCCCGCAAATAAATGGCCATTTGTATCAGGGTGATATACCAGGATGCAGAGGCAAAATGTTTTTTAGCAAAAATGATCATTGCATTATAAAAGATAAAGACATAATTGGCACTTCCTTTTTTGGTGCTTTCTCCTTTATAGTGTACTATTTTGGTTTCGGGGAAATAATAATTTTTATATCCGGCTTTCTGAATGCGGTAACTGAGGTCTATATCTTCGCCATACATAAAGAAGTCCTCATCGAGCCATCCGGTTTTATCGAGGGTTTCTTTACGCATAAACATAAAAGCTCCACTCAGTACATCTATTTCGTGTACTTTATTTTTATCGAGATAAGTCAGATGATAGCGACCGAATTTTGGACTGTTTTTAAAAAAGGCCGATAAGCCGAATATCTTATAAAATGCAACTTCCGGGGTTGGGAGACCTCTTTTACTTTCGGGCAAATAACGTCCTTTGCCATCCACCATATATACACCCAGTCCGCCCCCATCCTTATGTTCATCCATAAAGCGGCAGCACTTCATAAATGTATCTTCTTCTACTATGGTATCCGGATTCAAGAGCAGTATATATTGACCTTGACTCCGTTTAATCGCCTGATTATTGGCCTTACTGAATCCCGTATTTTCTTTATTGGCGATAAGGGTAACTTCGGGAA
This sequence comes from Bacteroidota bacterium, assembly GCA_023432985.1. Lineage (GTDB taxonomy): Bacteria > Bacteroidota > Bacteroidia > CAIKAF01 > CAIKAF01 > JACVCJ01. The sequence goes on along the minus strand of JAEZEQ010000025.1, from coordinate 28,542 downwards.
ATTTATCGCGAATCAACTCGACCGAACCATCGACCGAATTATTATCCACCACGAAGACTTCCGTACTTCCCGACCCATAATTCTTGTCCATTATTTCAACAGCAGCCCGTACGCTGTACAGACATTGCTCTATAAAATACTTTACATTATAATTAACAAGGATAACAGATAGCTTCACCACTTCATTCTATAATTCCATAAAAGTAAGATTATAATTTAAATCTAAACTGTACGGTATAACTTCGGGGACTATTCATCATTCCCGGGCGCATGGCATAATCTAAATTGCCTACATTTTTCACAATAAAGGAAACCTTAGCCCAAGGTTTAATTTGATACGAAGCTCTGAGGTCGGCTACCAAATCCCCTTTTCTTTTATCCAAACGATCGTTATAATAATTATATACATCAAATAGTCCCGCCAAAATCATATCTACATTTTCGAAATAAGAGGTATAATTGAGGGAAGTTCCAATAGAGAATTGGGCATAACTGAGTTCGTAATCGACGCGGACTGTATGTCGGTTTCTGTATTTCAGTATTGTAGAATCATGCATTTCGAGTGTTTTTCCGAAATTTTTGAACATATTATTCAAATAAACCCCTACATTTTGTTGCGATTTGGCATTATCTAAATCACCCGCATAGGCATAGGTATATCCGCCTAAAAAGCGCATTTGCACCTTACCTATATTTCCGGTTCCGGCAATAGATCCTTCGAATCCGGCTATACGGGCGCGACTTACGTTCTGTGGCGATAGAAAGGGACTTGCTCCATCAAAACCCAGGGTATATTCGATCATATTTCTATTTTCTTGCCAGAAGAGAGCAAAATCGAAATAACCCAACCAATCTTTAATTTTTATTCCTTGTTTCAGCCCAATTTCAGCATTCCATCCGTATTCCGGCAATAATTGCGGATTCGGATTCAAATCTATACCACTTAAGTCGGCCTTTAAGAAACGCTCTACTACACTTGGCACACGATAACCCTGGCCCCAACTTGCTCTAAGGAATGTAGCCTTAGCTGCTTTGAAGTTCATGCCCGCTCTAAAAACAGGAAAAACTTTAAACGCCGTGGTATCAATCTGATTGTATTCTACACGACCTCCGGCCAACATGGTTAAACGTTTGTACTTAAATTCGACCTGTGCAAAACCGGCTCCCATAAATGTTTGCCTTTTTCCCGGATAAAGATTCGACGACATCCATCCGTAATTTCCCGTAACTCCGGCCACTAAAGAAAACATACTGTTAAAGGTTTTACGATAGTTATAATCTAAATAAGCCGAATTGGCAATAGAATTATCGGTATTATTTCCATACCGGAAGGTACGATAAAAGCGCCCTCTAAGTGAATGTATATTTCCTTTATCATCGCTATAGTCGAGATGTGGATCTACGGTCAGGAAATAATAGCGATCCGAGGATCCGTTAGAAATCTTAAATGCGCCGTCTCTACTGTCTTGCCATAAGAAAAAACGTCCGCTGTTTTCATACATAAAATTGGCGTTAATTCCATAATGTAAAGTAGGTTTTTTCTTGGAATGATACCGCATTTTCATGTTAATTCTATACCTGTTCTGATCATTATCCTGAAGAAAGCTTTTTTCGAGATTGGCATTTCCGCTAAGTACAAAATCCATTCTTTTATCCAAAAAACGATTGCGGTGTGTAAAAGAAAAGCCTCCAAAAAAGGGCTGCGAAACTTTATTCCACCAGCGTTGCGATTTAATACGCGGATTTCCGGTAACTCCGGCATACGTATTTACCTCCGTTTCCGGCTTATCTCTACCCCATCCCGTACGCAAATGCATAATACCGTTGATGGCCGAACTTCCGTAAAAAACCGAACCGGCTCCTTTGATAATCTCCACATTTTCGGCTAGTTCTATAGGCATAAAACGCCAATATACGCCTTGCATATCAGGCGATAAAAGAGGTAAATCATCTACTAAAAGTTGTACCCGACTTCCTGCACCATACGAAAATCCGGTTCCGGCTCTGATTTGTGCCTGCCCGTCGACCACGTTAACGCCCGGACTTCTAACGACAACATCCGAAAGATCTATTGCATTTGTATTTTTGATAATATCGGGCGAAATCACATCAATACTCACCGTCTCCTCTGCTACATTTTTTTCGGATCTGGAACTACTCACTACGGTCATCTTCATCAAAGTGCCCTCTTCCTGTATTAGAAAATTCTTTTCCACTACTTCACCGGCCGCAAAAGTCAAACTCAACTTTTCTGTTTTATAACCTAGGTTACTGATACTTATTTCATAAGTTCCCGGATCGAGTTTAATTTCAAAATTCCCATTCGGTGCAGTGGAGGCACCACGTCCGCCTTTGATAATAATATTTACACCAAATAAAGACTCCTTCGTCTCGGCATTTTTTACATTCCCCTTAAATGTAGCTTTCTGAGCAAAAGACATGGTTATTGCGGTGCCAAAAAACACCCATAACATGATTAATTTAATACGAATCATATTTTAGCTTACAATTTTCGAGAACAAAAGAATGAAAAAAAGAAACAGCTTGGGATAGCTTAAAAAATTAAATACTAACAATGAAATGCACAAAAAATTTGCATCTTCGTATTTAGGTTTGAATTTATGATACTCACAAGAACACCATTTAGAATTAGTTTTGTTGGCGGCGGATCGGATATGGAGGCTTTTTACAGCCGGGCAGACGGAGCTGTACTTAGTACCACAATCAATAAATACATGTACGTTTCGGCACATAAGTTTTTTGAGCCGGATCAAATACGCTTGAAATATTCTCGCACCGAAACGGTGGATAATCTCCGGGATATTGAACATCCCATTTTTAAAATGGTGCTCGAAAAATATAAGGTGGCGGGGGGACTGGAATTTAGTTCGATCGCCGATGTGCCGGCCGGTACGGGAATGGGATCTTCTTCCTCCTTTACGGTGAGCTTATTGCATACCGTACGCAGTTTGTTAAATTTACCCATTGATAAAGAAATACTTGCCCGCGAAGCATGCGAAATTGAAATTGATTTACTGAAAGAACCTATTGGCAAACAAGATCAATACGCAGCAGCTTATGGTGGAATGCACGTATATCGCTTTTTGGCATCGGGAAAAGTAATAGTGGAAGAAGTGCGCACTCAGCCCGAAATTCTTGAAAGCCTGGAATCGAATTTAATGTTGTTTTATACCGGTTTGCAAAGAAGTGCTTCGGGAATTTTGAGCGAACAAAAAAAGAATATTTCGGATCAGGATAAGTTCGAAAATTTACGCTCTATGACTGCCCTGGTCGATGATTTGAAAGATTGTTTGGAAAGCGGTTTAATCGATGATTTTGGCGCTATTCTGCATGAAAACTGGATATTAAAACAACAATTGGCCGGAAGTATTTCCTCCGATTTAATAAATAAAGCCTATCATACAGCTTTGTCTTCAGGCGCATTGGGCGGAAAATTACTGGGCGCAGGCGGTGGCGGTTTTTTACTCTTTTATTGCCCCCGTCATAAACAGGAAAAATTGATTGAAGCACTCAAACCTTTACGCTATTTCCCATTTGCTTTCGAAAAAGAAGGATCAAAAATCGTATATTTGAGTCATGAATAGCACAGCACAACACAGCGCATATCTCCAACTGCTTCAGGAAAGCATATCTAAATTGGATACGGAAGTATTGGATCGCATTACGCAACTATTTTTCGAAGCCTATGAAAGAGGTGCTCAGTTTTTCATTTTCGGAAATGGAGGAAGCGCCGCTACGGCCTCTCATATTGCCGGAGATTATGTAAAAGGAGCTTCACTTGGTCTCGATAAAAGATTTAAGTTCATCTGTTTAAATGATAACGCAAGTGCGGTTATGGCCATTTCAAATGATTTGTCTTATGAGGAAATTTTCATAGAACAATTGAAAAACTTTATGCACAAAGGTGATGTGGTTATAGGCATTTCGGGTAGTGGAAATAGCATTAATGTCTTGAAAGCTATGGAATATGCCAAGAATAATGGCGCACATACTTTAGGATTTTGTGGATATAAAGGCGGTAAATTGAAAGAATTGGCCGAACTGAGTCTGCACGCCGAGGTGATGGATATGGAGATTGCTGAAGACATTCATCTTATTGCATTTCACACAATTAAACAGGCTTTAATAAAGCGAATTCACGGAAGCATGCAGGTAAGTATGGGCTCTACTTATGATGCCCGTATAAAATAATTTGCCCAAACTTCCTTCTTGCTTTGTTTGGATTTTATTGGAGAATTTGCTATTTATAAAAATAGCCCTACATTTATCCATATGAAAACCAACTGTATGCCTATAAAATACATAATGAGTATCAGCCTTATGGCTGCATCCACCCTTTTAGCCAGAAGTCAGTCCCCAACCTGGGCCGAAGACGTGGCACCCATTCTTTTTAATAATTGCACCAATTGCCATAACAGCAACGGTATCGGTCCTATGCCATTGGAAACATACCAACAGGCTTATGATTTTTCCGGCCAAATAAAAGTGGCGGTTATGACACAAAAAATGCCACCCTGGCCTCCGGATAAAAATTACCGCTCTTTTGCTCATGAACGTGCTTTAAGTCCGGCTCAAATTCAAACCATTGCCGATTGGGTAGACGCCGGATCGAACCCTGGCAATCTGGCAAACGCTCCTTCCCTGCCTGTTTACAGTGCATACGAACTTACACAATACGATTTAGAATTAAGTATTCCGACTTATACAGTGAATGCGGCTCAGGATTTATACCGCTGTTTTGTGATTCCGGTTGGAAACAATAGCGATAAATTTATAAAAGATATAGAAATTATCCCGGGAAACAGAAGCATAGTACACCATGTTTTGGTATTCCAAGATCCTACTCAAACACCGGTGAATCTCGACAATAACGATCCCGGTCCGGGCTATACATCTTTTGGAGGAACGGGCAGTAATGCATCCAAGTTGATTGGTGGCTGGGTCCCCGGAGGTAGAGCCTTCCGTTTTCCCAACCAAATGGGACCAAAACTCGAAGCCAATACCAATATTATCCTGCAAATCCATTATCCGGCCGGCTCTTTTAATGTGCAGGATAGTACGCGAATTCGAATCAAATACCAAAGCGGTGCAGTAAGAGAGGTCAACATAGATCCACCTATAAATCATTTCAATTTAGAAAATGGTCCGCTCTATATTCCGGCTAATACTACAAAATGGTTCTATTCAAGCTATAGCGTCCCGGCTCAATACGATTTATCGGTACTAAATGTGGCTCCGCATATGCATTTGATTGGTAAAAAAATCAAGGTATATGGAATAACTCCAGCCCAAGACACAATTCCTGTTATTAAAATCGATGATTGGGATTTTCATTGGCAAGGCTTTTATGCATTTAAGAATTTGCTGAAAATACCGGGTGGGACTACGGTGCGTGCTGAGGCTTATTATGATAATACCGCCGCCAATCACCATAATCCCAATATTCCGCCCCAAGCTGTAAGTGCCGGAGAAGCCACTACCGACGAAATGATGGTGGTCTATTTCTCTTATACCATGTATATGCCCGGGGATGAAAATATATCGCAGGAATTGCCTGTAAACACTACCTCCGTAGAAGAAACAGATTTTCAGGATTTCATTAAAGGGATACAATTCTACGATATATACCCAAATCCGACCCAAGATTATATACATATTTCGCTTGCATTACCGCATAAAGGAATTTTGCAAACCCGTATGTATACCATGGATGGAAAATCGGTTTACAGTTCGACTCCGACCGAAAAAAGCGGATTGGTAAATGAAAGTATTTCGGTACAACATTTACCGGCAGGTATATATGTAGTGGAAGTTTCTCATGGAGGGATAATAAAACAAAAGAAGTTTATAAAACACTGATTTCGAAAATGAAAAATATATTTTATTTGGGATTGATATGGGTATTATTTTCCTTTTCTTCATGTAAAAAAGAAAATTGTGTGGTCTGTAATGGGGAAGAAATCGGCTGTGAAGGCACTTATAATCCGGCCGAATGGGAATTTGTGAGCTGGGAAGCATGGAAAGCTGTACAGTTAATTAACCCCGATTGTGCCGAAGTGAACAAATAGAATGTGTAGCTTTGCGGCATGAATATTTTTGTGCATTTTCAGACTATATTTTTGACTACTTTACTTCAATCGGGCGGACTATCGACCTTACCCGAAAATCAGATGCAGGCATTAAAAATAGCCGCCGATTCAACCCTGAAAGTCTACCTTTTAGAGGCTGAATATGAAAAAAAAGGGCTCATTAATGTCCACACAATCCTATCCCAATCGCATATTGATATACGTTATTCCTATCCCGATAATTTTCTAAATAAGGATGTATATGGCGATTATTGTGCCTGTCACCTTCAAAAAGACGCCATTGTTTTATTAGAAAAAGCGCATCAATATTTGCAGGAAATAAAGGCAGGGTGGACATTTATATTTTATGATTGTACGCGCCCGGTTTCCGTGCAGCAAAAAATGTGGGATGCCTTATCGCATTTAGCGCCTGCGCAAAGGGGCAAATATGTGTCCAACCCTCGAAATCATTCCGTGCATAACTATGGATTGGCCATAGATTTAGGTCTGGTTAATGAGTTGGGTGAAGTGGTGGATATGGGAACCGATTTTGATTATTTTGGGGAATTGGCTTATCCAAGCGCCGAAGATCGACTCTTGAAAACCGGAAAATTAAATACGCATCAAGTTGAAAACCGACGCTTACTTCGTAAGGTAATGCTGGATGCGGGCTTCAGGCAACAAGCCTTCGAATGGTGGCATTATAATACCTATCCGCGCAGTGTTGCAAAGCAATTATATGAGCCGGTATACTGATTAATATCCCAAAATTTTAAGCATACTTTTCCAACTTTGTTCCTTAGAAAAAATGCTGGTATAGTAATCACCATTCTCATCCCGATTGATGATAACATGCTTAGGAGCGGGAACTAAACAATGCTGTATACCCCCAAAACCGCCTATACTTTCTTGATATGCACCGGTATGGAAAAAGCCCAAATACAAAGGTTCATCCTCCCCTTCTTCGATCTTTGGTAAAAATACCTGAGATATATGCGCTTCGGAATTGTAATAATCCTGACTATCGCAAGTGAGTCCCCCTAAATTCACACGCTGGTATTCATTATCCCATTTATTTACACTCAACATAATAAATTTCTGTCCTATACTCCACGTATCGGGCAAGGTTGTAATGAATGAACTGTCTATCATATACCATATTTCGGTATCATTCTGTTGTTTTACATCCAGAATAGAATAAAGAGCTGCACCACTTTCTCCAACCGTAAAGGAGCCGAATTCGGTAAAAATATTCGGTTCTTCTACACCGTTATTATTGCAGAATTCTTTAATATGAGCCACTACTTCCTGAATAATATATTCATAATCGAAATCGTAACTCAAGCTGTTTTTAATGGGTAAGCCCCCGCCTATATTCAACGAATCGAGTGTGGGACAAACCTTTTTCAATTCACAATAGACTTTCAAACATTTCGACAATTCACTCCAATAATACACCGTATCACGTATGCCGGTATTGATGAAAAAGTGAAGCATTTTCACTTCGAACTGAGGATCATCTTTTAATTTTTCGAGATAAAAAGGCACTATGTCTTTATAACGAACACCCAAACGAGATGTATAAAACTCAAACTTAGGCTCCTCTTCACTGGCAATACGTATGCCCAATTTGGCCTTTTTCTTAATATGCTTTTTATAATAATCGAGTTCACCTTTATTGTCCAGAACCGGAATTAAATTTTCGAATCCGTCATTAATCAAATCACTGATATATTCCTTGTATAATTCTCGTTTATAACCATTACACACAATGAAATTCTTCTTGGAAAGCTGACCTTGGTTCACCAGTTCTTTCACAATTTCCATATCATAAGCCGAAGAAGTTTCTATATGAATATCATTTTTTAATGCTTCTTCGAGAACGAAACTAAAATGCGAACTTTTCGTGCAATAGCAATAGGTATAATCACCCTGATAATCTACCTTTGCCATAGCAACCTTAAAGTATCTTTTGGCTTTTTGAATCTGTTGTGATATCTTTGGTAAGTATGAAATTTTGAGTGGAGTTCCATACTGTTTTATGATTTCCATCAATGGAATATCATGAAAATACAAATTGTTATCAATAACATTAAAACCTTCCTGTGGGAAGTCGAATGTTTGAGAAATGAGGTTCTGATATTTATTTTTCATGTGCAGTTTTGCAAAAGCAAGTAAGTTACTTTTATGAATAATGCACAAATGTAAGTAACCTGATTGGAGTTTCTTAAAAGTGGAATGTTTTTTTTGTTAAATTTTAGTATAAAAAATTATATCTATAGAATGAAGAAGATAAAAATGATTGAGGTAAAGTCCGAACTTGGCGCAGGGACTAGAGGAGCGAGCCTGGGTCCGGATGCATTAAAAATTGCTTCATTGGAATATGGTTCGAATTTTTTTGGAAAATTCAAACGAAAAGAAATCAGAGACAGCTCGCGTTTATTGTTCAAAGACCCTATACGTACGCATGCTAAGAGGATTAGAGGTATAGTAGAGATTTTTCAGAAACTGGCTCGCTCGGTTCATGACGAAATTGAGTTTGGCGAATTCCCCATTGTAATCTCCGGCGATCATTCCAGCGGTGGCGGATCTATTGCCGGCGTAAAAATGGCCTTCCCAGATAAACGTATAGGCGTAATCTGGGTCGATGCGCATGCCGATTTACATTCGCCCTTCACTACTCCCTCCGGAAACGTACATGGCATGCCTGTAGCCGCTTCGCTAGGTATTGATAATTTACCCATGGCCACCAATTCACTTTCCGATGATCGTACAAAAGAATATTGGGAAGTTTTGAAAAATGTAGGCGGCATCTGTCCCAAAATCCACCCTTCCGACCTTGTTTTTATAGGCGTGAGGGATATGGAAAAACCGGAAATCGAATATATAAAGCAAAATAATATTAAGCTTATTACAGTCGAAGAAATGCGCGAAATGAAGGTCAAAAATACCGTAACTACGGTTCTGAACTATCTCGGCCATTGCGATATTTTATATATTTCTTTCGATGTAGATAGTTTGGATAGCAGCATTATATCCGGAACCGGGACACCTGTTTCAGGGGGATTTAGTGTGAGAGAGGTGACTAAATTGCTCGAAGGCCTATGTAAAGACCCTAGATTGGCCTGTTTCGAAATTACCGAAATTAATCCCCTACTCGATAATGACAATTCTACCGCTCTTACCGTATTCCCTATTTTCAAAACTGCGGTGAATACAATAAAGAAAAGACTCGACGATCAGGAGAAAAACCGTAAGAAAGAAGAAAGACGCCAAAAAAAATCGGGCGAAATGATTTTTAAACACCTCATCCCCAAATCCTGATTCATGGAATTGCATTTTCCGACTATTGAAATTATTGAAGAATCGGATATTTATACCATTTGTCTTTTGGATATCACGCATTTTCCTTCGGAATATAATGCTGAGTCCTACGCCTCTATTCCTTCATTAAAAAGAAGAAAAGAAAAAGCAGCTTCCGATTATATGATACGCTCTTTTCTGAAAAATGAGAATGCACAAATCGAAAATAAAGACGGAGGTAAACCTTTTTGCATTTTATATGATGGCGAAATTAGTATTTCGCATAGCGCAAATTATGTAGTCATGCAATTGTCGAAGGAATTTAACTGCGGAATTGACATTCAAATAATAGAAGAACGCATCATACGCCTTGCCGACAAATTTATGAATCCGGCCGAAATGAAAGTCTTGGACCAAATTCCATTAGATAAACATGCCGAATATATTACCAAATGTTGGTGTATAAAAGAAGTGGTATATAAGACCCTCGGTGCCGGTTTTCACGATTATCATTACGGATTTCGCATCCGTGCATTTAAGCCCGAAGATTCGATTATACTCTGCGATGTAGAAACGGAAAATATCTCTGATACTTACCGTTGTAAGATACAGTTATACCAAAATTTTGTATTGGCTTATAGAATAGGCCGTCTTATTTCTTGATCTGACTACGGCTGATAACCAGGCGTTGAATTTCATTTGTACCCTCGTAAATTTGGGTAATTTTTGCATCACGCAATAATCTTTCTACGTGATATTCTTTCACATAGCCGTAGCCACCGTGAATTTGCACCGCTTCGATACCGGCCCACATAGCCACATCGCTGGCATACATTTTTGCCATGGCTGCAGCTTCACTATACTCTTCACCTTTATCTTTCAACCAGGCGGCTTTATAAACCAACATACGGGCTGCTTCTATACGCGTGGCCATATCCGCCAATTTAAAAGCAATGGCTTGATGATCGTGAATAGGTTTCCCGAATGCTTTTCTTTCTCTACTATATGCTAATGAAAATTCCAATGCTCCGGCAGCAATTCCAAGGGCTTGAGCAGCAATTCCAATTCTACCTCCATCCAAGGTTTGCATGGCGAATTTAAACCCAAAACCATTGTCGCCAATGCGGTTTGATTTGGGAACTTTCACATCTGTGAAATTCAAACTACAGGTATCCGAAGCACGTATACCCAATTTGTTTTCCTTAGGTCCGGTTACAAATCCGGGCATGTCTTTTTCTACAATCAAGACATTGATTCCTTTGTGACCCAGCTCTCTGTCTGTCTGCGCTATAACCAGATAATAATCGGCATTTTTCCCATTTGTAATCCAGTTTTTAGTCCCATTCAACAAATAATATTCGCCCATATCTAAGGCTTCTGTATGCTGAGATGTAGCATCACTCCCTGCTTCCGGTTCGCTCAATGCAAAAGCTCCTAATTTTTCACCACGAGCGCATGGAGCTAAATATTTATTTTTTTGTTCTTCGGTTCCATATTTTTCAAGACCCCAGGCATAAAGAGAGTTGTTAACCGAAACACATACACCCGCAGAGGCATCAATTTTCGACAATTCTTCCATCACCAATACATAGGATATGGTATCCATTCCACTGCCTCCATACTGCTCAGAGGTCATCATACCCATAAATCCCAAATCGCCCATTTTTTTTCTTAATTCGAAAGAAAATTCCTGATTTTCATCCCTTTCTATAACCCCAGGCAATAACTCTTCTCGAGCAAAATCTCTTGCAGCCTGTTGGATCATCAAATGCTCCTCGCTTAACTGAAATTTCATGATACTTTTTTAGTTGCACAAAAGTAAGGAAATACTTTAAAAATGAGAATGGGATTTGCCTAAATAAGCCGATTATTCCGCTATATATTCTTAATTTTGCACTTTACTTGAGAAGGAAATGAGGATATTAGGACTAATGTCGGGCACATCTTTGGATGGAATTGATTTGATACTATGCGACTTTGTATCGGAGAAAGGGCAATTTACATATCAGATATTTAAATCTGAAACCATACCCTACCCCAAACATATAAGCTTTGCTTTGTCGAATGTATTTGAATGGAATGCTGTCGAATTGGCTCAATGGAACAGCAAATTATCTTATTTCTTTGCCGAATCTATTCTTGATTTTTTGAAAGGGGAAACGAAACCCGATTATATTGCGTCACACGGTCATACCTTGTTTCATATGCCGGAAGAAAAGTATACTTTTCAACTTGGAAGTGGAGCCGTATTGGCCCAACTTACAGGTATTCCGGTGGTATGTGATTTCAGAAGTGGAGATTTGGCACTAGGTGGCCAAGGCGCCCCCCTCGTGCCGGCCGGAGATGCTTACCTATTTCCCAATTATGCCGCAACGATAAACTTAGGCGGTATAGCCAATATTTCTTTCGAAGATAAAAACGGAAACCGAAGAGGATTCGATGTATGTCCCTGTAATATGGTTCTGAATAAACTGGCCGGTAATTTTGGAGAAAGTTACGACTTTGACGGTGCTATCGCCCGAAAGGGAAACTTAAACGAAGACCTGCTGATCTGGCTCAATAACCTGCCCTTCTATAAAGAAAAAGGTGCCAAATCACTCGGTGCAGAATGGGTCAATAAAAATATTTTTATGTACCTCAAAGATTATGACGCCGAAACTTTTATGCGCAGCTTTGTGGAACATATCGCTATCCGCATTTCTAATGCCATTAATGCCATTGAAGGAACGGATGTACTCTTTACAGGGGGTGGTGTACATAATACTTTTCTTATGGAAAGAATAAAGGAATTGAGCGTTAAAAATATAGTGATTCCGGATAGGGAAACTGTGGACTTTAAAGAGGCCCTGATCTTTGCCTTTTTAGGCTTTTTATATGTGAACGATATGGAAAATATTTACGAAAGTGTAACCGGAGCCTCCAGAAATTCGATCGGTGGAGCCTTATATAAAGTCTGATTATGAAAATTGCGCTGGGACAAATTAATGTAATCATAGGCGATTTTGAAGGAAATAGTGCCAAAATTATCGAGGTTATTTCTAAAGCAAAAAACCAAGGTGCCGATTTGGTCGTATTTCCCGAACTTTCTATATGCGGATATCCGCCTCAGGATTTTTTGGAATTTGAGCATTTTATTCAATCCGGCTGGGAATCTATACTCCATATTGCCCAACATTGCCAAGGCATTGCTGCTATTGTTGGTGCGCCCATCCCCAACCCGAATCTCGCCGGCAAAAATTTATTCAATGCCGCACTTCTACTCTCCGAAGGAGAAGTTATAGCCCAAGCCCACAAAGCTCTTTTGCCCAACTACGATGTGTTCGACGAATACCGCTATTTCGAACCGGCAACTTCTTTTGCTTGTATAAATTTTAAGAATAAGAAAATTGCCCTCAGCATTTGTGAAGATATTTGGGATATAGACGATGACTCTCTCTATACGCTTTCGCCTATGAAGGAACTCTTGAAAGAAAATCCCGATTTTGCCATCAATATTTCGGCATCTCCCTTTTCCTATTCTCAATCAGAAAAGCGCCGGAATGTGATTTCTTATTGGGCGAAACAAGGAAATATTCCGCTGTTTTATGTGAATTATTGGGGAGCTCAAACCGAACTTATTTTCGATGGAAATAGCATGGTGGCCAATGCTCAAGGCGAGATTATCGCCAAAGCCCAAGGTTTCGGGGAGGATTTACTCATAGTAGATACGGATAATTTACCCGCTCCCATTCCTTTAGCCGAAGAAGATAAATCGGAAAAAATTTATTCAGCTCTGATCTGTGGTATTAAGGATTATTTCAACAAAATGGGGTTTACTAAAGCCTTGATCGGACTGAGTGGGGGGATTGACAGTGCACTTACGGCAGCTCTGGCTTGCGAAGCCCTTGGGAGTGAAAATGTGACGGGAATTTTAATGCCCTCCGCTTTTAGTTCCGATCACTCAATAACCGATGCCGAACAATTGGCCCAAAACCTGAAAATGAGCTATCATACATTGCCTATAGAAAGCTTGTTTAAACAGTTTGAAGCATCCTTAGATCCTATTTTCGGGGATTTGCCTTTCGATACAACCGAAGAAAATTTGCAATCCCGCATACGAGGCACCTTGTTGATGGCATACAGCAATAAATTCAACCATATTCTGCTGAATACCTCCAATAAAAGTGAAGCCGCGGTTGGATATGGAACACTTTACGGAGATATGAATGGCGGATTGGCCGTATTGGGAGATGTATACAAAACGGAAGTATATGCCCTGGCGCAATATATAAACCGAAATAAGGAAATTATTCCCCATAACAGCATCATTAAAGCACCGAGCGCCGAACTACGTCCCGGCCAGAAAGACAGCGATAGTCTGCCCGATTATGCCATTTTAGATCCCATTTTATTTCATTATATAGAAGAAAAAATGAGCCCCGATGAAATCATCGGAAAAGGCTATGATCCTCAGTTATTGCACAGAATATTGCGACTGGTCAATAAAGTGGAATTTAAAAGAAAACAAACCCCTCCTATCCTGCGTATATCCGACAAGGCCTTTGGACCCGGACGCAGATTGCCTATAGTTGCTAAATATTTAGATGAATGGAAATGATAAAACGATTGCTTATTTTATTTGTTTGCCTGGGGGCGGCCACAACTTATGCTCAAAAACCACAATTCGACTCCTGTTCCTCTTGTCGTAAAGGGAAAATAGCCGCATTAACGCCCGAGAATCTGGTAGAGTTTTACCTCCTCGATGCCGATAATGTGCGTGCATTATTCGAATTAAACGGCTATACGACTGAAGTGCAACCCGGATTTTGTGCCCATTTTTTTCTACCCGATGGAGAAGGAAAAGTAGAACTGATTTATAAAAAATGCGAACAATATTTTCTGGTTTCCCAGGAGTCGGGCCAACAGTTGGACCTGTTGTTAGAAGGTATTGAATCGAAATTTATGCGCGAAGTAAAGGGAGAAAAATGGTATTCTATTGAGGGTAAAAACCAAAAAAGATACAAATTACTTGCTTTTAAATTGCAAGACAAAACGACTATAAAGGTTTTATCCTTTTAAAACATATGGAAGAAAAAATCATTTTTGGCGGAGTCCCTGAACATTTCAATATTCCCATTTATTATGGGTTAAATCAGCATAATTTACACCCCATTCAAGCCGAGTGGAAAGCTTATCCGGGAGGCACGGGAGCCATGTTGAAAGCATTTGCCGATAACGAATTGCAAATAGCTACCCTACTTACCGAGGGAGCTGTAGCCGGCATTTTGAATGGCATTCCTGCCCAAATTTTAAAATTTTATGTCGACAGTCCCCTCATCTGGGGCATACATACCAAAGCCGGAGCCGGAATCGAATTCCCCAATATTCAGAATAAAAAAATTGCCATAAGTCGCCTGCTTTCCGGTTCACATCTTATCCCCAAAGTGCTTGCCAAACAATTGGGATACACAATAAGCGAGGACGATTTTGTGATCGTGAAGGACTTAAATGGAGCCCGAGAGGCATTGGCAAATGGAAGTGCCGATTTATTCTTTTGGGAAAAATACATTACCATGCCTTTTGTGCATAATGGAGAATTCGAAAGAATTGGGGAAGTGCCCACACCATGGCCATCTTTCTGCATCGTAGCCCATAATGATTTTATTAGTAAAATCGGATATGAAAATTTGCGTCAGTATTTCTTAAGTATACATAAACAAACAGAAGCAATGATCAATTCCGGAAATTTAGTCAATACCATTGCATCCGAATTCGGGCTCACCCACTTCGATGCCGTAAGATGGTATGCCGAAGTGGAATGGAATACGAAGCTGGGTGTGGACACCGAAATACTGAAAATGGCTCTGAAAAGATTGCAGCAAATAGATCTGGTTCCCGATGAAAAATCCGATTTGCTGATTCAAAAATTAGTATACCCCGATGCCGTAAAAGAAACCAATTATCAATTGCCTAAATAAGGCTAATCTATTCCTGTTTTTAGTGGCAAAAATAGGTAGAGGCATTTAGAATTGCCCTCTAAAAATCGTATCTTCGCAGCTCAAATTGAGTGAAGATGGAATATAACTTCAGTGCCATTGAAAATAAATGGCGTAGTTACTGGGAAGATAATAAGACTTTTGCTGTCGGAAATCATTCCGATAAACCTAAATTTTACGTGCTCGACATGTTTCCATACCCTTCCGGGGCAGGTTTACATGTAGGCCATCCACTGGGATATATAGCCAGCGATATAATTGCCCGGGTACAACGCCTCAAAGGCTTTAATGTATTGCATCCCATGGGATTCGATGCATTCGGATTACCGGCCGAACAATATGCAATCAGTACGGGCAAACATCCTTCGATTACCACGCGCGAAAACTCGGCCCGATATATAGAACAATTAAAAAATATCGGATTTTCTTACGATTGGGATCGTATGTTTTATACATCCGAACCGGAATATTATAAGTGGACTCAATGGATATTTTTACAATTATTTAGCTCTTGGTATGATACCGAATTGCAAAAAGCTCGTCCTATAGACGAACTGGTTGTGCTTTTCGAAAATGACGGAAGTGCGGATATCCCTGCTTTTCATGATGCACATGCCAACTTTAGTGCTGAGGAATGGCAGGCTATGAATGAAATGCAAAGAAGCGATATTTTGATGCATTATCGCCTGGCCTATCAAAGTCATGCTTATGTTAATTGGTGCGAAGCTCTGGGTACTGTGCTGGCCAATGATGAGGTGAAGGATGGATTGAGCGAAAGAGGCGGACATCCCGTAGAGCGAAAAAGAATGCGTCAATGGTTTTTGCGTATAACGGCATATGCCGATCGCTTATTGGAGGATTTGGAAGATCTGGAATGGTCAGACTCTCTAAAAGAAATGCAAAGAAACTGGATTGGAAAAAGCGAAGGAGCTCTTATTTGGTTTCCGCTTGAATCGGGAGAAAGTTTGGAGATTTTCACAACCCGCCCCGACACTATTTTTGGTGCAAGCTTTATGGTATTAGCCCCGGAAAGTGAATGGGTCAGAAAGTTGACCACAAGCGAACAAAAAGTAGAAGTCGAAACTTATATAAACTGGGCAAAAAAACGCAGTGAGCGCGAACGCCAGGCAGATGTCAAAAATGTGACGGGCGTATTTACCGGTTCTTATGCCAAGCATCCTTTTACGGGAAAATTATTGCCTATATGGATTGGCGATTATATTCTTGCCGGATATGGATCAGGAGCTGTAATGGCCGTGCCCGCGCATGATGCGAGAGATTTTCGCTTTGCGAAACAATTTGATCTGCCCATTATTCAGGTGGTGTCTTCCGGAGATGCAACGGCCGAAATTTTAGAGGAGGCCTATGAAACCAAAGATGGTATTTTGATGCAATCCGATTTTATGAACGGACTTACTGTTTCCGAAGCACAAAAGCGTTGTATAGCCTTACTGGAAGAAAAGGCTTTGGGCAAAAAAAAGGTGCAATTCCGACTGAGAGATGCTAATTTCAGTCGCCAAAGATATTGGGGCGAACCATTTCCTATTTATTATAAAAACGGAGTGGCAACCGCGGTTCCGGAATCGGATTTACCGTTGGAGTTACCCGAAATGGATGATTTTAAACCCACAGGTAAACCCGAAAGTCCCCTCGCTAAACTCGAGAATTGGAAATATGACGGCTATCCATTAGAAACGGATACAATGCCGGGTTTTGCCGGAAGTTCCTGGTATTTCCTCCGCTTTATGGATCCGGATAATAAGCATACTTTCGCCTCAGCCGATGCTCTGAAATATTGGAAAGAGGTCGACTTATATGTTGGCGGAACAGAACATGCCGTTGGCCATTTATTGTATAGTAGATTTTGGAATAAAGTACTCTTCGATTATAATCTTGTGCCCCAGAATGAACCCTTTAAAAAGCTGGTGAATCAGGGTATGATTCAGGGACGAAGTAATTTTGTCTACAGAATAAACGGAACCAATCGCTTTGTATCGCACGGATTAATCGACCAATACGAAGTAAGCGCCCTGCATGTAGATGTGAATATGGTACATAATGATGTATTGGATCTGGATGCATTCAGAAAATGGAGAAGTGAATTCGAACAGGCCGAATTTATTCTGGAAAATGATCAATATATATGTGGTGTGGAAATCGAAAAAATGTCGAAATCCAAACACAATGTGGTAAATCCGGATCAGATTGTTGAGGCCTATGGAGCCGATACATTGCGCTTATACGAAATGTTTTTGGGTCCGCTCGAACAAAGTAAACCCTGGAATACAAATGGTATAGAAGGTACACACCGCTTTTTGAGAAAATTCTGGCATTTATTTCACAGCAAAGACGGCTTTTCCATTTCGGAAAGTGAAGCCGGAAGTAAAGAAAGAAAAGCCTTGCATACGCTGATTAAACGTATCTCGGAAGATATAGAACGTTTTAGTTTCAATACCTGTGTCAGTGCATTTATGATTTGTGTAAATGAACTTTCGGAATTGAAAGCCAATCAGCGCGAAATTTTGGAACCATTATGCATACTTCTTTCTCCATTTGCTCCGCATATGGCCGAAGAATTATGGCAAAAAATGGGACATACACAGAGTGTAGCTTATGCCTCCTTTCCTACTTTCAATCCACAATTCCTTGTCGAAGCTTCATTTTTATATCCTGTTTCTTTTAATGGGAAAATGCGCTATCAGATCGAATTACCAAGCGATATGCCTGCCGATGAAATCGAAAAAATTGTGCGTGAAGACGAAAAAACAACCCGTTGGCTGGAAGGAAAAAGTATAAAAAAGGTAATCGTGGTGCCTAAGCGAATTGTAAATATTGTAATGGGTTAGACCTATGTGGAAAAGAATATTATACTATCTGAATCCCTTAACTCTGTTCGAAAAGAAAGACAAAAAGGATGGATTCAACCTGCGTATGATGCATGGGATTAATCGCATTTCGATCTTATTATTTCTAATTGGCCTACTCTTGTTGTTGTACAAAACTGTTTCTTAAATAAGCAAGAAACAGAATGAGATTATTGCTTTTGTTTAAAAGCTTTGGTCTTGGTACTATAAAACAAGATGGAAAATACGCATAGAAAATAAAGTGCGCCAATTGCGGTGAATACATGATTCCACACGGGATTTATATGAATGGCCACGAGGACTAAAACACCACTGAACAGAGTCAGAAACAAGTATAACAAGGCTATGTGTCTTTGGGCCCAGCCGTTATAGGATAAGGCATGGGTGGTATGATCGCGGCCTCCTTTAAATGGGGATGAGCGACGTAAAAGTCGATTGATGGTAACCGTAGTTGTATCCGAAATCGGGGCGATAAACATCAGGGCAACCATTAAAATTTGTTTGGCTTGTATAGGTTCTCCATAAAAATCAAGTCCGTTCCAAAAAAAGCGAACCCCCATCCATGCCAAAAATATACCGAGAAATTGACTGCCCGAATCGCCCATAAACATTTTGCTCGGGAACCAATTATGATAAAAAAATCCGGTCAGACTACCCAGAACACCCAGACTAATAATCAGATAAAAGAAAGAGGGGCTCGGATTAAAGAGGATTAAGAGAATGATTGCAAATACAATAGACCAAGAAACCGATGTGGTAATTCCATCCATATTATCGAGCATATTAATGGAGTTCATTACTCCAATTACCCAAATAATGGTGATAAAATAATTGAAAAATTCGTATGGGAATGTTTTGATATAATTTCCCGATAAAATAAAAATTCCTGCGCAAAACAGTTGGACCGAAAATTTGAGCCAAGGTTTGGTATTATAGGCATCGTCTACCAATCCCATCAAAAAAGCCACACTACAGACTATCAGAAAGGAGAGAAATTCGAGTCTTTGATTTAGTTCGATTTCAAAAAAAATGAAATAAAACAAAAATGAAAAGAGAAAGAACAGGTAAAAAGCTACACCACCTAAGGCAGGTTTGGCATGAGTCGACCAACGTACTTGAACCGATTTCTGATCTCTGACACCTAAATTGGTTGAAAATTTAAGTAAAATTTTATTCAGCAAGACTGTAAGGAATAAGGAAATTGCACACAGCAACATACCGATTCCGAGGACGGTAATTAATAAATGCCCGTTAGATGTCCGTAACAAGTCCATTTCAGAGATAATTTTTAATTGACGAAAATGCGATTCCGTTCCTATCTTTTTGCGACAAAATGGGATTTTGAATAGGCCAATGAATAGCCAAATCACTATCATTGTATAGCAAAACTCTATCCGATGCTTGGTGATAATAGGCACTGCATTTATAGCAGAAAATCATGTTTTCCGACAGGGATGCAAAACCGTGTGCAAAGCCGGGTGGCACCCATAATTGCCGGTTATTTTCATCGGAAAGTTCGACCGAAATATGTTTACCAAAATCGGGCGATTCGGGTCTGAGGTCTACAATAATATCCAGCGCTTTGCCTAGAACCACACGCACCAATTTACCCTGTTGATGTGGCTTTGCTTGAAAATGCAGCCCGCGTATCACATTTTTAGCAGAAATACTCTGATTCTCTTGGACAAAATCAACAGGCCCCACTTTTTCTCTAAAAACATCATCCCGGAAACTTTCGAAAAAGCTTCCTCTATCATCGGAAAAAACCTGAGGAGTAAAAAGCCATACTCCTTTTATATTCAATTCCCTTGCATCCATACTTATTTTTTTCTGCCGAAGATTCTTCGCATTATGGGCACGCCTTTTCGTTTTAATGAATCTTCTTCGGTATAATATCCAAAGCCATTATTAGAATCAGCCCCATAGGTATATACGCCATATCCATGCTGTGTCAATCCAAACCCGTAACCGCTATTCGAAGATAAGTCTAAACCATTTATAACAACCGAGAGATTATTGATTTTATTATCCAGTAAAAGGTGATTTATATTATTAATAAAATATTTACGCGAATAGGAACTCCTCACTACATAAATGGGATAATGTGCTCTTTTCATGTTAATAATCGCATCCGATACTATGCCGGCGGGCGGATTATCTATGACGATATAATCGTATTCCTCATGCAATTTTTTTAATAGTTTTTCCATTTCTTCCGACAATAAAAGTTCGGATGGATTTGGGGGTGGCGGACCGGCTGTAATAAAATCGAGATTGGGCATACTGCTTTTATGTATACTCTCTTCCAGACTCGATTGATTGGTAAGCAGGGTACTCATTCCTTTATTATTCGATACTCCGAAACCCACATGAATTTTAGGTTTACGCATATCGCAATCGATTAGAATCACTTTTGCTTTTGAATAGGCAATAATTCCGGACAAATTAATCGAAACAAAGGTCTTACCTTCACCCGAAATAGTGGAAGTAATGGATATGATTTTTTTATCGACGCGGCTATTAATAAAAGCCATATTGGTACGTAATGACCTGAACGCTTCAGACATAAGGCTTTTCGGGTTCTTGTCGACCACCAATTGAGAAACAGGGATAACTTCCTCGTATTTATGAATCACTCCCAATATACTCGCATTGGTATATTTTACGACATCGGCTACAGAGAGAATTTCATCGTTGAAAATATAACGCAGTCCAATCAGTGCCAAACTAAAAAACAACCATAAAAATACAGCAATGGCAATAATATTTCTTTCATTGGGGAATAAGGGACTTTGCGGAATGGCACCAAAAGCTAAAATTTGATATTCGGGCGTAATACCCTCGCGTAAAAAGACCATTTCGGCTCTTTTTTCTATAAGCTGATTGAAGTATTTTTCATTTACCGAACGCAGACGCTTCAGTTTAGTGAAATCTATACTGTTCGAATCATTGGCTGTTGTTTGATACCATGGAATAGATGATTTGGCAAGAGTAAGATTATTGGCTGTATCATCATATTTCGTACGTGTAATTCTTTCTACGGATGAAAGGCTGTTTTCGAAAGCATTGATTTGACTTTTAAGGGTAAAATGAATCGATTCGAGAAGTGGACTTCCTTCAGGGGCACTATAGCGCAATTCTTCCTTTTTCTGAAAAGTGGATTGTATGGAATTGAGGTACGTATCAAGGTATTTTTCGAGAGAAGTTCCGGATATTATGGCGCGAATTTCAATGACATCATTCATTCCTTCTATCTTCTGACTTTTCAATGCTTTAATAGCATCCATTTCTTTCTTTAAAGCAAGCAATTGGTTCTGATAATTGAAAATTTTATCCGATTCCATTTGCGATTTTTGTTCCTGAAAAAAAGGATTAACCTCAATTTGAGCGAAATTCTTGTTCATTTCCTCATCGGTTTGGGTTAATTGTTCTGTTACCAAAACCAAAGCATTATCGATAAAAGAAATTATTTTATTGGCACCGTCTTGTTTCTTCTCGAGATGAAACTGTTCGAATTCGCTCGCAATGGCATTTACTACATCGGCTGCCTTTTTATTATTATGATCTTTGAAAGAAATCTCAATGGTTTTAGCAGCACTATTGAGTATGGTAACCTGTAAATTTGCGATAATGGATTTTACGATGGCAGTGGAATCGTTGATAATAAAATAATATTTTCCTTCTTGAATGGAACCATTCGGTAAATGCAGCAGAAGTTCTATATCATCCAATTCAATCAACTCTCCAAATTTCCCGTTAAAGACATTTTTTGTCAGAGGATGCGTGAGTTCGAAATGTTTATCCGCATTTATATCCAACATGAATTTTTTGCCATATAAATTGGGATTACGAATATTAAAATCGACCTGATAATATTCATTCCCATAGGCTTCATAATCGAGGAATCGGCCATCATTAAAATAGCTGACTTCCATGGGCAGTTTATGTGCTACCCTATTAATAAAAACGGGGGAGCGTAATAATTCAATTTCTTTAGCCAGGTTTTCTTCAGGCAAGCCCACCATACCATCGCGTAAAATTGAATTTGCCGACTCTTCATTTGTAAGTTGAATTTCGGCACGACTCAAAAATACCGGATTGGTATAACGAATTATAAGGAAAGTGGAAATTATGCCAATAATAGCAAATAAAACAATCCACAATAAATTCTTCCGCAAAATCAAAAGCAGAAGCCCTAAATCGAAATCCAGATTAATTTTAGGTATGGGTTTATTTTCCAATTTACTTTATTTTGGTTAGCGTATAAACGGTTAGCCCCACCCCCAGTAAAGAACTTATGGAAGTTAGCCACGGAAAAACTTCCCGCATAAAAATAGTACCTCTATTTCTCTCTTCCACATAAATAATATCATTGGGTTGCAGGATTATATCTGCATCTTTAAGTCCCTCTATTCGACGCAGATTAATAAGATATACCTGTGGATTATCATAATCGCCTCTTACCAATTTCACCTTATACGCTTTGCCGGTTTCATTAATTCCACCTGCTTCGGCCAAGGCTTCCATAAGCGTTACATTTGGCTGTACAAGGGGAATCACACTGGCTTTACCTCCATTTCCGGGATATACAATTACCCTCCTGTTTTCTACGCTTAAACGTGCGAACGGATTGGTATATACACGCGAAAAAAGGGTTTGAATCGTATCTTCAGCCTGACGTATTGTTTTTCCTTCTAAGGAGATGCGTCCAATGATAGGGAAACGAACGGTACCATCATGCTCTACATAATATGTAATGGGCTTTGAATCCGAGTTTTGAGTCTGTGTACCCGAGTTGAAAATATCTATCATGCGTATACCCTCATTGGCATATAATTCGAGACTAATCTCATCGTTGACACCAATTTTATAAAGCGTATCGGTTATACGTGCGGTTTGATCAAAGGGATAATCACGTTTCGTTTTCAGCATAGTAGAAGGATAAAAAACCTTGCAACTTTGCAGTAAACCGAGACAACAGATTCCGGCTATGATTAGTATTCCTGACAGGTTGATTTTTCGCATAAGAATCAACAATATTAGGGATAAATTTTATTTATTAAAATACCTGTCTTTTTTTTTCTTCTAACAGTTTAATATATACAGATTTAAAATCCGAAGCCAATCTTTTGTAATGAAAATTTTCCAAAACGAAATCCCGTCCTATCCCTTCCATTTCTGACCTTAAGGCATCATTTTCGATTAAGGTTATTAACTTTTCGGAAAATTCATCCAGATCCGTACTACTCAATAATGCCGATTTATTGGGAATTACCGCATTTTCAATTCCCCCTACTGCCGTGCTCAATATGGCCTTCCCGGAAGCCTGAGCTTCGATGAGACTCACAGGCGTGCCTTCATTAAAGGAACACAAACAAACCATATCCAATCCGGCTAATACTTGCGGGATATCTTTTTCCCAACTTGTAAAGAGAAAATCCTCCTCCCCTTTTCCCGGATTTTTGTATGTATAAGTAAGTCCGAGTTTATCTAATTCCACCTCTAAATTTGGCCTTTCGGTGCCATCGCCTACTATCACAAATCTGACTTTCTTCTTCAGCTTATCTTTTATTTTGGCTGCAGCACGAATCAATAAAAGGTGATTTTTAACCGGCACTATGCGTCCGATTATGCCCACGGCAAAGACATCCTCATCCAGTTTCCATTTATCTCGAAACAAACGTCTGTTCGCTTCATCATGCGGGAAAAAAGCATCCAAATCGAATCCCAATGGAATATTTTTCACTTTATCCGGATTTGCAATATGGTGCACTTCGGTCAGTTCTTGTTCCAGCTTATCGCTAATTGCAACGATAAGATCCGATTGCCGGGCCAAATAACGCTCAATATTTTTGTAAAACGTAGTACGGAGCGGACCAAAATAGCTATGAAAAACATGTCCGTGAAAAGTATGAACGATAACCGGTACATTTTCATGTTTGGCTGCCAATCGACCCACAGCTCCGGCTTTGGAGGCGTGTGTATGTACTATATCCGGTTTAAATTCACGTATAATTTGTCTTATTTTCCAATAGGCTTTCCAGTCTTGAGACGGATTCAGAGACCTTTGTAATTCCTTTAATAAGAACGGTTTTACACCATATTTTTCGGGGATATAGAGCGAACTTTCCTCATTATCTTCAGGCAATCCGCCTATTAACAGGGTTTCGAAATCATCTTCCAGATATTTGCTAAGTAAACTCACATTCAACACGGGTCCCCCTACAATAAAGCGATTCAATATGCGTAAAATGCGTGGTTTATCTTCCATAATCAATGCGTACAATAACGATCATACCAATTTGTAAATACAATTATATTCCATAAGGCAAAAGCCAAATCGGGCTGATTATTCTTTTGCAAATTACGACATAAGCTATCTACAAAATGGGGATTCAACACCTTTTGTTTTTTAATTTTATCCGGATGAAGCCATTCTTTCAGAAGTGTATTATTCCAATCTTCCTGCATCCATTTTTGCAGGGGCACTTCAAATCCTTTTTTAGGTCTTTGAGCCATATTGGGCGGAAGGATGGATGCGAAAGCGTCGAATAAAATTCTTTTTCTGTAGCGGGAACTTGTTTTAAATTGTTCCGGCAGCTGCGAAGCAAAATCGACCAGCGATACATCGAGTAAAGGATTTCTTATTTCCATGGCATTGCGCATCGAAAAAAGGTCCACTTTTGTGAGCATATCTCCTTGTAATAAAAGTGCTAAATCGGTATACAGCCATTCGTTAAGTCCGACTTTTGAATTGGGTTTATATGCCTCTATGCGTGCGTCAATTTCTTTTGCATCATGCTCGTTCAACAGCAATTGAGACACAAAATCGGCATGAAACCATTCGAGCGTAAAATTATAAAATTGTGCAGGTTCTTGTTTTAATAGAGCCGTCCACTTATTATATTTTCGGTTAAGATCGCCCCATTTTCCGTGTCTGGATGCAGGGAATAAGGGATTTTCTATATTCAAATCGGGAAATAAAAAGTCCATTTTTTTCCATTTCAAGGCCATAAGCATGGCCTGATGTTTGCGATAACCGCCAAAAACCTCGTCTCCGCCGTCTCCGCTGAGTGCCACTTTGAGGTGCGGACTAATAGTTTTACACAAGGCATTAACGGCAATGGCGCTACTATCGGCAAAAAGCTCATCCGTATAGTCTAAAACCTCATATGCAGATTGCAACATTTCTTTTTGTGAAATGGGAATACTCTGATGTTTGGTACCAATAAATTTTGCTGTTTCTTCTGCAAAATGCGATTCATTCAGAAAGGGCAAGTCCGGAAATGAGAGGCAAAAAGTCTGAAAATCGGATTTTTGCTCTTTGGCCAGGGCCGCCACCAGAGCAGAATCCAGTCCCCCGCTCAAAAAGCCGCCTAAGGGAACATCGGCGATTAATCTACGTTCGACCGAAGCCCGGAGCAAAGTCCGCACTTTTTCTTGGGCTTCATCATATGAAATTTCAGAAGCTGTTTCATTATAGGGTAATTTATAATAAAAATGTTGCTTAATGCGCCCCTGCGAATCGACCCATAAACAAGATCCAGGTTCGAGTTTACGCACATTTTTAAAGGGACTATGCGGTGCCGGCAGGTACGACAGTCGGAAAAACATGGCCACCGATTGCATATCGAGTTCCTTAGAAATAGGATATATATTCAGGGCTTTAAATTCACTGGCAAATGCAAAAAAATCGGATTCATGTGCATAGCAAAGTGGTTTTTTTCCCAGTGGATCGCGGGCCAGCAGGCATTGCCTTTCTTGCGTATCATAAAAGGCCAAGGCCCAAAATCCATTTAAGCGTTTCAAGGCATTTTCGCCTTCATGAATAAGCAGGTGAAGGAGGACTTCCGTATCGGAGTTTGTATGAAAACTGACATGATATTGGGATTGTAAATAGGATTTCAAATCCCTGTAATTAAAAATTTCGCCGTTAAAGACCAGATGGTATCTGCCACTTGAGTCAGAGAAGGGCTGATTGGCATCTGCCGAGGTATCGATAATAGACAAGCGTGTATGTCCGGCGGCAAATTCCGGAAAAAAGCAAGAGCCCGATGCATCGGGCCCTCTTTGTTTCAATAAAGTAATTGACTGTAATACAAGACTATCCCTTTCGGGCAAGTTATGTTTAGAACCAATAATTCCGGTTATACCACACATAAATTTACAAGTGGATTACTTCGCCGTATGCAGCTGCAGCAGCCTCCATAATAGCTTCACTCATAGTTGGGTGTGGATGCATAGCTGAAATAATTTCGTGTCCGGTAGTTTCCAATTTACGAGCGACAACTGCTTCTGCAATCATTTCTGTAACACCGGCACCAATCATGTGGCATCCTAACCATTCACCGTATTTGGCATCGAAAATCACCTTCACAAAACCGTCTTTTGCACCGGCTGCGCTGGCTTTACCTGAGGCGCTGAATGGGAATTTTCCCACTTTAATTTCATATCCGGCTTCTTTTGCTGCTTTTTCGGTCATACCTACAGAAGCCACCTCTGGGTAACAATAAGTACAAGAAGGCACATTGCCATAATCTACCGGTGTCGGGTTTTTTCCGGCAATTTTCTCTACACATACAATGCCTTCATGCGAGGCTACGTGTGCAAGAGCCGGACCGGTGGTTACATCCCCTATGGCATAAACGCCTGCAATATTGGTCTGATAAAAGGCATCCGTGAGAATACGACCTTTGTCGGTTTTAATGCCCAATGTTTCCAATCCGATATTTTCAATATTGGTTTGAATACCTACGGCAGAAAGTACAATTTCGGCTTCAATCGTTTGAGATTCGCCTTTGGCATTTTTAATTTTCACTTCGCAGCCGTTTTTACCTGCTTTTGCCCATTCCACAGAAGTATTTGTGAGTACTTCCATTCCGGTTTTCTTAAACGATTTTTCGAGTTGTTTGCTTACTTCTTCATCTTCGAGTGGAAGAATTTGAGGCAAATATTCAATCAGGGTAACTTTAGCTCCCAGGCTATTATAGAAATAGGCAAATTCGCATCCAATTGCTCCACTGCCCACAACCACAATTGATTTGGGTTGCTTTGGCAAAGACATGGCTTCACGATATCCGATAATTTGTTTTCCGTCTTGAGGAATCGCTTCAATATTTCTGGAGCGTGCACCGGTTGCAATGATAATATTTTTGGCCGAAACAACTGTTTTCTTGCCATCCTTATCGCTCACTTCCAATTTACCCGGGGCGACTAATTTTCCAAAACCGGAAATCACTTCAATCTTATTTTTTTTCATAAGAAATTGAACGCCCTTACTCATTCCTTCTGCTACACCACGGCTTCTTTTGATCACCGCATCGAAATCCACCTGTATATTATCAGCCGAAAGGCCATAATCCTTAGCATGGTCTAAATATTCTTTCACATTAGCACTTTTCAAAAGCGCTTTAGTGGGAATACAACCCCAATTCAGACATATCCCACCCAGGGCTTCTTTCTCGATGATGGCCGCTTTAAGTCCCAACTGAGACGCTCTGATGGCAGCAACATAACCGCCCGGACCACTACCTAAAACTACAATATCGTACATAGACATAGAATTTATTTTGGGGACGAATGTACAAAATCGCACGGATTAATAAAATTGATATATTTGTTCGAATTAAAATTAACACATTATGGGAATACTAAAAGAATTTAAAGAATTTGCCGTAAAAGGCAATGTTGTTGACTTGGCGGTCGGTGTGATTATCGGCGGAGCTTTTGGCGGAATTGTGACTTCATTAGTAAATGATATCATTACTCCGGCTATATTATCGCCGGCTTTAAAAGCGGCACAACTCGAAAACTTGCAGGATTTGGTTGTACCCGGTACAGCTATTAAATATGGGAGCTTTCTATCACAAATCATTGCCTTTACCATAGTTGCTTTTGCATTGTTTATGGTTATTAAAGGAATTAATAAGATGAAAAAAGCACCAGAACCTGTTGCAGAAGCTGCACCTGAACCCACTACGCAAGAAAAATTGCTTATGGAAATCAGAGATGCATTGAAAAAATAAAAAAAAAGGCCTTACAAATTTGTAAGGCTTTTTTTTGCATAGAAATAGATAGCAAAGCCGGCTTCTGTTAAGAGGGGAATTCATACTGCACACAATTTGTTCTCAATCTCTTTTCTTTGAGTACATATATCCTGCACAAAAAATGAGATAATTTTCCCATTTTTTGCAAAAGTTTCCAAGTAAAGAAGGTCTTAAAATTATTTATGCAAGCCGCCGCAAGGCGGAGCGCAGACGCAGTGAGGGAGCGTACTTATAGTACGTGACCGAGCTAAGTCAAGCTCCAACG
>JAEZEQ010000049.1 GCA_023432985.1 Bacteroidota bacterium | reverse complement strand
GTGCATAGAAGATTGAGCTCCGCTCACGCAATTATCGGTGAAAGTGCCATTTATCACAGAGGCGTTAAGCGTATTTGATTATTTACCCAAATACAATTCGGTCATATTTCCCCAAGGAAAATCATCGTTTGGATTCACGTTGGCATTGGCTTCAAGAATCAATGCGTCCATTTCTGATTTAGAGAAAAATACGCGCACTTGAATGGGATTTGTGGGCTGAAATTCGGGAATTACAGCATAACGACGTCCCATAACGGTGGTTGTATAAAGGGGGTTAACTGAGGCGCAAGCCTGTACGTCGATGGGATTGCTATCCACATATGCTACAACGCTTACTTCACCCAAATTTTGTCCGCCCGAATTTATAGAAAGCAAAATACGATCATCTTTAATAAAATCCACCCAATTATTTCCGTCTACCACACAATCGCAGGTGTCCAGGTCATTGGCCAAATAGTTCGGTTCTTGTCCGGGAGAAAGCGTAATAGGCGATCCAACGCGAATTATACAGGGGTTTGCCGGGAATTCGGCTTTCACTATATAGGTTTCTACATTCGGAACAAAAGGAATGGTGTAGGCTAGTGAAGAACCGGTTCCGATTGCACTTTGTAGCACCGTATTGGTGTCTGTATTATTATATAAGCTGTAGGTAACACCGGTCTGACTTGAACCAACTTTAATTTCGTTATTGGCACCACGACAAGTGGTGGTTGAAACCGGAAATACGGATTGATTTAAAGGCGGAACATAAAGGGTTGAAGTAACCTTAGAGGCATATCGATAGGTTTTATTTCCGTGAGTGGCAGTCAGCAACAACTTAAATGTGTAGACACCCGGTACTGTAATACCTGTAATTTGTGTGTTGACAGTAGTGGGCGAAGTGAAAGTGAATGATCCGGGGCCGGTACCCGTCCAAAGATAAGTGGTGGTGACACCCGGTAATGAATCTGAGGGGTTTCCGGTGGCGACTAAATCGCCGGGGGCGCACAGGTAGTGGGTAGAAAGAGTAGGGGAGACGGTGGGTGTTCCTCCGGCGGCATTAAGTTCGGCAAAAGAAAAGACTCCGGCGCCGCCTGAACAGGTAGAAATTTGATCCGTACCAATAACAATTAACCAGTTCGCATTACACGGATTCGCAACCGATAAATGTCCGCCCGAAATTAATTTAATACCCGAACTGTCAGGAAGTGTCCACGTATAATTGCCGGCCCATTTAATTTCGCCGCCGTTTTCTACAACTATGGTGAAAGGAATATTGGCAGCCCAATTGGTGACGCCATCAATGGTTAAAGTAGCTCCGTTTGTTACACGAAGGATTCCGCTGCAGGAACCGGGAGTAATGCTGGATATGTTGGTGTTAATGTCAACAACACATTCTGCATTAGATTTAGGCACAAAAAGCCCCAAGCTAATGCTTAAGAGGGTGAACGTAAATATGGATTTCATTGTGTGATGGGATTAGACTACAAATTTCGACAATAAACTTTTAAGATACAAATACTTAAGGCAGTATTGTGTAGCAAATATTTGTTAAATATCAGGTGGAATTTTACACAGCGTATCAGCAGGCAGATTCCGAGAAATATTTTATCCTACTTTTGTGAAATTATAGATAGCTACAAGTGAAAATAGGCATATTGTCAGATACCCATAGCCAACTCGATTCGGCTTTTCTTCCTTTCTTCGAAAACTGCGATGAAATATGGCATGCAGGCGATATTGGGGATGTTGCGCTGGCTGACAAACTAGAGCATTTTAAACCTTTGAGGGCCGTTTACGGGAATATAGACGACGGGAAAATACGTGTTCGTTATCCGCTTAATTCCATTTTTGAAGTAGGGGGAATGAAAGTCCTTATGACCCATATAGGAGGTTATCCGGGAAAATACAATGCCCGTACATTAGGACTCATTCGGGCCGAACAACCCGACATGGTGGTTGTGGGACACTCGCATATACTCAAGGTCATATACGATAAACAATGGAATCATCTGCATATTAATCCGGGCGCGGCCGGAATACAAGGTTGGCATAAAGTACGCACGGCCATCCGTTTTCAAATCAAAGACGGAAAGCCGACACAACTCGAGATATTCGAATTGCCTCGATAAAAAAAGCGGCTTGCTAAATCATCTAAATTCCGTTTCTTTGCAAAAAAAATCAAGATGATTCAACGCATACAATCGCTTTATTTCGTACTTGCTCAGCTTTGCATGATGGCTTTTTTGTTTTTGCCCGTCATTGCTGTAAGACATATAGAAAGCGGAGCATCTGCAAGTTTGGCTATTATAGACAGGGACGAACTAAGTGGAAAATGGGGCATTCGCAATGTGTGGGGTAATGCCGAAGATTTCCTTGCCGAAATTTTTACCCCCGTAGCCTTGGCCTGCTTCTTGCTGACTGTAATTCTACTCGCTATTATCCTTTTTTCCTATAAAAAAAGAAGTTTTCAGCTTCGCTGGAGCAAGATTGTAATGGTTATACTCCTTATCTTAATGGCATTTACGCTATTCTATATTTTTGGTACGAATCCCGGTGCTGAAATTGAAATTGTATATCCAAAATCCATAGCTGTTTTTATGCCTTTTTTGGCATGGATATTAACCTATCTGGGTTATAAAGGGGTGAAAAAAGACGATGATTTAATTAAAAGCACAGACCGCATTAGATAATGAAAGCCAGGACATTAAAAAAGAATAAGGTAAATATCGTAACCTTGGGATGTTCCAAAAATACGTATGATTCCGAAGTCCTCATGGGCCAATTGCATGCCAATGGAATGGAAGTAAGCCACGAATCCGAACAAGATGATTTTAATGTGGTGGTGATTAATACGTGCGGATTTATTGACAATGCAAAGGAAGAAAGTATTCAAACCATTTTGCGTTATGCCGAAGCCAAAAAAAGGGGACAGGTCGACAAAGTCTATGTTACCGGATGTTTGAGCGAAAGATATAAAAGCGAATTGGAAGCGGAGATAGCTGAGGTGGACCGTTGGTTTGGAACCCGGGAATTGCCCGCCCTACTTAAAACCCTGAAAGCGGATTATAAGGTCGAATTATTGGGCGAACGTTTATTGACAACTCCCCGCCATTATGCCTATCTGAAAATATCCGAAGGATGCGACCGCCCTTGTTCTTTCTGTGCCATACCTCTTATGCGAGGAAATCATATCAGTAAGCCCATTGAAGATTTGGTTGCGGAAGCGAAAAAACTGGCCGCAGGAGGAACGAAAGAATTGATCATTATTGCACAGGATTCTACCTATTATGGATTGGATTTATATAAGGAAAGAAAATTAGCCGCATTGCTGAATGCCCTAAGTGAAGTGGAGGGAATTGAATGGATCCGATTGCATTATGCCTTTCCGAACGGATTCCCTGAGGATGTGCTGGATGTGATGCGCGAAAACCCTAAGGTTTGTAAATATATCGATATCCCGCTGCAACACGTTAGCGACGATATATTGAAAAGTATGCGCAGAGGTGTAAATAAGCAAAAAACCTATGACTTGGTACGCATGTTTAGAGATAAAGTGCCGGGAATTGCCATTCGTACAACGCTTATTGTCGGCTATCCGGGAGAAAAACCCGAACATGTGGAAGAACTTAAACAGTTTATTCGCGACATTCAATTCGATCGTATGGGCGTATTTACCTATTCGCACGAAGAGAATACGCATGCATTCAACCTGAAGGATGATGTGAGTGAAGAAGATAAACACGATAGAGCAAATGAACTGATGGAAATTCAACGCGATATTTCCTATAATTTAAATCAGGAAAAAATAGGCAAGGAATTCTTGGTTTTAATAGACCGGGTTGAAGGTGAATTTTTTGTAGGAAGAACGGAGTTCGATTCGCCGGATGTAGACAATGAAGTGCTTATTCCGATCAAAGATCAGTATGTACGTATTGGCGATTTCGTAAAAGTGCGCATTGAAGAGGCACAGGAATTCGACCTATTTGGGAAAGTGGTGGAATAGCGTTTTTTTGCATCTCATTTTGCTCTCTAGAATAAGAAGTTAACAATATTAAAAACAGCATTTTATTTTCCATTCATGGCAGGTCTACTCCCTTCATGAAAGGCTAGGTTTCTTTATTTGATCTTAAAGAAAATTATTCCATCCATAGACATCTTTCTGATCGGAGGTACGAAGGCCATGTAATGCCATTTTCAACCGATTTTGTACCGAATTCTCAGTAAACGCTGGAAGTGTATAATCTTTTCCATCTATATGTATTTGGTGTATATATGCCACTATGGCGGCTGTACCCGTACCAAATGCCTCGGTGATTGCACCCGATTCTAATCCGTCTTTTATTTCCTGTACCGAAACTTTTCTCGTTTCAAACTCTAAGCCCAGGCTCGGCGCAATGGTTAATAAACTGTCGCGGGTTATTCCGGGCAATATGCTGTCGGTGATTTCGGGGGTAATTATTTTCCCGTTTTGTACAAACATCAGGTTCATGGTTCCCGATTCTTCTACGAAATCGTGCTTACTCCCATCGGTCCATATTATGGCATCAAAGCCTTCTTCCTGCGCTTTTGTGGTTGGATAAAAAGAAGCACCGTAATTTCCCGCACATTTGGCCGAACCCGTACCACCCGGCGCAGCACGACTGAATACACGCTCTACTTTCACGCGTAATGGCTTCGGAAAATAAGGCCCTACCGGTCCCCCGAAAATTATAAATAAATACTCGTCCGAAATTTTTACCCCATAGCGCGATTCACTGGCAAATACAAATGGACGCAAATAAAAACTACCCTTATCGGATGGCGGAACCCAATCTTTCTCTACCTGCATAAAACTTCTTACCCCCTCCTCAAATAAGGCCTCGGGTAAAGCTGCCATACACATGCGCTCTAAAGATTTATTTATGCGCTCGGCATGCTTTTGTATGCGAAAAATATTAATATTCCCGGACTCTGTCTTAAAGGCTTTCATGCCTTCGAATACGCTTTGTCCGTAATGCAAGGCAAGGGCGGAGGGACTTATTTCTATGGATCCGAAGGGCACTATTTTGCCCTCACTCCATTTCCCGTTCTTGTATTCGGCCACAAACATATGATCGGATATATATTTCCCAAATTCCAATTTATCAAAATCTATATTCCCGATTTTTGACGTTTCTACATGTGTTATCTCTACCATCTTTTCTTAAAAAATTGGGCGCAAGGTAATAATTTTATACGGGATGACTGGCAATTATTGAAGTGCAGCCTTTACAATGCATACTATCAAGATCAAATTCTACAATAGCCAGGCAGACTTTTCGCCCTGCATTTCTACTTCGATATGATTCTGTAAATTGGTGTTTACGGATAAGCCTCTATAATCGGCATGTATAGGAAAGTTTTTATGTGCACGCTCTACCATTACGGCGGTTTTGACCTGCTTTGGAGCCTGTTGAACAATTTCTTTTAATACTGCTGCCATGGTTTTGCCCGAATTCAACACATCATCTATTAGTACAACATGATGATTGCGTATATTTTCTAAAGGCATACTGAAGCTTATTTCTGCATCCGAACTGTTCTTGTGCGCAGCTGATGCCGTAATCAATACGCATTCTATGGTGGGTATTTCTTTTTTAATATGGCGGATTAAATCTTCCGCAAATTGCTTGCCATTGGGCATAATCCCAACGAGATATAAAATCGGTTCGGTATGACTGTCTTCCAATATCTCTAAGGCAATTCGTTCGGTTTTTATTTCCATTTCCGAAGCACTTAATATGCGCGTCCTTTCCATTTTTTTTCCTGTTTTTTTTTAATAAACCCCGTACCATTTACGCACAAACCATTCCATGCTCAGCAAAAGTATGATGCATATTGCCAGCCATTTCCAATTGATCCATGCCGCATAATCGGTAAAGGTACGACTTTTTGGTTTCATTTTTTGATGCTGTTCTATCTCGTTTTCTATCTGATTCATGTCTATAGGCAAATGAAATTTCCCATCACTTTGCGCACTCATTTGCTTTAATAGACTATGGTCTGCTTTTAATTTATGGTATTCGGCCGGATCTTGACGTACCACGAAATTTCCTTTCTTTTGATGGTTAATCCCCGCTTTCTGTGCCTGTGCAGTATAGGCATATATCCCCGCCGGCAGTCTGCCCGGATTTAAGGTATAGTATGCGTCTTGCGCACTGAATTGAAATGGCAATTTTGCTCCACTGCTATCGACCAGCATAATGGATACCTGCGCATCGTTTATCGGCTCATAGGCATCATTGTAGACCTCCGCCCGCATATAAACCGATTCACCCGCATCATAGCTGTTTTTAACGTCTAAACGGAATTTACTCTTATCGTCTTGAGCTGCTAATAATTGTACGGTTTTTTGTATCCACTCGTCGAAGATTGAACTGTTGCCGTTTTTCTCGAAATCGAATAAACGCAATCGCCATAATCCCTCCGCTGCCAATATGCTGTTTTTATAAGCCTCCTGCTGCACCACTAGCCATATGGGTATCTGCGTCTCTATATTGCCTATGCGCTTGGTGGCCAATACCTGTGCATTGTTGGATACCACAAAATTCCCCGATAAGGCCTGAAGGGGAGGACCCTCCTTAAATAATAGCTGCATGTTTTCGCTAATATTGAAACCCTGAAACCCCATGTTTACAACCGCACGGGCAGATTCACGACCAGAACGAACACCGTTGATTTGTAGGCCCAACTTTAAATTGTTTAAACCAAAAACGGATGTCTTCTCTCCCAATATTAACCATAAAGGCGTTTTCTTGTTTTTTAATTGCAAAAAGGTATTGCCCATGGATGTGTTTTGGGTAGGTAAACCATGTAGTATGACTAAATTCCAATCGGCATTCGGATCGAAATCGTTGGCCTGAAACATGCTGAGCTCTATATTATCGTCCTTAATTAAACTGCTGCGAATGGCTCCTAAATCAGGATGAGGCCCCTCGGAAACTAAAGCTATCTTTTTTCGGGTATTGTTGACTTCTATATATTGGGTCAGACTGTTGTTCTTGAGATTTTGTTCGCCCTCGAGCGGACTAAGTTCGGCACGTATAGGAAATATACCCGGCTCTTTGACTTCTATATATATGCTGCGCGAAAAATCCCGCTGATCTTCGTCTATGTCGATTTTTTGCTCCTCTATTTTCTTGCCGTCGAAATATACCCTCAATATACCCTGTTTGCCCTTTAGTTTATCGGCACCTATTTGTATGTCCACAGGAACACGACTGTTGGTAAATGCGATTTTGTTGCTGATCAAATGCCGTATATACCAATCTTTTCTACTGCTCGTATCGCCTAATCCTATTGTGTAAAATGGACTTTTGAAATGGGAAAGACGATTCAATGGATTGTTCCCACGAGTAATTATTCCATCCGAAGCAAGTATCACAGCCCCTATATGCTGACCGGATGATATTAGCTCCAGCTCCTTTAAGGCCTGATCTATATTGGTTTCTGTGCCACTATAATCTCCGCTTAATCCTTCTTTCAGGTCCTCGGAAAATGAGAAACTACGCAGTTTGTATTTTGCAGCTAATCGCTCCAACAATTGATCCCGGCTTTGTAAATAGGCACTTTTATAATAGGCGCTGTCTTTACTTAAATGTATGGATGCCGATTGATCTTGAAGAAAAAATATTTGAGCTTGCTCTATTTCGGTGCGACTGCTTTTAGTGAGCGGATTGAATAGTAAAAATACAAGCAGGGAAAGACAAATGGAACGAACTGCAAAAAGAAACCACTTGATCTTTTCGGGTATCTCGCTACCACTACGTATATATAATAAGGTACTGATTCCTGTACCAACCAATACACAAAGCAAGATAAACCAATAAGAATAATGCAATATCAGTGACACAAATGAATCAACGTTGTTTTAAAATGAAACGTATATTAATTGGTAAGCATGGCCCCACAAACATTCAGGGTCTGACCGCTAATATAGGCCGACATATCCGAGGCGAAAAATAAAACCGCATTGGCCACATCTTCGGTCGTACCCGCTCTTTTCAGAGGGATATTTTGTATCCACCCAGATTTTGTGGTTTCATCCAGTTTTTCGGTCATCTCTGTTTCTATAAATCCCGGTGCTATAGCATTGCATCGTATATTTCGGGATCCCAATTCACGCGCAACGGCCTGCGTAAAACCGATTACTCCCGATTTGGAGGCGGCGTAGTTCGACTGCCCGGCGTTACCACTACGGCCAACGACCGAACTAAGATTGATGATGGACCCCGAACGTTGCTTAAGCATTACCTTTTGAACGGCTTTGGTCATATTGAAAACACTTTTTAAATTGGTGTTGATGACAGCATCCCAATCGGATTCACTCATACGCATAAGCAAATTGTCCTTGGTAATACCCGCATTGTTTACTACTATATCTATGCGCCCAAAAGCCTTCATGGTTTCGTCTACCAATTGCTCGGCTTGTTCTAAATAGGACGCGTCATTTTTAATGGCTTTAATTTCTACTCCGTATGCACTGCTGTATTCATCTACCACAGCCTGTGCCGCCGCATCACTCGATACATAGGTGAAAACAACGTTAGCGCCTTGCTCGGCTAATTTTTTTACTATGCCTTTTCCAATTCCACGGCTTCCACCGGTTACAATGGCTACTTTTCCATCTAGTATTTTCATAGGAATATGTTTACTTTAATTTGTTTAATATAAATAAGAAAGATTCATTCTAAATCGAAATTGAGGCAACGGGATAAAGGATAAATTGCCCCCCGATTGCATTATTCTCGGGTTAATAAGCATACCTATGCCGGCGTCATATCCCAATTTTACCCTATGCCCAATTTTATGCGCAACCCCGTTGTTAAGAAACAAACGCAAGCTATGCATGCTCTCAAATTCGGTATAATAACTTGCGTTTATATATAAATATTCGGCACTGAATCCAAGTACGTACGAATTCTTGCCAAAGCGGGAACTCCGTATACGCGGCTCTATACCTATACCAAAAACATTGTTTTTGAATTTGGGAAATTGAATTTGAAGGGAACTGGTATTTGTATTGTTGAAATTCCCATTATTGAACCCAAAGGTTACAGGAAACCGCAAGGATAAACGAGATTTTAAGAAGGTATATTCATAAAATACCTGTATATCGGTCGAAAATAATGCAAATACATTTATCCCGATTTCATTCTTTAATGCATTACGCAATATAAATTCATTGGGAGCTGTACCGGCATAGCGGTTTGTAAACGTATAGGTATTACTTTCATTATGGTATGAATTTACGGCATTACGGTTGACTTCGAATAATTTTCCGTCCGCACCCTCGACTAAATAATATTTGTTGGCCGTATGCAAAATTTTTGCTGAAAATTTCTGCCCATTTACCAAATTAAAATAAGCGGTGTTTTGGGCGTAAACTCCTTGGGCTATAATGAAAAATAAAAGTAAAAGTCCTTTCTTTGGCATGTTTTAGCTTTTTCGGATTGAGAGAGCAAGATACATATTATCTCTAAGGGATAAAGGCATTTTACCCTTTTTTTGGCTTTTATTTTTTAACCAATGCCTCGCTTTTTTCTTTTTCTATTCCTTTTACGGCACGTGCCGAAACCCAAATTCCCAATTCATATAAAATGGTCAATGGCATGGCAATGATGACCTGACTGATAATGTCGGGAGGCGTGATAATGGCACTTAAAACTAAATTCAAAATTAAAGCATGACGTCTGTATTTCCGGAGGAAGGCCGGAGTAACCATGCCTATTTTTGTAAGAAAATAAATAACCACCGGCAATTCGAATAATATCCCCGTAGCCAGGGTTACCAT
This sequence comes from Bacteroidota bacterium, assembly GCA_023432985.1. Lineage (GTDB taxonomy): Bacteria > Bacteroidota > Bacteroidia > CAIKAF01 > CAIKAF01 > JACVCJ01. The sequence goes on along the minus strand of JAEZEQ010000049.1, from coordinate 23,930 downwards.
AGTTATGGAACTGATATAGGAAGAGATATTGATATTATTGGCAATATTGCCGCTGCTTATCTGATAATTTCCTAGAAAATTTATAGTGAGCGCACTGAGTACAAAATATCCGAATGCAACGCCCAACGCAAATAAAATACCGGTATATATAAGCAAACCACCCGCACTTTTTTTCTCATGTGCATATAATGCCGGTTTTAAAAATGACCATAATTCGTATATGATAAAAGGAAATGCAAGGATGACTCCGGCGATTAAACTGGCCCACATATGCATGTTGAATTGTCCCCCCATATTCATGTTGATTATCTGAATGGGGATTTCCTGTATGCATAATCCATTTACACCAAAGAATTGGCCTATCTTACAAAATACTCTATAGGTAATAAAATTCGGATCCTTGGGGGCAAATATGATTTTATCGAATAAGATTTCGTCATATATAAATGCTATAACTGCGCCGATTAAAACTGCAATCACAATGCGAACCAAATGCCACCTGAGCTCTTCGAGGTGGTCGAGAAATGACATTTCTTTTTCTTCTTCCGGTTGATCCAATGGCATAATGCGACAAATGTAATGATTTTTTTAGCTTATCAATAGCCGTATCAGCCTATGAAAAACGAAGTTTAGCTTTTCTCATTTTCATTTTTATTCCCGAAAATGGAGATAATCGAAAATGAATCAGCATGCTAGGAACCGATTTTATATTTATTCAAAAATTCGGGCCAATTCCATATAAATAATTCCATCATCTCGTTTAATTCTTTAAAGAAAACCGGATTGGGTGTATTGATTTTTTGGAAATGCTCGTTCTGATAATCGTTCAACTGAAATTTATAAAACAAGGCCAGTGATATGGTTTTGGAAACATCAGAAGTTTTACGCTGTATATCGGTTAAGAATTTTTCATATTCCAATATCATATCTTCAGCTACCACACGGTCTCTTTTGGTATATCTTTCGGCTACTTCCGCAATGATTTTATATTTCAGATCATCGGCTTCTTCTTCTCCAAAATATTGATATAAATTCAACATATTCCCGCCGTATATGATGTAGGAAAACCATTCAAAGTCGGCCTGGCCGATTTGTGGAGATTTTTCGAATTGCTTTTCTGTATTAATGAATTCGGCCACTTCCGGAAATCCACGCTCTATGACATCGAATAAATTATCGGTATAAATCTGAACCAGTTTATCCCGACTAACCTTGTTTCTTTTTAAAAATCCAAACATGTGATTTTATTTTAGGGGGTTATGCTTTTTTTTAAAATTCACCAAAATGCGCTTCTGCCATGCGGGTTACTTCCGAGCCTATTGCCAAACATGCCGTTGCTGCAGGCGAAGGTGCATTGAGTATATGTATGCTGTTGTCGTTGTATTCAAATTTAAAATCATCTATGATTTCACCATCCGGACCTAAGGCCATGGCTCTTACTCCGGCTCTGCCCGGTTTTATATCATCCGATTCTAAGCCGGGTAATAAACGCTGTAGGGTTTTTAAAAATAGAGCTTTGCTAAATGCTCTTTTGTATTCGTCTATTCCAAATCGGGTATGTTTGAAAAAAAGTCGCCATGTGCCAATAAACCCAAGTGCATCTAGGGTGTCTTTCAGGCTAAAATCTGTTTTTCCATAGCCTTCTCTTTTGAATGTGAAAACGGCATTGGGTCCACATTCTATAGTACCATCCGTCATCCGCGTAAAATGTACGCCCAAAAATGGGAAAGCCGGATTGGGAACCGGATATACCAAATGCTTGATTTTATGCTTGCCTTTTTCGGTCAGATCATAATAATCCCCACGAAATCCAACTATTTTAGCCTGAGTTTTTATCCCATCCATTTGGGCCATTCTATCGCTTTGTAAGCCCGCACAAAAAACGACCTTTTTCGCTTTGAAGTTCCCCTTATTGGATATCAATACTTTCATATTATCTTCATTACGAACGGCATTTATTTCGGTATGACGAAATACTTTACTGCGCGGATTCAAACTTTCTAATAAATTGCCTAAGGTATCGGTTACCCCTCTGAAATCTATAATGCCCGTACAACCGACACGAATTCCCGCTATGCCTTCTATATGAGGTTCTATTTCTTTCATTTGGGCAGCAGTCACCATTTCCATATCTTCTATGTCATTGGCCAAACCACGTTCATAAATGCCTTGTAAACGGTCGGCTTCTTCCCGATTCACCGCCACAATCAGCTTGCCGCAAATCTCATGCTTTATCCCGTGTTCTTTCGCAAAGGCAACCAACTCCCTTCGGCCCTCAACACAATTTTTGGCCTTATAGGATCCCGGTTTATAATAAATGCCACTGTGAATCACACCCGAATTATTTCCGGTCTGATGATCGGCTAAATTCTTCTCTTTCTCTATCAGGGCTATACTTTTGTCGGGATATCGAAGTTGAAGCTTATATGCACTGGCCGCTCCAACGATTCCACCACCCACTACGATTATATCAAATTCCAGTTCGCTCAATTTCTTTTTTTTGCAAAATTACTGAGTTTATCGAGTTTTTATGTTCATTTTTCGAAAAAAATATGCTCATTTTTGAATAGGTAATGAACAATTTGTTTTTTTACTTCGCATTGTAAACTTTTCTATGTTGATTTTTGATTATGAAATGGAGCAATAAAGGTCTGGCTTATCGGATTTCAGGAGAAGGGGAAATCTGTCTCTTGTGGATACACGGATTATGCGAAAATGCCGATTTATGGTCGGAATCTTTACGCGCCCTTCCTAATTTTAGGCATATTGTGTTCGAATTGCCCGGCTGCGGACATAGTCGCCCCGACGACTGGTTCTGCGATTTCAGCGTGCGCGATATTGCTAATGAAATTGGAATTACGCTTCAGAAGGAATCTATTTCAGAAATAAACGGAATCGGTCATAGTATGGGGGGCTATGTTTTATTGGAAATGATCGATTTGTTTGGCGACGACTTCTTTAAAGCTATTTGTATGGTGAATTCGACCACTGAAGCCGATTCGGAATTGAAACAAAAAAACAGAGAAAGGGGAATACGAATCTTGCTCGAAAATAGAGATTTATATATGGGCGAGTTTTTTAAAAATTTATACAGCGCCCGCTATCATGCCCAAAATCCCCATGCATGGAAAAAGGATTTGGCAGACTCCCAAACCATTCCGACCGAAATAATTCTTCATACCATGCGTGCCTTGAAACATAGACGAGATTTGACCCGATTGTTTGCCTTATTTCCGCATAAAAAAATGATTATTTCGGGTAGGGAAGATACAGTGATTGCAGCGGCAGATTCTATTAAACAAGCCGAAATATGTGGAGCCGAATTATTGATGTTCGACCATTGTGGGCATGTGGTTCCCCGCGAAAATTTGGCAGATTTTTTGAAGGCCGTTGGCAATTTTGTGCTTTAAAATAAAAGCGTTTTATCGAGCATCACAAAGAAAATCATATAAAATATGGCATAGAAAAATGTGGCTGCCAATATGCCCTTTCCGGTTTGATCGAAACGCATTTTGACCATATACCAACGAAAAAGCAATACATTTACGGCTACGCCGATAACCAGTTTGGTACCGTCTTTTATCATATATTCTTTATCGAGACGGGTAGCAAAAAATTGGTCTGCCAGCCATAAACACAGAAAGAAAATGGCAGGCACCAATAAGCCTAATAATATGCCCAATTTGGCACTGTCTCTTTTTAACCCTTTTTGTTCGCTCGGCGGTATAACAGGACGCATGATATATAATTTGCTTTAGGTGTTTTTCAGAAAATCGTTTCTCATTTTAGCCAACAAGGTGTAGTGGGTGAGGTCGAATTGTACAGGCACTACAGAAACATAGCCTTGTTCCAACGCATATTCGTCGGACTCTTCGCTCTTGTCGGTTACGGTAAATATTCCGGTTAGCCAAAAATAAGTGCCTCCTCTCGGGTCTTTTCTTTCATCTAATTCTTCGTCCCAATGGGCCTCGGCCTGACGACAAATTTTGATGCCTTTGGGCTTTTCTATATTGGGAATATTTACGTTCAAACACCCGCCGGCAGGGAGGGGACTTTTTAAGGCATATTCTATGATTTCGGCAATAAAAGGCAAGCCGGGTTTGAATTGAGCTGTATAACTATGGTCGCATAATGAAAATCCAATTGAAGGAATTCCCATCACCGCACCTTCAACAGCAGCCGACATGGTTCCCGAATAGATGACATTGATACTTGAATTGGCGCCGTGATTGATGCCGCTGATTATTAAATCGGGTTTGCGCGGAAGTAAATTATGTACGGCCACTTTTACACAATCGACCGGAGTGCCACTGCACGAATATATTGGATAACCGTATTCGTGACTCAGATTATTGATATGTATTATATTATTGATGGTTACCGCGTGACCCATGCCGCTTTGGGGACTGTCGGGGGCAACCACAAAGATATCTCCGAAATGGGAGGCAACTTCGATTAATGCTTTAATACCCGGAGCATGTACCCCGTCGTCATTGGTGATTAATATTAATGGTTTCATCTACTGCCAATTTTTCTACAAAGGTAAAATTGTCTGCCAAAATGAACGCATTATATCCATTTTTCGGTAAACTTGTCGATATTTGCAAACCTGAAATGGCAATTTTGCGTTTTGGTACAAAAATTGAATATTTAAATTTAAAAAAAATACTATGTTATTTCTCATCGGAATTTTGTTTATGGGTATAAGCCTTTTTGTAGGCTGGAGATTGAAAAGTGCATTTAATAAATATGCACAGTATGCATTAAGTAGTGGGTTAAGCGGTAAAGAAATTGCGCAACGCATGCTACACGACAACGGTATTTATGATGTGTCGGTAATCAGTGTCCCCGGGCATTTGACTGACCATTATAATCCGGCCAATAAAACCGTAAACCTCAGTCCGGAAGTATACGCCGGTCGCAGTATCAGTGCCGCCGCAGTGGCCGCTCACGAAGTAGGACACGCTGTGCAACATGCCACCGCATACAGATGGCTGAATTTTCGCTCTAAAATGGTGCCTATCGTGAATGTGAGTTCCACTATTATGAACCTCGTGTTTATGGCTTCGATGATGTTGGGCTTTGTGTTTCAAATGTTCGATAATAAAATTATCTTATCTATTATTGTTGCCGCACAAGGTATGATTACCCTTTTTGCCTTGGTTACGCTGCCGGTCGAATTTGACGCAACCAACCGCGGATTGGCGTGGATTCAAACCGCTAATGTGGCAACAGCCGAAGAAATGCCTAAAGCAAAACATGCATTGAAATTGGCAGCTACTACATATGTAGTTAATGCACTTTATGCACTCACAACGCTAATCTATTTTGTATTACGCCTTTTAGGAAATAGAGATTAATTAATCTCATTCTTATATTGTTTTGAAACAGGTATCTTCGTATACCTGTTTTTTTTTCCATTTTATCATACAATTTTCGCTAAAAATATGCCCTTATCTGCATACTGCCAAAATGCCCGGGTTGCATTTCCTTGCCGGCCCTCCCTTCATATATAAAGCTGGCTTGCAGATTTTTTCCTATGTTTTGTTGTATCTGTAAATTCCAGGTTCCATTCAAGCCATTGGCCAATCCACCCAACATTTCGTAGCCTAAATTTGAATTCAATTGTCCGTTATAATCTATCCATACTGTATTCAATTTCAGACTAATCATTCCTTGTTTCAAAAAATGTATACTGCCCTCTAAGCCCACATTATGCAAACGAGCAAGTTCGCCTCCCATGAGGGCGTGGGGACTATTTTCGTTTTCTTTGTAACTAAAATGGTGACTGGCACTAATACGCCATTTACTTTCTTTTTGGTAACTGAATTTATTCTCTATCCAGTAAACAAGTAAATCGTAATTTCTATTACGTAAAAAGGCACTATTATAGCGCTTATTCCCTTTTTCTGCTTTCAAAAACCAACTGATGCGGCGACTTATGTTGTAGCGACTGCGAATTTGCCAGGCCTCGTCTTGCCGGCTGTCTATACCATTGGTTAGTGATGATTTACTGCGTATATCCCTATATTCAATATCTATGCCGTATCTGCCTTCATTTTTATTGAAATAAAAAGTATTGCGAAAGGAATAATGCAAATAGGGGATACTGCTGTCTCCATAAGCCGCCGAAAAAGGATTTAATACTTTGTCTAAAGCCGGATTCTGCGTTTTTTTGTTGATTCTGTAAACGGTTTGATTGCTGAATTTATATAAAATACGTTGCCATTTTTTCCCATTTCGGTAATTGGCCGGAAATTTTAATAATAGATTTTGGTTGAATTGCGTATTGTAAGTTTTTACATATTCTAAGGATGGAACGAGAATTTTGACATAATTGCCCTGCCCCACAAATTGAGCCTCCTGAAATTCGTCTAAATCCGGAACTCCATTCCCGTTAAAATCTAAGCCGATTTCCCAATAATGAGTGCCCTGACCATTGTTTACGCGGATAAAACTATAGTCTTTCTTGTTTTCCATGCCACTCCCCAACTCATAAAAAGTGTTGATTTGTATGCTCTGATTCAGCAAACGCGCATTGTATTCCAGTCTCCCCGTGGCCGAATTGCTGTTTTCTGTTTCGGGCAATAATTCATATTTTCCCTTTTTGAAATCTCTGTAGGTAAACAAAAGGGAGAGATTCTGCTGTTTATTGATTTGTGCCTTCAATTCCATCCCCATATTTTGTCCCAATCCGGCAAAATGAAGAGCCTGCGCCATAGGCCTGTGATCTATACGCGGACGATAAAAAAGTTTCCATTTCCACTTACTGTTGCTGTCGGGCGATCCTATGGATAATTGCCAGTCGTTGAACATATAACTATTCGAAAGCAGACTGTCTGTACGCATGGAATTGTATTCTGTTTCTCCGGTCAGTTGTATCTGCAAATGCCGACCTATATCTCTTTTTATATCGCTCTGTTGGCGGTAGAATTGAGTTTTTACCAATCCGTCGGAATGAAGCGTTGCCGCCCAAAGATTTATATCCCATCCTTGCTTTTTATAAATATAGCGTACATCGTTTTTGAGAAATAAGGCTTCTTTAATAAAGGCTGTGGATTTAAAATGAAGCTTGCTGTGCGCACTGCCGTAATAATTCAAACTAAAGGATGGAATATATTCATGCCCCACAACAGCGCCCAGGTTAAAATCCCGTTCAAATTCCACATTTCGCCAGCGAACAATAGGTGTGAAGCTTTTTTCTACTTGTTCATATTTCAATATCCAGTCTATACTCCGAGCTTTGTTTTTCTTGTTTTTTATTTTCTTGTTATAGATAAACTGCACGGTGTAGGCATAGCCTCCATTGTCTTTATTGTCTATGGTCGAAAAGCTGTTTTTATCGAAAATACTATAGGCCAATTCGGCGTCAACTTTAAAGTTTTTATGCAGTTGCCAGCTGGCTCCAAAGCTGAACATTCTTTGGGTTTTGGGACTTACGAGCTTAATCGCTGCAATAAAATCTCCGTTTCCCGGACCCACATATCTGTAGACTTTGCCATTGGCCGTATTTTGTTCGAGCGCATAATTTCCTGTCGCGGTGCTGACCTGACTGAAATATACTCTGTATCGGGCGCTGTCGGGGTGTGTACTGTATTTGTATATACGTATGGTGTCGCCGGATTGAATGCTGTCTATGGCTTTGTATAATATTTCGTTCGGGTTAAAATCGACATAAGTCACCGATGGAGCTACTGCCAAATCTTCCTTATCGCCAATACTGTTTAAAAGAAGTATATGTTCCGGACTTAAGCTTTGTTGAAGGGATTGATTTTTTAAATCCTGTTCGGTGAAAAAATTCAACCTGTACGAAAAATTACCCATGCTCCACTCATTTCCCACCTGATACATCAAACGCCCGTAATTGCGTTCACTGTATTCAAACTCAACACTGATACGACGATCTTTGGTAATTAACTGCCGTGCCGTAAAGGTAATTTCGGCCGTATTATAATCGATGATATAATCATTTTCCCGGCCTCGAACCAATAATTTTCCATCTATAAATACTCTTTCTGTTCCCGATAAAACCACAATAAATTGCTCACCATTGGCCCCACTGAGTCTATATGGACCCTGATTGCCCTCCTGTCCGTTGAAATTATTTCGCGCAAATTTTCCCCTTGCTATGGCTCCCGAAGCCTGCAGCAACATTTGCCCCTTGGGCGCATTTTTTTTGAAAATGGAAGTATTGTCGAACCGGGTTTGAATTTGTAAGCCTTGCCCTTTTTTGAAATAATTCATAAAATAACTATTGGGCTTATTGAGGATAAAATCTCCGGCTATAATTTTCTGTTTGGCTATGCTTATTTCAATAAAAATCCGATCAAAATCTGCAATACGTTGGGTGGTACCCTCGGGCTGAATGGGAATATTTTCGTCCGAAATGGAAGCCCTGATTTCCACATTGTCGGCCAATTGTCCGCTCAATTGAAGGTTCAAAGCCGATTGCAGAGAAAGACTTTGGCTATTGCCCAGACTGATTCCGCGTAATAAAGATCCCGATTTTTCTAAGCCACCGGTCTGAAAAAAGGGCTCTTCTTTTTCTTGGGCCATACTCTCTGTCCACAAGATATGCTGACTGCTGTCTTTAAATTGGGGATTGCGCAACGCAAAAGATTTTCCGAAGTATATAGGCCAGGTTTTATAAGAAATGCGCAGGGAATCGAATCCGTTCAGATTTTCTTGATTCAGATTGAAATATAGCAAACTTTTTTTCCAATCAACCTTGTAGAATATTGTGTCCAATTTCTCGGAACCTATAAAAACCTCCACACTGCTTTCGCGCAAACTGAGCGAGTCGACCTTTATGCTGTCCTGTACCGCAAAAACCTTAGTATGCTGTGCATAATTGCCAAGCGCAAAAAGGAAATAGAGGAGGATAATCAGCAGTTTTTTCATGGATTCCGGGAGTTCAAAAGTACAAATAAAGTCCTGATATAAGTCTGCCATAAATTGGGATTAAAAAAATGAACATTTCAGACTTTATACTACATTTGTGGATTGATTGGAAAACTATGCAAAAAAAGGTTTTAATTATAGGCTCACAGGGTCAAATAGGTACCGAGCTCACCACATATTTGGCGGCAAGATATGGTGCCGAAAATGTGATTGAAAGCGATTTGAATCAGAAATCCATTTCCCCGTGTCGTTTCGAAAAATTAGATGCCACCGATGCGCAAGCCGTGTATGAATTGGTGAAAAGGGAACAAATTGAATGTATTTATTTGTTGGCAGCCATGCTTTCGGCTACGGGAGAAACTTATCCCGATAAAGCCTGGGCTTTGAATATGAATACATTGTTTATATGTCTGAATTTGGCAAAAGAAGGGCATATCAAACAATTATACTGGCCAAGCAGCATTGCGGTTTTCGGGCCAAGTACGCCCCGTGTGGCAACACCTCAATTTACAGTTTGTGAGCCCACAACAGTATATGGAATCAGTAAACAAGCAGGCGAACGTTGGTGCGAATGGTATCATGCGAAATACGGAATAGATGTGCGCAGCTTGCGTTATCCCGGACTGATAAGTTATACTGCTGCCCCGGGTGGAGGTACAACCGATTATGCGGTAGATATATTTCATAAAGCAATACTTGATAATGCCTATTGCAGTTTTTTAAGCAAGGATACCGAATTACCTATGATGTATATGCCCGATGCCATTCGGGCGACGGTGGAATTAATGGAAGCTCCGGCCGAAAAAATCAAAATTCGCAGTTCCTATAATTTGGCGGCATTTAGTTTTACACCCGAACAATTGGCAGCAGAAATAAGAAAATATAAACCCGATTTTCAAATAAGCTACAATCCCGATTTCAGGCAACAAATTGCGGACAATTGGCCGGCCAGTATAGACGATTCCGTTGCACGTGCCCAATGGGGCTGGAAACCGGAGTACAGTATGGAAAGTATGTGTGCCGATATGCTTAAGCAGTTGGAATCAATATATGCCACAAAATAAGCTATGGATAACGCCTGGTTTGTAATAGCTAATCCCATTTCAGGAAGCGGAAATGCCACGCCTTTTATAAAGGAATTGGAATCTTTTATGCTTGCGAACGGATTGAAAGCTGAGATATGTGATGCCGATCAAAAAATGGCATTTGAGCGGGCTATGCTAGGCATAAATAAAGGTTTCCGTAAGCTTCTGATATGTGGAGGAGATGGAACGATGAACCAGGTGCTGAATGCCATTTTTCATCAACAAGTTGTGGCTCCCGATGAAATACTCATCTCTTTTATTCCATTTGGAACCGGGAACGATTGGGTGAAGTCGGTAGCAATACCCACAGATCCCAAAGAGGCTTTAAAGCTTTTAATCCGCCAAAATGAAAGGCGTTTAGATATAGGATATGCCGAATGCCAATGGGGCGAAGAAACAAAAAAGGCTTATTTTGCCAATATAGCAGGATTGGGTTATGATGCTTTTGTGGTAGAAGGAATCCAAAAGCAAAAAAGAAAAATGGGAAAATTTACCTATCTAATAACCCTGTTTCGTTTATTGCTTAAGTATAAAGCTACCCAAATGCAGATTCAAACGGCCACTTATCAATATACGGGGAAAGTGTTCAGTGCCTGTGTGGGCAAAGGCCGTTTTAATGGAAACGGGATGGAACAATGTCCGCATGCTAAACTCGATAATGGGAAATTGGCCGTAACGGTCATCAAAGATTTAAGCGTATTGGAAATGTTGAGAGAAACACCCAGGCTTTATGATGGCTCATTTGTGAAGAATGAGAAAATTGACACCTTTTCTACAGAGGAAATTCGCATAGCATCCAATCCGAAAGTTCGACTTGAGTGCGACGGAGAACTATTGGGATTTTCTCCATTTTATTTTAAAGTTTTACCCGGCGCATTACGTATCTTAGTTCCTTAGTATATGGTTATTTTTCACGGACAGGCCGAAGGCGGAATGATAGAACTGGCAGAAAGCGAAAGTTTGCATTTGAATAAAGTGCTGCGCATACAGTCGGGTACTATGGTTTGGGTTTATGACGGGCGAGGGACGGTATATGAGGCCAGGGTAGTGCAAAGTCACCCCAAGCATAGCATACTGGAGGTGGTGCAATATGAGGTGTTTACGGCCCCGAAAGTGGGTGTAAGCATAGCCATAGCGCCGACAAAACAGAACGATAGGTTTGATTGGTTTTTAGAAAAATCTGTCGAATTGGGCGCGCGGGCTATATATCCCATACGCACGCGGAACAGCGAGAAAGTGAAGTTCAACAAAGAAAGAGCACAGCGTATATTGCTTGCGGGAATGAAGCAAAGTAAAAATGTTTTTATGCCCGAATTGCACGAATTGCAAAGTTTCGAGCAATGTATGGGACTGGGCTTCGATATGGGATTAGCCTATTGTGGAGATGGAGATAAAATGAGTGTAAAGGCATTTGAGGAAAAGCATAGAGAGAAGGATATTTTGTTTTTTATAGGGCCTGAAGGGGATTTTACGGAGGAGGAAGTCACCGCTTTTTTGGAGCGGGGGGGAGATTTGGTAAGTTTGGGCGAACATCGATTGCGGACGGAAACAGCGGCAATACATGTATTGTCCTGGTTTTATGGAAACAGAGAAAATATTGAAAAAAAATAAAGATAAGTTTTGTAAAAGTGAAAAAGATGTTTACTTTTGCAACCCAAAATAATGAATCCATTTTAGTAGATATGGCAAAGATTTGTGTAATAACAGGAAAAGGAGTACAAAGAGGAAATCATGTTTCCCACTCAAATATTAAGACGAAGCGTGTATTCAATCCGAATCTTCAGACAAAGCGTTTTTGGTTAGAAGAAGAGCAGGAGTGGATTACTTTGCGTTTGACCGCCAAAGGAATTAAGATTATTAATAAGATTGGTGTGAAAGAAGCATTAAAACGTTCTTGGGAAAAAGGAATTATTGGATAATTTTATTTTTCAAGATCAAATAAGTATTGATATGTCGTTCCGTAAATGGGGCGACATTTTTTTGTTTATGGCTGATTAAATGGAGTTAAATCCGAAATAAATGCGGTAAATTGTTGCTAATTAAAAAGAAAAATCCTACTTTTGCCGTCCCAAAAAGTGGGAACGTATATTTATATTATTTTACAAACTGAAAATTAAACAATTAAAGAATGCCTACAATTCAACAGTTGGTACGCAAGGGCAGAACAAAGATTGAAAAGAAAAGTAAATCTATTGCCCTGGAGTCATGTCCACAGCGTCGAGGTGTTTGTACTCGTGTTTACACGACAACACCTAAAAAGCCGAATTCAGCTATGCGTAAGGTAGCGAAGGTTCGTTTAACAAACAAGATTGAGATCATCGCTTACATTCCGGGTGAAGGTCATAACCTACAAGAGCACAGTATCGTTTTGGTACGTGGTGGAAGGGTGAAAGACTTACCGGGAGTACGTTATCATATCGTTCGTGGTGCATTGGATACCTCGGGTGTAGATGCACGTCGTCAGCGTAGATCGAAATATGGAGCTAAACGTCCAAAACCGGGAGCAGCGCCGGCTAAAAAGAAATAATACATTAAAAGAAAAACATTTTAAAAAATGAGAAAGAGTAAACCAAAAGCTAGAATTATTCTTCCTGATCCGAAATTCGGAGATGTTACCGTTACTAAGTTTGTAAATAATCTTATGTACGATGGAAAGAAGAGTTTATCGTATGAGATTTTTTACAATGCCCTAGATGAGGTAGCTACTAAAACAGGAGAAGATGGGCTTGAAGTTTGGAGAAAAGCATTGGAAAATGTGACTCCTCAGGTTGAAGTACGCTCACGCCGTGTAGGTGGTGCCACTTTCCAGATTCCGCAAGAAATTCGTTCTGCGAGAAAAACTTCAATGGCCATGAAATGGATGATTTTATTCGCCCGTAAGCGTAATGAAAAAACCATGGCCCGTAAATTAGCCTCAGAAATTATTGCGGCATACAAAAACGAAGGCGGAGCTTTCAAGAAGAAAGAAGATACGCATCGTATGGCTGACGCGAATAAGGCATTCGCTCACTTTAGATTTAGATAATTTTAGTAAAGTAATATACAACACATGTCAAACAGAGACTTAAGATATACGCGTAATATTGGTATTGCTGCGCACATTGATGCGGGGAAAACGACCACCACCGAGCGTATTTTGTATTATTCCGGTGTAAACCATAAATTGGGTGAAACTCACGAAGGTTCGGCTACTACCGACTGGATGGCTCAGGAACAAGAGCGTGGTATCACCATTACTTCAGCTGCGGTTACCGTTTATTGGAACTATCGCGGTAATAAGTATAACGTGAATATTATTGATACTCCGGGTCACGTGGATTTTACCGTTGAGGTAAACCGCTCGCTACGTATTTTGGATGGATTGGTTTTCTTGTTTAGCGCCGTTGACGGAGTTGAACCTCAATCTGAAACAAACTGGCGTCTGGCAAATAACTATAAGGTTGCCCGTATCGGTTTTGTGAATAAAATGGACCGTCAGGGTGCCGATTTCCTTAATGTGGTAAAACAAGTTAAGGAAATGCTTGGTTCTAATGCCGTGCCTCTTCAATTACCCATCGGTTCTGAAGATACCTTCAAAGGTGTGGTAGATTTAGTGAACTTCCGCGGTATCGTATGGGATGAGGAATCTAAAGGTATGACCTTTACAGAGGTTCCTATTCCCGATGATTTAATCGATGATGCAAAACAATGGAGAGAAAATCTTCTGGAAGCTGTTGCCGAATACGACGAAAACCTTATGGTTAAGTATTTCGATGACCCCGCTTCTATTACCGAAGAAGAAATCCTTACCGCTTTGCGTAAAGCAACTATAGATATGGCTATCGTACCTATGGTTTGTGGTTCTTCTTTCAAAAATAAAGGGGTTCAAACTATGTTGGATTATGTTATGCACCTGCTTCCTTCTCCAATGGATGTGGAAGCTATTGTTGGTACAAATCCAAATACAGGCGAAGAAGCTTCACGTAAACCTTCCGAAAAAGAACCCTTCTCTGCACTTGCATTTAAAATTGCAACGGATCCTTTCGTAGGTCGCCTTTGTTTTATTCGTGCTTATTCAGGAAAATTGGATGCCGGCTCATACGTCTACAATACCCGCTCGGGTAATAAAGAACGTATCTCGCGTATCTTCCAAATGCACGCCAATAAGCAAAATCAAATTGATTACATTACCGCAGGTGATATCGGTGCTGTGGTTGGATTTAAAGATATTAAAACAGGAGATACTTTGTGTGATGAAAATGCACCCATTGTATTGGAATCTATGGACTTCCCTGAACCGGTAATCGGATTGGCTATTGAGCCTAAAACTCAAGCCGATGTTGATAAATTGGGTATGGCTCTTGCTAAATTGGCAGAAGAAGATCCAACCTTTAAAGTTGAATCAGACCACGAAACGGGTCAAACGGTTATTAGCGGTATGGGCGAACTTCACCTGGATATTATTCTAGATCGTCTAAAACGCGAATTTAAAGTGGAATGTAATCAAGGTGCTCCGCAAGTAGCCTACAAAGAGGCTATCAACTCTTCTGCCGATCACCGCGAAGTATACAAGAAACAATCCGGAGGTCGTGGTAAATTTGCCGATATTATCGTGAAAATTGAACCCGGTGATAAAGAAAAAGAAGGATTGGAATTTGTTGACCTTATTAAAGGTGGAGCTATCCCAAGAGAATTTATCCCTTCTGTGCAAAAAGGATTTGCTGATGCAATGAAAACAGGTGTACTCGCCGGTTATCCTATGACTTCGCTTAAAGTGTCTCTAATCGATGGTTCATTCCACGCGGTGGACTCAGATGCACTTTCTTTTGAACTTTGTGCGAAAATGGCATTCCGTGAAGCATTACCTAAATGTTCCCCGGTACTCCTCGAACCTATTATGAAATTGGAAGTACTTACTCCCGAAGAAAATATGGGTGATATCGTGGGCGACTTAAACCGTAGAAGAGGTCTGATCGAAGGAATGGACAGCCGTTCAGGTTCACGCGTTGTGAAAGCTAAAGTTCCACTCAGCGAAATGTTTGGTTATGTAACTCAATTACGTACCCTATCTTCAGGTCGTGCAACTTCAACTATGGAATTCTCTCATTATGATATCGCACCGCGAAATGTTCAAGATGAGGTTATTGCTAAAGTAAAAGGTAAAGTGAATGCCTAAGGTATTCCTTAATTGATAAGAAAGGTGGTCTTTTATAGATCACCTTTTTTTTTCATTTTTTTTTTCTCAAAACCATTTCCTAATTCCCGTCTTACACCCGAATCTACTCAACCCGGTCTGATTTTATTCTCATTTTTCCGACCTTCTTTTTTTCAAAATGAAATCGAAATTATCCCATTTTTTTTTGCCGCTTAGCCCTACTTTGTATTTAAAATGCCAATTTTTCTTTTGGAATTGTTGAAATTGTGGATAAGTTTTTTCCAAAATCTGAAATTCACATATAGTTTTATCAGATATTTTATTGTTATTTAGTAGCAACTAATTGACCACTCCCCCCCAACATTTTACTTAAACTAACTCAATCCATGTATTACCCTAATACAATCTATATAATCAATTAATCTAATCTAATGAAATGATGTTTAACCTAAAACAACTATGTTCTTTGAGCTTGTTTCTCATGGCATCGGCCTTACATGCACAAAGTTTTTTTGTGGAAAATAAGGGACAGGTGCTCGATTTTAATGAGAACCCGCAAAACCAGGTAAAGTATTATTATTCCCATAATAATGCTTCGCTTTATTTTGAATCGAATCGTGTCGTGTATAATTTTAAAGAGGATGAAGCCTTGGATTTGTCCAAATTTGCTAATGATAAGGCAGCTTTGGAAGAGGCTCGTCGCGTGCAAAAAGCCGATTATCACCGTATGGATATGGTCTTTTTGAATGCCCAGCCCAATCCTCAGATTCATGGCTCTGAAGCAGCGCAAGGGCTGACTCATTTTTATTTGAATAAAAGAAATGGCATTCGGGATGTACGTTCTTTTCAACAAATTCGATATGAACAAATTTATCCAAATATTGATGCTGTTTTTTACTCGAATGCCGAAGGTATGAAATATGACCTAATTCTGAATCCGGGTGCAAGCCTATCAGATATACGCATTAAATTTGAAGGCGCTGATGTGCGATTGGAAAATAATATACTCTATATCAAAAATTCCTTGTACGAAATGGTGGAGGAAATCCCCCTTTCTTTTATTGACGGGAATACGGATAATAGGGTAGAAGTACGCTATATCCTTCACTCCGACTCCAGCATAGGCTTCGAATTGCAAGGCAATACTAACTATAGCACCTTAACTATTGATCCGGTTTTGGAATGGGGTACTTATTTTAATTTAAGTTCGGGTACAGACCGATTGTATCATATAGATAATCACCTCGATAATGATGGGAATTATTTTTCCTATGGTATGGCTCAAAATGGGGCAAGTACATATCCGGTTGTTAATCCCGGAGCAGCTTATACCTCTACGGCTAACGGATCGGCCGATGCCTATTTTGTGAAGTTTAATGCCAATCGCCAATTGGTTTGGTCTACCTATCTGGGAGGTTCGGGTTATGATGAAATTTATGACGGTGAAATTATTACTACTTTCGGAAATACTCTGCACTTAGTGGGCGAACGTATTACCACAGGCGCACCATTTACGAATGGAGGCGGATTTTATCAGGATGTGGCCGCAAGAAATTTCTGGGCCCGCTTCGATAAAAATACAGGAACTATGCTTCACCTTACCAGCCTTTCAAGTGGATATAAACCCAGTATTGCCATCAGCAACAGTGGCTTGGTTGCCATTTCGAATGATGTATATGATTCTAATGTTTTGCCTATTGAGAATAGAGCCGGCGCCTATAATCAGGCCGTGAACGGTGGCTTCAAGGATATGGGCTTACTTTTATTTAATGCGGCTTTTACGCAAATCTGGGGTACATTCCTGGGAGGTCCCGGTAGTCAAGAAAACTTTTTATGCGCCTTCGATAATAGCAATAATATTTATTTTGTAGGAGAAACATCGACAAATGGTTCTTTGGTTAACCTTCCCGGAGCATATAACCAAAATACAGTCGGTGGCGGAACGGATGTTTGGTTAGGTAAATTTACTTCGACCGGACAATTGGTGTGGAGCACACTCTATGGAGGGAATGGAAGCGATGCCAGACGCGGACAACAAGGACACGGAGCGCGTATCTTGGTACACCCCACATCTAACGAACTTATTCTCGCTTTTAATACAACCAGTAATAACCTGCCTCTTGTAAACCTCGCAGGTGCTTATAATAAAGGCGTGCCTACGCATATCGACTTCGGCGGAAGCTCAGGAAGTTTTTGGAATTATGCCGCTTATTTTTGTAAATTCTCGACTGCAGGTGCCCTGAATTATGCGACTTATTATTATTCAGGAACCGGTGGTGGTGATATTATCGAAAATATAGCCTTTGGAGCATGTGGCAAATTTTATATCGGTGGCGCCGGAGAAGCTTCTAAAACACTTACCGGTGCTGCAGCCGGATATAATCTCATTAATTCAACAGGAGCAGGACGAAGTGGCTATATCACTATGTTGAATTCGAGTACTTTTGCTTTTGAATGGGATTCTTACCTGAATACGAATATATCTTCGGATGCGAATGTAGCAGCTAATATTAATCAGGCCCCATTCTATTCTATGGCCACTTTGTATTACCAAAATTTACCCACGGTGAATCCCGGCTCAGGAGCATATTTTAATGCCACTTCTACGAATCCGGCCGGAGCAGGTGTAGGTATTTCTCAATTTCACCCATCTTTACCACCCATTGTTTCGGGAGCAACGATTTGTGCCGGATCTTCTACTTCTCTCACAGCAAGTGGAGGTATGGGTGCACCTTATAATTGGTATTTGTCGCCTACTGACCCTACACCGGTTTATACAGGTTCCAGTTATTCGGTTAGCCCGGGTTCTACCACAACTTATTATGTTTCTTCGGGCTCGGGTATCTGTGCCAGCCCCAAAACTCCGGTTACGGTTACCGTAGACCCCGCAGCCCCGGCGCCTACTATTACGGTGAATGGCCCTTTCTGTGCCGGCGGAACTATTAATCTACAAACTAATGCTGTTGTCGGTGCTACTTATTTTTGGTCGGGACCAAACGGATTTTCTTCTTCTCTCCAAAATCCAAGTATTACAAATATCTCAACGGCTAACTCGGGAACCTATTCGCTTTACCTCGTATTGAGCGGCTGTACCAGTACTACTGCCACCGTGAATCTTACGGTGAACCCCATTCCGGCTAATCCGGTTATTGGCAGTAATTCACCACTATGTAGCGGACAAAATTTATTGCTCACTTCGAATACGATTACAAATGCCGTTTATTACTGGTCAGGACCTAATTCTTTTAGCTCGAACGACGAAGATCCCGTTATTTCTAATGTTACTACAGCGCATGCAGGGAATTATAGCCTCTTTGTGGAAGTGAACGGATGTAGCTCGGCTACCGTGAATCACTCTGTTACGGTGAATGCCACGCCATCTGTGCCGGCTATTACTTCTAACAGCCCCTTGTGCGCCGGATCAACCCTCAATTTGTCGGCATCTACTGCTGCGGGAACTTATGTGTGGACCGGACCAAATGGGTTTACTTCGAATATGGAGGACCCCTCTATTCCCAATGCCCAAACTACGCACGCAGGAACTTATCAGCTAGTTCTGGTAAATAATGGATGTACGTCTACGGTTGCAAGTACGAATGTGGTCGTTAATGCCCTTCCAAGTGCACCTACTATTGGTTCGAATGCCCCTCTTTGTGTGGGAAATACGCTGAATCTTACAGCAAACCTGGTTCCCGGTGCTTCTTATTTCTGGACCGGACCGAACGGGTTTACTTCAGGGTTGCAAAACCCATCTATCCCCAACGCGCAAACTACGCATAGCGGTACTTATAGCTTATACCTCGTGCAAAATGGATGTAGCTCTACTATCTCGCAAACATCGGTTACGGTTAATGCTATTCCGGCTACACCATCTGCTTCTTCTAATTCTCCGGTTTGCTCCGGCTCTAATATCCAGTTGTCGACCCCTACTGTAAGCGGTGCAACTTATGTATGGAGCGGACCGAATTCCTTTAGTTCTTCTGCCGAAGATCCACTTATTTCAAATGCACAAGGATCGCATGCCGGTACCTATAACCTAATTGTTGTGGTGAATGGTTGTAGCTCTGCCCTCGCAACTACAAATGTCGTGGTCAATCAAACCCCGACTAGCCCTGTTATCGGATCGAATTCGCCCCTTTGTGCCGGAAATAATCTGGAATTATATTCCAATTCTTCCTCAACAGGAACCTATGTGTGGAGCGGACCAAACGGGTTTACCTCGGCTCTGCATAATCCCATTATTTCTAATGCTTCTGCCATCCATGCGGGTACTTATAATCTGATTTTGGTAGAAAATGGGTGCTCTTCAGTGGTTAGTTCTACTGTTGTCAGTGTGCAACCCGGTAGCTCAATTTCTGCTGGAACCGTTCTGCAGCCCTCACTCTGTGGTGCCACTAATGGAAGTATTGAAGTGTTGGGATCCGGAAATGGAGAAGTGTTTTGGATCGGAACCCAAAATGGGAATTCGGGACCTGTAACTCTGCCTTATACCATATCAAATTTACCTGCCGGTTCTTATGATGTGTATTTTGTGGCCGCTTCCGGGTGTACCAGCAATGTGCTGAATGTGCTTGTGTCGGACCCAAATCCGCCCGCAACACCGGTTATTTCTTCGAACTCGCCTCTATGTAGTGGAGATAATTTGCAGTTGACCGCCAATACGCTTAGTGGCGCCACTTATGTATGGAGCGGACCAAACGGATTTACTTCCTCGCTCGAAGATCCAATTCTGAATGCGGTTACTACGGCCGCAAATGGAACGTATTCGCTATTTCTGGTTCAAAATGGATGCAGCTCTGCTACAGCTACGCTGAACGTACTGGTAAACCAAACCCCGGCTACGCCTGTGCTGAATGTTAATCAGCCCAATTGTGCCGGAGACTCTATTTTGTTCTCTACACCGGCTCTTAGCGGGGCAACTTATGTGTGGAGCGGACCAAACGGATTTTCTTCTTCTCTCCAAAATCCATTTATTACGCCCGCTAATGCTACACATAATGGGAATTATACGCTTCAACTTGTTGCCAATGGATGTAGCTCTTCTGTGAGTACTCAAACGATTACGGTTCACCCAAAACCTGTGCTCACAATTGATGCCTCTTCTACTTTGGTTTGTGAAGGAAGTGCGGTTACGCTTACCGGATCCGGAGCACCTACACTCTCATGGGATAATGGCATCTCGAATGGCGTGCCTTTCCTGATTTATGCAACAAATACTTATACGCTCACCGGTACTAATGCCGAAGGTTGCTCCACGAGTCAATCTATCACGATTACGGTAACTCCCAATAGCGGATTTAATGTGCTTATTACTCCAAGTGATCCCGATTCTACCATTTGTGAAGGGGAAACAATTTCGCTTTCTGCCTCGGGTGCAGGGAATTATTTGTGGTTGCATAATAACTCGGCCTCTACCACTGTGCAGGTTAGCCCAACCCAAGACAGTGTATTTTCTGTAGTAGGTAATGTGGGTATTTGTTCGGATACTACCTCTATTTTGATCTCGGTTAGCCCGGCTCCCGTATACCAATTTCTGGCACAAGATACCCTGATTTGTTTGGGAGACTCTGTGGTGCTGACTGCTCAAGGTATTGGCGCAGATGTATTATGGAATACCGGAGAAATTACAAGTTCTATTACGGTTACTCCAAGCACAAATTCTTTATATTCTTTCGAAGCAACGAATGCCGATAATTGTAGTAGTACTTATTCTGTTCTTATTGAGGTATTCGGTAATCCGGATCTGGATTTGGCCGACTCTATCCTCATTTGTAATTCAGCCACACAAATTTCTGCCGGAAGCGGATTTAGTGCTTATTTGTGGAGCAACGGCGAACAAACGGAATCTATTTCTGTAAATGCCGAAGGATGGTATGCCGTAACGGTCGAAAATGCAGCGGGTTGTCAAGCTACGGATTCTATTTATGCCATTTTCTCACCTTTCCCGTCTCATGCAGGTATAATAGGCGAAAATGAACAAATTGTTTGTTTAAACGGTAGCTTCGTTTTTGCCGCGCAAGGCGGAACTTCTTATATGTGGTACGGCCCGGCAAATTACCAAAGTACGGATGCCGAAAATGAAATTAATCCCGTCCAAAATTATAATGAAGGCTGGTATGTGGTGCATATTTTTAATCCCGACCAATGTTATATCCAGGATTCGGTTCAGTTAATCCTCGGTGAGGATAAAGATTGTGTGGAAATTACGGAATTGATTACCCCAAATAATGATGGGAAAAATGATGTCTTATTCCTGAGCTTTGTCGCTCAATACCCAAATCATAAACTTAGTATTTTCAATCGCTGGGGCTCCCTGGTTTATGAAAAGAAAAATTATCAGAACGATTGGAGCGGAATTGCAAATACCGGAGCTCTCGCCGGAAAAGGGGAGAAATTACCGGTGGGAACCTATTTCTATATTTTCGACCCCGGAAATGGCGACAAACCCAAAAGAGGATTTATTGAATTGCAATATTAATACCCTATACTATGAAAAAATTTATATATCTGTTGTTGATCGGATTTTCTTTATCGGGATCTCTTGTTTTGCAGGCCCAACAAGACGAACAAATGTCTTTGTATATGTATAATCCGCTTTATTATAACCCGGCTTATGCCGGCACGCGAAATGCCGTGAATGTGACTTTTCTCAGCCGCTTTCAATGGGTTGGCTATAAAGGCGCACCCAATACGCAATGGCTGTCTGTTCACGCCCCGGTGGTAGGTCAAACATTGGGACTCGGAGCACATATCACCCACGACCGCATCGGAGCCCGCGACCGTACTTCCGCCTATTTCGATATTTCAGCCGGTATCAGACTGAATAAAAAAGGACACCGACTGGCCTTCGGTCTGAGCGGTGGGGTAGATATCTCGGCTTATAATTTTACTAATCTTACGGTGACGGATCCCGATGACCCCTTTTATGGAAATACCTGGAAATCGGTGAAACCCAACTTCGGAGCAGGTGTCTATTACTACGGCGAAAGATTTTATCTGGGACTCTCTTCTCCGCGTATTCTCGAAAGTAACCACCAAACTACGAATGCTACACTGAAAATGATTAAACGACATTTCTTTTTTAGCGGAGGTTATGTGTTTAAACTGAATTCTGTTTGGGATCTGAAACCTTATACGCTCGTGAAGGTTACACCTTATGCACCGGTTACCTTCGATATTAACCTAAGCGCCCTGGCCTATAAAAAATACTGGTTCGGAATTATGTATAGATATAATGAATCTATGGGCCTTAATGCATCGGCACTTATCAGTAAAATGTTTACTATCGGTTATGCTTTCGATTTCCCCTTGAATAAGTTGAGAGGACAACAATATGGCTCGCACGAAATTGTCCTGCAATTCGATCTTACTAAAAATCGTAAAGCCGGTCAGGTTTATTCACCCCGTTATTTCTAAAAATTGAATCCTATGAAAAATAGTATATTATGTCTTTTATGCCTATTGGTCAGTACCGCATGGTCCCAAAAAACAAAGCTGAAATATGCCGATAAATTGGTGGAACAATGGCAGTATTATGAAGCCTCTCAAGTGTATGACGAGGTGGCCGAACAACAAATGAAAAAACAAAATGAAAGTGGCGATGTGCTCCATAAAGCTGCAAGAACCGCTTTTTTGTCAGGAAATATCAGCAAAGCCTATTACTGGTTTAAAAAAAGTCACGATGCCAAACTGCTGAATGACCCGGATCTGCCCGATTATTTTAAGGTGCTTATGTTGCTCGCTAAATATGAGGAAGCACAAGAATTGGCTAAAGAATTTCCCGTTGCATTGGCCTCTTTTCCAACCGCTAAAGCTTTTATCGAAAACGACGATTTCCTTAATCGCCTGAAAAAGGATAGCGCATCTTTTGCCGTGAGAGAATTTCCGGTTAACTCAGGAACTGCCGATTTTGCCCCCGTTTGGTATGGAAAGGATTTGCTTTTTGTTTCTGCACGAAAAAGTTATGGTGCCCCATCCGGACGATTTGCCATGAATAACCAGCACTACCTGAAATTGATGACGGCAAGCCCTTCGGAAAATGGCGCATGGAAAATAAAAATGAATCGGAAAAATTGGGCTCATGCATATCACGATGGCCCCGTATTCTTTAGTAAAGACGGAAATACAGCTTATATTACTTCCGCACTTTGGAAAGGAAAAAAGAAAGGAAATCACCGCGTTCTGGGTTTGTATATGTTGACTAAATCTAATGATAAATGGTCCAAACCTGCCGCATTAGCCTTTAATAATCCGGCCTATAATGTGGGTCACGCTGTTATTTCGCCCGACGGACAATTTATGGTTTTTGTTTCGGATATGCCCGGAGGAAAAGGTGGTACGGATTTGTATATGGCCAAATGGGATGGAAACGCTTTTGTAAACCCCAGAAACCTAAGCGAAATCAATAGCCCGGGAAATGAAATGTTCCCATCCTTCGATCAGGAATCTACACTGTATTTCTCTACAGATGGACAAATCGGATTGGGCGGACTGGATATTTTCTACGCAAACTTCAACGGAAATACTTTCGAAAAATCCCATAATATGGGATTCCCCCTCAATTCCTCCGCAGATGATTTTGCCATTTGCTTCTCGGAATCCGGTAAGGATGCCTGGTTCTCGTCGAATAGAAATGCGTTTACGGATAAAATATTCCATAGCTCTATCAGCCCCTTTTTAGTGCCGCTGAGCGGAATAGTTTCGGATAAATTGACAGGAGCCCGACTGCCCAACGCTACGGTGATTATTGAAAATAAAAACCTGGGTAAAAGATATGAATTGGAATCGGATGAAAATGGATTTTTTGAAGT
>JAEZEQ010000002.1 GCA_023432985.1 Bacteroidota bacterium | reverse complement strand
ATATCGCTACCTCCGGCTTCTTTAATAAATTCTTGAATCAGGATATTTTCTTTCAGACCGCTAAACGCTTCAATCACCGATTTGGCGGCTTTATCCGTTTCGGCCAGCACTACTCCGAGTCCTTGTGTTCCTTCGAGCAATTTAATAATCAGCGGTGCATTCCCAACTTGTCGGATCAATTCGTCCACATCATCATCTTTAGGGAATTTGGCAAAAACCGTTTTAGGCAAGCCCACACCTTCTCGGCTAAGGATTTGCATAGAGCGCAATTTATCTCTGGATCGCACAATACTTTGGGATGAATTGGCGCAAAACACATTTTGCACTTCAAATTGTCGGACTACCGCCGTACCAAAAAAAGTAACAGAGGCACCAATGCGTGGAATAACGGCATCGAAATCTTCGAGCGGATTTCCGTTAAACAAAATCACCGGTTGTCCCTGCTCTACCACTATGCTGCATTTGGTATGATCAATAACCTGTACATCGTGCCCATTTTGGTGAGCTGCTTCCACTAATCTGGCTGTAGAATAGATAGAAAGACTACGAGACAAAACTCCTATTTTCATAAATATTATGCGTGAATTTGATTTTTATGTTGTTTAAGCGAAAGGTTCGATTTAGAAACATCGACCAGATATTTTCCTTTCAGGAAAGTACGTCCCAGCAAAATGGGAAATTTCATATTACTGCGATCGGTGAGGCTAAACTCCACCCATTCTTCCCGATCAAAAATACGCAGTCGAGTTTTAATAACCGGTCTGTTTTCCGTTTCTCCGCTGCTGCTTTTTACAGATTTCTCGCGTACATATTCAAAATAAAAAGATTCTCTCAGATGCTTATCTTTCTTGCGTTGAAGGGGTACTACACGCAACATTTTCTTGCCATCAATTTCAACCTCTTCCATTTCGCTGCAATGCATACTATTGCCATAGGCGCCCGTATCGATTTTGGCTTTCACCCGCGAAAGCTTCAATTCGGGCAAATCAATCATTTCGAATCGTCCTATAATTTGTTTAACCTTTTTCATATAAAAAGTGGCGAAATTTACATGAAAGAATCAGAATAAAAAATTTAAAGCTATAAACAATATATCAGAAAAAATCAGGCATGTTCAATAGCTTGATTTAAAAAGCGGATTAAGGGAATTTGTGCCGAAAATTTTTCGCATAATTTATCAGCAAAATCATTCGAAAAAATCTGTTTTTGAGCCCACCCTATAGACACCGTAAAATGCTTATTCTTGAGCATATCAGCTATACTCGCGTCGGCATCTTCGAAACCTTTGGGCATATTTTTGAGGCTATCCCATTGATCCCATTTCCCGTATACTTTTCGAAAAGCGGGTTCATTCCATATTTTCATAAAGGCGGAAGGATTAAAATACAATTCGCTACGTATGGCTTTGAGTATATGTGGTTCGGGTGCATAAACTCCTCCACCGCTAAAGCTCTCATTGGGGTCTAAATGCAAATAATAAGCCGCACCCGATTTCAGATGTTGGGGTTTTAAAGCAAAAGCAATATGCGTTTTATAGGGTGTTTTATCGGGACTAAAGCGTATATCGCGGTTGATTCGAAACACAGATTTCCGAGCATCCAGAGAGGCAATAGTCGGATCCACCTTTCCTAATTTCGCAATAATTTCTGCGGTAAAATCGATAAAATTTTCTCGAATTGCGTTATAACGTTTCCGATTATCATCAAACCAATCTTTTCGGTTATGATTTGCCAGTTCTATAAAAAAGGGATATATATCTTTGTCTAACATTTTACGAAAATACAAAAATGAAAGCAGTTTATATACAAGAAATCGACGCCGAAATCCAGGTAATCGACCTGCCGGAACCGGAGCCCCAAAACGGAGAAAAGAAATACAAGGTATTGTATTCGGCTTTGAATCACAGAGATTTATATATTTCTCGGGGACAATATGCCAAAATAGCATGGCCTGTAATACCGGGAAGTGATGCCTGTGTGCTTGACGAGGAAGATGGGCAAACCTATATACTTAATCCCGGTAAAGATTGGGGAGGTAACGCGAGGGTTCAGGGCAGAGATTATAAAATATTGGGCATGCCGGGTCAGGGCACATTTGCCGAATATATATGCGTAAATCCGATTCAATGTTTCAAAAAGCCGGCTCATTTGAGTAATGCCGAAGCGGCGGCTTTGCCTTTGGGCGGATTAACAGCGTACAGGGCTTTATTTACCCGTGCTCGTGCAGAGGCCGGAGAAAAAGTGTTAATTTCGGGAATTGGGGGTGGTGTAGCCTTATTCGCCATGCAATTTGCAATTGCCCAAGGGTGTGAAGTATATGTAACCAGTTCTTCGCCCGAAAAAATAAAACAAGCCATAGAAATGGGTGCCAAAGGCGGATTTTTATACAATCAACCCGATTGGGAACAAGCATGTTTAGCTCAAAAAACAGCATTTGATGTGATAATAGACTCGGCCGGTGGGACGGGATTTTCGAAGCTTTTAGCTCTGGCTGCCCCGGGGGCAAGAATAGCCATCTATGGAGGCACTTGTGGGAAACTGAGCGAAATTTCGCCGCAGCTATTATTCTGGAAGCAGATTAGCATATTGGGAAGCAGCATGGGCAATGAAAATGATTTCGCACAAATGCTCGACTTCGTAGAGAAAAACAAGATAAAACCCTTCATATCCGCGCAGTTTAAACTCGATGAAGCGGCGATGGCATTTGCGATGATGGATAAGGGTCAACAATTTGGAAAAATTGTCATCTCACATACTTAATGTATCTTCACACACCAAAAAAACAGACATGAACTATTTAGAAACCTATACCCAAAACCGCATCGGATATATTGTTCTAAACCGTCCGGAGAAGAGGAACGCATTCAATCAACAGTTAGTAAGCGAATTAGATAGAGCTTTCGATCAAATGGAATCCGATTCAGAAGTACGTGTAGTGGTATTAAAAGCACGCGGGGACGTATTTTGTGCCGGTGCCGATTTGGAATATTTACAGCAATTACAAAACTTCAGTTACGAAGAAAATCTGCAAGATTCGCGTTATTTGGCATCCGTATATCAAAAAATTTACGAATTAGAAAAGCCGGTAATTGCACAAGTGCAGGGTCATGCGATAGCAGGTGGAGCCGGTTTGGCGACCGTTTGCGATTTTTGTTTCTGCGTACCCGGGGCGAGTTTTGGCTATACCGAAGTAAAAATCGGATTTGTACCTGCCATAGTAAGCTTTTTTCTTAGCAAAAAAATCGGAGAAGGCCGGGCAAGAAGTCTGTTACTTCAGGGCAATTTGATATCGGCCGAACAAGCGCTGTCATTGGGGATAGTTCAAGAAATCTGTGCAGCCGATGTATTAGAAGATAGAGTAGAAAAATTTGCATTAGAATTGATATCAACAACCAGTGGCGAGAGTTTAAAGTTGACAAAGAAATTAATTTCCGAGATCAGCAGTGCCGAGAGTACGCATGCCGCAATGGATATAGGAGCGCAGTACAATGCCCAATCGCGGGCAACAATCGATTGTAAAAAAGGGATTGCCGCATTTTTGAATAAAGAAAAAATAAATTGGTAACACAGTAATAAGGCCATATGAAATTCAGTGAATATCCCATACAGGAAGAAATAAAAAAAAGTTTAGACGAGTTGGGGTTCCTTCGTCCCACCGACATTCAGTATAAGTGTATACCTTCAATATTGAAGCGGGAAGATGTCTTGGCCATAGCACAAACAGGAACGGGAAAAACGGCAGCATTTGCCATTCCGGTTATCAGCATGTTGAGTAAGACCAAAAAAGAGCTGAAGCAGGGTTCGGTGCGTTGTTTGATATTGGTACCAACGCGCGAATTGGCCTTGCAGCTCTATAGTGTATTTGAAAAAATCGGGAAATACAGTGCATTAAAAATACGTGTTTTACATGGGGGTGTAGATCAAGAGCCTCAGATAGACGAGTTAATAGACGGGAGCGACATACTCATTGCCACTCCGGGTCGATTATTCGATTTTATTTCGCAGCAAATATTTCATTTAAAGCATGTAGAGTTTTTCATTTTAGATGAGGCTGACCGCATGTTGGACGAGAAGTTTAGCCGCGATATACATGATTTACAAAAGCATTTACCTTCCAGGCGTCAGACCTTATTTTTCAGTGCGACCATAGATAATAAAATAAAAAAACTGGCTTATAAATTTGTACATCAGAAAGCCATACGTATACAAATTTCTCCGAAAGATCCGGTTTCCAAGAATGTGGAGCACAGCGTTATATTTGTAGAGATGGACGATAAGCGTTTTTTTCTGGAGCGTGTGGTTCAAGATAATGCGGATAAAAAAATCCTTGTATTTGTGCGTACCAAAGTGCGTGCCGAGCGGGTGTCACAAGCCATGTTGCGGGTAGATATACAAAGTTTAACCTTGCATGGAGATAAAGATCAGGCAGAGCGTAACCGGGTATTAGAGGCATTTAAAAAAGGGGAAAGTCGTTTACTTATTGCGACCGATGTAAGTGCTCGCGGCATCGACATACCGGGGGTTGATTTGGTGGTTAATTACGATTTACCCGACAGGGCCGAGAACTATGTGCACAGGATTGGGCGTACGGGTCGGGGTCGATCCAAGGGTTTGGCCATTTCATTTTGCAGCAAGGAAGAAGAAGAAATGTTAGAAAGCATAGAGCGCATTTTGCCTAAAGCCATAGATCGCCTGGCTATGAGCAAGAAAGAATATGAGATAACAAAGCTTACCAGTTCGGCCGAAACAGCCGATTTAAAAGATATCCTAAAAGAAATCGAGCAATACGAAAACAAGTCGAAAGCTCGATTTAAGGGCAAGAAAAAATAGCATTTTTAGCCTTTAGATGAGGGCTAATTTTTTCATTTTAGAGACCTCTATACTAAGCAGGTCGAATTCTTCGCTCACATAGCCTTCAATTAGGTATACACCTTCGCCGGCAAAGGGGTAATTTGCGGCAGAATCGGGAAAATGAACCGTATCGATCCAACGGCCGTCTTCATCCAGAAAAGTACCGAATATCATCAATTCGCCTTTCACGGTACGCAGGGGTTTATAAGTTACCAGCCAACCCAGCAGGCATACTTTTTGTCCGCTTTTCACCATACTGATGCGGTCATAATGAGCCGGTTTATCTGCAACCAGATCGAAGTATGATAATTGAACGGGGAAGCCCAGCAATTCCAGTTCATCTTTCACATCATCAATAAGTCCCGTATCCGAGCGGGGCAAAGTTATATCATTCAGGGGCGGTTTTTCGAATAGAGTTTGGGATCCGATTTGTCTTTTCGAGTGATTCATTTTCTGATAAAGCAAATGCGCTTTCCAAAGCAGGTGTTGTTTAGAGAGCTGGAAGCATCTGAGGGCTCCGACGCGAATCAGGATAAGCAATTGATCGAGGCTATGCAATACATTTGCATTTCTCATGCGTTCCACAAAATCTTCGAGACTGAGGAATGGGCCATTATTATTCCTTTCATAGGTAAGGGTATCGATCACTTTAACGTCGAGATCCTGCACCAATCCGAATCCAATAAACAAGGTTTTTTCATATTGAAGAGAAGATAGGTAATTGCTATGATTGATGCAGGGCAATTCGATTTGTGCGCCGAATTTTCTCATTTCATTAATATAAAAAGCCGTACGGTAAAAGCCTCCGAAATTATTGATAACGGCGGTATAAAACTCGAGGGGGAATTTGGCTTTCAGGTAAAGGCTTTGGTAGCTTTCGACGGCGAAGGATGCTGAATGTCCTTTAGCAAAAGAGTAACCGGCGAAGCTTTCCATTTGTTTCCAGATCATTTCCGTTTCCAGGATCGATTTTCCTGAGGCGTTACAATTAAAAAAGAACTGATTTTTCACCTTATTAAATTCATCTTTAGATCGGGATTTACCGCTCATACCGCGTCGGAGCACATCCGCTTCGGCGAGACTAAGTTCTCCGAAATGGTGAGCCACCTTAATCACGTCTTCCTGGTAGACCATGACACCGTATGTATCGGGCATTAATTCGGCCAAAACCGGATGCATTTCCTTTCTAGATTCGGGGTATCTGTGTCGTTGAATAAAAGTGCGCATCATACCACTTCGTGCCACACCCGGTCTAATGATACTACTGGCTGCAACCAGTTCGGGATAGGTTTTACATTTCAATTTTTGCAGGAGGGTTCGCATAGCAGGCGATTCCACATAAAAGCAGCCCATTGTATTTCCAGTCTGGAGTAAATCAACAATTTCCGGATCCGAAAAAAAGGGTTTTGTATTATGAATATCTATTTCAATTCCTTTTCTCTGTTTCACGTAATTCACCGTATCCTTAATATGGCCGAGGCCTCTCTGACTGAGTATATCGAATTTATACAAGCCTATATTTTCGGCTGTATGCATATCGAATCGGGAAACGGGGAAGCCTTTTGGGGGGAAATGCATGGCAGTGTATCGGTAAATAGGTTCTTCCGAAATAAGAATACCTCCGGCATGAATACTCAGGTGCGAGGGAAAATCTGTAAGATGTTCGGCATAGGTATAGATTCGATTTTCCAGTTCGCCTTTGGGTTTATTTTTTCTAAAATTTCGGATAAAAAGTTCGGCTTCGGACTTGGGCAATCCGGCCACTTTACACAATTCTCGTATAGCAGATTTGGCTTGTATGGTATTAAATGCGGCGAGTTGGCAGGCATGTTCTTCTCCATATTTTTGCAGCAGATAAGCGATCACTTCATCCCGATCTTTCCAGGAGAAATCTATATCGAAATCGGGTGCAGAGGAGCGGTGTAGATTGATAAAGCGTTCGAAATAGAGGTCCAGTTCCATAGGATCCACATTGGTAATTCCCAGGCAATATGCGATCAGGCTATTTGCTCCGCTACCTCTTCCCACGTGAAAAAATCCGCGTTGTGTAGCAAAGCGTATAATATCTTCATTAATGAGAAAATAGGCTACAAAATTTTTCCGGATGATAATATCCAATTCCTTTTCCATTCGGGCTTTGATTTCGGATGTTAATTTTCCGTATCGGTATATGGCTCCTTTTTCGGCTTTATGGCGGAGCATTTGTATATCCGTTTCTGCATTATGGAAGAAAAATTTCTTGTTTTTGGGTGTAGAAAAGTCCATATCCATACTACATTGTTGGAGCAGGGATTGGGCATTATCGAGGAGTTTGGGATAAGCGGCAAACTTTTGGTACAGCACATTTTTGGGCATAAACACGTGGGTATGCGATGCGAGTTGCCCCGGATCGAGGTGACTTAGCAAGGTATTATTACGCATAGCGCTCAAAATGCGATGGGTTTGATAATCCTTACGGCTAATAAAATTAACCGGCAAAAGGGCGAGGCATTTATGGAGGTAATTGCGCCATACGGAGGTTGTAAACCTATTGAGATCGCTTATTTGTATGCCCATAAATTCCTTTTCGCGCAGGCTAAAAAAGAATTTATGCTGGAAGGGATAAACGACAAAAGCATGTTTAAATTCGGGTGCTCTTTCGGGGAATTCGAGATTATGGAGAGCGTGATAAGAGAGATATCTGTTAATTTCCTCGAATCCGTCCGGATTTTGTGCAATAGCGATAAAGCGGGATATATTTTCATTTCTGAAGTCAATTCCGAAGCACAGCTTAATGCCTTTATTTCGGGCCAATGCATAGATTTCCCAGCAGGCGGATGTATTATTGATATCGGTGACAACGAGGCTGTCTATACCGAGTTCTTCCGCTTTATCGAGCAGACGTTGAGGCGACAGCGTGCCATATTTAAAGCTGTAGAAAGTATGGCAATTGAGGTACATTATTTCTTAGTTTGAAGGGTAGCGGCGAGACTCAGGCAATTGGTTCCGTAGCGAGATTTGAGATAATCCATAGCTTGATACAGTTTAATTTTCTCTACACTATCGTCGAACATATGAATTTGATAGTGTCCGTGCACGAGATTCGTAAAGCGCAGTCCGACGAGTCTTATTCTCAGTCGTCTTTGGTAGAGATTTCGGAAGAGTTCCTTAACCACGGGTACAATCTGGTGATCGGCGGCTGTATAGGCGATTTGTTTTTGTTTGCTATGCGTGTCGAAGTCGGCATATCTCACCTTAACACTGACACAGGCGCTAAGTTTTTTCATTTTTCGGAGTTCGAAACAGAGCTCGCCACACATTTTCAGCAAGGTATCTTCGATCATTTTAGGGTCTGAGGAATCGACCTCAAATGTTTGTTCGGTCGAGATACTTTTTTGTTCGGAATAAGGTTCCACCGGCGAGGAATCGATACCATGAGCTTTTCGGTGCATCCAGAGCCCGTTATTTCCAAAGGCGGCCCGGAGGGCTTCGAGGGGAATTTCTTGCAGGGTTTTAATACGTTCTACGCCCATTCCTTTCAGACTAAGGGCTGTTTTGGGTCCGATTCCCGGAATTTTTTTCACGGATAGAGGCGCCATAAATTCGACTTCAGATCCGTGTTTCACCCACAATTTACCTTTGGGTTTAGCTTCGCCTGTGGCTACTTTAGACACGGTTTTATTTTCCGACAATCCGAATGAAATAGGCAATCCGACTTCATTCCGTATAGATTTTTCCAATTCTTCAGCAAAGAGGAAGATGCCATGAAAGCGTTCCAATCCGCTAAAATCGGCATAAAACTCATCAATAGAAGCCTTTTCGAACAGGGGTACTTTATCGGCAACGACTTGAGTTACCAAATGAGAGTACTTGGTATAAGCGTCAAAATCGCCTTTAAGCACAATTGCATGCGGGCATAATCGCAGCGCCATACGCATAGGCATAGCCGAATGCACACCAAAGGCACGGGCTTCATAGCTGCATGATGCCACCACTCCCCTTTCGCCCGTTCCGCCAACAATAACCGCTTTCCCGTTCAATGCG
This sequence comes from Bacteroidota bacterium, assembly GCA_023432985.1. Classification (GTDB taxonomy): domain Bacteria; phylum Bacteroidota; class Bacteroidia; order CAIKAF01; family CAIKAF01; genus JACVCJ01. The sequence continues at coordinate 82,465 of JAEZEQ010000002.1, read as the reverse complement.
CTATTACGCAGACGTTCTACCGAAATAAAAAAAGAATCTAGATCCAAATGCAAAATTGCGCGCTCCATATTATGCCATTTTTATTGTCAAAATCAGCGACAATAATATAGTCAACATAAAATACAGACGCAAGAAATGGGGATAAAAAAAAGTCTAACTTTCTCTATCCGAATCCGAAAAAAAAAAAAAAGAGTTACAAAAACCGTTTCACCCAGCAATCCTGAGCCTTCACTTTTCTATTAAAAAATTCGCCCAGCGTTTGCACGGTATCGTCGTATACGAGGCTTTGGGCGTGTAGGCCGTGTTGAGTCAGGTTTTGAAGGGGTGCTAATTTAATTTGATCCTGATCGGTATAGGCCAAGAGGAGTCTATTGGTAAAAGACAAGTTCCATTTCTGCTCGAGTGTATTGATCCAACGTGTAAGCGAATCGATGGAGCAACCCGAGGCATTTTCCTTGGTTTGATCGAGTGCGATAACTAGCCACAAGGCATCTACGATTTCGCCTGCGGCGTATAATTTTTTACCATGTGCGGCCCATTGGGGCATGAACAGTGCAATTTCGTTTTGGAGCTGACTAATTTCATCCTCCGTAAGGAATCGGTCGGCTTTAAAAATCCACACACGCGAGGAAGGCGGGAGTTCGTTCAATAGAGTCATTACAATTCTTTAGCTTGTGCAATTAATTCGGCCAGATCGAGCACTTGAATCTGATCTTCTTTTTCGAAATGCTTCACACCGTCGGCCATCATGGTTTTACAGAAGGGGCAGCCTACGGCGATAACTTGGGGATTTTGGGCAATAGCCTCTTCACTTCTTTCCACATTTACCTCTTTACTTCCCTTTTCTGCTTCTTTGAACATTTGTGCACCGCCGGCTCCGCAGCAGAAACCATTTTTCTTATTTCGGGGCATTTCGACCAAAGCGGCATCCAGTTTTTCGATCAGAGAGCGCGGGGCTTCATATTCATTATTACCTCTTCCGAGGTAACAAGCGTCGTGATAGGTAATTTTTTTTCCTTGAAAGGCACCGCCTTCAATTTTGAGCCGGCCTTCATCAATAAGTTTTTGCAGAAATTGTGTATGGTGCAGTACTTCGTACTGTCCGCCCAATTCGGGATATTCATTTTTGAGCGTATTAAAGCAGTGGGGGCAAGTAGCGACCACTTTCTTCACGCCGTAAGCATTCATGGTTTGAATATTTTGCATGGCCTGCATTTGGAACAAGAACTCATTTCCTGCTCTTTTGGCCGGGTCTCCGCTGCAACCTTCTTCCGATCCTAAAACGGCAAAAGAGATTTGTGCATTATGTAAAATTTTCACAAAAGCTTTGGTTACACTTTTGGCTTTATCATCAAAACTTCCGGCGCAACCTACCCAGAATAAAACCTCGGGTTCCATTCCGGCGCCGACCATTTCGGCCATTGTTTTCACTTGAATATCGCTCATCTTATCTCTTCAATTTTTTGTATTAATTTAATTCCTGTGTCCAGTTCAACCGGTCTGCTTGCGAGAATTGCCATGGTGCAGCATTATTTTCTATATTCGAGAACATAGTATTAAGCGGAGCCGGGGCGGCACTCTCTTCCATAACCAGACTACGTCTGAGGTCAATAATAATAGAAACGGGATCTATATTAACCGGACAAATTTCGGCGCAAGCGTTGCAGGTTGTACACGCCCAAAGTTCTTCGGCACTTATATAATCGTGGAGCAATGCATTTTCGGGCTTAGCATCCTTTCCATTGGCATCTATCCATTTTCCCACATCCGTCAAGCGATCGCGGGTAGACATCATAATTTTGCGGGGGGATAAAAGTTTTCCGGTTTGATTGGCCGGGCATACGCTGGTGCATCGGCCACATTCCGTACACGTATATGCGTCCAACAATTGCTTCCAGCTAAGATCCGTTACATCCTTTGCACCGAAGCTGGGTATAGGGGCATTGGGATCGGCAGGGGCAAATGGGTCGGCATTGGGATCCAGCATCAATTGCACTTCTTTGGTCACACTTTCGAGATTTGTCAACTGTCCTTTAGGCGTCAAACGGCTAAAATAGGTATTAGGGAAAGCCAGGATAATGTGTAAATGTTTGGAATAGGGCAAATAATTCGCAAATGCCAAAATTCCGAGTATATGGAACCACCATCCAAAGCGTTCAATGGCAATTAGAGATTCACTGCTCAAGCCTTCATACAAAGGCTGAATCAATCCGGATATAGGGAAAGAACCGGCCAGGGTATAATGTGCTGCACCGCGAGATTGCAAGATCGCATCAGCGGCATTGGTACTTAAAAAAGCGGTCATCAGGAGAATCTCGGTAATCAGAATCATATTTCCGTCTCTGGAGGGCCATCCACTTAGGTCACCTTTACTAAGCAAACGTTGTACGGAACCCGAATTACGGCGTATGAAAAAGACCACACAGCCAAGGATTACCAAGAAAGCGAGGATTTCGAATGAGGCAATCAGAAAGGAATAAAAAGAACCGGTAAAAGCCAGGATACGATGCGTACCAAGTATGCCGTCTAATACGATTTCTATAACCTCTATATTGATAATCACAAAGCCTATATATACAAATAGGTGCATTACTGCGGCCAAAGGTCGCGTAAACATTTTGCCTTGACCTAAGGCAACGAGCAACATAGTTTTCATACGTTCGGCCTTATTATCGGTGCGGTTCACCGGCTTTCCGAGTCGTATATTTCGAACTATTTTCAGTGCGTTTCGTGCAAACAAGCCGACTCCGGCAGCGAGAGCCAAAATAAATACTATTTGTGGGGCAAACTTCAATAGATCCATCATGTCGATTGATTAAATATTCTTATACAAAACTATGTTTTTCTGCTTTATTTAGCGGTATCGGACGGCGTATCTTTTAGAGGTATACTCATTTCTGTTTCCTCATTTCTCACGGCATTACTGTCCTTTTTCGCTCTCTTTTCTTTATTTCCTCCACCGATTTTAATCAGATTTATATGCACATAATCACCCGGATTTCGCTTAATATCCTCTATAAGATAATTGAGATTAAATGCGGCACTATCGAGTTTGTTATACAACCCTTTTTCGTTTACCAAAGCACCCAGACTACCTTCACCTTTATTCACCTTCACCACTATTTCGTCTAAATCGGCCACAATCTTATTGACCTGATTGATGGTTTCGTTGATGCGTACCGTTTTCAGGCTATCGGAAAACTGAGATACATTTTGTAGAATATTGGTAATTTCGGCATTATTGTCTTTAATATTTGCGGTAAAACTTTCGAGATTCGTCATAATATTCCCGATTTTAGGGGTTTCCGAACTCAACAAACCATTCACTTGTCCAATTGCCACCTCTACACCCTGTATGGTAGCACGCAAAGAGCCCAATCCCATTTTCACATTCTTCATTCCATCTTCATCAAAAATCTCTTTAAAAGAGACCACAATGGTGTCGACAGATGAGATAAGATTCTCGACTTTTACTTTAAGGGGTGCAATGATTTGATTCACCTGCTCCTCGAGACCTACTTCCAGTTCTGAATACAGCGTATCGCCTTCGGCAACAGGAGCCCCTTGTAAGTTGGGAGTCAGATTTATGGTTTTACTCCCCAATAAATCCCCTCCTATTCGGGCAATGGTACCTTTTCCGATTACAAAATTTTTCTCGTCAATACGCATGGTCACCAAAAGACGGCCATTTTTATCATTGGGAATAAAACTCACATCTTCCACCACTCCAATTTTGTATCCGTTAACCTTTACGGGACAGGAAGGCGTAAGGCCGTTCACATCCGCATAAACGGCATATAAAGTCATAGAAGAAGAGAATAAGTTCTTCCCTTTCAAAAGATTGAAACCCAGAAATGAAGCAACCAATGCAACAATTACTACCAGGCCAATTTTAAATTCCTTAGAGATTTTCAAGTTTAATTCAATTAGGTGTACAAGTATAAGAGATTCCGCATAAAATCACAAACAAGTGTTATTATTTTATGCGTAAGGCTTCATATTCTTTCTGAGAAATCCTCGTGTCATTATGAAAAATCACTACAAAGGCATCCTTATATCCTTGCTGGCGCACTATCAATTGATGCGCTTTGGCCTCGTCCGACGTTTTGAATAGCCCGCTGGTATAACTATACAATTTACCATTGGGATAAATACGTACATCTTTCATTTTGCTGACTCTATGATCATTCATTGACAATTTTTCGGGCACAGACATAAATTGCACTCTAAAAGTAATGCCTTCGGGTGCTGCTACTTCTTCATTGTTGGAAGGGTTTGATATCTGATGTTGCGGATTCGGATTTGATTTTTCCGAGCCTTCTACTTCATTTTTATATTCTACAAATGCTTTATAGATACTATTTGCCATAATATCTTGGTTCTTACTTTCCATAAGGAATTTTTCTTCTTTCACATTGGTCAGGAATCCGGTTTCTATGAGTACGGCCGGCATAGCCGATTTCCACAATACCAAAAAGCCGGCTTGCTTCACTCCTCTGTCGTTTCTTCCTGCATCTTGTTTGAAATATTTCTGAACCTTAGAAGCGAAGGACAAGCTGCGGTTCAGATATGCTTTTTGATACAATTCGACTATGATAGATCCTTCGGGCGAATTCATATCAAAGCCTTTATAATTTTTCTGAAAATCACCTTCCATCATGACCACCTCATTTTCTCTTTTTGCCACGGCCAGATTGGCTTCCGTTTTATGTAGACCCAGTGCATAGGTTTCGCTGCCATGCGCTTCGGCAGCGCCGGCATTACAATGTATACAAATAAACAAATCGGCATTCGCTCTATTGGCTATATCAGCCCTCTTGTGCAATTCCACAAATACATCCGTTTTTCGGGTATATACCACCTTTACATCAGGATAATTTTTCTCGATTAATTCGCCCAATTTCAATCCGATCGCCAGGGCCACATTTTTCTCGTTCACCGATGCACCCAAGCAGCCCGGATCATGACCTCCGTGTCCCGGATCTATACAAACCACATCTACTTTATTATCCTGAGGCAATAAGAGTTCATCCTCTGCGTTTTTCCCGGCAGAATAGAGCGAAATCAACGAAAAACCGGCTATTAACAGGATAATAACGGCTCCAAGTAGTGGATATTTATGCGATTTTTTCATAGTCGGAGTGAATTTTCATTAGTTTTGGCAAAAAATTCAGCTTACAAAATAACCTGTAATTTGCGTGTATTGTATCATATATCTCACAGAGTTTTCCATATTAGTATATTAATAACTCTGTTTCTGGCATTTTCTTGTAAAACTAGCCGGCAAAGTTCCTTGTCCCTAAAAGAGGATATTCGGAAAGCGCAAGAAAATCGGACAGACACGCTGAAAGGGCCTGCAGATACAGAGGGCAAATTCAAAATTGCAGAAGAGAATCAATCCCTTATACCCAATGACAGTTTGCAAAAACCTGTCGACAGTCTGCAAATAGAACCCGACAAATCCATCATAGACGAAAGAGTCGATTATAATGCCGAGGACAGCATTATTTTCGATGCAAAAAATAAAATTATTCACCTCTATAAAAATGCCGTTTTGCTTTATGGCACGATTGAATTAAAGGCTCATTATATACGGCTCGACATGAACAGCAAGACCTTGCATGCCGAAAGCGAACGCGATTCACTAGGAAACATCATCAAAAAGGTGGACTTTAAAGATGCCGATAAAACCTTTATAGCCGGAGCCATAGACTATAATTTCGAAAGCAAAAAAGGCTTGGTTAGCGATGTGTTTACCCAAGAAAGCGAAGGGTATTTGCATGGCGAAAAGGTGAAATATTCCAAAGAGCTTTATAAAAAAGACACCGTTAATGTTATTTATACCTATAAGGGTCAGTTCACCACTTGTAATTTAGAAATTCCCCATTTTCATATAGCGGCAAATAAGATTAAAGTTATACCTCAAAAGCGCATTGTAACCGGGCCGGCCGTATTTTGTATAGCGGGTGTGCCTACGCCGGCGGTATTGCCTTTCGGATTTTTCCCCAATCAGGAAAACAGGGCATCGGGATTAATCATTCCGAAAGTGGGACTTAACAATACACGCGGTATATTTCTCGACAATGGTGGATACTACTGGGCCATTTCGCCCAAGGCCGATATGAGTTTTACCGGTTCCATTTTCTCGGATGGATCATGGGGTGCAGGTGTTTCGAGCAACTATAACATACGCTATAAAATGAGTGGTGGTGTATCGATGAAATATTTTGAGGTAGTCAATGGTTTCGACCGTAAAGACACTTCTAATTATGCCAAATCGCGCGAATTTGCTTTCCGTTGGAAACATATACAAGATCCCAAAAGTATGCCCGGGCAATCCTTCTCTGCAGATGTAAATATTGTAACGGCCGGATATAATAAAAATGCCACCCTCGATATCAATAACTACGTTCAAAGCGGATTTCAATCGAATATCAACTATGGGTTCAGCATACCGCGAACGCCTTTTAATGTGGTCATTGCGCTGAGTCACTCCCAAAACACACAATCGCGTGCATTCGATATGACCCTGCCACAAATGACCATAAATACCAATCGTTTTTTCCCATTTAAACCCAAGAATCGTAAGAAGCCCATTAAATGGTATAATCAGCTTTATGAAGGTATAGGTTTCAATCATCAAACCATAATAGGTACGCGTATTTCTACCCAGGACACCTTATTGAGAAGAGAGTTTGATACAGGTTTTAAAAATTCGTTTAAATGGGGTGCACGTCATCAATTTTCGGCCTCCAACAGTTTCAAAATTGCCAAATATATAAGCGTTACTCCCGCTTTCAATTATTATGAATACTGGAATTCCATGAAATTCACCCCGGTTTTCGATCCCATTTCGCAAACTACCCTGCGCGATACCAGTCGGGGTTTTTACCGCTCCGGGGAATGGGATACCCGATTGGATGTGAGTACGAATATTTTTGCCTTTTTCCGATTTAAAAGTGAAAAACTAAAGGCCATACGATATTTGGCGACTCCCTCTGTAGGCTTTGTTTACAATCCCAATTTCGACACCAATATTTACGGATTTTTCGGATCCAACGGAGCATTTACATCCTTCGATCCATATATGCAATCTATCTATGGCATGGCCAAAAGAACGCGACAGGGAACCATTACTTTTAATATCAATTCGAATCTGGAAGCCAAGGTCAAAGCCCCGAAGGACTCGATTACGGGCGAGAAAAAAATACGACTCATAGAGGCCTTTAATATAAGCACGGCCTATAATTTTCTGGCCGACAGTTTGCAATTGCAGCCTATCGTATTAAGTCTGCGCAGTTCATTTTGGGACAATAAAATCTCCATTATTTACAGTGCGGTTTTCGATCCATACGGCTATGCGGGAACGGGAAATAATAAATACCGCATCAATACCTTTCAGTATAAAATGGATAAAAGGCTTACACGTATGACCAATTCGCGTCTGAGTGTAAACTTTGTACTCATCGGAAAAAGGAAAGAAACCCCTCAAATAAATCCGGCCACTACGACGCCCGAGCAGGTGCAGTATTTCAACCAAAATCCGAATATGTATCTCGACTTCACGGTTCCTTATAATTTGAATCTGAATTATAATCTGGACATTAATAATCCTTTTGATTCGGTTATGATAAACAATTCGATTAATCTGACCGGAGATGTAAGCATTACCAAAAATTGGAAAATAGATGTGCAGGCCAATTATGATTTTAAGGCTAAAAAATTCGGCACGGTCAACATAGGTATCAGTCGCAATTTGCACTGTTGGCAAATGGATTTAAACTGGATTCCGATCGGACCGCTAAGCAGTGTTTTATTTACCATTCGGGCCAAGCCGGGTTTATTGCAAGACTTAAAAGTAAACATGCGGCGGGGTGGTTATCCGGTTGGAGGTTTTTAATGAATCCCCAGTAATTCCGGCACCTTTTCGAGCAATTCTCTTTCTGAATTCACCGTCAGTTGTGCCTTGCCATAAAATGGAATTCTATCGAAGCGAAGCTGATTCAAAAACGTACGTCTTTCTTCGGGATTCTTGCTCAAATTTTTGAACATAGGTCTATCGTTGTTCAGCAGGGATCGATCGGCCAAAACGGGCACAGAAGTATTCAAAAAAACGACCAAACCCTGTTCCAGCATACGTTCCATATTATTGTAGAAAACGGGCAATCCGCCTCCGGTCGAAATCACTCTTTTTTCGCCTTCCAAATGCTGTTCGAGCCATTCTTTTTCCCATTGACGAAAAAGCAATTCGCCTTTTTTCGCAAATATTTCGGGTATAGACATAGCATGTATTTTCTCCAATTCTTTATCGCTGTCCATCCATTCCCACTTCAGCTTAGAGGCCAATTTTTTCCCGGCCGAAGATTTTCCGCTGAATGGCATACCCACGATAAAAATCAGTTTATATTTTGAGTCGGGTGATTTCATCATCGCTTAATCGGCGGCCTTTAAATAATTTGAAAAAATATAATTTTTCCTTTTTATAAATACGCTGAAATGAGTAATTGGTCGTAAAATAGACCATTACAATAGGCAGCATATAAAGCAAAATATTGAGAATCCATGATTGGAAAGGGGCAAAACGAAAGAGTAAAGCCAGAAAATAAATGGCAAAAAGCAGGGCCAGATTAACAATCCCAAAGGGGTTCGACATAATAAGGCGCACATAGATCTTATCTTCTCTCAGAAAAAAATTTCCGATTACTTTTATTCCTCTGTTTACTCCGTTCGGATTTGTCTTTATGGCTGTAAAAGAATTGGGTTCAAATTTTCCCGAATATTTTTTCCCGCTGGCTTTGGAAGGAGGAAAAATAAAATACCATCGAAAAGCGCTGATTACATTACTGAGTCGGTCTGCAATTTCTTCCGGCTCGAGGGGACTGTGCAATACATATACTCTGACAGGAATAAACCACAAGATCAACTTGCGGTATCGGTATCGGATTCTATCTGTCAGAAAGGGTTTTTTCATCATTATTTAAAAGGCGAATCGGGTTCTTTTGCCATGGTATTATATACCATTTTATCCATAAATGCCGGGAAAAATTTATTCAAAAAAACGGTCCATTTTCCGGTTCCGGTGAGCACCAAATTCGATTTTCTTTTTTCAATTGCCTTTAATGTTTCCCAAGCCACCTCTTCGGGTTGCATCATTTTCGATTCGTTTCGAGGTGTTTCACCTTGTATGGATCCATCTCCTTTAAGTGCTGTATTTCGAATATTACTGGCTGTAAACCCGGGACAAACAATGAGCACATGCAAGCCTGTTTTTCTGTTTTCTATACGCAAACTTTCCAGAAATCCCTGCATGGCAAATTTAGAAGCGCTATAGCCTGTCCGCGCCGGAAGTCCTTTATATCCTGCAATGGAAGAAACTCCAAGCACCGTTCCTTTAGATTTCAATAAATGCGGAAGCGCATATTTGGTACAATATAAAGTACCGTAAAAATTCACTTCCATCAGTTTTTTAATAACCGCCGTATCGGTGTCGATTAATAAAGATCGCATAGAAATACCGGCATTATTAATCAGTACATCTATGGTTCCGAATTTTTCTACACTTCTTTCAATAAGTCTTTTGCAATCTTCCTCTTTAGCCACATCGGCAGGAACTACCAAAACTTCTGCTGCTGTTTTATCGAGTTCGGATTTCAGGTTTTGCAAGGCATCTTCCGAACGGGCCGAAATAACCACTCTTGCTTTTTTTTGTGCAAATAATTCGGCATATGCCTTTCCGATGCCCGAACTTGCACCGGTGATTACTACGACCTTATTATTCCAATTCATGCAGCAAATTTTAGACAAAGAAAATGGATTTTTGACGGAATTCCTAAAGTAGCTTGTTCACATTAGAGAAAAAAGAAATGCAATCCATCCCTAAATGCCGATACTATATGCGGTTTAGGCATAGATTTATAAAAAAACAGGTGATGTTTACAAAAAACACCACCTGTGAACCAACTAACTAAACCTTATGAAAAAAACTAAATTGTATATTGTTCTTATGCGCGTGAGAACTGCACTTCTGCCATTAATTTCACCTCTTCGCTTACCAAAACACCTCCCGATTCCAGGGCGGCATTCCAGGTCAACCCGAAATCACTTCTTTTCAATTTACCCGAAACCGTAAATCCGGCTTTACTCACTCCCCAAGGGTCTACGAATACGCCTCCGAACTCCACATTCAAGCGTATGGGTTGCGTTTTATCCTTAATCGTCAAACTTCCTTCCAATACATAATCCGTATCCGATTCTTTTATAAGTCCGCTCGACACGAATGTCATTTCAGGAAATTTTTCGGCATCAAAAAAATCAGCACTTACCAAGTGTCCGTCTCTTTGTTCGTTTTTTGTATCAATAGATTTTGTTTGCGCCACAAAACTAATTTTCGCATCCGTAAAATCTTCCTTTTCTGATTGAAGCGTGATGTCAAAATCTTTAAAAGATCCGTTCACATTCGAAATCATCATGTGTTTCACTTTAAAAGAAATTTCACTGTGTGCTTTGTCTAAATTCCAAGTTGCCATAATTTATTATTTGTTAAATAGTTAATACTAAAACTTTGATAGTACAAAGGTAGGACGAAAGGGAGTGAGGAGAGCATAATGTAGATTAAGAAATTTGAGGGGGGGGCAGACAAAGAGCAAACTTAAAAGATAAGTTTTTTGAGGGAGATCGAATTAAACTACATAGAATGAAAACATTAACTAGATTTAAAAAATATAGGCTAAATAATCGTGTAGAAATATTATTTTTGTGCTAGAAATTAAGAGCTATGGCAAAAGTTGAAATCATAATGCCGAAACTGGGCGAAAGTGTAATGGAAGCAACCATTACCAAGTGGAACAAGAAAGTGGGCGACCGTATTGAGATGGACGAGAGTATAGTAGAAATTGCTACCGACAAGGTAGACAGTGAGGTTCCCTCCACCGCCGAAGGTATTTTGGTATCTTGTTTATTTGAAGAAGGTGCTGTTGTAAAAATCGGAGATGTTTTTGCGGTAATTGAAACGGATGCCTCTGCTTCGGTAGAATCTGCGCCGCCTGTAGAGAAAAAGGAAGCAGTGCAACCTAAAGCTGCACCTGCAGAAGCTGTAAAATTGGAAAAAGAAATAGAGACCATAGCGCAGCCGCAGCTAAGCTCAAGCGGAGATCGTTTTTACAGTCCGCTCGTGAAAAGTATTGCCAAAGAAGAAGGCATAAGTCAGTCCGAACTCGACGCCATATTGGGTAGCGGGAAAGATGGACGGGTTACCAAAGATGATATCATGGCCTATATAAACAGTGGACGTAAATCGGAGGCACCGGCAGTGGAGGCACCGGCAATGAAAACGGCCGAGCCTGCAAAAGTAGTTACAGAAACTAAAAGCATCAGCGGCCCTGTGGTTACGGCTAATGAAGGGGACGAAATTATAGAAATGGATCGCATGCGCCGTTTGATTGCCGATCATATGGTAATGAGTAAGCATGTTTCTCCGCATGTAACTTCATTTGTGGAGGCTGACGTGACCAATATCGTAATGTGGCGAGACAAAGTAAAAGATGCATTCCAAAAAATGACCGGGGAAAAGCTGACCTATACACCTATAATAATGGAGGCTGTGGTAAGAGCTATTCAGGATTTCCCGGGCGTAAATGCTTCTGTTGACGGCAATCGCATTATTTTGCGCAAAAATATAAATATGGGAATGGCTACAGCTCTTCCTTCAGGAAATTTAATTGTTCCGGTTATTAAAAATGCCGATTCTATGAATTTAGTGGGCATTACAAAATCTGTAAATGATTTAGCTGCTCGTGCACGCGGCGGAAAACTTACACCCGACGAAGTTGCGGGAGGTACTTTTACGGTAACCAATGTGGGAACATTCGGGAATGTAATGGGCACACCTATTATCAATCAGCCACAGGTTGCTATTTTGGCTGTAGGAGCTATACGCAAAAGACCTGCGGTAATTGAAACCGAATTCGGAGATGTAATAGCCATTCGTCATATGATGTTCTTATCGCTCAGCTACGATCATCGCGTGGTCGACGGAAGTTTGGGTGGAAGCTTCATACGCCGTGTGGGTGACTATCTCGAGCAATTCGACCCCAATCGCACATTCTAAGCTTAACGCATAACTATATGAGCCATTTCAAACGAAATGGCTTTTTTTTGCATAAAAAAAGGGAGTAAAAACTCCCTTTAAAAAATATGTTGATGTTAATCCCAAAATACGAAAGAGCCACCTAAGCAGCTCTTCCAATTATTTTGGGTTTCTCTCTGCCGTATTTGGTAGTACAAAAGTACAGAGGAAAATCAAATAAATATCATCTTAGGAAAAAATTAACCCACAATTTAGCCTTTTTTAAAATATGGGGAAGAACTCCCGGTTTTTAATCAAAGAAAAAATATGCCGAAAATCGGGCTAACGCTATAAAAATTGTATCTTGTTGCACCTAAATACACCTCATGAGAAAAATAGATAATCTATTGGCAGAATATGGCGAAAGTCACCAAAATCCCGTCAATAAACGCATACATTGGATTTGTGTTCCCTTGATATTTTGGACGGTCACTGCTTTGCTGTATAGCATCACAGTACCCATAGACATTCCTTTCACAGATATACAGGTAAATCTGGCCCATATCGCTTTATTGCTTGTTTTCTTTTATTATGTGCAATTAAGTCTGCCTCTGGCCTTGGGTTTATTCTTGTTTTCGGTGGCATGTTTGGGTTTATCATATACAATAGAACAATATATTTGGCCCGGAAAATTGTGGCTTATTGCCATAATAGTCTTTATCATTGCCTGGATTTTTCAATTCATCGGGCATAATATAGAAGGAAAAAAGCCGTCTTTTATAAAGGACCTGCAATTCCTGCTTATTGGTCCGGCCTGGCTTACACATTTTATTTATAAAAAAATGAGGATTGCATATTAATATGGAACCAATCACCGATACACAAATCGAAAAAATACATAGGCAGCAAAAGCTCTATTTTGAATCAGGAAATATGCGCACTTATGCGGCAAGAAAGGAGCTTTTAAAAGAGTTGGGCGAACGTATACAAGCGCATGAACAAGAAATTTACACAGCATTAAAGTCGGACCTGGGCAAAAGCGAAATGGAGGCATATATGACCGAAGTAGGTTTTATACAAGCCGATATTTCCCATGCGTTAAAAAACCTGCGACGTTGGATGATGCCTCAATGGGCCGGCACGGGGTTGATAAATTTCCCGGGAAAAAGCAGCATAATAAAAGAGCCATATGGAAGCGTGCTCAATATAGCACCTTGGAATTATCCTTTTCAATTGGCATTGGCTCCGGCTATAGGCGCACTGGCAGCGGGAAATACGGTACTCATAAAACCATCGGAAATGGCACCGGCGACGGCGGCGGTATTAAAGAAGTTGATCAATTCCCATTTTGATCCGGGTGCTTTGCATGTTATGGAAGGCGGAGTGGAAACAACGACTGCCCTCTTGCAGCAAAAATGGGATTATATTTTTTTTACAGGCAGCAGCAGTGTAGGAAAAATTGTTTATAAAGCCGCGGCCGAGCATCTGACTCCGGTGACCCTGGAGCTTGGTGGTAAAAGTCCGACCATAGTTCACGCTTCGGCCAATTTGAAAATTAGCGCCCGACGCATTGTTTGGGGTAAATTCCTGAATGCCGGTCAGACCTGCGTAGCGCCGGATTATGTATTGGTCGACCAGCGTATCAAAGACAAATTCATTCCGCTTCTTCAGGCCGAAATCGAATCTTTTTACGGCAAAAATCCCATTCAAAACGAGGAATACGGTAAGATAATTCACGAAAAACATTTCGACAGATTAGAAAAATATACCCAAGATGCACGTATTTTATACGGTGGAGCAAGCGACCGCAATAGCTGTAAAATAGCGCCCGTTATAGTGGAACCCAAAGACATGAATTCGCCTCTGATGCAAGACGAAATATTCGGCCCTATTTTACCTATAGTTCCTTTTAGCTCGGCAGCTGAAGTGGTATCCATTATTCGCTCTAAAGCTAAGCCCCTGGCATTATATATATTCAGTTCCGATTCCGATTTCACTCAATATATTTTGGACCATACTTCATCGGGGGGAGTAAGCATCAATGATGTTATTATGCATATGGCCGGCTCCGAGCTTCCCTTTGGTGGTGTGGGCGAAAGCGGACTTGGTGCTTATCACGGAAAATATTCCTTCGATACCTTCAGTCACCAAAAACCGGTATTACACCGACAATTTTGGCTCGACGCTCCACTTCGTTATCCTCCATTTAACAAAATACCTCTTGCTTGGTTGAAAAAGATATTCCGGCATGTACTTTAAAATAAAATCAGAAAAATCTCGTTTTTCAGCCATTCTACTTCTTCGCATGAAAAAATATTTCCTGTTTTTCGCTCTAATCTATACACTTTTACCCGGGCTAAACTTTGCCCAAATAGGAGGGAAATCGGCATTTTCATTTATGAAACTCCCCTTTTCTGCCCGTGCAGAAGCTTTAGGTGGAAGGGCATATAGTGTGTTGGACGATGATGTATCTTTATATCTGCAAAATCCTTCCCTTATAAATTCCAATATGCATCATAACCTGTCCATAGGCTATGAGAGTTATTTCGCAGGCACACATATAGGTTCGGTTTCTTATGCTCGTCATTTCGACAAAATAGGCACATTTGCCGGAGGTATTCAGTATATAAATTACGGCCGTTTTGTAGCAGCAGATGAAGCCGGAAATATACACGGCAAATTTACCGCTGCCGATTATATGATTTCGGGTGGCATGAGTCGGGAAATCGGAAAATTATTTCGCATCGGGGCAAATATGAAACTGGCGGTATCGCAATATGAGTCGTATAATGCCTTTGCATTAGGTTTCGATATAGGAGCTTCATACGTAAGTAAGAGTCGCCTTTTTGTCACCAGTTTAGTATTACGCAATGCGGGTGTTCAATTGAAAAATTTCAGTCAAGGTATACGCGAGCCATTGCCTTTAGAGTTTAGTTTTGCGGCTTCGCATGAATTCGGCAAAGTGCCCATTCGCCTTAGTTTGGTGGCGCATAATTTGCAACAACCGGATATGTCTTATATCAATCCTCAGGATGCCAATCAGCTCGATTTAAGTGGGAATCCCATTCCAAACAAGCCTAAATTGAGTCAACAAATCATGAGTCATTTTGCCATTGGTGCCGAAATTTTCCCATTCAAAAAGCTTATTTCGCTCCGCATGGCCTACGATTTTATGCGCAGATATGAGATGAAGGCGGATGCAAGAAGCGGGACGGTTGGATTGAGTTGGGGAATAGGATTAAAGATTCACCGATTCGAATTAAATTACAGCCGCAATGCCTATCATCTGGCCGGCTCGCCCAATGTTTTGAACCTAAATATCAAATTGGGCCCCATGCCTAAATTCAGTCTAAAAAGAAAAAAGGAAAAAGAATCCGATCCGAATTTAAAAAAAGAGTAAATTTGTGCACAAAATTAGATAAAACGTTATGAAAAAAGTTTTCCATTCTGCATTACTTATTGGCGCATCGACTTTGATTTTCAGTTGTGGTCCGACCATTAACAATAACCCGAATATTCCGGAAGATGGGCAGAAACATGCGCATGCTCATGTTAGTCATTACGGCGATGAAATTAGCGAAGAAGGTGCTGAAAAAGCATCAAGTATTCTGGCCAAATTGGCAACAAGTGATAGTCTTGTGAATGTGAAAATGGAAGCCGAAATCGAACAAGTATGTCAGATGAAAGGTTGCTGGATGAAATTGAAAACAGACGGCGCAGAACCTATTCGTGTAACCTTTAAAGATTATGCATTCTTTATTCCGAAAGATGCGGCAGGAAAAAAAGCCATAGTTCAGGGTGTTGCCTATAAAGAAGTGCTTTCTGTGGACATGCTAAAACACTATGCCGAAGATGCCGGCAAATCGAAAGAAGAAATTGCTGCCATTACCGAGCCGGTTGAAGAATATAGCTTCGAGGCCCATGGCGTGATCATAAAATAAGTATAGTATACAAATAACCAAAAATGTGCAGCCCTAAACGTTGCACATTTTTTATATATGGAAAAAGATAAAATAGAATATTTAGCCCAATTTATCAGTGCGCATAAATGGGAATTGATACAGGAGAAAGTACAACACAGAACGCGCCATATCAGTGTAGTGGTCGAGAATCTTTTTCAGGAGCATAATATAAGTGCCGTATTGAGAACAGCGGATGTATTCGGCATTCAGGATGTACATGTCATAGAAAGAGGATATACATTCAAAACCAATGACGAAATTGCTTTAGGTGCCAGTAAATGGCTCGATGTGCACCATTATAAAAATGCCGAAAACAATACCCTGGCTTGCTATGAAAAATTGCGGGAACAGGGATATAAAATTGTAGCAACGACTCCGCACAAGGATGATGTTGATTTGGAAGATTTCGATTTTACACAAAAAACGGCGTTAATTTTCGGTACAGAGAAAGAGGGTTTAAGTCCGGAAGCCATAGAAAATGCCGATGCCTGGCTAAAAGTTCCTATGGTTGGATTCACCGAAAGTCTGAATATCAGTGTATGTGCTGCTATATGTATGCATCATGCCACATGGAAGCTTCGTTCACAAAAGCAATTGCCTCCCATGCCGGAGCAGGAAAAAAATGAGATTATGTATAAATGGGTAAAAAATGTATTGAAAAAACCCGAACTCATAGAGGCAGAATACGATAAAATAAAATCGAAGGAAAATACACAGGGTTGAAACAAAAAAAATGAAAATAGGCAGAAAATTATTCCGAAAATATTTTTCAAATTAAAATTAATTCGTATGTTTGCACCCCAATTTACGGGATAAACAATATTTGACCATGGAAAATTTAGTACAATTTGTTGAGCAGCAATTCTTAGCTAAAAATGAAATCGCCGACTTCAGTGCAGGTGATACCATTATCGTTTCATATAAAATTAAAGAAGGAAATAAGGAGCGTATTCAAAATTTCCAGGGTGTAGTTCTTCAACGTCGTGGTACAGGAACCACTGAGACGTTCACCATCCGTAAAACTTCTGATGGTATCGGCGTAGAGCGTATTATTCCCGTTTCTTCACCGTTTATCAGTGCCATTAAGGTAGTAAAACGCGGTAAAGTAAGACGTGCTCGTTTGTTTTACCTTCGTGAAGCGATTGGTAAAAAAGCGCGTATTAAAGAAAGAAAATATACCAAGTAAAATTGATGATATAAGGTTTTGGTTAAGTCTCTTCGTTAAGAAGAGACTTTTTTTTATTTGGTAATTTCCGATTATCTTTGAGTATGACGGAAAGTTTTTACCAAACGGTATTAAATCATCTTCAAAAATACGTAGCTATTTCGGAGGAAGAAGCCATGCCTTTTTTCGAGAAATTGAGTTATTGTGAATTTTCGGCCAAGCAAATTCTCTTGGAACAAAATCAAATTTGCCGAGGCAGTTATTTCATTTTATCGGGTGTAGTTAGAGCCTATACTCTCGACAATCAGGCCAACGAGCATGTGATGCATCTGGCTTTAGAGAACTGGTGGATCAGCGATATGTATAGTTTTATCACCGGAAAACCGGGGAATTACACCATTCAAGCTCTGGAAAATTGCAAATTGCTTTATTTATCTAAAGAAGACCAGCTTGCATTATACGATGTTTCTCCGAAGATAGAACGTTATTTCAGAATGCTGATGGAAAATGCCTATGTGTCGACCCTGCAACGTATACAAGATAATTTGAGTATTACTGCCGAAGATCGCTACAAGGCTTTTCATGAGAAATTTCCCGATTTAGTTTACAGAATTCCCGATAAACATATTGCATCTTATATAGGTGTAACACCCGAGTTTTTCAGTAAAATGAAAAGCCGCATGCTACGTAAATAACATGCGGCTTCTCTGCATCTATACCCCCTTATTTCACTCTAGTAATCTTTGCACCCAGGGCATTTAATCGGGTATCTATATGTTCATATCCCCTATCAATCTGATCTACATTATGAATGGTACTTGTACCTTCTGCCGATAAAGCGGCAATCAATAAAGCCACGCCGGCACGTATATCGGGCGAACTCATCGTAATCCCCCTAAGCGGATATTTGCGATCTATGCCTATAACCGTAGCCCTGTGCGGATCGCATAAAATAATTTTCGCACCCATATCTATCAATTTGTCTACAAAGAAAAGGCGACTTTCGAACATTTTCTGATGTATCAATACGCTGCCCTCTGCCTGCGTAGCCACAACGAGAATTATACTCATTAGGTCGGGCGTAAATCCGGGCCATGGAGAATCATAGACCGTAAGAATGGAACCGTCTATAAAGGTATCTATACTGTAGGATTTCTGCTGAGGAATAATGATATCATCGTCCTTGCGTACCATACTTATTCCCAAACGCTCGAATACTTTAGGAATAATTCCCAAATTTTCATACCCTACATTCTTAATCGTAATTTCGCTTTGGGTCATAGCAGCCAATCCGATAAAGGAACCTATTTCGATCATATCGGGCAAAATGCGGTGTTGCACAGCACCCAACTCACTCACTCCTTCTATGCTCAATAAATTAGAACCTATACCCGAAATTTTGGCCCCCATGCCGTTCAACATTTTGCATAATTGCTGCACATAAGGCTCACAGGCGGCATTATAAATCACCGTTTTTCCTTTCGCCAAAACAGCCGCCATAACAATATTGGCCGTACCGGTAACCGATATTTCGTCCATATGTATATAGGCGCCTTGCAGTTTTTGCGCGGTTACGGTAAAACTTTCTGTTTCGTTATCATATTCAAATACAGCACCCAAATCCTGGAATCCTAGAAAGTGTGTATCTAATCGTCTTCTGCCGATTTTATCTCCACCCGGCTTGGGAATAAAACCCCGACCAAAACGAGCCAAAAGAGGCCCCAATAGCATAACCGATCCTCTTAATTTTGAAGCCTTCTCAACAAAAGCTGGAGAAAAAATATAATCTAAATCAATCTCATCGGATTGAAATTCATACGCATGATCACCGGCTTTACGCACTTTTACACCCATGCTCGAAAGTATTTCTATGAGCTTATTGACGTCTAATATATCCGGAACATTGTCTATTCTTACTTTTTCGGATGTAAGTAAAACCGCACTCAATACTTGTAAGGCCTCATTCTTAGCACCCTGTGGCACTATTTCACCCTTTAATTTATGACCACCTTCTACTATAAAACTACTCATATCTTCTAAATATTTCCGTAAAAATAAGTCTTACTCTATCCTATATTTCTTTTAATCCGAAAAACAATCATCAGTCTATTGTTAATTACTCTTCTCTCTCTAGGTAGAGATTATTTTATTCTGATTATCTTTACCGCCAAAGACTATACAAGTGATTATTTTCGCATCCGACTTACACCTGGGAGCTCCCGACTATACACAATCTCTGCAACGTGAAAAATTGTTTATAGAATGGCTCGATACTTACGCCCCACAAGCCGATGAAATATTTTTACTTGGCGATACCTTCGATTTTTGGTTCGAATACAAAGAGGTTATTCCCAAAAATTATACCCGACTCCTGGGCAAATTGGCCGAAATTTGCGATAGCGGAAAACCTGTACACATGTTCACCGGAAACCACGATTTATGGATGTTTGGCTACCTCGAAAAAGAAATAGGCGTACAGGTACACAAAGCCCCTATTGTAAGAGAATGGGACGGAAAAAAGTTTTTTATCGGACATGGGGACGGACTGGGACCGGGGGATAAAGGCTATAAATTTCTTAAGAAAATTTTTACGCATCCCTTTTTTCAAGCCTGCTTCCGATGCATTCACCCCGATTGGGGAATTAAATTGGCCAGATATTTCTCTCTGAGCAGCCGAAATGCAGCAGGAGATAGCGACAAACATTTTCTGGGCGAAGAAAATGAATGGCTTATGCAGTATATTAAAGAGAAACAAAAAAGTCAGCATTTCGATTATTATATATTCGGACATAGACACTTACCCATACACCAGGAATGCTTTGGAACCACCTATTTAAATTTGGGCGACTGGATTCAATACCGTACGTATGGAATCTGGGATAAAGAGCAACTCCTCCTGCAACGCTTCAAAGCATAATTTCAAATTCCACCTGCCTTTTCCGGAATGGCGTTAAATTTTATTGAATATCTATACTATGCTCAATTCCATTGTTAAATTCCCATTTTAATTATTTTCTTTGCAGGATGGAAAGGATACTTTTACTTATTGGGATATTTATGGCTTCCATTGCAATGCAGGCACAAAATGCCAAAGCCATACGTCTCTATCAGGAAGCATTGAATGTATTGGAGGAAGGGGAAGAATTGCTGGCTGTTGATAAGCTCGAACTGGCCCTGGAAATAGATTCTACTTTTATTAAAGCACGTTATAATCTGGGTTTACTCTATAGAGAAATGGGAAAACTGGATTTAGCAAATACGCATTTTACCGTACTTATTCGTCAGCAAGCCGCATTTCCAAAAGCATATGTTTTAAGGGGCCGCATACGCCTCGAAAGCAACAAGCTCGATGAAGCGCTGGCCGATTTCAAAATGGCGTCTTTAATGTATCCCGGCGATTATGATGCCTGGCATGGAATGGGTTCTGTGCATTTTATGTACGAAAATTACGAAGGAGCCGAAGAGTTTTTCAATCGGGCATTGAATATATTTCCCGAATTTCCGGCATGTTATAACGACAGAGGTTCGGCCAGAATGATGCTGGGCAAATGGGATTTAGCCATGGAAGATTATAAATTGGCCGTGAATTTCATGCCCAATAATGCGCGTTATATCAACAATTTGGCTATGCTTTACCTAATGAAAGGGGAAATACAGCAATCTAAAAATCAAATTGAGAGAGCCATGGCCATCAATGAGGAACCGGAAATAAGTTCGAACCTCCTTTTCCTTTGCCATATTGCCGAAGAAAAAAACATGCCCGACAGTGCACGGGTATTGTCGCCATATTTCGAATTGAATGCAGCCAATGCTTATGTATTCGAAAATAAGTACGATATGGCTTTGCAGTTGAATCAACGTGTAGAGCAAATGAACAGCGACAGCGACCTGGCCGGCTTTCAATGCCTTCAAAAAGTACGCATTCTTATTGCTATGCACCGATACGAAGATGCATGCGAAGCAATTTCTACCTGCAATACCGCATTAGAATATAAAAATCTCGTTTGCCCATGAAACATGTTATACTATGTATAGCCCTTGTTTTTTCGGCAAAAATTGGGGCTCAAATCGATTTTAAAGCTAAAAATTTTCCCGGCAAAAAAGCCGAATTCAATATTGCCCTCAAGCATCTTAGGGAAGGTACCCGAATGCTAAACCTGGCCGAAAAAGGGAATGATTCGCTGTATAGCTATGCCTTAGACAAACTCCTGTTGGCTCAAGATTTTAATCCGGATCATATTGCTTGTAACCGAAATATAATAACCTGTCTGGTGCGCATGGGTTCATTTTCTCAGACGCTCTCCTATTATGAAAAACTGGAGAAAATTGACCCCGATTTCTCTAAAATATACCTGCCTGCATATGCAGAAGCCTTGTGGAAAAACAACAAATTCGAGTCCGGATTAGCCATGTATAAAAAATATATACAACAAAATGGCTCATTAGAAGCAGAATGGGAAGGAATGCCATTGGACGTGGAAAAGAGGATGGACGAAATGCAGACCTTTCTAAACGAAATGCATAATCCCGTTTCGCGTGAAAAATCTTTCTTTCTAAAATCGGAAAAAAGTATACCCGAAAATGCCGTAACCGCAATGGATCCTTTTACGGAAGATCTCTATTATGCCTTAAACGATCAGGACCATTTCCGCATAGTACGCCTGGATAAAAAGAGCAATTACAGTCTGAAAATCGCCATTGGAAAACCTCTTAAAAACGTTTCGAATATCAAATTCATGTCCTTACATCCCAGCGGCAAAAGTCTTGTAATGAGTGATGGAAATGATTTGTTTATACTCGATAGTTTTGATCGGGATTCCGTACGCTATTTACCCGAATCGGTAAACAGTTCCTCTCAAGAAACTGCGGCTGTTTTTTATAAAAACGGACTGATTTTTTCAAGTAATCGAAACGGATTTACACGTTTATATAATTACGATTTCGTAACAGGATCTATAGAACCCTATATGGATAAATCACTTCCCAATTATTGCCATTTACATATAGCAGCTTATGATCAGGTTCTGGATCGATTGGTCTATATCCGAGACGGAAAAGGAAGTATAGGCGGAAGTGATATTTATTACTTCGAACAGGGAAAAGAGCATAATTCCGGAAATAAAATCAATAGTTTCGACAATGAAAGTTGGGTGGCTTTTACGTCTACCGGTGCATTTTTCACCAGTCGCTCCGACAGTATATTGCGTTTTGTTCGCCGTAAAGAAAATTTATTCAAACCTGTTTATGTGAGCGGTGCGCATTTATTGTCTTTTTCAGATAAAACATTTTATGCTTCTATTCCGGTTGGAGCCAAAACCAGTGTAAACGAAAACTTCGTACTGGTGGGCGAAACCCAAGACCGCATTCCCGAGAATCAATCTTATTTTATACGCATTACAAGTGAGGACGGACTTCAAAATCCGCCTTATTTATTTGTCGATTCCATCCAAGGACAATTCAGAGCCATATTGCCCAAAAAGGGATATTACCTGGTGTGGATTCACGCAACGGGATATCAACCTTATGTGAAACGTATAGATGCAGAGGCGGTATATACGGGATCGGAAATACTCAACTTCTCGCTTAAACCTATCTCAAACGGAAGCCGATTTATTCTGCCTTCTATATCGGCAAATAGAGAGTTAACTTCGAAAGAATTAGAACAATCGGTCGAACTGAATTATCTGCATAGTTGGCTAAAGAGTAATTCGAAAGTACGTATACGCGTTGAAGTGCATACGGACAGCTTGAATATGACTCCAAATGCGATTAAATTCGGGGAAGAAAAAGCCATAGGTATATATAATCATCTTAGAAGTAGAGACATAGAAAAAAGAAGATTAGATTGGATTTTTGAAGGACCTACTTCTCCCCTGTTCCCCAATAACAGTACGCAAAACCGAAGTTTAAACCGAAGAACGGAAATCATAATACAAAGTAGATAAATGCCTTCACCCATTCGCATTATAGATACCGGAGATGGATCACACAGTCTCAGGCAAGACGATTTAAACGAAAATTATCATTCATGGCACGGTGCTCTTACGGAAAGTCGTTATGTATATATAGAGCAAGGATTAAGTGCCTATAGAAATAATCCCCTCGAAATTTGTATTGGAGAGATTGGGCATGGAAGCGGTTTGAATGCCGCATTGGCAATTGGTTATGCGCTCGACAATAATATGACATTGCGTTATGTCGGACTAGATCCTTTTCCTATTCCGAACGAATTATTGAAACAGTTGAATTATCCCGAACGCATGCATGATAATGAAGCAAGGGCATTTTCCTTTTTATGCGATGCCGAATGGGATAAAGAGCTGCAAATGGAGCTGAGCATACAGATAAAAAAGATAAAAGAATCTATACAAAAGTTCGACATTAGCAGCTATGCAGAAAGCATGGATTTGATTTTTTTCGATGCTTTTGGTCCGGAAAAACAGCCGGAAATGTGGACACCGGATGTATTAAAAAAATGTGCGGATCTCTTAAAACCGGGAGGCAAAATGGTCACCTATTGCGCCAAGGGGCAATTTAAACGCGATTTAAAAAGTATGGGATTTCGGGTCGAAACCCTTCCGGGGCCTCCGGGAAAAAGAGAAATGGTTCGAGCCGTTAAATTATAATTCCTTTTTCTGCAAGGAAAAAGGGAAAGGCAATAAATCGCGGTTGGCATGTATTTCGAGTATCGCGCCATTACCCGCAGGCATCCATATTTTAATCGGAAAATCTTGTTTGTTTTCATATTCCATTATTGCCTGGCGGCAACTTCCACAAGGGGCACAGATATTTCCCGTTTCGGTACAAGCTATATATACCGCTTCAATGCCAACGCCCGGATTATCGGCGGAAGCTTTAAATAAAGCAACACGCTCTGCACAAAGTCCGTCCGGATAAGCCGCATTTTCTTGATTATTTCCCGTATAAACTGCTCCATTCGAAAGTCGTACCACTGCACCAACCTTAAATTGAGAATAGGGTGCATAAGCCTTTTCTTTAGCCTTGTCGGCCATTTCCATATATTCCGCATCCATTTCGGGAATAGCTGCAATAGAGTCGTATATATTCCCTTTGATTTCCAGTTTTATTTCTTTCATAATTGCTTTCCTTTTGAGGCGAACATGTCTACATTTTCATGAATTTGTATACCCATTTCGCTTTCTTGTTCGCTATTTTTAACCATAATTTCGGCCACCTGTTCGGCTTTTATGCCTCTGTACTTTTTGAGGGGACCAAAAAAGAGAAACGAAAATAAGGAATTAAACAGTATAGCCATCTTTTCCCCGAAACGAAACTCGTCTCTTTTCCCGATGAGCAAAGAGGGTCGGTAAATATGTCCGGAAAAAATACCGCTATGTATCAAATAATCTTCAATCTCTCCCTTGGTTTTGAGGTAGAACACATTCGATTTGGGATCGGCACCGATACTGCTCAATAAGTGAAATTGGGTTTGTGTATGCTGTGCTGCATTTATTAAAGCCTTAGGAATTTCGAAGTCGACTTTACGAAAAGCTTCTTTAGAGCCGGCCTTCTTCATAGTAGTACCAATACAGCAAAAAACCGTATCGGCTTCCGTCCAAAATGCATAGGAACCTATATTCGAAAAATCCGTAATCACTTGTTCCAATTTCGGATGTTGTATGTCCATTTTCGTGCGCACCAAACATATAATTCTTTCGTAAGAAGACGATTCTAATGCATAGTGTAACACAGATTTACCAACTAAACCGCTCGCTCCTGCAATAATGCCTATTTTCTGTTGTGCCAAATTAGTGTAATTTAGATGCCGAATTTACGTATAAAAATACAGCGGATGAATACTATTATGAACGGCAAGATAACAAAAATCGTAAAGGAAACGGAAGATGCCGTATCCGTTTATTTCGAACCAGACATGGGTGAACAGGGGACTTTTTCTTATTTACCCGGACAATATATTACCCTCATACAACAAATTGACGGAGAAGAAATAAGACGTGCGTATTCGCTCTGCACTTCACCTTATACAGATAAAACTCCGGCCGTGAGTATTAAAAAAGTAGAGGGTGGAAGAATGAGTCAATGGGCCAATACCAAATTAAAAGTAGGCGATACCATTCAATTTTTGGCTCCGGAAGGCCGCTTCACGCCGACAATAGACCCGGCGAATAAAAAACAATATATTCTGGTTGCAGGCGGTTCGGGCATTACGCCCATTATGTCTATACTAAAAAGTGTGTTGACCCAGGAAAAAGATTCGGTGGTGAGTCTGATCTATGCAAACAGAAATAAAAATTCGGTGATTTTTAAATCGGATTTGGAACAATGGCAAAAAAACTATGCAGATCGTTTGGAATGGATTCCGGTTTATGATTCGGGGGGACTTTTCTATTCGGGTTATAAAGGACCATTAAAAGCCGAAACCATGAAAAAGATATTGGCTAAAGTGCTTCAAAAGGATAAAGAACAGTTGGTATTTATTTGTGGTCCGGGTGGAATGATGGAAGCCGCCAAAGCCGGATTGGAAAATAGTTCCATTGCTGCTGAGGCAATACATATCGAATATTTTGTAGCACCCGGCAATACGAATAATAAGAATGAAAAATCCGCATCCAATACTGTGGTTGCTGAAGCGGAAGTAAGCATGAAATTGCATGGCAGTTTTCATACTTTTAAGGTAAGCGGACGAAAAACTATATTGGCCGGAGCACAAGATGCCGGATTCGATCCGCCTTATTCCTGCGAATCGGGTATTTGCAGTACCTGTATGGCCAAAGTAACCGAAGGAAGTGTGACAATGATAGAGAATAATATTCTCACCAATAAAGAAGTGGAAGCCGGATTTGTGCTCACTTGTCAGGCCTTATGCACCTCGGATAAAGTAAAAGTTGAATTTTTTGAATAAAAAAAAACGCTGTCATAAATTGACAGCGTTTTTTTTAATATCTAATTAGCTATTAACGTATAGCACGTCTTACCATTTTATCGTTTTGATAGTAAACCTGAACGGTTGAATTTCCTTTGGTATAAATAATGGAATATTGTTGTTGCTGATCGGCAAGAACAACACTTCTGTATTCCAATTCCGTATCCGGACCGGCAAATCGGGTTTGCATATCTGTTGCTGTGGCATTGGGCAAATTGGCTTTATCCATCAGCGTTTCGGTCTGAATAAATTGTCCTTCTTTGTCGAAAACCGACCAAGTATCTGTTGACCCTGGATGTAATGCTATAATTTCGCCATTTTGATAGGACGTATAAGAAGCTGCATCGGATCCAAATTTAGCTTTAAAAGCTTCTTTTACTGTAGGTGAAGCATCATTGCTCAGTACTTGAGCCGACATGGCTAATGATGAGCTTCCAAAAAGGATTGCAAAAAGTATTTTTTTCATTGCGTTGATAATTAATTATGCTAAGATACAAATTTTCATTGAACCTCAAAATTTGTTAAAAAATCAAGAACATTTATTCCATCGGGCCAATCGAACAAATCGGGATTTTGCGCACTGCCTAAACGCTGCTCACGAATAAATCCCATTTCTTCCGCAGAAACCAATATCTGTACGGCATCCGCTTTTTCTTGAATCCACGCCAATGCAGCATCTTTATTCGGGAATCGTTGAAAATGGATGACAGAAATCGGACTTCCCAAATTATCCGATTCTTTCAAAAGGAATACATTATTATCGAAAAAAACATCCCTGTTCAACAAATAAATGCTTTTATAGTATTCGTAATTATTGATAAACTTATTAAAATTCAGTTTTTCTTTCCAGCTTTCTCCCGCTTTCAAAAGTGAGTTAAAATCATAGTTTTCCGGCACCATCAAATAGCTTACATTTCGACACCCCATACCGTAGTAACTGAACATATCATCGAGCAAACTATGGAGTTGAGCTTCCGTTTCCCGGCCATCTAACCAGGCTGCCGAACTTCTGTTCATGCGAATAATATGTGGATATTTTGCAAAATACTGATGAAAATAACGGGCTGTATTATTACTTCCTGTGGCAATTGCTGCATCAAAATTTTTCAAAATATGCGATTCGAAACGAAATAAATTTTCATAATCGGCATGCATAGAAATAATTCGTTGCGCCAAAAAAGGCAACCAATACAAATCGGAGGAAGCACATTTGGCATAAAAAATATTTCCACTCAGAAAAACGGCAAACATATCGGCTAAGCCGACAGCAGGAATATTTCCGGCCGGAATCACCGCGACAACTTTAGCTTCATTCGTTTCGAAATAAGAAGCATAGGAATCCAGTTTGTTCCAAGCTCTTTCCGAACCGATAAGATAAGCCGCATTTACTAAGGCCATGGCCTGATTTTGGAGGCTGAACCAAGGATTTGCAGCATAACTTTTTTGCGCTATGCTTTCATAGTCATCCGGAAAAAAACCTTGCTCTAAAAATTGTTCTCCAGCTGCCCGCATTTCCTGCGATAAAGCAGATAAAATCTTTTTTCGTAAATTATAACGTGATTCCATAAACTCAATTCAATCCGAAGTGTTATTTTTGCAAAAGTATTTAAAACGGTCATGTAAACCGGAAAAAAAATAAATTATGGCAATTATTATTACGGAAGAGTGTATAAATTGTGGGGCATGTGAGCCCGAATGTCCGAACAATGCGATTTATGAAGGTGGTGTAAATTGGAAAATGAGCGATGGAACTTCGATCAGCGGAAATTTCACTTTAAAAGACGGAAGGGTCATCGATGCCGATGCTCCTCAAAAACCGATTAATATGGACGTGTATTATATCGTACCCGATAAATGTACCGAATGTATAGGTTTTCATGATGAGCCACAATGTGCCGCTGTTTGTCCGGTCGATTGTTGTGTAGACGATCCGGATATAAGGGAAACAGAAGCCGAATTGATTGCTAAGAAAGATAGCTTGCATTTATAATCCTAATAATTGCTAAGAGACAGACGACTTAGCCAAAAGATACGTTTATACGCATATGAAGCGAATAGGGATAATTTGTGTGCTGGCTTTGTTTTCAATTTTCTCATTACAAGCCCAGAAAAACAGTGAAAGCATCGACAGATGGAATAGCTATACAATGCGGTTTTTGGACGATAGTCCCGACTCTGTAAAATTAAATGCCCTGGAAAATTTCAAAAGCGAATTTAAAACTTGGCTTAGTTCAACCGAGGCTTTTCAGAATCCTATGGACAAACTTAAAAATATAAGTCTCCTCCAAAGTCCCGATAAAGATTGGCGCATATATACCTGGTGCGTAAAATACAATAACGGGCGCTATGAGAATTTCGGTTTTACCCAGCATTATAATAAAAAGGACGACTATGTGCATATAGCCGAACTTCAGGATAATAAACCCGAATTTAAAGTTGTGGAAACCAGAAATTACGGCAAAGATCAATGGTATGGTTCGGTTTATTACGATATGGTACCTCGCTCTATTGGCAAAAAAGGACACTATGTTTTAATCGGTTTCGACAATCATAACAAAAGTACCAAACGAAAAGTAATAGAGGTATTAAGTTTTAATCGCATGGGAGAGCCCATTTTCGGCGCAGCAATTTTCAAAACAGAAAGACGCTTTTTCAACCGCATTGTAATGGAATACAATGCCCAGGCCCAAGTCAGCGTACGTTATCAGAAAGATAAAAACTGGATACTTTTCGATTATATAGCACCTGTATCGCGCGAATACACCAATCAGTTTCAATTTTACGGACCAACCGGAGAATATGATGCCTTTATAATTGAGAAGAATATACTGAAAATAAATCGCGGTGCCGATGCCCGAAATCCGACCGAAAATAAAGGAAATACGAGCAAAAAACCGGAAAGAAAATTAGGCCCGCGCAATTAGAATATGCCGGTAAATCCAATATGAATTTTACTGTTGGACAGTTTAATCGCTTCCTTATTTTGGCTACCTAATCCATAAGTCAGATTCAATATTCCGGCCGAAGTTCCAAATCGTATACCGGCTCCGAATCCGTACAGCCAGCTGCTGCTATAAGCCTGAACCAAATCTTGTTCGGCAAATCCTCCATTTCCGAAAATAAAAACATTCGACATTTTATCGAACAAAAAGCGCAATTCCATATTCAATAAGCCATAGCCATTGGTATAAATACTTTCCTCGTCGAATCCGCGCAAGGTTTCATGTCCCCCCAGGCGCATCAATTCGTTCACAAAACGATTTTCAGAAAAAAGGTATGCCACCCGGGTATTATAGTAGAAAGTCCACCTTCTATGCAGACGAAAATACTGTTCCCAACTCAGTTCGCTTCCCATCTGAAAGCTATTTAAGCGGAGACCTGCATACAAGGAGTCGGGCAATTCTCTTATGGGTCTGATACGTTTAAGACCCGGACTAAATTTAACTTGAAATCGGTAGCCTTTGGTGGGATTATATCGATAATCAAATTGCGAAAGGTCGAGTTCCAGATTCAGTTTATCCCAATCCACATCCATATCCGGAGGCAAAATTCCGGCCTGAATAAAGCTTGTTCGTTCTATGAGTCGGGACTGACTGCGTTGGTAACCAAAGCGGATTTTCTGGGTAGCGGCCCAAATATAATCGACCCCTATTCCGTATTCAACCGTTTGGAAAGTGGTATCTCGGCGAAAAAAATTGAAATTACCCCAAACACCGAGGGGACTTCCAAAGAGGTAAGGATAGGCGACAAAGGCTCGTGCTTGCTGGGTTCCATTGGCAATGCGCCTCCATTCCAACTCAAATTGTTCCCCATGTTCCAGCAAATTCCATAATTTCAATTGCACATCCCCGGTGAGCCTTAATTTCCCTCCTATCCCACTTCCCGGCTGAAAGCCTAAAATACCGCTAAAAAAGGAAGTTTGCACCTTGGATGCAAAAATATGCAAAGAAGCCTTGTCGGATGTAAAGCGGGTTTCGGAGGGCCGGGTAATTTCCCAAAAAGGAACATTTCTCAAAATGCGATCGGCCGATGCAAAGGCCTGACCATTGAAAGCTTTATCCGGCTTTATGCCCAATAATGCGTGCAGATAAGAAGGCCTGATTTTGGCTGTACCTTTCATGATCAAGGAATCGACCCAAACCTTAGGGCCCGGATCCACGCGAACTCCGGCGCGAATTTTCCCATTTTCTATACTCACATTTTCGTAATGCATCGATGCAAAAGGGTAACCATTCTTGTCCATTTCTTTCAGGCTGCGCATAAAAATCGGCTCCGGATTCCATTCTTGCTTGAACCAAATACGGGCATCTCGGTCGAGCGGATTCGCTATTTCGGGTGGCAAACCTCGAAATGTAAGGCTGTCCCATTTATATTTCGGGCCGGGATAAACATCAATAAAGAGTTTATTCAGTGTATCTTTCCTTTTCAATTCTACATCCCAATATCCGGCAGCTCGCAACAAATGGGCAAATTCGTCCATTTTCGAATCAATAAAAATAGAGTCGCTCAATTTCACTTTCTTATAAGGCAAGGAAAGGGCTTCATTTCCCGCATTACGAAAAAACATGTTAAGCCCCTGCCCATATGCATGACCGACTAGGCCATACAATAGAATAAAAATATAGAGCAGGGCATTTTTCATATTTTTACCAAGAAATGGGATTTTTTTGATGTTGAGAAAGATAGGCATTCGCCTTTGAAAAATGCCGGCAACCAAAAAATCCGCGATGTGCCGAAAGGGGTGAAGGATGTGCCGCCTCCAGAATCAAATGTCGAGAAGCATCAATAAATTTCTTTTTAGATCGGGCATAATTGCCCCAGAGCATAAAGACAAGATGATTGTATTCAAGGTTGAGATAACGGATAACAGAATCGCTGAGTTCCTCCCATCCTTTTTGAGCATGGGAAGCGGGCATATCCTTTTGCACACTCAATACCGCATTCAACAATAAAACGCCTTGATTGGCCCAATGTTCCAGATTTCCGCTTGAGGGGATATTTATATGCAGATCTTGTTCCAATTCTTTAAAAATATTTCTCAACGAAGGCGGAAAAGCAACCGACTCGGGGACAGAAAATGCGAGTCCGTGTGCCTGATGATCGCCATGATAGGGATCTTGACCCAGAATAACCACCTTTACATCCCTGGGCAAACAATGGTTAAAGGCATTAAAAAGCAGGTTAAAAGGTGGAAATACCTGATATGATGCATACGCGTTCAATACAAAATCCTCCAGTTCAAGAAAATAGGGCAATTCTTGTTGAGCAGAAAAAAGGGGTAACCAATCCGGATGAAGGCTATCGAGTAGGCGCATTTCGTTAAATAAATTAAAAACAAAGATGAGAAAAAAAGCTTCAATACGAATATGGATAAGACTTCGTTAATTAAATTGTTAAAAACTCAGTGAAATCGGATTTGTATCCAATACAATCAAAACCTATATTTGCACATACACACAAAAAAACTTTATAATGAAAAAATTAACCATTTCCGCTTTGTTGCTACTTTTCGTAGCCGGTCTTTCTCTCTCATCTTGCAAGACGGGTGCAGATTGTCCTGCCTACCGTTCACAAGCAGCTAGTGAACAAATGCATTAATTTTCTGGTATTTTGAAAGATAATCATCTTCAAAATCTAGAGGATTTAGATCAAATACGAACACTGTCTTTTTCTCCGGAAAGGGACGGTGTTTTTGTATTCAAGCATTCACCGCGTTGTATTATCAGCAATACGGTTTATAAGCGTTTATTAGCCGGGTGGTCGGGTAAAGAGCCTTTTTACGTAGTAAATGTATTAGATCATCGAGATATTTCGAATGAAATTGCGCATTATTATTCGGTTCAACACGAGAGCCCGCAATTGCTGCATATCAAAAACGGGAAATGTATTGCCCATGCCAGCCACCATAATGTGCTTGAAATGTATGTTCAATAAAAAAAAAGACCGCTAAAAAGCGGTCTCAAAAAAAAAATCACAAGGTAGAATATCGTTCCTTAGTCCAGTTCAGAAATTCTTTATGTTTCGCTCTGGAAACGTAGACTTCTGCTCCATCTTTCATAAGGATAACTCCACCGTTTTTACTCATATATCCTTCCACATATACCATATTTATTAAATGTGATCTGTGTACTCGGATAAAATCATGTCCCGCAAGTTGGTTTTCAAATTCTTTTAAGGTCTTCGAAGCAATATGTACTCCTCCGTTCAATAAGAATAATCGTGTATAGTTGCTTTCAGCTTCTAAACGGACTATCTCATCACTTGAAATAATTTTAAACCCTTGCTGACTGTTGAGTCTAATCTTTAGACTTTTTGAGGATATCAACATGGCCTTAATAATTAAAATGATTAATAATTGGAGGGGACTTTGAAAAAGGTTGTTACATAGGCATTCAGGTATTGGTTAGTATTCTTTTTTGTATTAGGGATAGATTAAAAATACAAAAAAAATGAATAACCTGATAAAAATCATTAAAAAAAAATCAAATAATTAGTAAATGGAAAAAATCTACTATTTCTTTATATGTTTTTCTGCGTGGTAACTGCTACGTACGAGTGGACCGCTTTCGACAAATTCGAAGCCTTTCTCTTTGGCAATGCGTCCTAATTTTTCAAATTTATCGGGATGTACGAATTCGACTACCGGTAAATGCTCTACTGTAGGTTGTAAATATTGACCCAGAGTAAGTATTTGTACACCCACAGTGCGTAAATCATCCATGGCTTCCATGATTTCTTCTTCGCTTTCACCCAAACCCAGCATAATGCCCGACTTCGTAGTAAGTCCCGCATCTTTCAAACGTTTTAATACTTCCAAACTACGATCATATTTCGCTTGAATGCGCACTTCTTTGGTCAATCTGCGCACGGTTTCCAGATTATGCGATACAATTTCGGGAGCTACATCTATAATGCGTTGTAAATTTTCCCATTTCCCCATAAAGTCGGGAATAAGACATTCTAATGTTGTATCGGGGTTTAATTTACGTATGGTTTCAACTGTTTTGGCCCAGGTCTCGCTCCCTCCGTCTTTCAAATCATCGCGGTCTACGCTGGTTATAACGGCATGCTTGAGTCCCATTAATTTCACCGATTTCGCAACGCGTAAGGGTTCATAAGGGTCTACGGCCTCGGGTTTGCCCGTAGAAACCGCACAAAATCCGCATGATCGGGTACACACATTCCCCAGTATCATCAGCGTAGCTGTGCCGGCACCCCAACATTCACCCATATTCGGACAATTTCCACTCTCGCAAATGGTATGCAATTTATAATCGCTAACCAATTTCCTGACTTGCTTATACTCCTCGCCCACCGGCAATTTTACTCTAAGCCATTCGGGTTTCTTACGTCGTGTTTCTCCGCTATTCGATACGGATGGATTTTCCTTATTCATAATTGGAGGCAAAGTTACTGAATTTGATTTGTTCCTTGGCCGATTTTATGGATATTTGTAGTATTAAAGAAATATAAAAACATGCATACTACAGCCACACTGTCATATAAGGGGAATTTACGTTGCCTGCTCACCCATACCCAATCGGGCACTCAAATCGAAACAGATGCCCCGGTAGATAATAAAGGCAATGGCGAAAAATTCTCGCCTACGGATTTATTGACCGTGTCTCTGGCTTCTTGCATGGCCACTCTTATGGGCATTGCAGCCGATACACACCAAATCGCTTTCCACCAAGCCGAAGCGCAAATTGTAAAACATATGCAAAGCAATCCGCGCAAAGTCGGAAAAATCGAAATTCATTTTCAGATTCAAGGCAGCTTCTCGGATAAAGAAAAAGCTATACTCGAAAAGGCAGCGCTTACTTGTCCCGTTTACCTCAGCCTACACCCCGAAATGGAAAAACATATTGTATTCAACTGGATCTAAATCCACGCAATTAATTCCTTTTGTCAATAATAATATAAGAAATTCTTATTGCGAATAATGTTGATTTGTAGTAACTTTGAGGAAATCAAAACAAAAAAATTATGGCAAAATTAAATCATATCGGACTCGATGCTAAATTAAGTAATACCCTAGCAAAAGAACTGAATGCACTCCTCGCTGAATATTCTGTTTTTTACCAAAATGTAAGAGGATATCACTGGAATATACGCGGAGATAAATTTTTTGAATTGCACCTGAAATTTGAAGAATTATATACGGATTTGCACATTAAAATAGATGAAATTGCAGAACGTATTCTTACTTTGGGCAGTACGCCCGAACAAAGATATTCGGAGTATTTCAAAACGGCCAAAATTAAAGAAGTAGAATGCATTTCGGACGGAAAAAAAGCAGTAGAAAATATTCTGAATGCATTTGCAGTGATTTTGGCCAAAGAACGTAAAATACTTGCCCTCAGTAGCGAAGACGAAGGTAGCAACGCTTTGATGAGTGATTATATTCGGGAACAAGAAAAACTGGTTTGGATGTATAGTGCATATTTGAATGCCTAAGGCCATAACCTACTATTATCAAATGAGGAATATGCACATATTCCTCATTTTTTTTCCCTAATCGGGGTTTAATTCCCCATTTATTCTTCTAGAGCGATATTTAAAACCAATTCATAGTAAGCATTTTAGAATCAAATGCATGGGATTTGTATTGGATATCGGTAAAATATATAACTATGAAATCGATAAAATTGCTTGGAAGCGCCCTTATGACCTTACTAATTTTTTCTTGTGCCAAGTCAGGAGAGACCGGCGAGATTGTTGTAAAGATGATTGATGCTCCCATTCAGGCTGATTCGGTAAACGTGGAGATTGTGCGCGTAGACTTACACAGCAGCGCTCAAGGTTGGATATCTCTTCCCACACAAGGGGGGATATATAATTTGCTTGAGTTGCAACATGGAGTAGACACCACGCTTGTACCCGGAGGATCTATACCGGCCGGAAAGGTAAATCAGATGCGTTTGATACTGGGACAAAACAACCGTATTGTGGTCGACTCCGTTTCTTTCCCATTGTTATTAAGCAGTCAGGACGAAACAGGATTAAAATTGAACTTGAATTATGATTTTCAGGCTAATACCAATTACGAAATTAAATTTGATTTTGTAGCCGATGAATCTGTAATCTTACAGGGAAATGGCTCCTATCGCTTAAAACCGGTATTGAAGAAAGTACATATTCTTCCATTATAGGCCCCCAATTGAAAGCGAAAAAGGTCGGAATAATCCGACCTTTTTTTATTTTGTTTCTTCTTCTTCTGTAGATTCCGAATCGCTTTCCTTGTCCGCATCAATCGGATTTTGTCCTTTTAAATAGGTCGGCAATTCAAGTCCAGCCATATTAAATAAATCATTCAATGGCGGCACACTTTTCATCATACCGCTGATAAAATTGGCCGTATTGGTCTGTCCGTTTTGTCCACCCTGATTACCGTCCCAAACCGTAATTTTATCAATCTTAATATTCTTCACCGCTTCTACCTGCGTACGCACCAATTCGGGCAGTTTATCTGCAATCAGGAAGGTCACCGCTTTGGTTGGATCTCCGCCTGCAGCCTGAACAATTCTCTGATATCCTTCGGCCTGCTTGGTCAATATTTCATAAATACCGCGTGCTTCGGCATCCATTTTTGCATAAATGGCATCGGCTTCACCTTTAGCTTCTCTTCTAACTTTTTCAGCTTCTGCTTCTGCATCGATGATTGCTTTTTCTTTTGCAATCTCGGCCGGTACCACAATATTGGCTTTTTGCGAAGCGCGCTCTCTTTCTGCTCTTTCTAATTCGGCCAATTGTTCGGCTTTATAAGCCTCTTCCAAGGCTTTAGCTTGTTGAACTTTCTCGGCGGCAATAGCAATCTTCATCGCTTCGGCTTCTTTTTCTCGGCGTAAGGCATCCGACGCGGCAATATCAATCAATGCCTTATTTTCCCCGGTTACCGCAAGGGCGTTATTCTCGGCAATTTTAATACGTGATTCTTTATCGGCCTCCGCCTTTCCAATGGATTCATCTTTCTTGGCAGCAGCAATCATAACCTCCCGATCTTTAACCGCCGATGCAATTTCTATATCCCGGTCTCTTTCTGTTTCAGCTATTTGTACGTCTTTTTCTCTGTCGGCAATGGCTTTTCCAATTTCTCCGAATTTCTCTTGTTCGGCCACACTTTTCTTGGCATCATTGATGGCCTTAGCCGCAGCTTCTTTACCCAATGCCTCTATATAACCACTCTCGTCTCTAAGGTCGGTAACGTTAACGTTGATTAATTTCAATCCGATTTTTCTCAATTCCGAATCTACATTTTTGGCAACATTCGAAAGAAATTTATCCCGATCGGCGTTGATTTCTTCAATATCCATAGTGGCCACAACCAAACGTAATTGACCAAATAAAATATCTTTGGTCAACTCTTGTATTTGTCCGGCCGTTAAACCCAACAAACGCTCAGCGGCATTGTTCATAATTTCAAGTTCGGTCGATATAGCCACCGTAAAACGACAAGGTACATCCACACGAATATTTTGTTTCGAAAGAGCATTCACCAAATTGGCTTCAATGCTGATCGGTTTTAAATCGAGAAATGCATAACTCTGCAATACAGGCACAATAAAGGCCGCACCACCATGTATACATTTAGCGGACGAAATTCCGCCGTCGGCTTTTCTACCTGTTTTTCCGTATATAACCAAAATTTTATCGGAAGGACAACGCTTATAGCGCGATAAAATAGCTGCAAAGGTAACAACAAAGACAAGGGCAATAACCACAATGGGGATAAGCAATTCCATATATTTAAGATTTAGATTTTATGTACAATTAGTATGGTATTTTCATACACATCAGAAACCACTACCATAGCTCCGGTTTCTATTTCTTCCCCGGAGGTAATCGCATCCAGTTCGCGCAATGTTTTCTGTAATTTCACGTGCACTTTACCTACTCCGGTTTTATTTGCCGGAATACTGAGATAAACCACGGCGTTTTTCCCAACCGCTTCTTCAATTTTCATGGTTCCACTCTGCTGCAGTTTCATCATGAAAAACATCATGTACATGACCCCCGCAACTAATGCAGCACCTATCAAAGCCGCTACAAGTACCAATACTATCGTATTGCTGATAAGCCCCTGCAATGCAATAATACTCCACGAAAATCCAAGTAAAAAGTTTATTAAATTTCTGAAACTAAAGAGCTGAAAAGGCGTGTCCGCATCCATATCTCCATCAAAATCAGCATCAAAATCTCCTCCTGAATCCATCCCCACAAAAGTGAGTACGGTTTGTATCAAAAATATCAAAGAGGATATCAGGGCAATTACCATTACAACTTTATTCATAATGGTCAGGCCTTCCCACCAAGCTTCCATATGTGTATTGTTTTAAATTATGAATGGAGTGAAAATAAGAAAAATTTCGACATAAACGAATTGCCGACACAGAATCTGAATATTTTTTTTATCCTATGGAAATATGATTTGCTCTTTTATGGCCTTTATGACTAAATCGACATTATTGGTCGCTTCGAATTTTTTCATCAGATTTTTTCTATGCGATGCAACGGTATGATCGCTTAAAAATATTTTCTCGGCAATTTCTTTATTGGTCAATCCCTCTGATATTAAATTCAAAACCTGCAACTCCCGCTGGGTAAGCAATACCGTGCGTTCGCTCAAGGTCTTATTCAGCTTCATGACATTGTGGCAATAAAAATTAGACCCCCTCAACATGGCACGCATGGCATCCATAATTTCAGACTTGTCGCATTGCTTCAATATATATCCATGTACGCCCACTTTCAGTAAACTCAATATTTCTGAAACATCTTCTTTTATATCGATTACCAAAATTTTCACCTCCGGATGTAAAACCAATACCTGCTGTATATAAGACAGTATAGATCCGCTTTGTAGATTAACTCCTATGATTAAAACACGGGGTTTGTACAAGGAAACATGCTCCAACATTTGATCATAATTCTCCGTATCACCAACAATCCTGTATCCGTCTTCCTCGGTAAATATAGCATGTAGGCCTTGTCTAACTAAAAAATTATTCTCTGCAATGAGTATATCAACCAGTTTTTTATTCGTATCTTTTTCTATGAGCATGGGCAAAATTAACTATTTAGAACAATTTTAAATAAGCAATTGAAAAAAAAGTTCAAAAAAGGCAGATTAAAATGCGGGTAAAATATGAATTCAGCCTATTTTTTATAAAATTTGTGCCGATATGATAGGAACAGAGAAAACATTTTCGAAAATATTAATCGCCAATCGGGGTGAAATTGCTTGTCGTGTAATTCGAACCTGTAAGGAAATGGGCATTAAAACTGTGGCCGTTTTTTCGGAAGCAGACCGTAATGCTAAGCATGTAGAAATGGCTGATGAGGCTGTTTTTATCGGAGCTCCGGCCTCAGCTCAAAGTTACCTTTCACACGATAAAATTATTGCTGCGGCCAAAGAAACCGGAGCCGAAGCTATACATCCCGGATATGGATTCTTATCCGAAAATGCTGCTTTTGCACGCCGCCTGAAAGAGGAAGACATTGTTTTAATTGGTCCTTCTCCTCAAAGTATGGAAATAATGGGCGATAAAATCAAAGCCAAAAATGCCGTTAAACAATATGGTATACCATTAGTTCCCGGAACCGATTACGCATTAAAAAATTATGAAGAAGCCCTGGAAAAGGGAAAAGAAATCGGATTTCCTATTCTTATAAAAGCCTCTGCCGGTGGTGGTGGAAAAGGTATGCGTGTGGTATGGGAAGAGGCTGAATTTGCCGATGCCCTGCAAAGAGCCCAATCTGAAGCCAAATCCGCATTCAATGATGATAGCGTATTTCTTGAAAAATATATAGCCGAAAGTAAGCACATAGAAGTACAAGTACTCTGCGATCATCATGGAAATTATTTTCATTTGTTCGAAAGGGAATGTAGTATTCAACGCCGCCACCAAAAGGTGATTGAAGAAGCGCCCAGCAGTATTTTGAATGAGAATGAAAGGGCTGAAATGGGCAATCATGCCGTTAATGTAGCCAAAGCCTGCGATTATAGCGGAGCCGGTACGGTAGAATTTATCTATGACCCATTCAGTAAGGAATATTATTTCTTGGAAATGAATACCCGACTACAGGTCGAACATCCGGTTACGGAAATGATTACGGGAGTGGATCTGGTTAAAGAGCAAATTCGCATCGCCGCTAATCTACCCATTTCGTTTAAACAAGAAGATATACGGATTAACGGACATGCCATAGAAGTGCGCGTATATGCCGAAGACCCCATGAATCAATTCCTTCCCGATATAGGTCGCTTAATCGAATATATAGTACCAGTCGGAGATGGGATTCGGGTAGACGACGGCTTCGAAAAAGGTATGGATATTCCCGTTTATTATGACCCAATGATTGCCAAGCTGGTAGTCCACGATACAGATAGGAATAAAGCCATTGAAAAAACAGTGAAGGCCATAGATGCATATATTATAGGGGGAATTGAAACTACCCTGCCCTTCTGCAAAATGGCCATACAACATCCCTCTTTCAAAGACACCAGTTTCACTACCAAATTTGTAGATAAATTCTTTAAACCCGAACTCCTGAAATCAACGGAAAACGAGTCATTAAACATTGCCGCTGCATTAGCATCTGTCTTTTTTTACAATCAGGAAACTAAACTTAAGGCCAGTTGTACCAAGCCCAAATCGGCATGGCAAATACGCCGGACCTGATTTTGTCTAAGTCCGATTTGCTTATCTGCATTTTTAGAAATTAGAAATGGGGATTGCCTTTAAAAGTATTTGATTTTTGATTTGCATTTGCCATAAATTTTCGACTATTTTTATCGGTAAATTATTCGCCCTCACCATGCGCAACCTATTCTATCTTTCTGCATTGCTGCTCGTATTAACCGGAGCCTGCTCTCCAAATCCGACCCCTGCAAAGGCCAAGCAAGATTTTCAGGCGGATAGCATGCAGGTTGAAAAATGGAATGAAGAAGCCTTAGGTCTGATTTATACCGATCCAAAAAAAGGTCTGCAATTGGCTGACAGCGCCCGTCTTTTGGCTCAAAAAACGAATAATGCTTACGGCGAAATTCGTGCTCTGCTGCGCATGGGTATCGTATTTGATATTCAGAACGAAGATAGCTCGGCCATCGCCCACCTAAATGCTGCATGCGAATTGGCTAGGCATAATCGCGATTCAATAGCCTTAGCCTCAGCCAATAATAATCTGGGTTTAATCTACTGGAAACAAAATCATCTCAACGAAGCGCTTGAGTATTTTAAGAAAGCCTATTCTGTTTTCGAAGCATTAAATAGTAAAGGAAATCTGGCCAATGTGAGTAATAATATCGGACTTATTTATACCGATATTAAAGATTATCAAAGTGCGTTGAATTGGTTTCATAAAACCAAAAACCTGAATATACCCGATCAATCATCCCGTATGGCCGATGTTTATGCCAATTTGGGAAATGTATACGTTGCACTGGAGCATATCGATTCAACCTTGTATTATTACGAACTGGCATTGGAAAAATACAGGACGGAAAACAATAGATACGGGCTGGGTAAAATGCTGAGCAATTACGGCGATTATCTATATTCCATCGACAGAAAAAATGAGGCTTTGCCTTATCTGAAGGAAGCTTTGGAAATTACATATGAAATAAAAAACTTTAATTCTTATGTGACCACAGCCTACGTTTTGTCGAATATTATGTATGATAACAATGAGTTTGACAAGGAAAAAATATTGCTCGACTCTGCCTATGCACTCTTGCATACGGTTGAAAATAACAAGCTGAAAAGTAAAATTTGTAAACGCCTCGCCATTATTAATTTTCAATTGAAAAATGCACAGGCCGGTCAGAAGTATCTGGATGAATATTTCGAACATTATGAGGCCTTTCACCTCGAACGGCTAAATGAAAATATTGTAGAGTTCGAAAAAAAATGGCAATTGGAAGATGCCCGAAAAAAAATACATAGGGCCGAATCAGCTATGTTGCAAAGTAAAATACAATCGCAACAAAAGACATTTATATTGTACGGACTTTTATTATGCATACTCTTGAGCTCAGTCCTTCTAATTCTCTATTTACAAAAACGAAAAGCGCAGACTGAAAATGAGAAAAATAAAGCCATATTAGAAGAAAGAAATAAAGGCATTAAGGCGATTTTGGAAGCTCAGGAAGCAGAAAAATTCAGAATTGCACGCGATTTACACGACAGTATAGGTCAAAAATTGTCTGTGATTCAAATGCGCCTCTCATCCGGAAATGTAAATGAGGAAAACAGGAACACAACTAAATTATTGAATGAATCCATTCAGGAACTCAGAGCTATTTCGCATAATTTATACCCTCCTAATCTCGAAAATGGCCTCATAAAAGCACTGGAATCATTGAGCGATGATTTTAATTTTACTTCTGCACATTCACGAATGTATTTACATTTAGATCAATCAATTTCTGATTTTTCTATTGACAAATCGATTTCTATGCGTCTCTACCGAATTGTACAGGAATTTGTAAACAATACGGTAAAATATGCACAGGCAGACAGCATACATATAAATGTAAGCATAGAGGGAAAGGAGTTGAAACTCGAATTAAAGGACAATGGAATTGGTTTCGATTGGAAAGAAAAATGGGATCAAAAAGGACTTGGATTAAAAAATATTTATGAACGCGTGATGGAAATGAATGGAAAAATGGAATATAATACGAAGCAAGGATGCCAATATAAAATTTCTATACCCCTATGAATAAACCTGCGAATCTCTTATTAGTAGATGACCATAAATTGGTTATAGAAGGCATTAAAAGTATGCTCGAAATGCAGGAGGAATTTATTGTGGAGGCTGAAGCTGCATCTGCGGAAGAAGCCATAGCCCTCTTGCAAAAAGACCCGCAGCATTTCGATATGATTATTTCTGATATATCCATGCCCGGAATGAGCGGCACCCAATTGTGTGCGTACATAAAAAAGGAATATCCGCATATGAAAGTTATAATGCTTTCTATGCACAACCATATCAGTATTATTAAAGAAGCCCTGGAAAGTGATGCAGATGGTTATCTCATTAAGAATACGGGACGTGAAGAATTTCTGATTGCCTTAGAAAAAGTTGCACAAAATGGCACCTATTATGCTCAGGATATTATTCCCATTATTTCGAAATTGTTTCAACATTCCGCCCATAAAGTATCTAAAAACGAACTGAGTGCAAGAGAAAAAGAAGTATTGCAATTGATTATTCAGGAATATACCAGTAAAGAAATTGCCGAAAAATTATTTATCAGCAAGCTCACTGTCGACACGCACCGTGCGCATATTATGCAAAAAACAGGCTGCAAAAACCTGGTAGGGCTGATAAAATATGCTGTTTTAACGGGATTGGTATAAATATCCTTATTTGTAGGGATACAAAATCCTCATTTATCTGTATTGCCCTCCCCTCGCAATATCCCTAATTTTGTATCATTCAAAGTAAGTTTATACATGCTTTGGCGGCAGTATTCAAAATATGAAAGCCACCCCTTTTTTTCACTCTTAAGTATGGTTTCCCTTCCCCCCGGGTCCCAATAACTTAAGAGTGTTTTTTTTTACAGCAATATTCCGGGATTGTCCCGAAACGAAAAGACAAAAAAAAGGTGTTTTATAAAATAAAACACCTTGAGATTCTTATTATTCTTCTTTCGCTTTATCGGCCTTTTTGGTAGTAGCTGGCTTCTTCTTTGCGGCTGTACTTTTCGTTGTTTCGGCCTTGGCTGTTTTCGTAGTTTTCTTTGTCTCCGTCGATTCCACCTTGCTTACTTTCGCCTTCTCAGCTTTCACTGTTTCCACTTTTTCAGCCTTTACTTTCTCGACTTTGGGAGCAACTTCCTTCTTCGGAGCTTTAGCGGCTTTTGGCTTTTTCGCAGTAATTACCGGAGCTTTTGCCGGTTTTTTACGTAGCCTTTTTTTTCCGAATGAACCTCTGGCTCTTTTTCCCTTCGCGGTTTTTATGTCTCCTTTTCCCATATAAATTTCAAGTTTTGGTTTTCGTGTTAACAAATATATAATTTCCTTTTAAAAAGAACAATATATCAAAAATTCTTTAAATGACTTGATAACCCAACTATTTATATAATTTTGCATCAACTATTCAAAAAGAAAAATGAAGCAAAACATTGTATATGGAGCTATGGCTCTACTCGCTATCGCAGTATGCGTATTATTTTATTTTCAATTTAAATCTGCACCGCAAAACGGGGAAACACAAGGCAGCAACAGCGAGCAACAATCTGGCAACTACTTATTTATCAATATAGATAGCGTGGCGTATAATTATGACCTGACTAAAGAAAAAACAGAAGTTTTGCAAAGCAAAGGCATGGAACGAGAAAAGCAATATCGTGCCAAGGAGCAAGCATATAGTTCAGCAATGAAAGAATTTGAGGTTAGACAACGTTATGACACAGAAAGACAATTGCAACCTTTGATCGAAAAAATCCAACGTCTGCAACAGGAATTGATGCAAATGGAACAAGGCATACAACAAGAAATGATGCTCGACCAACAAGCCTTGGAAGTGACCATTACAGACTCTTTGAAAAAGGTAGCGCATGAAATTGCCATTGAAAAAAATGCCGATTTTATTGTAACTTCTGCAGCAACCTTATATTATAATCCGGAATTCGATGTAACTCAAGAAGCCATTTCCATACTCAATAAGAGATATCAGGCATCCAAACCCCAAGAGGTGAGCAAATAAAAATGGAACATTTACTCACCACAGATGCATTGGTCAGCTTTATTATGCTGACTTTAATGGAAATCGTACTAGGAGTGGATAATATAATTTTTATTTCCATTCTCACCGGAAAACTCCCTAAAGAAAAACAAAATTCGACCCGAATAATCGGACTTGGATTTGCGTTGATTATGCGGATTTTACTCCTCCTTTTAATCGGCTGGATCATCAGTCTGAAATGCCCGCTATTTGCTTTACCATTCCATATTCCGGGTACGCATATTGATGCCCTGGTTATGTCGGAATGTGGTTTTGATCCGCAGGGACATCCTGTATCCGGCAAAGATTTAATTCTCCTTTTCGGAGGTTTATTCCTGATTCTTAAAACAGCCTATGAGCTCTATCATAAAGTAAAGGATCAACCCAAACCCGAATTGGATGCCAAAGGCGAAATTATTAAAAAGGTCGTTTCGGTAACATCGATTATTATTCAGATTATTTTCATCGATCTTATCTTCTCTTTCGATAGTATTTTAAGTGCGGTCGGATTGGTGAAAGATGTAGAAATTATGATTGCAGCGGTTGTCGTTTCAATGATTTTTATGGTGTTTGCCGCCAAATATGTTAGCGACTTTATCGAGAAATATCCGGGTA
Source organism: Bacteroidota bacterium (assembly GCA_023432985.1). Classification (GTDB taxonomy): domain Bacteria; phylum Bacteroidota; class Bacteroidia; order CAIKAF01; family CAIKAF01; genus JACVCJ01. Next base: position 38,021 of record JAEZEQ010000002.1, on the reverse strand, counting down.
TTAAGATTATTGCCCTGGCATTTCTGGTACTAATCGGTCTATATCTGGTAATGGAAGGATTGCATTTGGAGTTCATTACCAAATTGCATCTCTACATAGCGCTTCTCTTTGCCCTTGCATGCGAATGGTTGCGTATAAAATATGCCAAACTTAATCCAATGACCTAATAGAGGTTTAAAGACATAAAAAAGCCTGACTTATAAAACAAGTCAGGCTTTTTTTTATGCTTATCATTTTTATTTTGAATCCTTTTCGTTTAAGGTCATCTTAAGTTGAATTCCTTCCAGGGGTTTACTTTCCACTTCAGAAAAAGTATTTCTCCACACTACTTCGGCCGCAGTAGATTTATTGAGTTTCACCAAACGATCGGAGATAATCCACTTCAATACAAAACGAGAGCTTTCGCCTTTAGCAAGAAAAGAGGAACGCAGACCTGTATTTACCACGGCATATTCACGCCCTTCTGCACCCAATGCCGCATATTTGGGTTGCACTACGCCCATTTTTTCACCCAAATATTTTACCTCGAAAAACAATTCGGTATTTTTATTACTCACTTCACTGTCTTTAGGCAAAAATTGCACTTCGAAATTGCCAACACGGAATTGATTTACAGTAGCCGGCAATGCGAATGGAGCGGCGTCCAATGCCGGAGCATCAAGAGCTACCAAGGAAAGGCCTTCCATCTTAAAACCCAAATCTGTAACCAATCCGCTCGGGTTTTTAATGCTTATGACCTTATTCAAAATAAGATCCGGGTTTACTCTGATTTGTTTTTCCTGCTCGGCATTTACCTCATTTCCATGCACTAAAAAGCTCGACTTTTCGGGATTAAATAAAAGCACAGATTGTGTTTTATTCTGAATGCGCAACTTGAATTTTGTTATTTTCGGATTCGACACTATATCTACGGCATAGACCTTAATCCACTCATTTTCTGCTTCGGCATTATGAAAAACTGCCAGTTTTTTCGGTGTGTTCGTGGGCGCAATAGCAGTGGCAAAAAATCCCACCAAAAGCAATACTGTTTTCATTATATTTCTATTTAATTTAAAAAGCTAATTTAGAAATAATCACAATATAGCATCGCGGTCAAACATAAAAAAACCCGTTCCCGAGAAATCAGAAACGGATTCATTATGAGGAACTATGAATTATTTATTTCCCTGAGGTTCCTGGGGCTTAGCTCCCTGTCTGTCCATACCTTTGCCTCCTTGTTTGTTTTTATAGGCAGCGCGTTTCATCATTGTCGATTTAAAATCGCGTTCTACCATTTCCAATTTCACGATTTTGGCAGTAGGTATCACCTTTTTGTAGGAAGCCAGCGTAGCCTTTTCCAGGTCGACCATTTTTTGTTTGATTTCGATTTTCTTATCGAGAATTTTTTCCAATTCACCTTCAGATTTCATTTCGAAATTCAATTTCAAGTCGCGATGTAAGGCTCTTTGTTCGTTTCTGATTTCGCCCATTTTCTTAAGATTCTCCTTATATAAAGGGATAAATTTCTCGTTCTGAGCCTCGCTGAGTCCGAGATTATTCTTCACATACTCCACACGCATTCCTTCAATTTTCTCGCGCATTTCGCTTCTGTTTTTTCCTTTGGTTTCGGGGTTTTGTGCTTGCATGCCAAAAGGCAAAAGCAAAAAGCTTAAAGCAATCATTCCATTTTTCATATTTATCTGTATTTAAAATTATAATTCAAAAAATTCTTCTTCTAAGAGATATTCCAAAATTGCGTCCGAACTGATATCGGAATAGTTTTTTTCCATTTTCACATTGGAAAATTGTACTTCAGCCAGAGAAGTATCCATGGTATAATCGAGTATCCATTCTGCTTCCTGATCGGTCATGGAAATAATATTATCCGGTATTTGTGTATCATTTTGCGACTGAAGCACCGTATTATCTGAGGCTATAGCACGTATTTCTGTATTAGGAGTCTGCTTATTCCATACCCAAAACGCAATCAATACAGCAGCGGCAGCCGAAAATCCGGATATACTAAACACTCGAATCAACGCCGATTTACGTATTCGCTTATGCAGTTTTAATTTCAATTCCTGCGTATAGTCGTCCGGCATGATAACCGGCTTTTTCTCATCTCTATATTTATCTTCAAAATTCATAATATATACTATTCTCTGTTTGCGGAATCGTAGGGTTTAAAATGTATAAACACAACTTATCTATTTTTGAAAGTGTGCGCTCTAAAATTTTAGACAGCTGAAATTTTAAAAGGTTTAATGATTATCTAAAAAATCTTCAATCTTTTTTTTGGCAGCGAAATAAGAAGCCTTTAGTGCGCCCACGGTAGTACCCGTAATTTGCTCTATTTGTTCATAGGCCAATTCATCATAAAAACGCATAATAAATACCGCCTTTTGTTTGGCCGGTAATTCTTGCACTGCTTGTTCGAATTTGGATAAACCCGCCTGAAAATCGACATAATCTTCAGCAGACAACTTGTTTTCATTTTCATTATTCGACAAAGTTTGAACCTGATTATTTCTATGTCGGTTCAGCCAATTGGTCGATTCATTTATAGCAATTCGATAAAGCCAGGTCGAAACAGCGCTTTGATTTTTGAAGCTATCCATATATTTCCAGGCTTTCAGGAATACATTTTGCAGTACATCATCACAATCTTCGTGATTGCCCAACATTCGGTAAATAGTGGCATAGAGCATGGGGCTATGTGCATCTACCCAGGCATTAAACATCTCTTTCTTTTCTTTTTCCGTCATGACTTCTATACAAATGAGACTCTCAAAATTCGCTTAGGTTTAATTTAGCCTGTATTATTTTTTATGGATTATAGTGTAAAAACCCCAGATGTCTTCCGTTTTAAAAATTAAAAATACGATATTTGTATACATTAAAAATTAAAAATGATCATGAAAAAATTAATTATCCCCGTATTTGTTGCTGCCTCTGTTATGGCAATCAGTTCTTGTGGAAACAGTGAAAGTACGGCTACAGCAGCCCAAGAGGTAGCTCAGGCATCTCAAACAAGCAGAGCTTATGCGGTAAATGTAAGCGAATCTTCACTTGGCTGGAAAATTTCGAAAAAATTAGGACCCGGACATGAAGGTACTGTATCTATTCAAGAAGGTACATTAAACCTGGAGAATGATACCATTACAGCAGGTAAATTTGTAATAGACATGAATACTATTACCGTGACCGATTTAACAGAAGAGAACGGAAAATCTTCATTAGAAGCGCACCTTAAAGGTGTGCGTAAGCCCGAAGAAACCAATGATTTCTTCAATGTTCCTGCCTTCCCTACTTCTACATTCGAAATTACCAAAGCAACGAAAAAAGATGCTTCGAATTACGAAATTGAAGGAAATTTGACCATTAAAGATGTTACCAAAAACATTGTAATTCCTGCTGAAGTTACAGCCGACGAAAACACTGTAACGGCTAATGCAAGCTTTACCGTAAACCGTAAAGATTTCGGAATTAAATATGGTACTACTGACTTAGATCCCAAATTGGTTGCTGATAAAATCATTAATGATGATATCGAATTTACATTGACCTTAAAAGGCAATGTAGAATAATTTAACAGCTTTCATTACATGAAAAGGTTGTCTGATTCAGGCAACCTTTTTTTTATGTTCGGCCTTGCCATAATCTGAAATATATGGTAAATAAAGTCGACATTTTGTTACCTTTGCAGCCTAAAAGCAAGCAATCAAGAAGCATGGAAAGAAAAGTCAGAGTTCGATTTGCCCCCAGTCCCACCGGTCCCCTTCATATAGGCGGGGTTCGCACTGCATTGTTCAATTATTTATTTGCAAAAAAAAACGGTGGTGATTTTTTATTACGCATTGAAGATACCGACCAGGGCCGTTTTGTGCCGGGCGCTGAAGAATATATTATAGAATCATTAAAATGGTTGGGCATAATGTTTGACGAAGGTCCGGGTAAGGAAGGTGCATTTGCGCCCTATCGTCAGAGTGAGCGCAAAGACTTATATTATCCTTATGCGCTTCAATTGATCGAATCCGGTCATGCCTATTATGCCTTTGACACACCGGAAGAGCTGGAAGATATGCGCCAGCGTTTGATTAAATCGGGAAATAATGCACCGGCCTATAATCAGATTACGCGCACAAGCATGAAAAACTCGCTCAATTTACCTGCCGATGTCGTGAAAGCAAAGTTGGATGCCGGCGAGCCCTACGTCATTCGTTTCAAAATACCCCGCAACGAGGATGTGAAGCTGGACGATATAATCCGCGGCATGGTGGTTGTTAACACCGCAAACCTCGACGACAAAGTGCTTTTCAAATCCGATGGTATGCCCACCTATCATCTGGCCAATATAGTAGACGATTATTTGATGCAGATTACGCATGTAATCCGAGGTGAAGAATGGCTTCCCTCAGCTCCTCTGCACGTCTTATTGTATCAGGCTTTAGGTTGGGAAAAGGAAATGCCTCGTTTTGCGCATTTACCTTTAATTTTAAAACCCGACGGAAATGGGAAATTAAGCAAAAGAGACGGAGATAGATTGGGATTCCCCGTATTTCCACTCGAGTGGAAAGATCAAACTTCGGGCGAAATATCCAGTGGTTATAGAGAGCGCGGATATTTTAAAGAAGCGGTGATTAACTTTTTGGCTTTATTGGGTTGGCATCCGGAAGAAAATCAGGAAATATTTTCCCTCGATGAACTATGTGCACAATTCAGTTTAGAGCGCGTAAGTAAGTCCGGGGCAAAATTCGATTTTGAAAAAGCGACCTGGTTCAATCAGCAATATTTAAGATCCAAAAGCAATGAAGAATTGGCCAAAGAAGCCAAGCCTTATGCCGAAGCACATGGCTATTCTGTATCCGATGCTTATTTGGCCTCTGTGTGCGGACTTATGAAAGAACGGGCATCTTTTGCTTCGGATTTGGTGAATTTGGGTCATTTCCTTTTTAAAGCACCCGAACAATTTGACGAAAACACTTTAAAGAAAAAAATAAAACCCGAGAGCAAGCAGCATTTATCCGGCTTAATAGAGCTCACAGAAAGACACGGCGATAATCCGGCCGAAATGGAAAAGGAAACCAAAGCTTGGCTGGAAGAGCAAAAAATCGGATTTGGTGCCATTATGCCTATATATCGTATTTTGTTGAGTGGAGAAAGCGCAGGTCCGGGTATTTTCGATATTGTGGCACTTTTAGGTAAGGATGAAAGTGTATTGCGATTGAAAAACAATTTTGCACGTTTCGAAAATTTATTCTCTTAATTATGCAAAGCCGCATTATACTCCACCAAATGAAGTTTCGTGCTTTTCACGGATGTTATCCCGAAGAGCAAATCAACGGGAATGATTTTGTGGTACATATTTCGTTTCGATACAATAGCATGCAGGCCGCACTTAGTGATGATTTGACCCATAGCATCGATTATACGCGCGTTTATGCCGTAGTGCATGAAATAATGGGAACACCGGTTAAATTATTAGAGCATTTGGCGGCGAAGATTTTAAGACGTTTAGAGCATGATTTTCCGGAGGCCGTGGATTGGAAAATTCGCATCGAAAAGCTGCATCCACCTATAGATAATGCCGATTTAGCCTATGTGGCGGTAGAACTTTGTTCTTCATTATAAGTCTACTATACAAAAAAGGAAATAGGGATCTATCATTTTTATTTCAATTTTTGGCTATTCATCGAACTAATGTTATATTTGCCAACAGAAAGGGTATCGTGGCCGAGCGGCTAGGCTCAGGTCTGCAAAACCTGCTACAGCGGTTCGAATCCGCTCGATACCTCAAAAAAAAGCTGCCTTATTCGGGCAGCTTTTTTATTTATTTTTTGTTTACTTCTTTATCAATCCAATCGATTACATAGTTGAGTACCTGCTCTTTTTCCGGTTCATTATGGCATTCATGATACAATCCGGTCCACAATTTCAAATGCGCTTTCCCGCCTGATTTACCGGCTACCTCTGTAGTTGCAGCCGAATTGGTGAGATTATCTTCTGTGCCGTGAAATAGCAGACAGGGCACATGAATTTTATGAAAATTTTCCATTATATAGGCACCGCTAAAATGCACAGAATTAAAAAAGCCCGGGGTAATAAAATCATGCACCAATTTATCGGCCTTATACGCTTCCACAACCTGCAGATCTCGACTAATCGCCAAGGGATCTAAACCGGTTCTCTGAGATAAAGTAGGCCATATTTTGCCTACCGTTTTGGCTAAAAACAATTTAATTGCCGGTGGTTCGAAAGCCAAACGTATATAAGGTGAAGAGGCTATTAATAATGCGATATTGGGTTTACGACGCAATGCATAATTTAATACAATATTTCCGCCCATACTGTGTCCGTACAATATCACTTCTTTTCCGGGCATCCATTCTCTAAGCTCTTTTATAAAATCTTCCAAATCATCGAGCATAAAATCTAAGCCGGGTGTATGTCCTCTTTTTCCACCTGATTCTCCATGACCTCTTTGATCGTACAGCGCAACGGAATATCCTTTTTGGATAAAGAAATCGGCAACATGTGCATAACGGCCTTTATGTTCGCCCATACCATGCACCATACAGATAACATATTTCGAGTTTTCGGTGGGGTGATAAAGAGCTGAAAGCTGAAGTCCGTCACGACTTTTAAATGTTGCTGATTCCATTCTATATAAATTGATTTGTACAATACTACGAATACAATCAGGATAATCCAAGTGCATCAAAAGCATTTTCTAAATGCTTCATCTGAACCACATCGCCGGGTATCACAGAAATAATATCAAAACGCAGATCTATATCTTCCTCTCTTCCTTCGCAATAAGCCTCAGCAGCACGCAATATTTTTTTCATTTTATCTTTATCGACAGCCAATTCCGGATTTCCAAATAAATCCGAACTGCGGGTTTTCACTTCCACAAATACCCAAATATTATCCTTACGGGCAATAATATCTACTTCCAGGTGCCCGCTTCTCCAATTTCTTTCCTGAATTATATAACCCTCTTTCTCTAAATAATCGGCGGCCAGGTCTTCTCCAAAACGGCCGGTTTCCTGCTTATTCATAGCGAAAGATGCAATAAAAAATTAAGTTATAGCTAGCTATGCAAACTTTTTTATCGAATGGAAATAAAGAAATAAATGAGATTTTTAATAAAACATTCCGGCCACAGAGGCGGTCATTAAACAAGCCAATGTGCCACCGATCATAGCCCTGAAACCTAATGCAGCCAATTCCGAACGTTTACCCGGAGCCAAAGCGCCTATGCCTCCGATTTGAATTCCAATGGATGCAAAATTCGAAAAGCCACATAAAACATAGGTTGACATAATAAGCGATTTTTCATAGGTAAATAAGTTGGCATTTTTCAGTTTCCCCATTTGCGTATAGGCATAAAACTCATTTATGGCAGTTTTTTCGCCCAATAACTGACCCACTATCAATATATCTTCTTTGGGTACACCGATTAGCCAGGCAATGGGCGAACAAATATATCCTAATAAAGCCTGAAGATTAAAACCCGAATAAGCTCCACCCGACATGCTGTAAAACACATCATTCAAATTCCTCCCACCCATACTTATGCTACCGATTCCATTTTGCAATATATAATTCAAAAATGCGACCAATGCCGTAAATACAAGCAACATAGCAGCTACATTCACGGCCAGTTTCAATCCGTCTGTGGTTCCTATGCTTATGGCATCTAAAAAATTAGAACCCAGTTTTTCTTTACTTAAATTTAAATCTCTGTCGAACTGCTCTGTCTCGGGCACTAAAATTTTCGCAATAACTATGGCTGCCGGAGCACTCATCACAGAGGCCGTAAGGAGATGAACCGCATAAAATAATTCCTGAGATTTAATTCCTCCACCCAAAAATCCGATATATGCAGCCAGTACTCCCCCCGCAATAGTAGCCATGCCCCCTGACATCAGGCAAAGTAATTCCGAGCGCGTCATTTTTTCTATATAAGGTTTCACCAATAAAGGCGCTTCGGTTTGACCTAAAAAGACATTTCCTGAAGCCGCCAAAGCCTCTGCCCCACTTAAACCCATCGATTTTTTCAACATCCAGGCAAGTACATAAACCACCTTTTGCAAAACCCCAAAATAAAACAGGACGCTGGTCAACGCACTAAAGAAAATAACAGTCGGAATCACTTTTATGGCAAAGGTGAGTAATGCCGGATCGAGTAGGGTTTGACCCGATTCAAAGGTGCCGAATAAGAATACCACACCGGCATCCGAAAATCCGATAATCTTCGTAAACCCTTTGGCTACAAATTCAAATGCCAAACGCACCCAATCCAAAAATGGAATTTGAAATGGATTTAATATCAAAAAGCCTATGAGCAATTGAATGAGTGTTCCCATTCCCACCAGGCGCCAATTGATTCGTCTTTTATTATTGCTGATTAAAAAGGCAATAAGTATGCATGTAAACAAGCCTAAAACACCGCGGGTAAAACTCATAAATCCGGGACCGCTGCCGGTTTTCTGAAATCCCAATTGAGGTGCAGGTTCTGAAGTCAGACTATTCTCTATCCCAATTTCCGGCAGCACAGAAGCCGTATCTGCCGCAGATATCAAGCTATCCTGACCAAATACCGGTATAAAAAAACAAAAGAATAAGAGGAAAATGCCTAGGCGTTTGGAGAATAGCATGTGCTAATAATTAATCGTTATTTTTTCTTCTTTCTATTTCCATTTGAATGCGGGAAGCTCTTTCATAAGCTTCTTCGGCAATGGCTTTCTGTAATGCAGCTTCCAACTCGTTTCTGCTCATTTGTTCGAACTCATTTTCGGACGGTAATATATCGGGAGCATTTGGAAATATATCCGAATTATCCGATTCCGGTTCATCGTCTTCATTCATCACTATGCCAGCAGAAGATAATATAAACTCATAGGTATAAATGGGACAATTGAATCGCACTGCCATGGCTACCGCATCTGAGGTACGGCATTCCAATTCCACTATCTTCAAACCGTCATCACAAATCATTTTGGCCTGAAAGGTTGATTCTCTGAAATCGTAGATGATTACCTCCGTAATGCGGATTCCGAAATTATCTACCACCATCTGCAATAAATCGTGTGTAAGCGGTCTGGGAACGGTTAAATTCTCGAGCTTTATGGCTATGGCCTGCGCTTCTAATCCGCCTATAATTATCGGCAAACGTCTGTTTCCACCTTTTTCTTTCAATACTAAGGCATAAGCTCCCGAATGAATCGAACTGTAATTTAACCCGATTACTTCAACTGGAACTTTGCGCTTTGCCATGATAAATAGGTGTTTTTTTTACATTATAATTATTTACAAAAGTAACATTTCTCTACAATTCGCAAAACTTAAGTTCACACAGCCCTATCTTGCAATCCCTTTTTATACGTATCGATGGCTCTTTGCCTACTCATTTTCAAATCGACAATTGGATTTGGATAGGAAAGACTATCATATTCGGGGCACCATTTTTTGATATAAAGCGCGTGTGGATCAAATTTTTCGGCTTGTAATTGTGGATTAAACACTCTAAAATAAGGCGCTGCATCACAACCACTCCCCGCCGCCCATTGCCAATTTCCAATATTAGACGACTCTTCATAATCCAATAATAAACCCGCAAAATAATGCGCTCCCCAAGACCAATGAATCAGTAAATTCTTACATAAAAAAGAAGCTACGATCATACGTATCCGATTATGCATATATCCACTTTCATTTAATTCTCGCATCCCCGCATCCACAATGGGTATACCCGTTTCGCCCCTGCACCATTTTCCAAATTCAACCTCATCATTTCTCCAGGCTATTCTATCATATTCAGGTTTAAAGGAACGCACCGCACTCTGAGGAAAATGAAATAATATCTGCATAAAAAACTCTCTCCATATAAGTTCCTTCACATAGGTCTCGCTTATTCCCGACACCTGATTCAGCCATTTTCGTATACTTATGGTACCAAATCTCAAATGCAAACCAATCTTCGATGTGCCCTCTTCTATACCCGGAAAATCTCTTCTTTCTTTATAGTGTTGAATGGTTTCCATATTCGGACTCCATTCAAAATAGGGACTGTAATTAAATGTAAATCCCAATTCGTCCATCCCCGGAAGTTTGCTTATGGAATCATGCCTGTAAAAATGGGATTCCATACCCCTTATAGATTTTATTTCAAAGGTTTTAGCCGCCCATTCAAGCATCCATTTTTTTGCATAGGGACTGTAGACTGTATAGGGGCTGTGCTGCTGGCTCATGATTTCTTTTTCTTCGAAGATTACCTGATCTTTAAATGGGAATATTTTCCCATTTACTTGCCTAATATAGTCTGCCAGTTCGCCATCTCTTTGCAAGGCATAGGGCTCGTAATCTTTGTTGAAATAAATCGCATCTCCCTCTTTTAGTATTTGTTTCCAGCAATCCACAGGCCTGCCCACAAGCACCATTAAATCGCTTCCCATGGCTTTTAATTCCTTTTTCAATCGCTCTATCTGAAGATATACAAAACTCAGTCGCGCATCATCTTTATAGGGCAGTTTATCCAAAATATTCCGATCAAAAATAAAGACACATTGAACTTGCTTATGTGCTTTTAATGCGTGATACAGGGCAATATTATCGTCCAAACGCAAATCTCTTCTAAACCAAAAATATACCATAAAATGAATATGAATTATGCCATCAATGTGTCAAATGTATTATATTTAACCCATGGATTCAAACATACAAATCTGGCATAATAATCGATGCGGAAAAAGTAGAGAAGCGGTAAAATATTTGGAATCGAAAGGTCTCTCTTTCACTCAACGCCTCTATATGCAAGACATTCCAAGCAAGGAAGAAATGAAGAAAATGCTTAAACTATTGGGTATAGGAGCTTCGGACTGGGTACGTAAAAAGGAAAAAATATATACGGAATTATTTGCGGGTAAAAATCCATCGGAGGATGAGCTTTTGGATGCTATGCTTCTTCATCCGCAGTTGATTGAAAGGCCTGTTGTTATAGTCGGTAAAAAAGCGATTATAGCCAGACCGGCCGAATTAATCGATTCTATTTTACCTTAATTCAACACCTTAAACAAGGCCTCTTTTACGCGCATAGGTGCTATGGAAAATCCGCATGCAAAATGTTGGAGCGGACAAGCATCTTTGCCGTGCAGGGAGCAAGGACGGCAAGCTAAATCTTCTTCGCTTTGAAGGATTACTGTTTTTTCGGCTTTAGCCCAAAATCCGAATTGGGTGATTGTACTACAATAAATCTGCACCGTAGGGGTATTAACAGCCGTGGCTAAATGAGCCGGAGCACTGTCGTTGCAGACTATAGCTCTGGCCTTTTTAATGATTCCGGCCGATTCCAGCAGACTATATTTTCCACAAACATTGTGTACGCTTTCGCCTATACCCTGCTCTATACGGCTACATAAATCCGCGTCCGCCGGACCACCCATCAATACTATATCGAAATCTTTTCTCATTTCTTTTCCCAATTCTATCCAGTATTTTTCGGGCCATTGCTTGGTAAACCAAACCGAAGCCGGAGCTAAAACCAGGTAAGGTTTCTCTACTATGTCGACTTGGGGCGGATATAATTTGGGAGGCAGCGCATGTGTACAAAAATCTTTAATCAACGCAAAATTCCGATCTGTTTCGTGCAAAGTTTCATCAAAAAAATGTTTACGCTTTATGCTAAATAAAAAGGAAAGCGGATTCTTATCAAAACCTATACTTTTTTTAGGTGCCGACAAAAGAGTCATAAGTCCCGTCATAAAGAAGCGCTGAACATTTATGATCAGGTCGAATTTCTCTTTTCGAAAAGAAAGAATCAATTCCAGGGCCGAACTGTATTTATTTTTCTTATCCCATATCCACAATTTCTTTAACAGAGGATGCTGTTGAAAAAGAGCTTCATTGCCTTTACGCAGCAAGAAGTGAATTTCGGCTTCGGGATGAGAAGCATATACACTTTCGATTAGCGATGTAGCCAAAATGCAATCGCCCGGAAAGGAGCTTTGAATAATTAATATTTTCAATTATACCGCCACATTATGTTCCCTCAATGCATCATTGAGCGATGTTTTCAAATTCGTACTTTCTTTTCTTTGTCCGATTATGAGCGCACAGGGCACCTGATAGGAACCGGCAGGAAAAGTTTTGGTATATGAACCCGGAATCACCACACTTCTCGGTGGCACATAACCTTTATGTTCGACCGGCGTTTCCCGGGTAACATCAATAATTTTCGTACTTCCGGTAATAACCACATTGGCTCCTAGTACGGCTTCTTTTCCTATATGTGCACCCTCCACCACTATGCATCGGGATCCGATAAAGCAGCCATCCTCGATGATAACCGGCGCAGCTTGTACAGGTTCCAATACGCCTCCAATGCCAACACCTCCACTCAGGTGTACATTCTTTCCGATTTGTGCGCAAGAACCTACCGTAGCCCAAGTATCAACCATGGTACCCGAATCAACATAAGCTCCAATATTTACATAACTAGGCATTAGAATGCATCCCGATGCTATAAATGAGCCATAACGTGCAACCGCAGGCGGTACAACGCGCACACCCAAACTATCATAATGCCCTTTTAGATCAATTTTATCGAAATACATAAAAGGACCGGCCTGACTCACTTCCATTTTCTGAATGGGGAAATACAAAATTACGCCCTTCTTTATCCATTCGTGCAAAACCCAATTTTCTCCATCCGGTTCGGCAACACGTAATTCACCCTTATCTAATTTATCAATAAGGTGACGAATCGCCATTTGCACTTCTGCACTACTCAATAAATCCCTGTTTTCCCAGGCTTCTTCAATTGTTTTTCGAAGCAAATTAATTTCCATACTATTTTTTTATTTTAGCGTATATACAATATCGGCCTTTTCTTTTAAGACATCAATATAAGGCCTTTCATCTTCAATTCTCTCTTTAAAAAGACTTTCTATAGCCTCTTCCGACAGACCTTTCCATATATATCTGGCAAAAAAACGTTCTTTATACAAATCTTCATTTATATCGCAAAATATACGTAAATCGGCATGTGGCAACAAACTCTTGCAAGCCAGGGCGGGCACGCCTTCTACTATAATCAACTCGCTTTTCCCTTTACCATAAACTACATGCCCTTTATGCGCCCGGGTCCTTCGGTCATATTGTGGAACACTTATAATTTCGCCATCCCAGAACGATTGTAAATCCTCTTCCAATTGTTCCATTCTGAAGCGGCTGAACACATTTTCATTTTCTTCGCGCATTGAAGCCGGCTTAATCCAATGATCTAGATGTACGAGGGTTGAATGTATGCCCGATTCCGAAAATTTCTTCTTTAAGGATGCAGCAACCGTACTTTTTCCCGAACCGCTATTTCCGCCAATTAAAATAAGAAATGCACCTGATGAATTGGACGCATCAAATTGTTTTTTAACTTTTTCGAAAAGAGACTGACAAGGATCATGCACAATAAAATCGACCGCATCGAATACATTATCGAAGAAAAAATCGGGTTTATCGTCGGTATCGGCAAGTGCATGACCTGTACGTACGGCTACGGGCGTAACCCCGGCAGAACGTGCGGCCTGCATATCGCGCCCCGTATCGCCTATCATCCAGGAATGGGATAAATCGATACAAAATTCCCGGGCTGCTTTTAACAACATTCCCGGCTTGGGCTTGCGGCAATCGCAATCTATTTTTAATTCGGGATTCTCTTCCGGAAATCCTTTATCGGGATGGTGCGGACAAAAATAAATGGCATCGAGCTTAGCTCCTTCTTCACCCAACATCCATTCCATTTTATGGTGAATCTTATGCAACATTTCCTCATTAAAAATATTCCGGGCTATACCACTTTGATTGGTTACTACGATGGAAGCAAACTCACTTCTATTGGCTAGAGAAACTGCTTTAGACGTGAAAGGATATAACATAAACTCATCGGGATGCTTGATAAATCCCGGATCTAAATTCAATACCCCATCCCTGTCGAAAAATATGGCTTTCTGAGGGTGATTGTAATTGGCTTTAGCCCATTTGCCACTTTGCATAGCCTCCTCCACCTCTTTTACCCTTTCGGGCGTACCCATATCTTTGATATATTCAATGGTATTATAGGCATACATATCGCAACGATGTACCAGTTCAGGGAAAATATTTTTTCCGAAATCGGCAAAAGCTTTTTCCGGAATGAAACGGAAAATTTCGGGCGAAAAAATATAAACGGCAGCGTTGACTAAGTTTCTAAAATATTGTCCTTTGGGATGCGGCTTGGCATAAAATGCGTTTATTTTCCCATCTGAATCGCAATCGAGCAAATCGCTGTCGAAAGGATGATCGTTGGGATGAACAGCTAAAGTGGCTTTACTTTTATGATTTCGATGAAAACGAATAAAGCGATGCAAATCCATATTTATAGCCACATCGGCATAGAAAACCAAAAAATCATCATCGAAATATTTCTCGGCATTTTTCAAAGAACCGGCTGTGCCCAAAGCTTGATCTTCGATCGAATAAATAAATTGTAAACCCCATTTACTTCCATCTCCGCAATAGGCTTGAATCTCTTCGGCACCATGCCCCAACAGCAATACCACTTCTTTTATTCCGTATTGAGCAAGGAGTTCGAACTGATATGCAATTACCGGCTTACCGTTCAACAATACCAATGGTTTGGGAACAGAATAATGATCTTTCAGGCGTGTGCCTTTTCCTCCGGCTATTATGGCTGCTTTCATCATGCGGAAACGAAAGTACAATTTTTTAGCCGAATTCCCTCCACTATTTATCCCCGAATGAAGACAGATCACACGCTCTACACAAATACATAAGCCTATTCTATACGTAAATAAACAAGAAAAATAGAGGCTAAAATGAAACCCATTTATAATCCTAATCCCAAAAAAACATATCTGTCCAGAGCAAATAATTATACATTTGCAGATAGAGATGAAAGCGATTTATACCATAATCATTACCTTATATTATGCCGGCGTGCATATAGCATCTTTATTTTCGACCAAAGCCGCGAGCTGGGTAAAGGGTCGAAAAACAGCCTTAAGTCCTTTTGCAAAAAATGGGAAAACGATTTGGGTACATTGTGCCTCATTGGGCGAATTCGAACAGGCCAGGCCTTTGATTGAGGAATGGAAAACAAAATACAATTATCAGATTTTGCTTACTTTTTTTTCGCCATCGGGATATGAAGTCCGCAAAAACTACCCCTTTGCCGATTATATAGGCTATATTCCTTACGATTATCCGAAAAAAATAAATCAATTTCTCGATCATTTCGACCCCGATATGGTCATTATGGTGAAATATGAATTCTGGTTTCACACCTTGGAATCTATACAAAAAAGAAAAATTCCTCTTTATTTAATATCCGGTTTATTCCGAGAAAGTCAACTATTCTTTTCCTTTGTTGGCGGCTGGTTCTTATCTATATTAAAAGGCTTCACTTTCTTATTTCTTCAAGATAAAAAAAGTGAGCAAATATTAGAAAAAAGAGGCATTAAAAATCATGCTTTTTGCGGCGATACAAGGCTCGACAGAGTATTACAAATTAAAGCTCAATTGCAAGAAAACAAAATTATAGAGCATTTTTCGAATGGGAAAAAATTAAGCATTTTTGGTTCGGTATGGCCTCAGGATTTCGAAATTATAGAAGGGGTGGTCGGACTAAATCCCCATGAAAAATTTTTAATTGCCCCGCATAATCTCGATCAAGCTTTTATAGAAAAGCTATGCTCCATTGGTCAAGCCCAGCGATATAGTACATACGATACAAACAAAGCTGCGCAAATTCTCATTTTAGACAATATGGGTATGTTGGCTTCGGCCTATTCCTACGGAAAAATCGCTTATGTGGGCGGAGCTTTCGGAAAAGCGGTACACAATACCATGGAGCCTGCCGTATTTGGCTTACCTGTATTATTCGGTCCGGCCTATAAAAAATTTCACGAAGCCGGGGCTTTGATCGAAGTAAACGCAGCGCGTTCTTTTAGAGAAAAAGCAGAGCTAACCGCCTTTATGCATAGCTTACTGGGAGACGAGGAGCTGCAACAAAAAATGGGAAAAGCATCCTCGGCATACGTACACGAAAATGCCGGAGCCACTCAGAAAATCCTGAAACACATCAACGGATAAATTTCAAAACACTTCTTCCTTGTGCTGTTTCAATTTCGAGCATATAAACTCCTTTTTGGAGCGATTCCACATTAATAGTTCGGCTTGTTGCAAAGTCGGCAAAGTCGAAAAACCGCACCAAACGTCCCTGCATATCGAGGACTTTAATACGCCCCATTTGTGAGCCTTCCAGATGCAAAATATCCGTAGTCGGATTGGGATAAAGAAGAATATCCGACTTCAGATTGAGCATCTCGGCCCCTACAAAATCGCTGCCTTCGTGCACGGCAAATTTGCCCAGCCAAAAACTACCTCCTTTATAATTCTTACTGCGGAATGCAAAATAGACCTTATTCTGACTATAATTCGACGGGATTTTCACCACATGTCTTTTCCAATGAGAGGCTTCACTGGGTACAAATAAAATGGGATTCATTTGTTCGACCGTTGCTGCATTTTGCGTATGGCAGCTATACAATACATCCGAAAAAGCGTCCTTACAATCGGTCTGAATCAGCAATTCCACACTGTCTTTCTGGTTCTGCAGACGTTTTGCATAAGCCACCCAAAAAGAAACATATAGATTATCTGATTGGGGCAAATCTACGGGGGGACTTATCAATAAATCCTGTTGAGGCACGCCGACATTTGAGGTATATGCGGGGAAACGAATAACCGCAGAAGTATCGCAGAATTGCAATCCACCCGAGGCCAAAAATTCCCATGTACGCAAACCATCCGGATTTCGGATTTCCCAATCTTTGGTATCTCCACCGGTAAAATGAAGCGCATTGGCATAAGGCAAATTTCTAGGCATTTGATAATAGGTTCTGAAAGTGGAATTATTATTAATGAGATCCGGTTCGGCATAAGCATTATGCGCAACAGACAACCAGGTTTCGTTCAATTCCGGATCCAGATTAAGCGCATTTGGGGCTGTAAACAGCATAGAATCGCCGGGTGCCAGAAAGACAGGCAGGGCATTAGCAAAAATCAAATTCCCATTATGCATCAATTGAATATGCAGCGTATCTATAGTTGTTTGGGCATGATTACGAATGCGATACTGAGGTGTGATATCAGCGCTACAAGCCCAATAAGGGGGCGGATTAATACAAGAAACTGCCAGGTCATCTTCGCCAAGGGCGGGATTAGCCGGACTAAAGCCCAGGTTTTGAAGATAAGTAAAAGCATTGGGTATAGAAATCATTCCCATACCATAGGTATTATCTTCGCCCGGGTCACCCAGATCTATGGCGGAAAAATAGAGAGCTTCCTTCAATTCGCGCGCACTGGCTTGGGGGAAAGCTTCACGGAGCAACATAAGTGCGCCTGCCACATGCGGACCGGCCATAGAAGTCCCATTATAAGACGAATAGCCATTATTCACAACCGCTGAGCGGACTTGTACGCCGGGTGCTACCACTTCGGGTTTAATAATTAGCGAGGGGTTATTGCCACAAACCCCGGGACCTCTGCTCGAGAAATTGGCTATAGGCCAGGCGGGGTCATGGGCATCAACGGCGCCAACCGAAAAAGCATTGACCACATTCGAGCTCACCAAAGCGGGGGCACCGACAGAAATGGCGGCAGGACCATCATTTCCGGCGGAGTATTCATTTGCTATACCAACCAATTCTATATTGTGCAATAAATTCTCCATAAATCCCGTACATAGCGAGGAATCCGGTGGATCTACCCAACCCCAGCTATTGCAAATAACATCGGGAATATCGTAAGTGGTGGCGGGATTTCCATCCGGATTCAATGCCCAATTATAGGCACTCAAAATAGAATCCAGCGGCAATAAAAAAGCCAAATCAGAAACAATAGGGTCTGTAGCCATATAATAGCCTTCAAAAGCCAAACCTATAGTGTCTTGATTCGTCTTATGTAAACCCAACATAGTCCCAATCGTATGCGTGCCATGACTGTTTCCCTTGTCGACAGGGACGGGCGAAAAATAGCCTTGCCAAGTTTGTTTATACGGAAAAAAATTGGCCATAAAACGATCCTTAATCGCTTCATGATCAGGCCATACACCCGTATCAAAAGACAATACACTTACACCTTTACCACTATAGCCCATTTGCCATATTTGCCGAGCCCCTACGGCAATCAGACCCGGTTCGGCCACTCCAATTGCTCTTGCTGATTTTTCCGGTTCCGACATAAAAACGGGACTATGCGCTTTATATTTCCAATCGCTGATGTCTACATAATTATAGTGCGGAAATTGAAGTTGGACAGATAATAAATCAGCTGCTTCTGCACTCAGTAAAACGCCATTAATAACCAGCAAAGGTTTAAATTGAAAGCCCTGATTCGTAAGAAATAAGCGTAAATCTTCCTGCTGAGTTTGCGCTTGGGCATACATAGTTTCAAATATCACTTTTTTCCTTTCACGGTTAGTCTCAAAAGTACGCCCTTCATCTATAGCATAAGGGCCCAGCCATATCAGATAATTTCTATTTTGGCCATAAACAGATAGAAAGGAAAACAGAAATGCAAAAAATAAGAAACAATGTTTTTTCATAGCATGTACAGGTATAATTCGAAGGTATTAAAAATTGGCAGGAAACAAAAAAAGCTGACGCATTGCATTGGAAAAAAAACAGATAATCCTTTGATATTCGTAAACAAGGCTTACCTTTATGCTCGAAATTTAAAGAAAAAAATGAACCCTTTTTTCAAGAAAACAAGCATATTTTTACTTCTACTATGTTGTCTGTCTTTTTCTGGTGCATCCCTTTGGGCACAGGTAGAAAACGACAGTATTCCAAAGACTACACCCGAATTATTAATCCTCGGAGATTCGCATTTGGTTGGCGATTTTGGGGAGTATTTGCATAAACAACTGCACAAGATAAATCGTTTCGATATTACCAGTATAGCCATTGGAGGAGCAGGCAGCATGCATTTTACCCTTACCATGAAAAACTTTTGTTGCGGCTATAAAATTCGTGTGAGTAAAAAAGATGAAATCATTCCGGACAAAAGTAAAATAAGAACTTTAGAACATGTGCGTATTTATACCAATGAAATCGTCTTCAAAAGTTATGAAGGCCGTTTAGCAAATTATATAAAAGCCTCACAGCCTGCGTATGTACTCATAGCTTTGGGGAGTAATCTCACCAATGCGCATCAGAATTTGGTCGAAATCATCCGCGGTCAATCTCCCCAAACTCAAATAATTTGGGTTGGTCCTTTTAAAAGAGAAAGGTTTAACGAACGAATTGATCCCATAATAAAAGTCACCTCTAAGTATAAAATTCCCCTTATTCGCAGCGACGACATAGTAGGCAATGATACCTTAAAAACGGCACATTTTTATGGGCGTACGGCGTCGAATTGGGCGATAAAGATAGGCGAAAGATTGAAGCCCCATTTGAATACAGGCACATAGTCGGTCTAATTCAACCCCACTATTTTCTCATTTTCAAGTTTTAGAAAGCCTTTCTCCACACAGAAACGGAGGAGTTCTACATTCTTTTTACCCGGAATATATCCGCATTTTTCCAGGAAAGGCTTCAAATCCAACGGCAATAAATGTGCAATATGGGTAGCGGCTCTATGCAGGTCGGCACATTCCTGCAGGGTAAAATGGTAAGTAGCTTTCTCGAGGCACACATCACAAAAATTGCAATCCTCCGTTTCCAAATCGCCAAAATAGGCGGTCAGATAACGGCTTCTGCATTGATCCTTCCCTTCGATATAGCCCAGCATGGCTTGCAGGCGTTGAGCGGCTCTTTCTTTGAGTTGTCCGTATATTTCTTTAGTTAGACTCAGGTTTTGCGTGGGTATGCGTTCATGCAAAAAAATAAGTTCGGGCAGATCCGATTCCGGTTTATAGAAAATAACTTCTTGTTTTGCGAGCCCGGTCAGCAAATCGTGCAATTGCGATTTAGACATAGAGAGTCGTGATGCCAGGGCATAAATGGAAATGCGCATTTGTTGAGTAAAAATACCGGGATAAGAGCGCAGCATCACATCAAAGAGTCGGCGATAGACTAGGTTAAACACACCCAATTTATATATAGCTTCGGGGCTGACCAGCATTTGGGCTTCGGCGGGATTATAGCCCGATTCATCAAAAATAAAATAGCCTTCTTTTTCCAGAATTTTGATACTTCTATAGACCAGAGAAACGGATAAATTATATTGCAAGGCTAATTTATGCATATCGAGGGGGTATGCGCTCAAGTGTCCGGCTCCGACCGGGATAGCCAAAAAATTGCACAAGGCATTATAAACGCGTTTCACATCTTCTTTGGGTGGAAAAGCATCTTGAAATTGTTCTTCCAAAATGCGGCTATCGTATTGGGCTACGGGTAGAATGGCAAAAGCTTTTTTCTCGTCTCTTCCTGCTCTTCCTGCTTCTTGAAAATAAGCTTCGGGAGAATCGGGAATATCGGCATGGAGTACATAGCGCACATCGGGTTTATCTATGCCCATTCCAAATGCATTGGTAGCGACCATAACCCGAAATTCATTGCGCATCCATGCATCTTGTTTTTTACTGCGCAGTTCAGGTTCCAATCCGGCATGATAAAAATCGGCAGAAATCCCGTTTGTTTTGAGTATTTCGCTTAATTCGCCTGTTTTTTTTCTATTTCGAGTATAGACAATAGAGCAACCATGGGTTCGTTTAAGCACATCCACAATAAACCTGTATTTATCTTCATGATAAGCGACGGCATAAACGATATTAGGGCGCACGAAACTTTTTCGTATTACCGTTTTAGATCGGAAGGCCAACTGTTTCATAATATCCTGAACGGCGTGCGGGGTGGCGGTGGCGGTGAGGGCAAGCAGGGGCACATCGGGAATTAATTTTCGCAATTCCGGAATTTGCAGGTAGACCGGTCTAAAGTCGTAGCCCCATTGAGAAACGCAGTGTGCTTCATCCACGGCTATCAGTCCCAAGTCCATAGATTGAACCCGATTTAAAAAAGCTTCGGTACGCAGGCGTTCGGGCGAACAAAACACAAAGCTGTATTTCCCTTCCATAGCCTCATTGAGTTTGTTTTCCATTTCGTAATATCCCATTCCCGAATGGAGGGTAAGGCAAGAAATTCCTTTTTTTTCGAGGTTTTCGGCCTGATCTTTCATTAAAGCGATAAGGGGTGAAATGACCAAACAGGTTTTCTGCATCAAGAGGGCGGGAATTTGGTAGCAGATAGATTTTCCTCCTCCGGTGGGCAGGAGAGCCAAGGTATCCTGAGCGGCCATGATACTTTCAATAACCTGCAATTGAGGCTCCCGAAAGGCATCATAGCCCCAGTATTTTTTCAGCATCTCTTTAGCGTTCATAATTCCGTTTAATCCACACCATCTATATTTCCCTGTACATAGATTTGTCGTGTATTCAAATCCAAAGCCACCAAATTTCCCATTCCCAATCGCTTTTGGTAAACACAGCCATTATCGAGGGGAATAAATCCGCATTTGGTATCAGAGGCGCATTGTAGAATCAGGTCAAGAGAAACAGGCACATGACCGTGTACAACCGGTCTATTTCCTGTTTTTTGCATATCCGTTTCAAAACTGCGTGTCCACCTCATAGCATGGTGATCGTCGAAAATATTAGGGATATGAAAATTAAGTCCGGCATGCACGAGAATATAATCATCCAATGGCTCCACATTTTTCAGATTCTCCATCCAGATTATATAAGATTCGGGGACTTGGAGAATAGAATCGACCCCGAAACTATCCAAAAACTCCTTACCACCCATTCTGAGCCAGTTATTCAAATGTGGATTAGAAGAGCGAAACCATTTATGTTGTTTATTTCGCAATACTTCTTTACGGTAAACCATAACGGCAACTTCTTCGTGATTACCACCCAAAAAAGTGCAAGAATATTTTTGTGAAAGGTCAATCAACAAATCAATAACCTGTTTACTTTTAGGTCCACGGTCTATATAATCACCCAAAAAATAAAGAGAATCCGAATTTTGGATTTTAATTTCGTCAAAAAGTAGGGCTTTAAGGGTATCTGCACATCCGTGCACATCACCTATGACCAATCTTCTCATTATTTTTTTGCTTGGTTGGCTACTTCTTCGCTCAGTTTTTTCAGGGTTTCTTCATCAGCGAGGAAATAATCTTTCAGCACATTCCCCTGATCATCAAATTCGAATACATAAGGGATACCGGTAACTAGATTTAGTTCCAATATTTCTTCTTCCGACATATTTTTCAGGAATTTCACGATACCGCGCAGACTGTTTCCATGGGCGGCGACGAGCACTTCACCTTTATCGAGCAAGCAAGGTTTAATTTCATTTTCCCATAGGGGCAGAATCCGATCAATCGTATCCTTCAAAGATTCCGTAAGTGGTATTTGAGCTTTGGGCACATCGGCATATTTAGAATCCATCAAGGGCGAGAATTCGTTTTCGGGGTCTATGGGAGGAGGAGCTATGGCATAGCCTCTGCGCCAAAGTAGCACTTGTTCATCTCCGTATTTAGCGGCCGTTTCGGCTTTATTTAATCCCGACAACATTCCATAATGTTTTTCATTCAGGCGCCAATCCGTTTTCACGGGAATATACATCAGGTCCATTTCTTCCAGGGCCAGCCAGCAAGTTTTAATAGCTCTTTTCAGATACGAAGTATAGGCTGCTTTAAAATGAAATCCGGCTTTTTTCAAATCAGCCCCGGCCTTAATGGCTTCCTGCACACCTTGTTCGCTCAAAGGCACATCCGTCCACCCTGTAAATCTATTCTCCTTATTCCACGCACTTTGTCCGTGACGCAACAAAACCAATCTTTTCATAGCTTACTTATCTAATAATTTAAACACCTTATTGAGTGTAAAAGGGATGGCTCCTTCTTTTTTACCGAGGCTAATTTTCTGGTTGATTTCTCTTTTTCCTTCGGCACTAATACGAACGCTATATTTAAAATTTCCTTCGAGGGTAAAGAAAAAAGCTCCATTTTCATCCGTTTCGATAGAAGAAATTTGTGCGGCTCCGGCTTCATCCAAAATACTAATCGTAGCATTTTCGATGGGATTTCCGTCTTCATCTTCCAGGCTTCCTTTAAAAATACTAAGGCCTTCTACGTTCGAATTCCCATTTTCATCTCCAAAAATATTGATTTGGGAAAGGTCCAATTCGTATATATCCAATTCGCCATATCCATCGGGTCTTAATGCCGAAATATAGGCTGTTTTACCATCTGCGGAAAGGCAGAAACTGCGTTCATCTCCGGGCGTATTGATGGGATATCCGAGGTTAACCGGATCAGACCAAACGCCGTTGACCATAGTGGTTCTAAAAATATCATAGCCTCCCATACTGCTGTCGGAATTTGAGGTAAAGAAGACCGTTTTTCCGTCCAGGGCGACATAAACTGAATTTTCGTCCCATTCCGAATTAATTTTCAAAGCATTTACCGGCTTACCCCATTCCCTTCGTCCAACACGGTCGCAGTACCAGATATCGCCTTGACCTTTACTTTTACCGTCTACCCTTTCGCTTACAAAAAAGAGACGTTTTCCGCCATTGGTTAGACTTGCGCTGGATTCATAATAACTCGTATTGAAAGGCCCTTCATATTCCGTTGGTCTTCCCCATTCCAGATCCCCTCTGTTTTTTGCGTACCAAATATCGCCGCTGGCTGTTTTGCCTATTACATTTTTATAGACAAACAGGACCGAACCATCGGGCGAAATACTCATTACCGATTCATGTTCGGGCGAATTCACCGAAGTAAGATTCTCTGCTTCACCCCATTTATTCCCTAAAGTATCCCAGATACTATACCATATATCTTGATATGGTTTTCCGTCATAAGGATCCGGAATATCGCCCACATTACCGGGGCGTCTGGCGGTAAAATAAAGTACATTTCCTTCGGCAGAAACAAAAGGCATGGCTTCATCCACCTCCGTATTTACCCCTTCGCCCACATTCTTAAAACGAACCGGCAGCGGGTTTTCCATATAGCGTACCGCATTACGGGCCTGATTATAAAAATGGGAAAAATAAATGCGATTATTCACCTTTTTACCGCCCAATGCGTTTTGGTACGCCTGAAAAGATTCGAGGGCTGCTTTGGCGTTACTTGTACCAAGTTGAGCTCTTCCCATCCAGAATAAATATTCTTTATATTTCGACAATTTCGGATTTCCTTCCATACGTTGCAGCAAGGACAGGGCTTCGGCATAATTGGGCCTATCGGCATTCATGTGCGCAATTGCCGTATAATACATGGCTTCAATATCCGTGTTATTCTGAATCAAGAGGTTAGATCCGACGGCCACTGCGCCATCCCAGTTTTCCTCGTTCACAAATCGCTTTAAAAGGCCAATTTTGGCCAGATTAACTTGAGCATAAGCAGAGTAAGAGAGTGATAAAAACAGAAAACCGATCAGAATTTTTCTCATATAAAAATATAATTAGTCAGTGGGAAATTAGCCAATAAATTTTAAAGCACAAAATCAGGATAAATAAACCTCATTTTTGGCGGCTTTAAGCGTATTGAAAAGTAAGGCCGTTCGGGTCATGGGTCCTACTCCACCCGGCACCGGGGTTATAAAACTGCATTTAGGTGCTACCTGTTCGAAATCGACATCACCGGCCAATCTAAATCCGCTTTTTTTACTTGGGTCAGGGACACGGGTTATACCAACATCCACCACCACTGCGCCTTCCTTCACCATATCTCCTTTCAGAAATTCGGGTATTCCTACTGCCGCAATAATAATATCGGCATTACGTGTATAATCGGCAATAGAGGTTGTTTTGGAGTGACAAATGGTGACCGTTGCATTACCCGGATAGGCATTACGCGACATAAGGAGGCTAATCGGGGTACCGACGATATGACTACGTCCGAGCACCACACAATTTTTTCCGGCAGTTTCTACCTGATAATGTTCGAGTAGAAATAGAATACCCGCAGGAGTAGCACTAATATAAGCCGGCATACCCAAAGCCAGGCGACCAGCGTTTTCGGGGTGAAATCCGTCCACATCCTTAGAGGGCAAAATCGTTTCAATCACTTTTTCTTCCGAAATATGTTTAGGGAAAGGCGATTGCACGATCAATCCGTCTATATCCGGCGATTCATTAATTTGCTGTATGGTTTGCAAGACCTCAGCTTCCGAAACCGTATCCGGAAAACGAAACAAGGAAGAATCGAAACCAACCTCTTCGCAATCCTTGATTTTACTGGCCACATAGGTTTCGCTTGCACCGTCCTGTCCGATTAGTATAGCTGCCAAATGCGGTTTTTTCCCCCCTTCGGCAATCCACTTATCCGTTTCCTTTTTAATATTGGCTTTCATCAAAGCCGATAGATTTTTTCCGTCTAAAATTTGTGGCATTATGGAGGATATTAAGGTTTAGGCATATTACGCATCAATTTCGACATTTGGTTTCTGTCGCTCATGATACGCATCATTTTTTTCATTTCGTCGAATTGTTTCAGGAGTTTATTTACATCCTGCACGCTAGTTCCACTTCCTTTGGCAATACGGGTTCTGCGGGAGCCGTTAATAATACCCGGGTTAGCTCTTTCTTCCGGAGTCATAGAACGAATGATGGCTTCAACTCCTTTAAAGGCGTTATCATCAATATCGACATCCTTCATGGCTTTACCTACACCGGGGATCATACCCATCAAATCCTTCATATTTCCCATTTTCTTGATACGTTGAATTTGATCGAGAAAATCTTCGAGGTCGAATTGATTTTTGGCAATTTTACGTTGTAATTTTTGCGCCTGTTGATCGTCGAATTGTTCCTGTGCTTTTTCGACCAAAGACACGATATCCCCCATACCGAGTATACGATCGGCCATACGTTCGGGGTAAAATACGTCCAGGGCTTCGGGTTTTTCGCCTGTACCTACAAATTTAATAGGTTTTTGTACGACCGATTTAATAGACAATGCGGCACCACCACGGGTATCGCCATCCATTTTGGTCAGCACTACTCCATCAAAATTCAGCCTATCGTTAAAGGCTTTGGCCGTATTAACGGCATCCTGGCCGGTCATGGCATCCACCACAAATAAAATTTCGTCGGGCTGAATAGCGGCTTTAACGGCAGCTATTTCCTGCATCATTTCTTCATCTACGGCAAGTCGCCCTGCTGTATCTATAATTACGATATTATTCCCGTTTGATTTGGCAAATGCAATAGCTTTTTGTGCAATTTCGACCGGATTTTTCGATTCCCTATCCGAGAATACGGGAACACCCAAACTATCCCCTAAAACATGCAATTGGTCTATAGCGGCGGGACGATAAACGTCAGCGGCAACCAAAAGCGGATTTTTCGATTTTTTACTTTTGAGGTATAGAGCCAGTTTCGATGAGAAAGTAGTTTTACCTGATCCTTGTAGGCCCGATAATAAAATAACCGAAGGACTGCTTTTCAGATTCAGCTCAGAGGCCGATCCACCCATAAGGTTAATCAACTCATCATGCGCAATTTTCACCAAAAGTTGCCCGGGAGAAACAGCCGTTAATACGTTTTGACCCAAGGCTTTTTGCTTCACCGTATCGGTAAATTCTTTGGCTGTTTTAAAATTAACGTCGGCATCAAGTAAGGCACGGCGTACCTCTTTCATGGTTTCTGCAACGTTAATTTCGGTAATTTTCCCTTGACCTTTCAGGAGTTTAAATGACCTTTCTAATTTTTCGGATAAATTCTCAAACATGCTCATTCATTTTATAAAGAGTGCAAATATAAGAAAAGCCACGGCAAAAATTCAGCGAAAAATAAGCCGATGCAATGGTGAAAAAATAAAATTAAAGACATGGGAATTTAGAAAATTGAAAGACATAAAATACCTTTGTGGCAAATGAAGCGATTTCTGATACAACTTTCTTACAAAGGAACCCGATATGTAGGTTGGCAAATCCAGCCAAATGGTTCTTCTATTCAGGAAGAAATAGAAAAAGCTTTGTCGACCCTCTTGCAGGAGAATATCCGTATATTCGGGCAAGGTCGAACCGATGCGGGAGTACATGCATTAAACAGTTATGCGCATTTCGATTTAGAAAATTACCCGAAAATGTCTTTGGAGCAATTGATATTTAAACTCAATCGATTTCTGCCGAAGGACATTGCCATTAAAAACATAGTGGAAGTGAGCCCTCTTTTCCATGCAAGATTCAGTGCAGAGTCGCGCAGTTATTTATACATTATATCTACACAAAAGAATCCATTCACGGTTGAAAACAGTTGGCTTCTAAACAAAAAACCCAATATTTATGCCATGCAGGAAGCTGCAAAATATATAATAGGCGAGCATGATTTCAGTTCGTTCTGCAGTGCAAAGAGCAGTTTAATCAGCAAAAAATGCCGGGTTTATCAGGCCGATTGGGAGGAAGTAGACGAACAATTTTTATTTAAAATAAAGGCCAATCGCTTTGTTATGAACATGGTTCGCAGTTTGGTGGGGACTATGACCGAAATTGGCTTAGGGAAAAAATCGATCGAAGACATGCCGCGAATATTGCAAGCCGCAGATCGCAAAGCCGCAGGTCCGAATGCAGATCCGGCGGGACTTCATTTGGTTGATGTTGCTTATCCACAAGACTTACAAAAATGGAAAACAAAAGAATAAATCCGGCCTGGCTCGATGCTATTGCACAAATATTGACTGCTGTTTTTAAAGACGGGAAAAAAGCGGATAAAGCCATAGAAAAAGTATTTATGGCCAATAAAAAATATGGTCGTCAGGATAGGGCATTTATAGCCGAAAACAGTTATGAAATCATACGTTATTGGCGCTTATTGCATTTTTTACTGGAAAGAGATCCCGATTTCAGTAAGCAAGGATTATGGGAAATATTCGGGGTATATCACATATCGCAAGGCGGCACTTTACCGAAATGGAAAGAGTTTGATAAACTAAAAAAGTCGTACCGTTCGCGTTGGGAAGAAGCCGAAAAAAACGATGAAATCTTTCAATCCTACGGAGTCGATTTGTATCAAAGAGCCTCAGAGCAATTGGGCGATAGATGGCCGGCCATTGCCAAAGCGTTGAATAAACCGGCGAAATTGGTATTGCGGGCCAATAGCCTTAAAAATGATAGGGAAAGTCTGAAGAAATTATTAGAAAAAGAAGGCATCTATACCGAAGAAATAAGCGGAATTCCCTTTGCCCTGGTTTGCAAGGAACGAAAAAATCTTTTCCAATCTCCCCTTTTCAAAGAAGGTCGTTTTGAGGTCCAGGATGCGGGCTCTCAGAAAATAGCCGAATTTTGCAAGGCAGAACCCGGACAATTTGTGATAGACGCATGTGCCGGAGCCGGAGGCAAAACCTTGTATTTGGGTGCAGCCATGAAGAACAAAGGTCGTATCATAGCCATGGATGTGGAGGCCTATAAATTGCAAGAATTGAAAAAAAGAGCGGCCAGAGCCGGCTTAAGTTTGATTCAAACCCAATGCATTGAGTCGACCAAAAACATAAAAAAATATGCCGATAGAGCTGATATCGTTCTATTGGATGCACCATGCAGCGGAAGCGGGGTTATAAAAAGAAATCCGGATGCTAAATACCGAATCACGCATGACTATATTGATGGCTTAAAAAAAATCCAGGAGAACATTCTAACACAATATGCATCTATGGTAAAAGAAAAAGGATATTTAGTTTACGCCACTTGCAGTATTTTACCTGAAGAAAATGAAGAGCAAGTAAGGAAATTTTTAGATACACATCCCGAATTCAATCTTGTGGATGAGGTTAGTTTACTCCCCTCAGAATTTGATTATGATGGTTTTTATATGGCAAAAATGGTGAAAAAATAAATTTTAAAGTTTTGGTTGTTTATGAATTTTTAATAATTTTATAAAACTAAACAAGACAACCAATGAAATTTATTAATTACATCTTAGTATTTATTTTATCAGGTATACTCTTACCCCAATCCTTTTCACAAACCATAACCACCACTGCGGTTACTCCTAATCAGGCAGTAATGAATGAGTTGGTAGGTGGCGGATTAAATGTCAGCAATATTTCCTATACGGGTAGTGCGAATGCTTTGTCTAAATACACCAGTAGTGGAACCAACCTGCCTATAAGTGCGGGGGTTATTATTTCTACCGGGAACGCAACCGACCCTCTATTAAACGGTCCGCCGGCCAATTTCTGTTCCACGTCCAACGGCACTGCAGGAAATCCCATTCTTACAAACATTGCCGGGGTAACAACCAACGATGCGGCTGTATTGCAATTTGATTTTATTCCATCCGGAGATACATTAAAATTCGATTATGTATTTGGATCGGAGGAGTATAATGAATTTGTGAATGGGGGTGTAAATGACGTTTTTGCCTTTTTAATTTCAGGTCCGAATCCGCTTGGAGGAAATTATGTCGATTTTAATATCGCTTTAATTCCCGGAACGGGAACTCCCGTGAGTATCAATACCGTGAATAATGGAAATTTCAGTGGTTGTACGGGTGCATGTAATACAGGTATATATCCCAATTGCAACTACTATATTGATAATCTTTGTGGGGCTCCGTCAGGAGTGGCGCCGGACGGATTTACGGTGCGTCTTACTGCTGTTGCACCGGTAATTCCTTGTCAGACCTATACAATCAAACTTGCCATTGCAGATGGTGGAGACTCCGTTTACGACAGTTGGGTGTTTTTAGAGAAAAACTCTTTCACCAGTAATATCGTTACGATTACTCCGAATTACAATTATACCTCTGCCATAAACGACACTTTAATATATGAAGGATGTTCGGACGTAACCCTTACATTCAGAAGATTCGGCGATTTATCAAATCCTTTCGTTGCTCCGGTTACCATTGGTGGTACGGCGACAAATGGGGTCGACTTTCAGGTGGGCGGTGGTACATTTCCAGCTAACGTCGTTTTCCCTGCAGGATCTGATTCTGTTTCTATTACAATGACTATAGTTCCGGATGGGGTGACTGAGGGACCCGAATCTGTGAATTTTAATATTACCATGGTCAATTTATGTGGAGACACAGTGGTCTCGGAGGTAACCCTGATGATACAAGACTTGACTCCTCTCACCGTTGATGCAGGTCCGGATCTTATCCGATGCCCCGGCACACCCTATTCTGCAAATGCCATTTATAGCGGTGGTGTGCCGCCATATACGGTCACATGGGTGGGCCCCGGTGTGGCCGGAGCAAATCCGCTTAATGTCCCCGCGATTAGTTCGGGTTGGGTTGTGGTTACCGCATCAGAAGGTTGTGGTATTTATACGGCGGTAAAAGACAGTTTCTATCTTACCGTGCAACCGCCTCAATTTAGTTTATCTTTCGATATAGACAGTCTTTCTTGTGTGGGCACAGGAGATGGGGTAATTGATATGACCGTAACGGGAACTCAAGCTCCCTTTACCTATCAGTGGACAACCATTTCCGGCGGTTCTGTTCAAAACCCAACCGCAGAGGATCAAGACAGTACGGATGCCGGTGTATTCCAAATTACGGTTACCGACAGCAATGGTTGTGTGGTGACAGATACGGTTGAGGTATTTCAACCCAATCTTATGACTTTGACCTGGGCACCTCGATTTATTTGCTCGAATACGCCTTTTATACTCAATGAAGCCAAGCCATCAAATCAAAATAATATACCCGGTGTAAATTATTTCTGGACTCCGGCTACGCATTTGAGTGCGGACAATATAGCTGCACCAACATTCCAGGCCACCAATACAGGTTCGGGCACTCAAACCATACAATATACCGTATTTTATGATTCTACCGGAGCTTGTGGTTCCAGTATATTTACCGTTATTCTCAATCCTGAAGTACCCGTACTCATACATCCCGATTACGATACAACGGGAATTTGTGCCGGCAATACGCTTACTTTATTCAATGATACTATGCCTATTGCAGGCAATCCACCCATCACTGCATATAATTGGAGTAATGGTGTTAATACCGATACCAATGTGGTATCAAGCGGAGGTTGGTATTATTTAACGGTTACCGATAATGCCAATTGTAAAGCTACAGACAGCATCTATGTTCATATTTCGCAACCCAGTGCGCCCGATATTCCACCAAG
Organism: Bacteroidota bacterium; assembly: GCA_023432985.1. Lineage (GTDB taxonomy): Bacteria > Bacteroidota > Bacteroidia > CAIKAF01 > CAIKAF01 > JACVCJ01. The sequence continues at coordinate 6,875 of JAEZEQ010000002.1, read as the reverse complement.
CATAACCATATGCGACGGGGTCGCTTATACCTTATCTCTGGATTCATCGCAGTATGCCCCGGGAGATGTTATAACCTGGTCGGGAGCAGCAACAGGCACAGGCCCATCGGTAGACTTAACCCAAAGCGGGGAATTGGTGGTAACCATTGTGAATGCTTGTGGCACTTATTCAGACACGTCACAGGTAACCATGCAAACCGGTGCCGATCCGCAAAATTTGCCCAATGTGTTTACACCAAACGGAGATACCTTTAATCAGGTCTATACTACAAATGAATTCCTCGACAGTGAAACCTTTAATTGTAAAATTTTCAATCGCTGGGGAACTAAAGTATATGATACCGATGAAAAACAAATTCTTTGGGAACCTAAAAATATTTCAAGCGGCGTTTATTACTTGACCATTATTTATACCAATTGCGACGGTGAATTATCTAAATTCAAACAAACCGTAACCGTATTTGGAAAAGATTAATCCATGCTGTTTTACAATTTTAGAAATAGTCGCTCCCTAGGGCGACTTTTTCTGTATTATAGAGCCATACATCTAAAAAAACATACAGAGACCATTTAGATTTTGTATCATTGTGCTATTAGATTTGACTTATGTATTATATCGTTTTAATTTATCTGATTACAACCGCCATAGGTATAGTTTTGGGACTTTATACTTTATTTCCTAAGGCTGGAGTAGCATCTTGGAAAGCTTTTGTGCCCTTGTATAATTTCTGGATTGTACAAAAAATAACCGGCAAACCCGCTTACTGGGTTATAGGTACTATATTTCCCGGAATCGGACTTTTAGTCATCTGGAGCATGTTGGTTAACCTATATAATAGCTTTGGTTTCACTGGTGTTAAAAATCATATTTTAGGTATTATTGCACCTGTATATTTTTTACCAAAACTTGGCTTTGACCCTAAAACCCAATATATACAACCCGATCAATTGCCGGTTAGGCCCAAAGTATGGTGGAGAGAATGGGCTGAAGCTGCCTTATTTGCAATAATTGTAGCCACCATAGTGAAAACCTATACCTACGAACCTTATCAAATCCCTTCATCTTCCATGGAAGAGTCTATGCTTATTGGAGACTATCTTTTTGTCAGCAAATTTGCATATGGAATCCGACTGCCCAATACCCCATTCACCATTCCGTTTACGCATAATAAATGGGCCGACTTACCTATTAAAGGACTTCCTTTAAGCAAATCTTATATAGAGAGGCCACATATAAAATATACCCGATTTCCTGCTTTATCCAAACCCAAAAATGGAGATATAATGGTCTTCAATTTTCCGGAAGCCGATACCGTAATCAATACTCCGGAATTATTTGCCATGAGTTATAATAATTTCATTCGACAAAATGCCGATATGGAGTTTCATGCAAGTGGGGCTAAACAAGATTCGTATCAAATGTATGAGGATAAAGTAAGAAAATTAATTCAGAATAATCCTGCTGATTATCCATTGGTTACCAGACCTGTTGACAAAAGAGAAAATTTCGTAAAACGATGTGTAGGTATAGCCGGAGATAAACTTGAAATTAAAGATGGCATCCTTTTCATCAATGATGTGGAAGAAGCGCAAAATGAAAATAGAGAGTATCATTATGATGTTATTATTTCGGCTGAACCAAATAAAAATGCCATGTTTCAAATGGGCATTACACCCGAGGATTTAATGGAAGGTCCTAACACCTTTAATGCCGCACAAAAAATGATGCAAATGCCGCGCCGCAGATATACGCTTACCGAAAGTCAGGCTCAAAAACTACGTACTTTCAATGGTGTGGTTTCTGTTACCCGGGTTATTAATCCTCTGGATTCCACTTCGCATACCGTATTCCCACATGATGGAAGGGGTTGGTCAATAGACAATATGGGACCTATTTATATTCCGAAAAAAGGACAAAGTGTCGAATTAAATCCGGATAATTTTCCCATTTATAAGCGTATAATATCCATTTACGAAGGAAATAAACTGGAAGTTAAAGACGGAAAATATTTCATCAATGATGTGGAGAGTAAAAGCTATACTTTCAAGATGGATTATTACTGGCTTATGGGTGATAATAGACATAACTCTCTCGATAGTCGTTATTGGGGTTTTGTTCCCGAAGACCATGTAGTTGGCAAAGCATCCATAATTTGGTTTAGCGCCGATGCCAATAAAAAAGGAAATATCTTCCAACGCATTCGATGGGATAGAATATTTACCCGTTTTTAATTTTGAAAAGAAAAGCCTTCACATCCCTGCGTTTACATGTGATTATCTGGACCTTGTTCATATTGGTCACAGCTCTGTTTACATCATGGAAAGAAGATAATATAAAAAAGCTGCTAAAGTCCGACGCTCTTGGATATTACGCTTATTTGCCAGCTGTTTTTATATATCAGGATATAGACTTTGGGTGGTATGATGAGAACATCGCATTTTTTAAATCCGACAATCGAGAGCCCTTCGATTTCAGAGAATACCCCGATGGAGCTACAATCAATAAGTATTATATGGGCACGGCTCTTGCCTCTCTCCCATTTTTCGTTCCCGTTTGGCTAAGCTATTCTGCGCTCTCCATCCCTTGTTCGGGATATGAAATGCCATTTTATTATGCTATACATCTGGCAGCCATAGCCTATTTTTTATGCGGACTTTATTTCATGATTCAGACTATGTTGCGCCTGGGCATAGAAAAAAAATGGGCTATAATTTTGGCCTACTGTGTGCTTTTGGGGACAAATGCCGGTTATTATATAGTGAGCGAACCCGGATTATCGCATATTTTTTCTTTTGCTTTTATTAGTCTTTTTCTGTATTTGAGTACCTGTATGATACAAGGGAATCTCCGTATTTCTACCATGCTTTTATTGGGATTTACTTTTGGTATGATTTGCCTTATCAGACCTGTAAATGCCATTATTTTATTTGCCTTGCCCTTTATTTCCGGTGATTTACGCAGCTTTTTCTCCGGGACAAAAATTCGTCCCTATCTTATTGCAGCCTTTGTCGCGATATGCATTCTGTCCTTACAATTTATATATTATAAAGCAGCAACAGGATCATTCTTTGTATACAGTTATAACGAAGAGCGTTTCTTGTTTTTACAGGCACATTTTTACGAATTTTTGTGGAGTTATCGCAAAGGTTTTTTTGTGTATACTCCCCTTTTTCTATTCCTGTTCCCTGCGCTTATTTATTGGTATAGAAAAAGGAGCAAGATGGGAGCCTTATTCTTTATTGCATTTTTTATAGGGCTGACCTATTTATTTTCCAGTTGGTGGATGTGGTATTATGGGGGCGGATTAGGAACGCGGGTATTTATAGAGTTTTATCCCCTTTTTGCCATACCAATCGCATATTATTTTTCGGCATGTCGAAATGAATGGGTCCGAAATATGAATTATTTTTTCCTCTTGCTCTTTATCTATTTCGGATATTTAAGTCAGTGGCAATACCGAAAAGGTAAAATACATTGGGATAGTGCAACCAAAGAACAGTATTACGATAATTTATTCAAAATAGATCATTTATTATAATGGAGGTATTTCCTATGTATTTAAATCCGCCTTTATATTGGATAGAAGCTTTATTCAAGGCAAAAAATCCGATTATAGATTTGGGCGAACATTATATAAAACAAAATTTTCGTAACCGCTATCATATTGCGGGGGCCAATGGGATTGAGCGTTTGGTGGTTCCATTGGAAAAAGGAAAAAATCAGAAGACGCCCATGCATCAGGTGCGCATTTCATATGCAGAAAACTGGGTACATCAACATAAAAAAGCATTACAAACGGCCTATAGTAAAACTCCATTTTATGCGTATTACGGACCAGAGCTTGAGGACATTTACGCACAAAATTTCCCATTTTTAACTCAATTGAACCGGGCATTATTAGAGTGGATTTTGAAAGAATTAGGGCTATCCATAGACTCTACGAGCTTTTCATTAAGCTATATAGAAAAATGCACAACAGATTTGAGGAAACCTTTACAAGAATACAAGCCTGTTTCCTATAGGCATCTGAATAAAGATCGATACAGTGTAGAAAGCAATATCAGCATATTGGATGCATTATTTCATGAAGGAAGGGCTGCACGTTTACTATTTTTGTAAGGAATGCATACCTTTGCGGCATGAATTTGGCTTCAGAAATAAATAAACGGCGCACATTTGCCATTATATCTCACCCCGATGCGGGGAAAACGACATTAACCGAAAAGCTACTCTTATTTGGTGGAGCAATACAAACGGCCGGTGCAGTAAAATCGAACAAGATTAAAAAAACGGCCACGTCCGACTTCATGGAAATAGAGAAGCAAAGAGGAATCTCTGTAGCCACATCGGTTATGGCCTTTGAATATATGGGCGCTAAAATCAACCTGCTCGATACACCGGGACACAAAGATTTTGCCGAAGACACATATAGAACCTTGACTGCGGTAGACTCTGTAATATTAGTTATTGATGCCGCTAATGGTGTGGAAGCACAAACCGAACGCCTGATGGAAGTTTGTAGAATGCGGAACACGCCAGTTATTGTTTTTATAAACAAACTCGATCGGGAAGGACAAGATCCGTTTGATTTATTGGATGAATTAGAAAACAAATTATCCATAAAGGTTCGTCCCCTCGCCTGGCCTATAGGTATGGGATCCCGATTTCAGGGCGTATATAATTTATTCGATCAAAAATTAAATTTATTTGCGGCCAATAAAACAAAAATCGAAAAAGATCAAATCGAATTAAAAGATTTAAATGATCCCCAACTCGATGAAATCGTTGGAGAAGAGCCGGCTGAGCAATTGCGCAATGATGTAGAATTGGTTGAGGGTGTATATCCAAGTTTCGATAAAGAAGCTTATTTAAAAGGGGAAATAGCACCTGTATTTTTCGGATCGGCATTAAATAATTTTGGGGTAAAAGAATTGCTGGAGACATTTATTCGCATAGCACCGGCTCCGGTTGGAAGAGAAACAGATCAGCGTTATGTGAAACCTGAAGAGGAAAAATTCAGTGGTTTTATTTTCAAAATTCACGCCAATTTAGATCCGCGTCATCGCGATCGCGTAGCCTTTTTACGTATAGTAAGCGGCACCTTTCAGCGAGGTAAATTTTATAAACATACGCGATTAAATCAGGATTTACGTTTTAGTAATCCCACTTCATTTTTAGCATCCGACAAACAGATAATTGACGAAGCGTATCCGGGAGATGTAATCGGTTTGTATGATTCGGGGAATTTTAAAATTGGGGATACGCTCACCGAGGGTGAAAATATGATATACAGAGGCATTCCAAGTTTTAGTCCCGAAATATTCAAAGAATTAATCAACGCCGACCCATTAAAAACCAAGCAATTGGAAAAGGGCATACGGCAACTTACCGACGAGGGTGTAGCTCAGTTATTCCTTATGCAGCCGGGCAATCGTAAGGTTATTGGTACGGTGGGCGAATTACAATTTGAGGTAATTCAATATCGTTTGGAACATGAATACGGTGCAAAATGTCGTTTCGAATCCTTATCTTTTTATAAAGCATTGTGGATTACGACCGATAATAAGGCCAAGCTGGAAGAATTCATACGTGTAAAACAAGGGCAAATCGCTTTCGACAAAGACGAGAATCCCGTTTTTCTGGCCCCAAGTGCCTGGATGTTGAACATGGCCAAACAAGATTATCCCGAATTATCATTTCATCAAACGAGCGAATTTAAAACAGAAATGCTATCATAATTTTTCGTATTATTACGGTACGAAATGGAAACATTGACCGATACCTTAAGCCGTAAAAAAAAAATGACCTTGCTTCGTATTTTGGAAGCGGCTTCTCATTTATTTTCAGAGCAAGGTTATCATTCTGTAACCATGGAAATGATTGCTACTCATGCCGGGTTATCGAGGTCAACCGTTTATACTTTTTTCAAATCGAAGGAAGTTATCTTAGATGAAATTTTAGATTGCACCAAGCAGTGTTTGGAGAGGGTTATTGAATCGGGTCCGCACAGTCCGGAATTATTTTCCAAAGTGCTTTTCGAACATTTGCAAACTTTGTCATTGCAATTGGGGTTTATTCCCCAAATTCATTTTCATCCGTTGAGTGCACAGATAGAGCATTTATTGGAAGAAATTTTGGGGTTGAACGAAGACCTTCCTTTCAATAAATTCCGACAAAGGGGTTACCCCGAGTTAAACAAACAAATTGCGTCGAAGCTCTTTTGGCCATTATATCAACAATGTTCAGTCGAAACCGCCGGTTCCTTTTATTTCAGTCAGTATATCCGGGGATTATTTTATCAGAAAATAAAATCAGGCATTTGAGCCCAATAAGTCACGTGCATTTTGCATGGCGGCCTCAGAGAGATGTTCACCACTGAGCATGCTGGCCAATTCTTCTATACGTTTATCCGGACTAAGGAGTATTAAATCGGTTCTTGCTTTATCTTGAACTATTCTTTTCTCTACCTTAAAATGTTGTTTACCTTTAGCGGCAATTTGGGGCAAATGTGTAATGGCGATGACTTGTGAATAATGGCTTAAATCCTGCATCATTTGTCCCGCCAGATCGGCTACTCGACCCGAAATGCCCGTATCAATTTCATCAAAAACTATGGCGGGCAATTGTGATTTTTGGGTAATGGCATATTTAATAGCCAGCATAACGCGGCTCATTTCTCCGCCCGATGCCGATTTATGCAGCTCCACCGGTTCATGGCCTGCATTGGCGCTAAACCAAAAATGCACGGCATCCATACCCCATTCATTCATCGTATCCAATTCTTTCACTTCGCCTAAAAAGCAGGCATGAGGCATGGCTAAATCGCGAATATAGCCCTCTACTATTTTAGCAAATTCTTCGGCTCCTTTTTTCC
>JAEZEQ010000062.1 GCA_023432985.1 Bacteroidota bacterium | reverse complement strand
CTATGGGTACTGCATCGCATTAAACATCATATTAAAATCATTTCTGCTGCACATTTCTTCGTTGGAGCTCATTTTGGTTCAGTTACGTAGCGCTGCTACGCGCCTTCACCAAAATTTCACTCCGCCTCGAACTGCTTTGCATAATTGATTTTTACAGAGTTTGGGTTGGAATTTTTCTTTTTAAAACAGGAAAATAATCTCATTTTTTGTGCAGGATATATGTACCTAAAGAAAGGAGAAGGGGAGTAAACTGTGTGCAGTATATATGTAATCTAAGTAAGGCGAGTGAACCCAAACTGTGTGCACTATACAGCTCCTCCCCGGCCAAGGGGAGGTGGTCGAAGACCGGAGGGGTTTATGTATAATCTCAGCAATGTTTTTTACAACCTTTTTACTTGATATTTTTGACAAAAAAATGAGAAAACAATACCCCAATGGGTAGATAAAACTCCGCTTGCACTCTATTTTCTCATTTCATTAAATGTCTGGATGAAGAGAATATTTGCTTTTATTTGAATTCCTGTCAGATTGTTTTTATATTAGTCACAACTAAAAACACGTTATGCTTATCAATAGAATGAATGCATAATACCTACAATACAATTAACAATATTCAGTATGAAAAAAATTGGAATGCTTGCCTTATCAGCCTTTATAATGCACCAATTCAGTTTTGCCCAAATCAGCGAAAGCATGGTCGTGGGAGTGTGGACTCCCGGTCATGGTAAAGCCAGAGTGAAGATTGAGAAAATTGGGAATAAATATTACGGGAAAACGGTTTGGTTGAAAGAACCAAATGACGCGGCCGGTAAACCTAAAACGGATATAGAAAATCCGGAACCCTCCCTGCGTAATCAGCCGCGACTCGGACTGCGCGTACTCAAAGACTTCGTTTATGACGGAGATGGCGTTTTTACCGACGGTACGGTATATGACCCCGAAAAAGGAAAATCTTATTGCGGTAAAATTACCATTACTTCAGCCAATACCCTCGAAATGCGCGGACATATCTGCGGCTTTCGATTCCTTGGACGTGAAGATACATGGACCAGATATACCGGAAAATAAATAAAAAAGGGAAGTAATTACTTCCCTTTTTTTAATACTATAATTCATCCAAATCCGGAAGAGGTGCCTTTTCGTAATCTTTCTTCTTAGGCATTAATAATTTGGGAAAGAAAACATCAATAAGCTTATCGTCTATGGTTACCCTAGTTTTCGATTTGCCGGCTATGATTAACCAATCTTCTTTGTATTTATACTGAGGCTCAAATAAATCATAACTACCATCGCTAAATTTGATGAATATGGTTTTTATCACCTTATTCTCCACCTTTACCTTGGCCATATAACAATCGCACTTGGTCCCGTTTCGAATGGAAATAATGCTATTTTCATACATGCCGTCGGTAACATCATGACCTCCTCTTTTTTCAAACACTTTCATGTACTGTACAAAACAATTATCATCCTGATCAATCGTTTGTGCATAAGAAATAAAGGGGAGCATGGCCAACAAAAGAAATGTAAATCTTTTCATGTATCGTTTTTACTAAATTTTGTATCGAAGGGTTATTAATTCGATTATTACAAAAATATAGGAATTAAGTATGAATCAAAATTTTTATTCATTATTTTGTACCTATGCAAGAGAATATTCTAAAGCAACTGCATGATGCAAATGATGTTTTACAGGCTTTTTTGGCTGATAAACAAGCTGTTTCTCAAATTGAGAAAGCAATTTCTGTTTTAAGTTCCGCATTTCAATCCGGAAATAAAGTATTATCCTGCGGCAATGGAGGAAGTATGTGCGATGCCATGCACTTTGCCGAAGAACTCAGCGGCCGATTCAGAAACGACCGTCGAGCCCTGCCCGCAATGGCTATATCTGATCCTTCGCATATTACTTGTGTCGGTAATGATTATGGTTTCGATGCCATTTTTAGCCGCTCCGTAGAAGCCTTTGGAAAAGAAAATGATGTGTTGCTGGCCATTAGTACCAGCGGAAATAGTAATAATGTTTGTCTGGCCGCCTCCAAAGCTAAGGAGTTAGGAATGAAGGTAATTGCCTTGACCGGCAAAGATGGGGGACAGTTGGCCGGCCTGGCCGATGTGGAAATTCGTGCCCCTAAATCAGATTTTGCCGATAGAGCACAGGAAATTCATATTAAAGTAATCCATTGCCTTATCGCAGGCATCGAAGCACAACTCGAACTCTAAATATCCAGCACCTTCTTCACAGGCTTTATCTTCCTGATTTGATAAATCAACCATTGAGGTACAAGTAAGGTCCCCCATAACATCAATTTTGTGGTAATGCCCGGTATTACCCGCGATTTATTAGCAAATAAACCTTTGACCGCATAGTAGGCAACGGAATCTGAACTCATCATAATACCCAGCTTTTTTGCCAATTCCATGTTTACTACATTCGGATCGTATAAATTCGTAGCCGTAGCCCCCGGTAATAAGCAAGTGACATGTATGCCATAAGGCCTTAATTCGCACCGTAAACTCTGAGTGAAATATTTGGTAAATGCTTTGCTTCCCGCATAATATCCTATGCCCGGAAATTCTTTATATGCCGAAATGGAAGAATTATTCAATATATATCCCTTGCGCTTTTTCTGCATTTCGCGTCCAAATAATGAACAAAGTAATGCAACGGTATGTATATGCAATTGAATTTTCGCCGAGGCTTTTTCTAAATTTGCCCCGGTGATCATACCGAAGAAAAAGAAACCGGCATTGTTTACCAATACCTCTACATCCAAATCTTTGCATTGATCGAATAAAGTATAAGCCGCATCTTTTTCTGCTAAATCTAAATAAATGGCCAGGGGCTCTTGTTGGTATTTTTCCCGAAATTCGGCCTGTACTTCCTTCAACCTTTCTTGTTCATTGCTGACAAATATGATATGATAATTTTTTTTTGCCAGTTGATGCGCAATGGATAATCCAATGCCAGACGTACTGCCGGTAACTAATGCATATGTTTTAGCCATGGTTCAATTTTTCAATTTTTCGTTTTAAGGAAGAAGGAATATCCTGCTCATGAAATTGACAAGTCATTTTTTCTGTATACATTTTTGCTACGCAATAATTACAAATAGTACAGTCTGATTTTTGTCGCAAACCCTCCTGCAATTCGTTTATATAATTGGGGTTTTCTATCAATGCTCGTGCAAAAGCCATATATTCAAATCCCATTTTTTCTGCTTTTTCTATGGTCTCTATACTGTTTAATCCCCCCACCAAAATCACCGGAATTTTCACCGAATCTTTAATTTTACCCGCATCTTCCATAAAAAAACCTTCTTTATATTCCTCCCTTTTGATAAGTTGATTTCCCATTAATTTTACGAAGAATTTCTTCCATCCTTCTTTTATATAATAGGCCATAATATCTGTGGGTATACGTCCGCGCATTACATACATGGGTGCGCGACTCACAAATCCGCCGCTTACAACCAAAGCATCGGCACCGCATTGTTCTATTGCCCGGGCACTAAGTATACCCTCTTCTTTTGTAATCCCCGATTTGAATCCGTCCCAAGAATTCATTTTCACTATCATGGCCATGGATGAAGGCATACTGTCACGCACTGCCGAAAGTACCTCTACCATAAAACGCTTTCTGTTTTCGAAGGAACCACCATATTCGTCTTTTCTTTTATTGGTGTATGGTGAAAGGAATTGGCTGATTAAATAACCATGCCCTGCATGTATTTCTACTGCATCAAAACCACTCTCGTAAACCAACTTTATGGCCTTTTTAAACTCTTCTATTATCTCGGCCATGTCGCTTTTGTTTATGGTGCGCGGAAAGGTAGGTCCATATAGATTTATACCTCCGGTTGGAGCTACAGGGGTTAAGCCCGTCAATTGCTTATTGGCCATATTGCCACAATGTCCCAGTTGTATCGAAGCCGCAGCGCCATGTTGATGTATGGCATCGGTCAGCCTCCTTAAATCGCCCTTTATTTCCTCTCTCAACAAAAGCTGATGTGGAAAGGATAAACCACTTTTTCCAGTTGCTGCATAGGCAACCGTACTCATCCCAATCCCCCCTTTGGCAACCGAGCGGTGATAGGCAATTAAATCTTCTGAAACTGAATTATTGTATGCCATACCCTCAAAAGCAGCCGAACGTATGCTCTTGTTTCGTAATTGAAGCGGGCCTAATTTCCCGGGTTGAAATAATTGTAAATTTGTCATTTCTCTCGTTTTTTATTCTGCTTGTTCTTCGGATTGGATCAGTATACGTAACATATTATAGGCATAAACACCACTTAATTTAATATTTCGATCTCTTTTGGGACCCAATTGAAATCGTTTTGCTATAGTTTGCTTTGCACTGCTTACGGCTATCCACACTGTGCCTACAGGCTTGTCGGGTGTGGCTCCCGTGGGGCCGGCTATACCGGAAGTAGATACCCCATAATCGGACCGAAATTTTAAACGCACCTCCTCGGCCATTATACGCACCACCTCTTCGCTTACTGCGCCTTTTTCGTTTAAGATTTGCATGGGTACTTTTAATTCGCTCTCTTTCGAATCGTAACTATAGGTCACAATGGATCCATTGAAAAGATTACTGGCGCCGGGAAGTAGGGTCAATTGATGCGCCAAATAGCCTCCGGTGCAACTTTCGGCAAAGCTTACTTTCTTATTTTTTTCTTTCAATAACTCAAATAAAACCCGCGTCATATCTGTATCTCCCTCCCCAAAAACCGCATTACCCAATTGCTTTCTAATGGGATCAAATAAGGAATACAATTCATCTTCGCTGTATTTTCCGGGAGTCCAGCATGTAAGCCGTAAACGAATCGTGCCGTATGTAGGCAAATAGGCAAGCTTTAGGTCTGCCGCTAATGCATTTTCCCAATCTTGAATTTTTAGCATAAGTGTACTTTCCGGAATGCCCACTGTATGCAATGTTGCATGCACTAATGGAATGATTTCAGCCTCTTTTTTCAAAATAGGAATTACTTCCTCTTGCATTAAATATTCCATTTCGAAGGGTACTCCCGGCAATGAGAATATCAGACTGCCTTTATGTTCAAATAGCATACCCGGAGCAGTGCCTTCTGTATTGAGTAAGACCCGGCAATTATGGGGAACATAGGCTTGTTGTTGGTTCACTTCCTCAAAGGGCCTGTTCCGACTTTTGAAATAATTTTCTAATAAACGATAGCTCTCCTCATGCCGTATGAGCTTGCCTCCGAAATATTCGTTTAATGTTTCCTTGGTTATATCGTCGCGGGTGGGACCCAATCCTCCGGTGAATAATATTATATCCAGCTTGCCTATATAGGTGTCCAATACCTCTATTATAGCCTCCTTTTGATCGCCTATACTGTATTTTTTATCAATCCGAATCCCGATTTTATTCAGCTCTCTCGCAATATAAGCGCTATTGCTGTCTACAATCTGACCTATCAATAATTCGTCGCCAATGGTGATTATTGCTGCTTTTTTTATCATAAATTGTAGCTTTGATAGAATTCGTTTTCGTCTATTATGGTAATGCCCAGTTGCTTGGCTTTAGCCATTTTGTCCGGTCCCGGCTTGTCGCCTATGAGTAAATATGTGGTTTTTTTGCTTAAACTACTGCTGTTTTTCCCTCCGTTTTGTTCGATTATTTTTTTTATCTCATCTCTCGATTTACTAAATACACCCGAGATTACAATCTGCTTACCACTCAATATATCCGATTGATGTTGAAATGCCGATTCATCTACGGTAAAATTCAACCCGATTTCACGTAATTTTTGTACGATCTCTCTATTGCTCTCTTTTTGAAACCACTCTATAATACTTCCTGCAATTTTTTCTCCAATTTCATCTATGTTTTTCAGGCTTTCAAAATCAGCCTCCATCAATTGGTCTATGTTTTTGGTAGCGAATGCCAACTTTTTAGCCACGGTCTCGCCTACATAGCGTATGCCTAATGCAAAGAGTACACGTTCGTATGGATTTTGCTTCGCCTTCTCTAAACCATTGAGTATATTCAACGCACTTTGCTCTTTGTATCCGTCAAGGCTTAATATTTTCGTATAACTTAATGCCCATAAATCGGGAAGGGATTTAATGAAACCATGATCGTAAAATTCTTCTATGGTTTTTTCGCCCAATGATTGTATATCTAATGCTTTTTTGCTCACGGCATGTATGAGTTTCCCAATCACTATGGGCTTACAGCCATATTCATTGATGCAATAATATGCGGCTTCTCCCTCTTTTCTGTGTAGTGGGGATTGACAAACGGGACAATGCGTAATGAAATGTATAGGCTCTGCCAAAGGGCTGCGCTTTGTTAGGTCTACTCCTGTTATTTTGGGAATTATTTCGCCTCCTTTTTCTACATATACCGCATCACCCATTCGTAAATCGAGCTGTGCAATGAAATCGGCATTGTGCAATGAAGCACGTTTTACGGTTGTTCCGGCCAATTGTACCGCTTTTAAGTTGGCCACTGGTGTCACCGCACCGGTACGCCCCACCTGATAGTCTATAGACTCTAATACACTGAGCGCACTTTGAGCCTTGTATTTGTATGCAACTGCCCAACGCGGACTTTTAGCTGTGTTGCCTAGGCTGTTTTGCTGGGTGTAGAGGTTGACTTTTATTACAATCCCATCGGTTTCGTAATCCAGATCATGCCTTTTGCTTTCCCATTTTGCAATGAAATCGACCACGGCATCCATACCCGATAATTTTTGTGTATGCGGATTTATCTTAAAACCCCATTCTTTGGCTTTTTCTAAATTGCCGAAATGGGTTTTACTAATCTCTGTATCGGCTAAAATGAAATATATAAATGCGTCTAATTGCCTCGTGGCAACGATGGCGGAATCCTGCATTTTTAAACTGCCCGCCGTAGCATTACGCGGGTTTTTTAATAATTGTTCGCTTATCTCATCTTCTCCAAATCCCTTATCTTCTAATTCACTTCTCTTTTCGGCGTTTATTTTTAGAAAGGATTCTTTGGGCATGAATATTTCACCACGCACCTCCAAACTGTCCGGTATATCCGAACCACGTAATTTTAAAGGTATGGATTTTATGGTTTTTACATTGGTCGTAATATCATCGCCTTTGCTTCCGTCTCCACGTGTCAATGCCCGTGTCAATAAACCCTTTTCATACAAAAGAGAAATGGCCACTCCATCTATCTTTAATTCGGCCGTATACTCAATCTTATCTTCTTGTAAAGCCTCTTTTACTCTTCGGTCAAAATCCCATAATTCTTCTGTATTATAGGTATTGTCGAGACTAAGCATGGGTACGCGATGTGCGATGGTATTGAACTTTTTTGTCACTTCTCCACCCACTCTTTTGGTTGGAGATAGGGGCGAAGCCCATTGAGGATATTGCTTTTCGAGCGCTTCTAATTCTTTTAATAAATGATCGAATTCGAAATCACTAATACTGGGATCAGCCAATACATAGTATCTATAATTGTGCTCATTCAGCAAGTTTTCCAGTTCTTGCATGCGTTTTAACGGAAGCGAATCATCAAGTTCGGAAAATAAATTCATGGAATCAATATATTAATTTCAAAGATAAGTCTGCTCTTCCTTGGCGCGGTATTTATTAAACCACCAAATATTCAGCAAATATATAATAGGCGCAAGAATGAATGGCAATGGCCAGCTTATGGTATATAAAACACTGCCTAAAATTGGACCTATGATGCGCGCAAATGCACCCACACTTTGATATATTCCCAATATTAAACCCTGCCGATGTGCCTCTACGTTTTTGGAAACTAAGGTGGTGAGATTGGGGTTTATTATCCCGTTTCCTATGGAAATTAAAATTATACTGACGGTGGAATATGTCCAGAAATAAGCCTCAGGTGTAAAAGGCAACATCAGTATGCCCATAGAGGTCAGGAAAAGTCCCGCCGATATTTGCACTTTCTCACTCCATAATCGCGATGTGATACGCAAGATTATGCCTTGGGCTATAAATGATGATACCCCAATAATGGAAAAGAGTATGGAGATTTCGGACGGAGTGAGTTTGTATATTTTTTCCCAAACCAAAGGGGCATTTATCTGAAAGAAAAAGAAAGCGGCAGCAAATGCAAATCCGGTCAGAAATAAGGTGCTGAGATTGGAAATTTTTACAGATTCCAAAAAAGCTTTATAGGGTAAAATATTTATTTTTCGGTCTTGTTTACGCGATTCGGGTTTGAGCGATTCGGGAAGAAAAAAGAAAGCAAATATGATATTGATAATGCAGAGTATGGCACAGAAATAACCTATGGACGAAAATCCGAATCGTTCCATTAATATACCCCCTATCATTGGACCTATCATAAAGCCTAAGCCAAATGCCGCCCCAATCATACCCATGCTTTTGGCCCTGTCTTTTGTATCGGTAATATCGCTGATATAGGCCTGTGCTGCCGATATATTTCCTGCCCCGATTCCACTCAATATACGCGAGGCCAATATGATGAGTATATGCGTAGCAAATGCGAATAGAAAATATCCCAAAAATGCAATGCAAAGACTAATTAATATAATCTTCCTGCGCCCAACCCTGTCGCTGTATGCTCCCCAAATGGGATTAAAGAAAAACTGAGCCACACTGAAAACCGCCACTGCAACACCGGGCAATAGGGTAGAACCACTCAGCCGTTCTACATAATTGGGCAAAATGGGAATGACAATGCCAAAACTCAAAAGGTCAACAAAGACTGTGAAAAATAATATGAGTTTTTGCTTTTGCATTTCATGGCGAAGGTAAATGTTATTCATGGATTTTTAAATCCCTTTTTGCATTTTCTGTACATACTTTCCTTATTTTTTATCAATCTTATTTCCTTGTATTATTTTATTCCCTTTTGATAAAAGAAATATACCTTTGTAGGCAATTATTTCAAGGGGTGCTATGAAAATTGCAAATAACGGTAGAAAACCGGTTTTAATTTGGCTTTATGCCGGACTTATAATGGTCTTCGCGATGATTCTGATTGGAGCTGTGACGCGGCTTACGGAAAGCGGATTGTCGATTACGGAATGGAAAGTGGTTACCGGTACCTTACCCCCATTGTCTGAAGAAGATTGGGCCGCCGAATTCCTGAAATATCAACAAAGTCCCGAATACATACACAAAAATCAAGGCATGGAATTATCCGATTTTAAGAAAATATTTTTCTGGGAATGGTTCCACCGTTTCTGGGGACGTATGATCGGATTGGTTTTTATTATTCCCTTTTTCTATTTTATTTCTAAAGGCTATTTTAAAGGCGCTTTTGCAGGCCGACTCTTTTTTATTTTCTTATTGGGCGGATTTCAGGCCTTTTTGGGTTGGTGGATGGTGAAAAGCGGATTGGTTGATAATCCCAATGTGAGTCACTACCGACTGGCCATACACCTGAGTACGGCCCTGTTACTACTCTTACTGATTTATTGGACTATACTCGATATACGATTCCCCCGCCTTACGCATTTGAAAAATAAATTTCCCCAAGCTAAAACCTTGTTTAAAATCGGATTTGTTGTTCTATGTATTCAGATTATTTATGGCGCTTTTGTGGCCGGTAGAGACGCCGGTCAGGAAATTAATACCTGGCCTCTGATGGACGGACAATGGGTGAAAGAGGGTATTTTCTCTTCCCATAACAGACCTTTTTATTATAATCTTATAGGCGAACCTATTCCTGATGAAATGGACCCTGCACTCGGTTTTCCTAATAATGGAGGTATACAGTTTATTCACCGTTGGATGGCTTTTGTAGTCTATATCTGGGTATGGATTTTGTGGATTTACGGTAAAAGAAATAACTTCCGCAGTGACCAAAAAAGATCCTCTTCCTGGTTGCTCTTTTTTGTACACGTACAAATTTTATTAGGCATATTTACTCTACTCTATAATGTACCTATTCTATTAGGGGCCTTACACCAAATGGTCGCCGTATTTTTGTTAATGGCTTCATTGCTGCTTTATCACCAATTACGTGGAAGCGAATAAAAATAAAAGCAAACGAATACAAAGCTCCAGCGAGGAACGCGCCAATGCTGCTACACATGCCATTGGTATTTTGTTTATTGTTTTTACTTTGCCCTTTTTATGGAATAAAACCCTCGACCACTCAGGAAAATATACGCTATTCGCCATTTCTATTTATATAGTCGGCATGCTGTCTGTCTATATCAGCAGCACACTATACCACTTTTTTACCAATCCGACTCTGAAAAGTAGAGCCCATATTGCCGATCATATTTCCATTTTTTTACTGATTGGAGGCACTTATACCCCTGTGGTTTACCTTTTTACTCCGCTTAAAACTTCCTTACTGTTTTTGGGAATTATGTGGGGCATTATTGCGGTAGGAATTATTTTAAAAGTATTTTTTACGGGCCGTTTTAAATGGTTGAGTACCTCTATTTACGTTGCACTGGGCTGGATGCTTGTTTTCCTTTTCAATCCCCTTAAAGAGAATATGAATTTATATGTCTTTTTGCCCATCTTATGGGGCGGATTGGCCTATACCATAGGCGTACTTTTTTATATTCAGAATAAATTAAAATATAGTCACGCCATCTGGCATATTTTTGTACTGGCAGGTACTGTTTTTCATTGGTTTGCTGTATACAGAGCCCTCGATTTCTAATTCTATTCCTCGGGTGCAGATTTGTATATAAAACTCTGATAGAGTATGCCCAGACTGATGATGATACCCAGAATCAAACTTATTAATCCCGTATATAATTCATTGGCCGTATTCATTTTTAAATCGGCACTGACCCAGGACAATAGAAATACATAGGGTGCACACCATAAGGCCAGATTGATGCATACGCCTTGTATACTTTTCTTCAAGTTTATCAATCGACCAAACAAGGCCAACAATATAAAAATGCCCATACAAAAGAGATAACTGAGTCCAAATGTTTCATCGGTAAGTCCGAACAATACATTGAATAAGCCAAGTATGGTGGCCAGGACACCGGCAGCCACAAAGGCTATAAGCCATTCTTTAACGGAGGTGATCCGGAAGGATATTATCGCCAATGCAAAGCCTAATCCGATAAATAAATGCACCAAAGCTACAATCCAATAATCCAAGTCCGGCTCCATATTATCATCAATAACACTCACTATATTATCGATATTGTTTAGGTCGTAATAGCCATAATAATCCGACTCATTTTCGCGGAATGCAGAAGGATGTATCTCGAAATCTTCGCGCATAAATACATTCTCGGCTATACGCTCTATACCAGCTAATTCCGTCTTGTCGAATTCGGCCAATACGGCATTATAATCCTCAAGGATTTCTTTTATTTTGGTCGGATTTCTTTCCCGTAATAATTCTTGATTTGCCTTAATCAATTCCCTTTTCTCTGTATCATTTTCATAAAAAGGAAAATCGCAAAACTGATAATAACTCAAAATAGAATCTTTACAACAATAGGCATCGCTGATTAAATTGCCCGGATATATCGGTTCGGCTTCTACGGCGCTGTACTTCATGCTCATGGGTGTGCCGCAGTATTGATGCTGTTCGTATTGCGATTTATATTGCAAACGAAAAGGTGCAGCTTTATTGATAATTGCCTTATACGCTGTAATTTTTTCTGTGGAATATTTAGATTTAGTGCCGGCAATTACTCCACTTTTCCAACTGATAAATAAAAATATATTAAGCGTACTGAGGAATAAAACCAGAAAAAACTCAGCGAGTAAATAGGACTTTTTAATCGGATAAAAAGCTTTATAGGCATTATTTCTAAAGTAAAAATAAAGCCAAAGGATGAAAATCAAGATTTGTAGAATCAACGCACTCAGAAACAATCCGCTTTCAAAATAGCTCGATTCAATTTCGTATCTAACCTCGGGGAAATGGGAAGTAAAACTCCATCCTATAAAGAAATAAAGCAGGTTGCTGATGCCGGTTACAGCAAGCATAACAGGGAAACGGGTATTCCACAAAAGGGGATATTTAATCAGTAGAAATTGCAATAATTTTTTCATAAAATAAGCATGTTAGCGCGTAAAAAAGCGACGTGAGGATTGACTGATATTGCGGATACAGGTGATTTCGACGGGATTTTCGGAAAGATGTTTTAAGACCTGACTGAATGTTTTTTCGGGCGAAAAATGTATGATATATACACCTCCGTTAAACAGGATTTGCAAAGGGGATAAAGGTTGCAATATCTGCGCAAGTTCGGATTTACCTACACGTCCTTCCAGTTCGATTACCAATGGAGCGCTCTCCGAATCGGTGCGACTTTGTCCTTTGGGTTTGCCTTCTTCCAAATAGAGCACTTCATGGCTTATTTTTTCTACCTCATACAATTGTTGTGAGCTCAGAATAATAGACATGGGATGTTTATCGGAAATAGCCAGGTGTTTGAGGTCTTCGAGTATGAGTTGTTGCGATACGATATCTAAATTAGCCAATGGCTCGTCGAGCAATAATAGTGTGGGTTTACGCAACATGGTACGTGCCAGTTCGAATCGCATTTTGTAGCCGCCGGACAATTGTTTCCAATTCAATTCTTTATAGGGCCATAATCCGAATCGGGCTATATACATACGCGTATACCAAATATTTTCATCGGGAGAAATGCCGTGCAGCGCTGCTGTAAATTGCAGGTTATCCATCAAACTGCCATACCATATTTCTGTACGCTGAGGTATATAGGCCATTTTTGATTTCAATGCATAGGAAATTTGATGTACGGGATTTCCATGGTATTTCATCACTCCGCGGTCGGCACTTAATTCGCCCCAAATAGTACGAATCAGCGTTGTTTTCCCATTTCCGTTTTGTCCGACTAAGCCCAATATGCCCCGCTCAGGCAAGCGTATGTCGATGGGACCGAGGTTGAAATTTCCCTTTTTGTAGGACTTACTGAGTCCTTCCAATTCCAATACCGCATCGGCCGATTCCTTGCGGGTCCAGGATCCGGTTTTGTCGATTAAATCCAAACTGCGACCGGCTATTTCCGCTGCTAAATCAGCCCTGAATTCAGATGAATAATGCCAATCGACATAGTGTAGTACCGATTTGAAAATATCCATTTGATCGCATTCCAGCCCCAGATCTATAAGCCGCCGCATGCCCAAATCGCAGTCGCCCTGACTAAAACAGAGGGCCACTTCTTGCATTCTTTCTTGTTTATTCATTCTATCTATTTCGCAATAACTTGCTAAACGAAATAAATCCCCAATTTGTATATTCGGGCAGAAAAGCCGAAATAATCCATTCAATTGGTGCGATTAATGCTGTTTAACTTGCACTAAATTATTATTTTTGCAGCCAATTTGACGAATAAAGTGGAAAATAATAAATATAAAAGCTATCCATCACTCGATTTGCCTGAGGTGAATAAACGGGTATTATCGTTTTGGGAAGCAAATCAGGTATTCGAGAAAAGTGTAGAAACCCGCGATGCGGAAAAGACCTTTGTATTTTATGAAGGTCCGCCCAGTGCCAACGGTGTGCCCGGTATACATCACGTAATGGCGCGCGCGGTAAAGGATATTTTTTGCCGCTATAAAACCTTGAAAGGCTTTCGGGTCGAACGTCGTGCCGGATGGGATACCCATGGTTTGCCCGTGGAACTCGAAGTAGAGAAAAGATTGGGTATTCGTAAAGATGATATAGGCGTAAAAATATCTCTGGAAGATTATAATAAAGAATGCCGTAAAGCCATTATGCAATATACCGACGTGTGGAATGAACTCACGCGTAAAATGGGATATTGGGTAGATATGGATGCACCTTATATTACCTATGACCGCAATTATATGGAAACGGTATGGCATCTTTTGCAAGCTTTTTATAAAAAGGGATTGCTTTATAAAGGGTATACCATTCAACCTTTTTCACCCGCTGCGGGAACCGGATTAAGTACGCACGAACTCAACCAGCCCGGAACTTACCGCGACGTAAAAGACCGTTCGGCCGTTGTGCAATTTAAGCTTAAAAAGGCCATTGCCGATGTAGAAGAAGTGTATGTTTTGGCGTGGACAACAACGCCATGGACCTTGCCCTCTAATACAGCATTAGCGGTAGGAAAAAATATAGATTATGTTTTGGTCGAAACATTTAATGCCTATTCACATAAGAAAATATGCGTGCTCTTGGCCGAAGAAAGAATCCCTGCTTATTTTCAGGAAAAAGGGAAAGATGCCGACTTCGATGCCTATAAACCCGGAGATAAAATAATTCCGTATCGCATCATAGAGCGATATAAAGGAAGTGATTTGGAGGGACTTTATTACGAGCAATTATTGCCATTTGTACAACCCGAAAACGGAGATGCATTCCGCATTATTACCGGTGATTTTGTAACCACAACCGATGGTACGGGTATAGTACACATTGCGCCCAGTTTTGGTGCGGACGACTTTAGAGTGGCTGCGCAAAATGGGATAGGATCGCTGACTTTGGTAGACAAAAGAGGACGTTTTTTGCCTGAAGTGCAAGATGGTGTATTCCTTTATGGAGAAGAGTTTGTTAAGGAAGCCTATTTGTCGGATTCCGAAAAAGAAAACGAATTTGCCCGCCAGAAAAATATACTCGAAAATGCCGGGAAAATAAAAGAATTAAAAAGCTATTTGAGTGTAGATGAACGTATTGTTTTGAAATTACAAGAAGAAAACAAATTGTTCAAAAAAGAGAGTTACGAACACAGTTATCCGCATTGTTGGCGCACCGATAAGCCGATTTTATATTATCCGCTCGACAGTTGGTTTATTCGTACAACGGCATTTAAGGATAAGCTGATCGAGAAAAATAAAAGCATACAATGGAAGCCGGAAAGTACGGGCAGCGGACGATTTGGGAATTGGCTCGAGAATTTGGTGGACTGGAATTTGAGTCGCTCCAGATTTTGGGGTGTGCCTCTTCCGATTTGGCGCACGGAAGATGCCTCGGAAGAGCTGTGTATAGGTAGTGTGGAGGAATTGAAAAGTGAGGTAGATAAGGCAGTGAAAGCCGGTTTCATGAGCTCAAATCCGGTCGATGATGAATTCGATTTGCACCGACCTTATGTCGACGATTTAATCCTTGTTTCTGCCTCGGGAAAACCGATGAAAAGAGAGCTGGATCTGATCGACGTTTGGTTCGACAGTGGCGCCATGCCTTATGCCCAAAATCATTATATGGGCGGAGAAAAACCAAAAAATTTTCCGGCCGATTTTATTGCCGAAGGTGTAGACCAAACACGCGGCTGGTTCTTTACCCTGCACGCCATTGCGGTAGGCTTGTTCGATTCGGTTGCGTTTAAAAATGTAGTATCAAACGGTTTGGTGCTCGATAAAAACGGCAATAAAATGAGCAAACGCCTCGGTAATGCCGTTGATCCATTCGAAATGGGCGAAAAATACGGATTCGATGCTGTACGCTGGTATATGATTAGCAATGCCGCCCCTTGGGATAATCTGAAATTCGATAGCGATGGCATACAGGAAGAAGTACGTAAATTCTTCGGAACCCTTCATAATACCTATAGTTTCTTTGCTCTATATGCCAATCTGGATAACTTCACCTACGCCGAAGCCGAAGTGGAAGATAGACCGGAAATGGACAGATGGATTTTATCGCTTTTGAATAGTCTGGTGAAACAAGTCGAGCAACAATTTGAACTATACGAACCCCATATTGCATGCCGCCTGATTAGTCAGTTCGTCAACGACGATTTGAGCAATTGGTATGTGCGCCTTTGCCGTCGTCGTTTCTGGAAAGGTGAATACGAAAGCGATAAAATCAGCGCATATCAAACCTTATATACTTGTCTGGAAACCATCAGCCGTTTGATGAGTCCCGTGGCTCCATTTTATTCCGAACAATTGTTCGCAGACCTGAATCGGGTTAGCGGAAAAAGAGCGGAAATAAGTGTGCATTTAAGTAGTTTCCCAGAAGTAAACGAGAAAATAATTGACCCGGTTTTGGAGGAAAAAATGCAGTATGCACAACGCATTTCGTCTTTAATATTGAGCCTGCGTAAAAGGGAAAAAATCCGTGTGCGACAACCCCTTCAAAAGGTCATTATTCCTGTTTTGAACGAGGAAATGAAGAGGCATATCAGCGATGTGAAAGATATTATTTTGGCCGAAGTAAATGTGAAAGAAATTGAATTCGTTACCGAGGAAAACAGCAATATAGTGAAGCGAGCCAAAGCCGATTTCAAGATGTTGGGACCAAAATTCGGAAAGGATATGAAAGCCGTTGCAGCATGGGTGGCGGGCTTAGACCAAAGTCAGATCAGAGAACTCGAACAAAAGGGCGAACTCACAAATGGCAATTGGATAATCAGTAAGACCGATGTAGAAATACTTACCGAAGATATACCCGGACAAATAATTGCCGGTGACGGAAAAGTAATGGTAGCCTTGGATATAACTCTCAGTGAAAGTTTGATACAAGAGGGCTATGCGCGCGATTTGGTGAATCGGATTCAGAATATTAGAAAAGAATCGAAGCTGGAATTGACCGATAAAATTCGCGTATTGATTGAGGAAAGAGAGGAATTGAAAGGCACGCTGGATGGCTTCAAAGCATATATAGAAAGAGAAACCTTGGCAGAAAGCATAGAGTGGACTGCAGAAGTCTTTGAAGATCATCAAATTGTGGAGCTGGGAGAAGATTTGAAAGTGGGTATAAAAATTAACAAAATGTGAATTTTATAAACAAATACAGAACAAATACGGTATTTAGCCGTATTATGGGTAATAATTAATAATAACGTATAAAGTATTATGTCGACCAAACTACGATACAGTGATGAAGAGCTTGAAGAATTTAAAGCATTGATTGAGAAAAAACTGGATAAAGCTAAAAAGGAATTGGATTTATTGCAGAGCACTTTCAATTATAAAGACAGCAATTCGACCGATGATACATCGCCAACTTTTAAATTGGTAGAAGATGGCAGTGAAATCATGACCCGTGAAGAGGTGGGACAGTTGGCTGCACGTCAGAAAAAATTTATTCAGAATCTTGAAGCGGCTTTGGCTCGTATTCAGAATAAAACCTATGGTGTATGTCGCGAAACCGGAAAGCTGATTCAAAAAGAAAGATTAATGGCCGTTCCTCATGCAACCTTAAGCATGGAAGCTAAATTGAAACAAAATAAATAAGCTTTGAGGACAGTTCTGAATCGTTTGCGCCTTCCCATTCTTATTTTTATAGGGGTTTTAATCCTGGATCAAATTATTAAGATTTGGGTTAAAACAAGTTTTACATACGGCGAATCCAGGCAAGTTCTGGGTTCCTTTTTTCAACTGCATTTCATCGAGAATAATGGAATGGCATTTGGTATGGAATTAGGCGATGGCGATTGGGCGAAAATTTTATTGTCGCTTTTCCGGATTGTGGCCGTATTCTTTATGGGGTATCTGCTCTATAATTGGGCAAAAAAAGGAGCCTCTAAAATCGTGTTGATTGTTATGGCCCTCATTATGTCCGGCGCTTTTGGAAATATAGTCGATAGTTTAGCCTATGGAAAGATATTCTCGGCTACTTGCGGAAATCCCCGTTACCCGGTAAATTGCCGTGAAATTGCTGCCGTATTCCCCGAAGAAGGCGGCTATGCATCCGTTTTGAAAGGCGAAGTAGTGGATATGTTTTATGTTGAATTGATCAATATGCATAAATCGGAAGCCCCGTCATGGATACCCGAATTTCTATTCGGCCCCGATAATTATTTTATTTTCTTCAGACCCATATTTAATCTCGCCGATGCCGCAATCAGTATCGGTGTTTTCCTGGTTCTGCTTTTTAATAGGCGCATATTCAACGATCCGGCGCTTCAATAAAAAAAAGCAGTCTAAACTTTTCGTTTTTGGTACGATAATTGCGTAGCAATAGTTGAACTGTATTAAAAATGAAAACACTGCTATTATCCATTCTTTTTATCTTGTTTGGTTTGGGCGCACAGGCGCAAAGGCTGACTAATGAATCGAGAAGTACCGTTGGCTATATTGAAAACGGTCAGGTTCGAAACTCGAGCCGTAGTTTAGTTGGATATATAGAAGATTCGCGCATACTCAACAGTGCGCGTTCTACTATTGGATATATGGAGGGAGATCGTATTCTCAACAGCTCACGAAGTACATTAGGCTATTTAGAAAATGGCAGAGTAATGAATAGCTCCCGCAGTACTATTGGTTATATAGAAAATGGTCGCGTAATGAACAGCTCCAGAACTACCATAGGATATTGCGAAAATATTGATGTGAACTCGGCCGCAGCCTGGTTCTTTTTCTTCGACTTTAAATAGAAATAATCCCCCTGATTATAATAATAAAAAACTTGTTTCCTCCCCCGGGAAGCAAGTTTTTTATTTTTTAAACATAAAGAATACGGCCATTAATATGCATAAAAATGCAGCGAAATAATTCCAGGTCAATTTCTCTTTCAAATAAAACAAGGCAAATATTGCAAATACACTCAGCGAAATTACTTCTTGCACAATCTTGAGCTGAGAGGCTGTAAAATTCCCGCTTAAATAGCCAAGTCTGTTTGCCGGCACCATGAGTAAGTATTCGAAAAATGCAATGCCCCAACCAATTAATACGGCTTTCCACCAGGAAATTTCGGCATTTTTTAAATGACCATACCAGGCATAGGTCATAAATATATTCGAAAAGAAAAGGAGTATGATGGTTTTCATCTAATTTTTATATTTTGTACAAAATAAATTTAATTTCTCCACAAATATGAAAATTAATCTTTCAGACTTTCCTACCCGGGCTCCCGAAAATATAAAAAAGGATGATGCTGAAAAGCAAATGGAAAAATGGAAAGACGAATTGGATATACTTCAGAATAGGCTGATTTCCCGTTCCGAATTTTCCATTTTGGTAATCTTGCAGGGACTTGATGCCAGTGGGAAGGATGGAGCAATTAAGAAAATATTCAGCGGATTTAATCCCCTCGGCATTTCGGTTAAAGCCTTTAAAAAACCAACAGAGGAAGAATCGAAACATGATTTTTTATGGAGAGTACATCAGGAAGCACCTGAAAAAGGAATGATACGTATTTTTAACCGTAGTCATTACGAAGATGTGCTGGTTGGTGTGGTCGAAAAATGGTTTGATGAGGATACGGTACGAAATCGTTATAAGCATATAAGGCAATTTGAAGAATTATTGCAAGATAATAGAACCCATATTCTTAAGTTCTACCTGCATTGCAGCGATAAAGAGCGTCTCGAAAGATTAAATGAACGTTTATTGAATCCCGAGAAAAAATGGAAATATAATCCCGGCGATATGTTGGTTTTCGAGAAAAGAGCCGAGTATATAAAACAATACGAACAAATATTCGAAAACACCTCCGAAATTGTGGAATGGCAAATCATTCCTTCCGATCAAAACTGGTATAAAGAATATTTGATAACTCAATCTCTGCACGGCCTTATGATGAAATTACTGGGTCCTTTATAGTTGTTTTTTTTATGCCAATTTGCTGAGTATATTTGTAAACTAATTATAGGATTTATTTATGCAAATTATAGAATGTGTTCCCAATTTTTCGGAAGGAAGAGATGAGAAAATTATAGGGCAAATTGCCGAGGCTATTAAACAAGTAGACGGAGTTACGCTGTTGGATATCGATCCGGGTAAAGCCACCAACAGAAGCGTGTTTACTATAGCCGGTCCGCCCGAATCTGTTATAGAAGCAGCATTTCAAGCGATTAAAAAATCATACGAACTTATAGATATGAGTCGGCATAGCGGTGCTCATCCGCGCATGGGAGCCACCGACGTTTGTCCCCTTATTCCCATTTCCAATATCAGCATGGAAGAAACCATTGAATGGGCGCATAAGTTAGGAAAAAGGGTAGGAGAGGAACTGGGACTTTCGGGCTATTATTACGAATTTGCCGCAACTTCGCCCGACCGAAAAAACCTGGCCTCCGTACGCGCCGGTGAATACGAAGCCTTATCGGCGAGAATTATCAAACCCGAATGGAAACCCGATTTTGGTCCCGCCCTTTTCAATCCCAAATTTGGTGCAATAGCCATTGGTGCACGCAACTTTTTAGTGGCCTATAATGTGAATTTGAATACAACCTCTACCCGCAGAGCCAACGCCATCGCTTTCGATGTGCGCGAAAAAGGACGTGCCTTGCGCGAAGGAAATCCCCTTACAGGCAAACAAGTGCTCGATGAAAATGGGGAACCCGTTTTTGTACCGGGTATGCTCAAGTCGGTGAAGGCTATAGGTTGGTATATAGAAGAATATGGCATTGCTCAAATTTCGATGAATCTGACCGATATTACAGTTTGCAGTCTGCACGAAGCCTATGAAGCCGTTAAATTAAAAGCTGAGGAGAGAGGGGTGCGTGTAAGCGGTAGCGAGGTGGTGGGACTTTTGCCCAAGCAGTCGCTGATTGATGCCGGGAAATATTATTTGCGCATGCAACAAAGATCATGCGGAATACCGGAAAGAGAGATTATAAAAATTGCCGTGAAATCGATGGGACTCGATGAATTAAAACCCTTTGATCCGGATAAGAAAATAATAGAATATGTGCTCGAAGGGCAAACACAAAAGAAATTGGCGCATATGAGCGTCGAGGCCTTTGTGCACGAAACACTCGGAGAAAGTCCGGCCCCCGGCGGAGGAAGCATCAGCGCATTGTCGGGAGCTATGGGTGTAGCTCTGGGTACTATGGTGGCTAACCTAAGCGCACATAAAAGAGGATGGGACGATAAATGGGAATATTTTTCTGATTTTGCTTCTCAGGGTGCGCAATGGGCCGATAGTTTTGTAGACCTTGTGGACAAAGATACAGCCGCTTTCGATAGAATAATGGATGCTTTTTCTTTACCCAACAGCTCCGATGCCGAAAAAGCTGCACGCTCTGAGGCCATACAGAAAGCAACCCGATATGCCATTGAAATTCCGCTTCAGGTAATGCAAAAATGTCGCGAAAGTCTGCCCCTGTTTCAGGCAATGGTAGACAATGGTATGGCGAGCTCACTGAGTGATGTGGGCGTGGGTGCATTATGTATGAAAACAGCTGTTTCGGGCGCATTCCTGAATGTAAAAATTAACGCAGCTACCTTGAAGGATAAAGACTTGGCTAAAAAGTATGTGGCAGAGGGACTTGCTCTGGAATCTGAAGTACTCACTAAGGCCGATGCATTAATTAAAACGGTGAATGAACGTCTCGAACTCTAAGCTTTTTAAACCGTTTTTTTATATATTGAGCTTCGATGTCGCCGTTCAATAAATATCCCATACTCAAAAAAATCCTGTTTTTTTTTCCGGCACAGCTGGTTTTGGTGCATGTGCAAAGGAATTTTCTGATTATGTTTTTCTGGCTTTTTCTTACATCCATGCTTATGGGTTGGTGGGGAAAAGGCCTGGGTTTGCATTTTTTGTTTTTGGAACCCGAATATTTGGGCACATCCGGCTTTTGGGCTTTCTTTTTTACCGGACTCTGTTTCGGGGGCTTTGTGTCGGCATTTAACCTCAGTTCCTACCTGATCAATAGCCACCGTTTCCCATTTTTGGCCACGCTGCGCAAACCCTTTTTTAAGTATTGCATCAATAATTTTATTTTACCTGCCCTCTTTATTATCCTTTACATACGCGAATTGTACGCATTCAAAAATACAGCAGAAAACCTGGGCGAAACAGAAGGTTTTTGGATTGTACTGGTCGGATTCTTAAGCGGATTTTTCATTTTTGTTCTCTTTTTATTGGGCTATTTTTTCGCATTTAATAATGACCTGAAACGCCTGTTCGGAATCGATCCCGAGGATATGCCTCCAATGAAATTTAAAGGCAAGAAAAAGATTACACCCATTAAAGCCTTTAAGTTCCCGAAACGATTAATGACTGAAGTACCCCATGCCAAAGGCCCCAATGTCTGGCAAACAGCAACCTATCTGCATCATCCTTTTTATATTCGCAATGCGCGAAATGTAGATCATTATCCCAAGGAAATATTAAAAGCAGTTTTCAATCGCAATCACTTCAATGCACTTCTTTTCCAGCTTATTGTGGTTTTGGTAATGTTTTTATTAGGCATTTTCAGAGAAGTACCCATACTGCAAATTCCTTCTGCTGCGTCCATTTTACTTGTTCTTACGCTCTTTATGATGATAGCCGGAGCCTTCCAGTTTTTGTTCGGCAGATGGAATATAGTGATTGTGGTTTTTCTTGTTTTTTTACTCGATTTTACTGTGAGACATAAGTGGATTAATTTCCATAATTATGCATACGGACTCGATTATACGGCGCAACCGGTAAATTATAATGTAGATAGCCTGGGTTATATTGCCCGACAAAATCCTTTTCATGAAGCAGATGTAGACTTACATACGCAGATTTTAGATCGTCGGAAAAGAAAACTCGATAAAGCCTATGGCCGCAAAAAGCATCCGATGATTATTGTGAATGTAAGCGGGGGAGGAAGCAAAATGGCCTTGTGGGCTTTTAATGTGTTGCAACATTTAGACAGCATTACAGGGGGGCAATTTTTCGACCATGTACCTCTTATTTCGGGTTCTTCCGGAGGAATGATCGGGGCTGCATATTATCGCGAAATGTATATGCGCAGCATGTCGGATCAAAGGTTGAATTTGTATGATGATTCCCTGGCCAAAAATATGAGTAAGGATATTTTGAATCCGATCGCCGGAGCTATTGCACTCAACGATCTGTTTATCCGCACCGGCACATTTACTTATGAGAATAAATCCTACCCCAAAGATAGAGGTTGGGCCTTCGAATCTGCTCTGAATAAGAATACACATGGCGTTTTGAATAAAAAGTTGAAAGAATATGCCGAACCGGAAGCCGATGCCGATATTCCCATCCTCATCATGGCTCCATCGGTGGTGGAAGACGGCCGTAGGATGATCATCAGCGCTTTGCCGGTGTCATTTTTGAGCGAGAAAAAAATGCCCGATAATTTTAGCTGGCACCCCAAAATTGAAGATATAGAATTTAATCGCTTGTTTGAAGCGCATGGTGCAGATAACCTGACTATGACCACGGCACTTCGCATGAATGCCACTTTCCCTATGGTATTGCCCCCGGTTACCCTGCCTACCGAACCCTCGATTTCTTTATTTGATGCAGGAATCAGAGATAATTACGGCGATTTGGTAGCCATGAAATATGTATTCCAACTCCGAAATTGGTTTATGCAAAATGCATCTGAAATTATTTTTCTGCAAATCGGAGACGAACTGCGCAGCGACCACAATCGATACAAAGACCGTAAAACGGTAATCGGATTGCTCGACGGTTTTTTTGCCCCCTTCAGTGGCGTCGCAGGTAATGTAACTACGGTGCAGTTATACAATAATGAAACCATTTCCACCATACTGGGCGCACAGTTTAAAGGGAAGTTTAAACATGTGGAAATGGATTTGAATAATTTCGAAAAAGAAGAAATATCCATCAGTTTTCATTTAACTGAAGCCGAAAAAAATCGAATTATGCAATCCATTCATCTGCCATGGAATCAAAATTCGGCTAAGAAAATTCTTGAAACCATTTCTCAGAAATAACAAAATATTTCCAATTTCTACTCCAATTTTTTACACCCATTCGCCGTTATTCTTCCTATATCTATGTCTTAGCATTTTTTAAAATGCTTTTTAATTTTTCTTTTGTTTTGGAGTAACAGTTTTTTTTGAAGGAGTTTTTTTTGATTCGATAGGGGCATATTTCTCCTTTAAAAATAAAGTATTTATTTACATTTGTGATATGGGCAAATATTTCTTTTTTTTCATCTTTCTTTTCACTTTCAGCAGTGCTAATGCACAGGTGTTTTACTCGGCAAAAGAGTATAACGATGCACTGATTCAGAATCAGAATAAAATTTCGGGCTATTTTACCGAAATGGCCGCTACATTGATTTCAGATCCGGGTAAATCGGACAGTGTGCGCAATGTGGCCATTATTGAGACTTCCGCATTGATTGATTTTACACGACGTATGCCGATTTTCAATGGAAACAGTAGTTTCAGAGATGCCGGTATGAATATTTTTCAATATTATTTAAGCGCTTTTCAGGTCGAGTATAAAGAAATTATCGAAATTTTTATCGCCTCGAATGGTCGACCAAATGAAGATCAAATGAATAGATTGGAGTTTTTGGATCGGCAATTGCTGATAAAGGAACAACCACTCGACGATATGTTTATACGCGAACAAATGAAGTTTGCTTTTGAAAATGATTTGGAATTAATCCGACCTTAAATATGAGTTCGCCACAAAATATTACTTGCCCCAATTGCGGTACTCCGATTGATATTGACGAGATTCTCGCACATCAAACCGAAGAGCGAATCCGTAAGGAATTGAATCAGGAATTGGCCAATAAGAACAAATTGCTTGCCGAAAAGCAAAAGCAAATGGAATTGGATCAAATAGCCTTTGAAGCCAAGAGAAAGGAAGCAAATGAGGAGTTTATTAAACGGCTCGAAACAGCCAAGGAAGAGGAAGCAAAACGCCTGGCACTTGAATCTGCCCAAAAATTGGAAGCCGAAAAATTGCTTCTGAAAAAGGAAATTGAAGAACAACAAGGCCAAATGCTCCAAAAATTAATGGCCGATATTGAACTGAAAAATCAGGAAACCAATGCCCTGAAAAAACGAGAACTTGAACTGCTGGAAGAAAAACGACTGTTAAATCAGCAGACACAGGAATTGGAATTAAAGTTTAGAAAGGAGTTTCTCGATAAAGAAGAAATGATTCGCTCCGAAGTTATCCGCAAGGAACAGGAGAAAAATGAAATGAAAGAGAAGGAATTTCTGAAGAAACTGGAAGATCAGAAAAAATTAATAAGCGAATTGCAACGTAAGGCCGAACAAGGGTCTATGCAAATGCAAGGCGAAGTGCAGGAGCTGGCTATTGAAGATTATTTAAAAGAGCAATTTCCACTCGATTATATAGAAGAAATTAAAAAGGGTCAAAGAGGTGCCGATTGTTTGCAATGGGTTAATACTTATCAAAAGGAAAAGGTAGGGGCGATTTATTATGAAAGTAAACGTACCAAAGATTTTCAAGCCACCTGGATCGAAAAATTCAAAGCCGATATGCGCGAGAAAGGTGCTCAGTTTGGGGTACTGGTGAGTGAGGTCTTACCCAAAGATATGGATCGATTGGGACAAAAAGACGGAATCTGGATTTGCAGCTATGAAGAGTTTAAAGGCTTGAGTCAAGTCCTCCGTGAAGCAGTTATACTCCTCGATTTGGCCAGTGCCAGTCAGGAAAATAAAGGCGATAAAATGGTCATGCTTTATGATTTTTTGACAGGACCGGAATTTCGTATGCAAGTGGAAGCCATAGTAGAAGGCTTTACCCAAATGCACGAAGACCTGAATTCGGAACGCCGAGCCATGGAAAGTATATGGAAAAAAAGAGAGAAACAAATTCAAAAAGTACTCCTCAATACCCAACATATGTATGGAAGTATTAAAGGAATAGCGGGAAATTCCATTCTTTCATTACCGGCACTCGAATTGAATAAATTGCCCGAGGAGGAAGATTAATTTTCTCCATTTACTCCCATTTTTTTATTCATCTGAAACAGCGAAATGGCATTTTCGTATATTTATCACTATGAAAGCAAGATTTTCTTATGCAAATACCATATTTAAATGCGATTTATCCAAAGGGATAGACCTGTCTGTTGCGCATGAAAAAAGCTTGGCATGGAATAGTCCGGATGTACGCACAGAGCCTGTGATAAGTGGCGATTGGGTTGGGAGTGTGGATCAGGGTGCGGCGGTTAATTTTTATAATATTTGTTTTAATCCGCATGGTAACGGCACGCATACCGAGGGGCCGGGACATATATTACCCGGCAAAGCATCTGTAAATGCACATGTCCCTAAAGGGATAATGTTGGCTTTATTATTAAGTGTTTTTCCGGAGGAAAAGGAGAAGGGGATGGCCATTTGTAAAGAATCTTTAGAGGAAATATGGCCGGAAGGCCTCCATTTTACGGCATTGATTTTACGAAGCCTGCCCAATGATTCCCATGTAAAACATCAGGATAGATCGAATACGAATCCACCCTATATTTCACCTGATGCCATGCAGTTTATCGTTGAAAAAGGAATAGAACATATTTTATTCGATCAGCCTTCTGTAGATCCTGAACAGGATGGAGGGGCACTTTTGGCGCATAGAATATTTTGGGCTGTAGATACTGGTATTCGTGCGCATTGTACGATAACCGAATTAATTTTTGTGCCGGATGAAGTGCCTGACGGCTTTTATGCATTGAATATTCAAACCGCTCCCTTCGAAAACGATGCTTTACCCAGTCGACCTATTATTTATCCTGTAGAATTCTAAAAAAAAAACCGGATAAAAATGTATCCGGTCAATATGCTATTGGAATATACTTTTTTCGGCCTGTGGCAAATATTCTCGTGTACTAAAAGTGAGGATAGTATTTCCATTTGGGTTCGTGACGTGCATTTCCATGGCTATACCGCTTAATTGTAATAAAGCCAAAGCCTGTACCGCATAATCGCTTTTATAGATTTCTTTATAAGCAGATAATGGGAATCCATTTTCATAAATCCATACTTCAGCTTGCGTTCCGTTTTTGGTTTGAATCAAAATCTGACTACAATCAATACCGGCTATATTTTTACTAACTCCGGTTTTGCGTGCACTCAATCCGTCCATAGAAATTCCATCTTGCAAGGCCATTTCAGATGCCTGAAAGACATGCGTATTTTGTTGACCGTCTGCCGAAGTAGATACCACACGTATAGAAGCATTTTCTATTTGGGGTATAATGCGGGTTATATATTCTTTGCCTTCATGCATTGATGTCAGTTCATATGCGGTTTTATTTCCGTCATAAACCGTGGTAATGCGAAAACTACTGCCATTAAAAGAATAATTACCCTTGATGGTTGCAGATACACTTTGTGCGTAAGCAAAGCTCAGGCTAAGAAAAGTGCATAATATGGTGAATATTGTTTTCATAATTAGTTTACGTTTCCTTTAATGTAAGAAGTTTGATAATAACCGGTTGGAATGCCTTGCAATGGGAATCCGTTCAGACGGAATGCCCATCCTGCCGTTCCACCCGGAGGGAAGTTAGACAAAGGCGGATTAGGTACATTGGTATTTACAACCTGAACAGTTCCAACAAATGGGATAGAGACAGAAACGGTAATATTTACGGAAATATTTCCGTTCGTTCCGTTTACGCCAAAATTACCTCCATTACCTCCGTTTACATTCGGTGTAATTGTTATGTTTGCAACGCTGATAGAGAAAGGTATAGGCGTATTAAGTACACCACCTGCACCTCCTAAAGCATTGATACCGTTTCCTCCATTTTGGCCATTTTGCCAATATTGTATGGTCACCGCGGGGTTACCTCCTAATCCGTTTGCGGCACCACCACCGCCACCGGCTCCGATACCAAATCCCAGATTTCCAATAATGGGTACGCTCACCGAGTAGGCCAGTCCGACACTTCCTCCGCCGCCTCCGCCACCGAAGACATAACCATTGGTATTGTTTAAATAAGTATGTCTGCAAGTCATCTGAATGGCGTCTCCACCATTTTGTCCGGGACTACCAAAACTGCTAAGGTTACCGCCGGCACCACCGTTACCGCCCCGGGCTATAAAGGAACCGTAATTACGTATGCCAACATGAGATTGAGGATCCAAACCTCCACTCGTATATGCCGAAGTACCTGCGTTATTCGATGCTATTTGAGCTCCGGCTAAAACATCCATAATCACACATATGGGCGTCCCAATACCGGGTAAGTTATTGGCCGCCTGCAAATCGTACATATTCTGATTTTGAGTCACCGCCACATAATAACAAGGATCTATAGTCAGCGAATACAATTGAACTTTCACGGTAGAACCGCAGACTGCTTGAATAGCTATAGGATAAGTGCCCGGTGTGGCAAAAATATCGGCATAAACCTTCACGTTACAAACGCCCGTGCCTCCATAAATAATCGGATTCGATAGCGTAATAGTAACCCCCGGAGGCAAGTTATGAATGGTGAAAATACCTATATCATTCGTTGTTCCGTTTAGGGAATTCACATGTACGTCAAAATCAACCGAGTCGGTCAATGTTCTATCTATATTCCCCGCAGTATCACTCAATGCCAGATTGAATAAACAATCGCTGCAATCTTCCATAAAACTACGAATCCAACATGTACCATTCCAAAACTGAAAAGTACTGTCGCTGGTATTAAATATGGTAAGACCCAAGGCGGGGTTTACTATAGAGTCGCGCTGTAAATCTGTTAAACGAGGCGGTAAAAAGCCCATGTCGGTAGCGTATAACTCTAGGAGGGCTGTACTGTCAGGCGTATTGGTGCCAATGCCCACATTTCTGATTTGTGCATATGCAC
The DNA here is from genome assembly GCA_023432985.1 of Bacteroidota bacterium. Lineage (GTDB taxonomy): Bacteria > Bacteroidota > Bacteroidia > CAIKAF01 > CAIKAF01 > JACVCJ01. Next base: position 136,825 of record JAEZEQ010000062.1, on the reverse strand, counting down.
TGCTAACCAGAATAAGACTGAGTAAGGTGATTAGTTTTTTCATAGTGTTTTTCGGTATGCAAGTATACATTTTTTTTTCTATTGCTACAATAAAATTTAGGGAATGGGAAAATTATATTTTTTCGGCATATATTTTTAATCAAGGTTTTATAGCTTGGATAAAAAAAAATGCAAAACCTTGTAACATTTCATTTCATTTTATACATTTAGCCCATGAAAATCTTCACCCTAACTAGCTTTCTTCTACTGTTTTTGCTGCGTACTCTTTCCGCACAAAATGCCTTGATGCATAATATGGGAGCGCTTATATACACCGCCCCAGGATCTATTGTTAAAGTGCAAAACGGAAGTTTTAATAATACCGCAGACGGTACTTTTACCAATCATGGAACCACCACTATTGATTCTTCATTTTATAATAATGCACTTAGTGAAGGCAATGGAAATTATAGGGTAGGCTTGCATTGGGTAAATAATAAGATTTTTATTCCCGACTCGTCCCATGCGTTTTTGTTTGGCGATAATCAGTTTATTACGGGCGATTCGGTTACTTATTTTTTCGATTTAAGTCTGGAAGGAAGCGGCATAAAAACCCAACAAATTCGTTCCTATACCCTCGATTCTTTGATATTGAACGACAGAGAACTGGCTACGGATACTTTTTTTATGCATGTGCTCAACACAGATACAGGAGCCATTCAGCGTAGTAGTGGCTATGTAAGTAGTCTCGGAAACGGTAAATTATACCGCTCTATGAATTCGGTGGAGACTTATTTATTTCCAACCGGATCTTCTCTGGGAACAATTAGATATGCGCCGGTTACTGTGGATTCTAAAACGGCGTCGGCCAAAGTTTTCGGTGCCCGTTTGGCTAATGTAAATGCCGATTTAGAAGGTTATGACCGCTCCTTGGTCGATAATAGTGTATGTAATCTGAATCCGCAATTTTTCTATAGATTGAATAATCCAACCGGAAATTCGGATGCAGAATTTTCTTTGTTTTTCGATGCCGCCACCGATAGTTTATGGGATGGTATTGCACACTGGAATCCTGGAGCTCCCGCTCATTGGGGAATTATTCCGGGGACAAATACAGGACAAACTTTTCTGAATTTTGTGGCTAAAAATTCATGGAATGAATACACGAATTCTGATGTGTTTATTTTAGGAAAGGTTAGACCCGAAACGCCGACTATAGTTGGGAAATTTGAAGCCTGCGGGAATGCGCAAATGGAGTATACGGCAGAACCCGAAATTCCGGGATTAAGCTATGATTGGTCTATGAGTCCGGGGAACTTGATCAGTAATCAAGGCGAAAATCCGGCCATTATACAATGGGATAGTTTGGGCGGAAATGGCTTTATAAGCCTGGCCGCAGTTAGTGCCGCCGGATGTGCCTCCTTGCCGGCCAATCAGTCCGTTACCGTTTATCCTGCCCCTTATGCCGCGTTTAGTTATAATCCGAATATTGGCTTTGGAAGTACGCCCATTTCTTTTACCAATTATAGTGTTGGTGCCGATTATTATTCTTGGCTCTTTGGCGATGGAAATGTAACGGTAGAAAATAATCCGACTCATGCATTTAATCAGGAAGGCGAATATGAAATTATACTGATCAGTTCCACCGAACACGGTTGCGCCGATACAGCCTATGGAAGTGTTACCATTATTGATGGCTTTAATATTCCCAATATTATTACACCCAATGGCGATGGAGTAAACGACTTTTTTGAATTGACCCTCACCGGATATGAAGATTTCTCTTGTGCTATTTTCAATCGTTGGGGAGAGACGGTGTATAAAACTGATGAGCCTTCAATGTTCTGGGATGGTTCTGCCTTGGGTAAAGGAAAAGCCTCCGATGGGGTTTATTTTGTGGTAATCCAATGTAGTATTAAAGGGAAACCATTTAAATACGAAGGACATATTACTGTGCTCACGCAATAAAAAGGTTCACCTATATTAGATTTAATCCGATTCAGGTTTAGGTATTATTCCCATATTAACTGATTGGGCTTTTATATCTTTGTGCTTATGGAAAATTTGATGCAGCCCGATTCTAAAATTCTTATAGATATTTTAAAAACGCAAATGCCCTTTGGGAAATATAAAGGTACGCGAATTTGGAATTTGCCGGTGAGTTATCTCGAATGGTTTTCCAGAGAAGGCTTCCCCGAAGGAAAACTGGGAATGATGCTGCAGACAACATGGGTGATTAAGTCGAATGGCCTGGAGTATATAATGACAGAATTGCAACGCCAAATGATAAATAAGGGATAAAAAAAAGCCCCTTAAGGAGCTTTAATTATTTAAAATCGATGTATAATTTCAATATTGTAGCCTTTTAAATCGGCTTTTGCTTTTTCTAAATCCGGAGCAAAACCTAGAAGATATCCTCCTCCGCCACTGCCACATAATTTTAGATAATAGCTTTCACTTTCTAATCCCTTTTTCCATACTTTACGAAAACGCTTAGGAACCATAGGGTCTAAATGCGAAATAAGGAAATGACTTAATTCTTTCACATTACTCAACAAGTCTTTCGCTTCACCTTTTAAGAATGCTTTGATACAATTGTCGTTGAAAGGAATCATTTCTTTTCTAACTAAACCCAAAAAACCATCTTCCTTACATTTATCTAAAAACAATTGAACCAAAGGTCCGGTTTTTCCAACTTGTTTGGTGTCGATTAAGAAAATACCTCCATTTCCATTGAGCTGACTGGCCGGAATATTTACCGCTCCAATCGCTTCTTTGTTTTCAATTAAAATAGGATGTTGAAGATAACAAATCAATGGATCTAAGCCACTGCTGGTGCCATGGAAATAACATTCCATTTTGGCAAACTGACTCTTCAATTTCAAAATATCGTCCGAAGATAAAGCATCTTCGTTATATACCTTGTCGAATGCGTATTTTTCGTACAAAGCGGCAACCAAAGCTCCGCTAGAACCCACTCCATAGCCTTGAGGAATGGTGCTGTCGAAAATTAATCCCTTTTCAATATCATTTAATAAGGTGTCGATATCAAAAGCAAAACCCAATTCGTTTTTTTCTACCAAACCTTTTAAATAGGTGGCGTAGGTTTTTAAATCTGCATTGCTTTGTTGTGCTTGCTCGGCAGTTAAATTTCTAGATTTAAAGGTAAGTTTGCCCTTATAGAAATCAAAAGGAATGGTTAGTCCCATTGAATTGTGAATGATGCTGTACTCACCAAACAACAATATCTTCGATTTGAAATTTTTAGAATGCATTGCTGATTATTTCATTTTTTTCGGACCATTACCTTCTTGATCAAAGATAATGGAATTTTCCGGTAAAAGATTTTCTATTTCGTTTTTGAGAAATTGATGCACCTTTTCTTTTTCTGATTCAGGGTAGATAAGGTGTATATTCGGGCCTGCATCTAGTGTGAAACACATGCGTATGCCATTTTTCTCTCTGTAGTTTTTTATGACGTCTAATAATGCAATGGTCTTTGGTTTCATCAAAATGAACCAAGGGTAACTCATCATCATCATGCCGTGTAATGTCAGCGCTTCATTTTCTACTAAAGCGGCAAATGTATCCCAATCGCCTTTCGACATAGATTCCATTAAAGCAGCCATGTTTTCGTGTGCATGTTCAAATCGACGCGCAGCGTATGGATTGGTTTTCATTAAACCATGACCGGCTCTCGAACTCACGCTTTTTTCACCTCGGTCGCAAATGATAATGGAATCTTGCAGATTTTTAAAATCGGCATGTAATGCACCTTGATACTGTGTGGCATAAAGATCTGAACTGTCGGCTAATACATTCGATTGGCCCCAGCTTACTAATCCCCCATAAACACTTCGGCTCGCACTTCCACTCGCCAAACGCGATAATATACTGGCTTCCCGATAAAAATCATTTTCATTTTCGTGAAGTCCGAATACTTGTTTTTCCATTTCCAAAAAACAAAGTACAAATGCACTCATTCCACTGGCAGAAGATGCTATTCCTGCCGAATGAGGGAAAGTGTTGGACGAATATGCCGTAATATGCAGGTCTTTTATATAATTTCTCTCGGGTAAGGATTCTAAAAACTTTTTAATCTTATTTCCAAAAGCCTCATTTTTCGCTCCGTCGAAATAAAAATCTATGGCGAATTGACCCGTTTCCGACTTTTTCCAATGCATTTCTGTCTTGGTATGACAAGCCGACAGCGTAATACTGATGGATGGATTCGCAGGAATTTGATTGTCGTATTTACCCCAATATTTAACCAATGCAATATTCGAGGGACTTGTCCACTCGGTTATGCCGGCTACAAATGTTTCAGGTAGTCTTTCTGTTAAAGTTTTGCTTGTAGTATTCATATGAAATCGCCTATAAGACGTTTGAGTAACCCAGTATTGTTACAAATCCTTTGTTTAAAAAATATTCTTTTACCTTATTTGGTTCATTGTCAGACGCTACCATTATAAAATCGCCGCCCCAGGCTCCCATACTTTTTACAGCTCCGTCGAAATCGGCAAAGTGCAATTCCTGGACTGTTTTTGTATTTAAAATGCGACTCATTATTTGTTCGTGTTCTTTCATGGCTTGCATCAGTTCCTGCACATTTTGTGCCAAACAAAATGCTTCGGATAAATGAGAAATTTTTTGCAAATCTTCGGGGTGAATTTGTGCTTCTTTGAAGAATTTCTTCACCTCTTTGGCGCTGTTTTGTTTTTGACCAAGATAGACGAAATAAATTTTATCGGCAAAACTCGGATTGAAATGCGCATTTTCTACGATGGGATTATATCCATTTCGGGTATAAAATATGGGTCCCTGCGCAAAGGCACAAGCCAAGTCGTATCCACTGCCTCCGAAGCTTTTTTCAAGGATTTGATAGGGATTGCATTGGGCATAATCGGCCAATAAGGCCACTAAAGTAGAGCTGGTTCCCAATCCCCAGTTTCGTGGAAAATCGGTATCAAAACGGAAAGATTTACCCACAAATAATTCCTTGGCATTGGGATTTTGCAAAAGAATATTTTCGAATATTTCCTCCAATATGTGAGCCACTTCATTATCATTTGTTTGCTGAAGCTTCAGGTCTTGGTCGAACTGAGCATGGAACCAGGAGTTTCCATTTTGCAAACTGTCCCATATACAATGCAAATTCCCGCTCTCTTCAACCTGCATGCTTTGCCCATATTTGAGAGGTAAGGCCAAAGATTTAGCACCTTTGAGTACCAAATACTCGCCGGTGAGTAAAAATTTGCCGTGCGCTTTTTTTTGCATTTTAGCCTTTTAAAATATTTTCGCGATATGCAATCAGGAAGCTGCGAACCGAATTAAAGGACACTTTATTGGTTTTAAAATATTCTACGGCTTCCACTTTTTCCACTTCATCGGCATCAAAATGGTTTAGTATATTGAGTAAGTGCATTTTCATGTGTCCTTTCTGAATCCCGCTTGTTGTAAGCGAATGTAAGGCTCCGAAATTATTTGCCATTCCTGCCGTTGCGGTGATCATCATCAATTCACTTGCCGATGGGTTCCCCAGCATTTCTATAGATTTTTTGGCCATAGGATGCAATGCGGTTAATCCGCCCACTACACCTAAAGCCATGGGTACTTCGAGTACGTATTTAAAGGTGTCGTTCGATAAGTCGATATAAGTTAGCGAGCTGTATTTCCCATTGCGTGAAGCATAGGTATGGCCTGCTGCTTCCACGGCTCTGAAGTCATTTCCGGTGGCTAAAACTACAGAATCGATACCGTTATAAATTCCTTTATTGTGGGTTGCCGCACGGTATGGGTCTACAGTGGCTACTTTAACAGCTAAGGCGAATTTTCGGGCAAATTCTTCCGGCGATATTTTCCCGTCTTCAAAGCTACCCAAATCGGCAATTGGACATTCTACCCAAACGCGCACCAAACAATCGGGCGTATAATTGCTGAGTATACTCATAATTACGGTCACTTCTTTTTCGTTACCCTGAAATTGCTCGCTGTCCTCGAAGAAATTGCGCAAAATAATGGCAAACTCCTCTAGGCAGGAATTGATAAAATTGGCACCCATGCTATCGCATGTTTCGAAAGTGGCCTTAAGTTGATAATAGCCGGGCTCTTCATGCGTCATGTCTATGAGTTCAATATCGAGAATCCCGCCACCACGCTTTTGCATATTGGCTGTGATATGCTGAGTTTGGTCGAATAATTCAGCTTTCAAATCAGAAAATGCAGCATATAATTTTGCCTTATCGCCCAACCAAATAAAGTGAACCTGACCTAATTTTTTCGTACTGATTACCTCCGCTTTAAATCCGCCCCGCGTACTCCAGAATTTAGCACTTTTAGATGCGGCTGCTACCACGCTGCTTTCCTCGATGACCATGGGCAACATATAACTTTTGCCGTTAATCATCACATTGGGCACAACACCGTATGGGAAATAATAATTGGTTATGGTATTTTCCGAAAACTCGTCGAATACTTTTTGCTTGTTTTTATCGGGATGATTGAAAGATTGAAACTCTTTCTCTGTCTCTTCGGGATTGGGAAAAAGAGATGCGGTTTTTTTTAATTTTTCCTCTTTACTCAATTTAGAAAAGCCATGGGCAATATCTTGTATAGCTTTTGAATTCGTCATTTCTGATTTCTTTTTTTTGCAAAGTTAGACGTTTTATCCTAAACTAAGGTTACATCTTTTCTTTTGCCGTTTCCGAGACCATTCCCCACATATAGAAAAATAAAAAAGACTACCCTATGGATAGCCTTTAAAATGTGTATGTTGCTTTATTATTTAGCGACGATGAATTTTTCGCTGGCCAATACGGTTTGATTGGCATTATAAAGCACTATGGTATAATTTCCGTTAGCCAAATGGGAAACAGACAAGGTATTCGATTGAATATTTTTTGCTTCAATTACGGCACCTTTCATATCATAAATACGATATTCTGTTCCAGGCATTAGGTTTTCTGTGAATGAAATGAAAGAGGCAGTTGGGTTTGGATAAACCTTAAGAGCCGGATTTGATTCAAAGCTTTCTAATGCATTCATTACACTTTCATTCGAAAGGAATTCGGCACGAATAGGCGTATTATTTGCATCTACTTCTATAGAAGCAAAACGGTATTTGTAATTTTTTGCAAAAAACTCTTTGGTGTTAACGGTAGTGGTACTGGTTGCATTTCCTAACGCAGCTCCTAAAGCCGGATCAGCCATAGCAATCTGACTCGCCATAGCTTGGTCGATCAGGTTCCAACCTTGTGGAATGTTTATTACAAACGGGATATTAACGGCTTGACCGAAATATACCCAAGTAGAATCAACATTTACTTGAGTTACACTGGCACGAAGTGCGGGTACGTGAGCCAATGGACTATAGATGGTTCCCCATGCATCGACGGTAGCATTGATGGTAGATGCTCTTTTAATCCACACCGAATCGAGCTGAATTTGCACCGGAGTACCTACATTTACAGTAGTATCAATGCCTAAATATATTTTTTCGGAAAATTGATAAGTTCCACCGTAGGTATCATTGTAGTTTAACGGGAAAGGTAAAATGGTATAAGTCGGATTAAAATGAGCATCGAAACTCATACCGTTGAACATTTGTACGGTACCGATAACCTCGATTCCTGCAGATGTTTTTTCGAGGAAAACAGTATTCCCATTTTCAATTTGTGCAATATTGGAAGTAGGGAAGCTGGCTCCGTTCGGCAATGAACTTGGATCTTGGAAGTTTATGTTTTTCAAATAATTGGTTTGTAAATCTTCGAAATACCAGTGACGCTGAGGCCCGGGTTGTCCCAGATCCAAATTGGAAACCGGCAGGGTATCCACGCCCATTTTTACCACATCCCCAACAGAAGCAAAGTCAGAATCTGTAATGGTTATTTGGGCTTGTAATGCGCCTAGAGCACCTAAAGTAAATGCTAGAGTAAATAATTTTTTCATTTTAGTTATAGTTTTTATGCTTCAAATATAATTATTTTTAGGTAGATTGCTTTTGTTTCGAAACTTATTTGCAGCCGTTTTTCATAAATTTGTCTCCTTAAATACATCGGATTTGCCCTATAAAGAATTAAATGATGAGGAATTGAAAGTTTACTACCCCATAGGGGAAGTGGCCTCCATGCTGAATGTGAATGTTTCTTTAATTCGCTATTGGGAAAAAGAATTCGACTTTTTGCAACCTATACGGAATAAAAAAGGGAATCGTTTTTTTACTAAGAAGGATGTAGAAACGCTAAAACGTATTTATTTTTTAGTAAAAGAACAGGGACTTACCCTCGAAGGGGCTCGAAAATCGATAGAGCATTCCATGCATGGAGACGAAAAAAAACGGGAAATGCTTCAGCGTTTAGAAAAAGTATTACACGAATTAAAAGTCTTGCGGCAAGGACTGGATAAAAAATAAAAAAGCGACATTTTTTGTATGTCGCTTTTTTTGTCTTAAGTAAGATCTATTTTTTGAATATCCAGACCCAATGCTTCTGCTACGCCTTTTCCATAATCCGGATCGGCTTTGTAGCAATTGGCTATATGTCTTTCTTGTATAAACTGAGCAGCACCTCCAATTTCGGCTGCCGTATTTTTGAAAAGCAATGCTTTTTTGTCGGCACTGAGAAGTCGGAATAAATTTCCGGGCTGAGAATAATAATCCTCATCTTCTCTATGATCGTAATGATAAGCATCTCCTTCTAAAGGCAGGGGAGGTTCTGCGTATTCTTTTTGTTCCTTCCATTGATCGTAGCTGTTGGGCTCATAATGCAGGGTAGAACCTTCATTGCCATCTACGCGCATGGCGCCGTCGCGACTCGAGTTATGAAAAGGACATTTGGGTGTATTAACCGGAATTTGATAATGATTTACGCCTAGTCTGTAACGTTGCGCATCGCCGTATGAAAATAAACGGGCTTGCAACATCTTGTCGGGCGAGTAGCCAATGCCCGGTACCACGTGGGCCGGATTAAAGGCGGCTTGCTCTACATCTGCAAAATAATTTTCGGGATTGCGATTTAATTCCATTATTCCCACTTCTATAAGCGGATAATCGCCTTTGGGCCATACCTTGGTCAGATCGAAAGGATTGTAACGATAGGTTTTGGCATCTGCTTCAGGCATAATCTGAACACATAATTTCCATTTTGGGAAATCGCCTTTTTCTATAGAATCGAATAAATCGCGTTGGTGACTTTCGCGGTCTTTTCCAATGATGGCTGCGGCTTCCTCATTCGATAAATTCTCAATTCCTTGTTGGCATATCCAGTGGAATTTTACCCAAAATCTTTCATTTTGAGCATTTATTAGACTGAAGGTATGGCTGCCAAAACCATGCATATGGCGATAGGATTTGGGTATACCTCTGTCGCTCATGGTTATGGTTATTTGATGCAGGGCTTCCGGCAAAAGTGTCCAAAAATCCCAATTATTGTTCGCACTGCGTAAATTGGTTTTGGGATCTCTTTTTACGGCTTTGTTCAGGTCGGGAAATTTATAGGGATCCCTGAAAAAAAATACGGGTGTATTATTGCCTACCAAATCCCAATTGCCTTCTTCGGTATAAAATTTTACGGCAAAGCCCCGTATATCTCTTTCAGCATCTGCGGCTCCTCTTTCACCGGCTACGGTAGAAAAGCGTGCAAAAACCTCAGTTTTCTTTCCGATTTCGGAGAAAAGCTTAGCCCGGGTATAGGCACTGATATCATGGGTAAGGGTAAAAGTACCGAATGCACCTGAACCTTTTGCATGCATGCGTCTTTCGGGAATTACTTCGCGACTGAAATGACTTAGTTTTTCCAAAAACCAAAAGTCTTGCAATAACATAGGACCCCGCTTCCCGGCTGTCTCTACATTCTGATTTTCGGCTATGGGTCTTCCCGAAACGGAACTTAATTTCTTCTTTTTGTCTGCCATGCTAAATAAATATTAAATGAGAAATAAGGAGTCTGTGTCTTATTGGAGTACGAACTCGCCTTTGGCTTCTATTTCCACCTCATCCGATAATACCGGAGCTCCGAAATTGCTGCCCAAACCAAAATCGCTTCGTTTGATTTTTGCCTCAACTTCCAGTCCGGCAATTTTCTTATTTGTTTTCGGATCTTCAATACTGCCTTCGTATTCCATTTTCACCTCTATGTTTTTGGTAATACCCTTTAAGGTTAAATCACCCCACATGCTATACTCGTCTTTTCCATTTTTTTTAATGGATGTACTTTTAAAGGTGATTTCGGGATATTTTTCTACATCAAAGAAATCGGCACTGCGCAAATGATTGTCGCGCATTCCAACTCTCGTGTCTATAGATGCAGCTTGTATGCGTAAATCGAACACGGCATCGCTGAAGTTTTCTTGTGCCGATTGAACGCTTACCTCAAATTCGTTGAAGCTTCCTGTTACATCAGATATACCCAAATGCTCTATGCTAAAAAGGATTTGAGAATGATTTTTGTCGTTTTTCCAAATATTGCTGAGTGCAGCGGAACTAAACACGCCAAAGGCGGTTGCCAAAATAATTACTGTTTTCATATGTCTTTTATTTATGTTTTTTTGATTTTATAATGGAGGGTAAGTTACAGAAATAATTCGACATGAGAGGTTAGGCGCTCATATAAGTAAAGTATGAAATGAGGAATTTATGTCGGTAAATTTTATTTTACAGCTATTCCATATCCCATATATTTCCAACTGCGGCAACTGGTTTTATTGAACAAGAGCTTGTCGCATTTACTGAGGAAATTTCGTTGCTTTTCGCTCCGCCCAAAAGTAGCTGTAACACCGGTACTATGTATTTTTACTTCCGAGAAAGGGGAGAGGAATTCCTGCAATTCGTTTTGACTGACATAGCGCCAGTATTTTCCCCAACGGGTAAATTTTTTACGCACGAATTGATGAAAAGGAGAGGCTTTTAAATTTTCGGCAAAAAGCAATACACCTCCGGGTTTCAGTGCCTTATACATTTGAAGTATGGCTTTTTCCTGCATGGCCTTATTGTCGTTATGGCCAACACCGCCAAGTATGGATTTGAATACAATAATATCGAAATGATTTTCATATGGAATTTCTGTAGCATCGATATCGCGGTATTGAATACGCTTTTCCATCCCATATTTTTTATGCAAAATCTCGGCTGTTTCCTGCACATTTTTCAGGTCGCTGCATATGCTTTCTTTTCCTTTTAGTGCCAGCCACAGGGATAATCCGCCCTGACGACCTCCCAATTCCAAGCCTCTTTCTACCTTAGTCCAATCTACTTCCTGTTCCCAAAAATCCAATGCCGCACTCCAGGAATCTACGTCCCATTGCAATATATCCTTCTTTATTTCTTTATTCATTTTAGATTGAAACAACATGTATTGCTTCGCCCAAATGTAGAAATATTTTTATTTTTTTCTTTTCTCCTAAACGAATGTAGGATTAAGCGGGAAAGGGTGAAAAAAAAATAAGGCACAAAAGGAGTTAAAACGCCTATTGTGCCTTATTAATGAATGTTCCGTTTAATTTGCTTAGCGCAAATTTTTTTTTATTCTACAATAAATTTACCTTTCATCATGGCCGAGTGTCCGGGGAAAGAGCAAAGAAAATCGTAGCTTCCCGGAGCCGGAGCGGTAAATTCAATTTCTGTAGATTCTCCACCGCCTATAGTAGAGGTATGGGCGATAATGCTTCCCTTCATAGATTCGGGAATATAATCGGTGTCTTTTGCTTTGATTGCTTCTGATGCAAATGCAGCAAAATCGGTACCTTCAGCCAATAGAACAAAATTATGTCCCATTGCCTCTTTACTCATTTTTCCGGTATGATTCAATTGCAGTTTAACCGTTTCGCCCGATTTGGCTCTTAATTCTGTTTTGTCGAATTTCATATCATCTCCACCATTCAATACCAAAATACCATCATTCACTTCTTCTTTTTGCATCATAGAAGTTACTTCTTTTTTCTCGGTGCTCGTTTCATTGGTTGAAGATCCACAAGCTGTAAACAATAAGGAGGCAACGCCTAAAACTAAGATTACTTTTTTCATTTTTATTTGATTTTTAATTATTCAAAAAACAGGTCAAACTCTTTGTAAGAGTCTTCGATTTCGCGGATTAATTCTTTTGCTTTCTCGGGCGAATTTTCCGATTTTAAATTTGCCACTAATTCCAAATGCGGATGCAACCATACATGCAGCATTTCATGATCTGCACCTTGCATGGTGCAACTTTTAATCAACTTGCTATTGCTGCTTTCCATATCCTCGGCCAATTTTTTATAATCCTGTCCGCCCGACTCAAGATATGCCTTTAGGATATTTCTGGAATTATCTAAATGTGGTTTCATTTCGGCATTTATGGCAATTTTTTTTCCATCGATTAATTCCAATTGAGGTTGTGCATCTGTGTCATGTTGATGCGCGTCGTTATGCGTTTCAGTCTGCACTGTTTCGGAGAGAGCCCCTTCTGTCTGCTTATTTCCGGATTGCTCAGCGCATGACCATGCAAACATGACCGGGAGTAAATAAATTGCAAATCTTGATTTCATATTTTTATTTTTTTGATAATATTAGTGAATTTAAACCACATTTCTAAGTCGTTTTATGGTTTTTCTGCTACAAGTCCGATCGCATAAATGTTTTTTTGATAATTGCGGAAAACCCTGCGCATGCCCAGTATACGTTTTTTGGCAGCCGGATTATTTACAATACGCCATACTATAGAAAGTGCTCCAAACAACCCCTCATCGTCAATCATGCGAGCAGGTTCCAATAAATGCATGGGAGATTTAGTAATCTCTTTTACGCGAAAACCTTGCTCCTGCAATAAGTGAATCCATTCTTCCCGGGTCAATGGACGTGCATTTACTTTAATTTCTTTAGCTAAATCACGCTGGATTTCTGCTTTCAGCTTTTCGTCACAATCCAAGCCCATTTCCTGAATCGCATATTGTCCGCCCGGTTTCAAAATGCGAAAGGCCTCGGCTATGATTTCCGACTTTCTATGATCTGCCTGCATGGTCAACATGGCCTCGGCATATACTTTGTCTATACTTCCGCTTTCTAATTCGCTTTGCGCAGCATTGGCTTCCTTGAACTGAATATTAGTCCCCTTTATTTTGCTTCTCAATAAATCTACAGCTGCCGGATCTTTTTCTATTCCATAGTAATATCTCGGTTCTTGTTTTAGGATACGACGCGCCGTATAACCCAAGCCAGGTGCAAATTCGACCACTTTATGCGCCGGACCAATTTGCAGCATATCAAGTAATGCATTGGTCATTCTTTTTCCCCCGGGACGAAGTATTTTTTTGCCCATTTGTGCCAAAATCCAATGTCCTTGCGCTTTGGAAAAATCTTTCTCATCGAGCGAACTTTGGTTTTCTATTGTAGTATTATTTTCGGCTATCATATAGTGTGTGTTTTTATATTTCGGCACAAAGATACAGATTGAAATTAATTTACGATAAAAATATCCGAAATTATTTCACTTTGAAATAAGTTTTTTTAAATTGTTTGTAATGAGTTTGTTATGTCTTTAAAAAGCTCTAAAAAATAAAATTCGTACTTTTGTCCTGTTCTTTACATGCGTATATACAACACGATGTGATTTTGAGGGGTTGGTGTTCTTGCACAATTATTGCTCCTTTTTTGCATGCATATTATTTATGAAAAATGAGTTCGATTTAAATCGGGCTTGCTATGTTAATTATGATAAGTTATACAATTTACAACAGAGAGTCGGAGATAGAAAGCAGTATGGAAAGTGCTGTGCTCGATTTTTTATTTCATCATTTGGATGCTTACGGCGATGCCCGTGCAGATATTCAAAAAGCTATGGATTATGCCTTGGGGCGAAAGAATTCCCCGGGCGGTTATATTTTGGTTGCATTCGACGGCAATCATATTACGGGGGCAGTGGTGATTAACCGTACCGGAATGGAAGGTTATATTCCCGAAAATATTCTGGTTTATATAGCCACGCATCAGGAATATAGAGGACAAGGCATAGGTCAGACTTTAATGAAAATGGCTATAGATCGCGTTGATGGCAATATTGCCTTGCATGTAGAACCGGATAATCCGGCCAAAAAGCTTTATGAAAAATTGGGATTTACGAATAAATATCTCGAAATGAGATTGAGCAAATAGAACATGGCACATATCGTATTAAACAGAAGAAAATTACAACATAATTACCGCTACTTGCAGCAATTATTCGAAGAAAATCAGATAGAATGGTCTATAGTAACCAAAGTATTATGTGGATCTGAAGTGTATTTAAAGGAGATTATTGATTTAGGAATAGAGGAGGTGTGCGATAGCCGTATTACGAATTTAAAACGTATAAAAAGGCTGACTCCTGAGGTACAGACTGTCTTCATTAAACCTCCGGCCAAACGTTATATCAGTAAAGTCATTCGCTATGCAGATGCCAGTTTCAATACCGAATATGAAACGATTAAGCAATTGTCTGAAGAAGCCGTGCGCCAAAATAAGAAACATAAGGTGATTATAATGATTGAATTGGGCGAACTTAGAGAAGGGGTTATGCGTGAAGATTTTATCGATTTTTATGCCCGCGTATTCGAATTGCCCAATATAGAAATTACGGGAATTGGGACCAATTTATCTTGCATGAATGGGGTATTGCCCAATCAGGATAAACTGATTCAGCTTTGTTTATATAAGCAGTTGATCGAGGCTAAATTCGACCGCAATATCCCATTTATTTCGGGTGGCACATCGGTTACCATTCCCTTGCTGGAACAAGGATTATTGCCGACAGGTATCAACCATTTCAGAGTGGGAGAGTCCATCTTTTTGGGCACAGATGTATATCATGACGGGCCCAATGAGAATTTGGAACAGGATGTGTTTTTGTTGTATGCCGAGATTATAGAATTAAGAGAGAAACCCAATATTCCCGATGGGAATTTGACCAAAAATGCCAATGGCGAAATGGTACAAATAGAAACGGAGGAGCTTAGTTCGTATCGGGCCATTATTGACATGGGGCTGTTGGATGTGGACGAGAATCATGTTAGGCCCAGCTCGGAACATATAAAAATAGTAGGTTCCAGTTCGGATATGATGGTGGTTGATTTAGGCGAAGAGTATGAAAAATATAAGGTAGGAAGCCTGATCGAATTCAAAATGGATTATATGGGAATCCTACGCTTGATGAGCTGCGAATATGTCGACAAATTGGTTGCCGAAGACTAAACCTTTTCGACCTTTTGGCTATGGTTCTTTTTATTCCAATAATAATAAAAGGGCAATCCCGAGAATATTAATCCCATTCCTATTAGCGATTTGGTTGGATTTTCTATAAAAGAAACGAGGATCAATATGATACAGAAGAGTACGAATATTGCAGGAACAAGGGGATAAAGCGGTGTTTTGAATTTGCGGGGTGTATCTTTCATTTTTATACGCAACCATATCACCCCAAATACAATAAGTCCGTAAAATGTAAAGCCGGCAATAATCACCAAATCCGTCAGCAAATCAAAAGATCCGGAAAAGACCAATAAACAGGCCCAAACACCTTGATAAATAAGCGCATTTTTGGGTGTATTGTTTTTGGAATGTGTCAGTGCTGCATTTTTGAAAAAAAGGCCTTTTCTAGCCATGGCATAATAAATTCTTGCCGATAATAAAATGGTGGCATTCGTACATCCGAAAGTAGAAATCAATATCATTCCACTGATGACATAGGCACCGCCGCTTCCCAAAATTTTGTCTATTACAAGTACCGCCGCAATATTATTTTGATCCAGATTTATGGCAGCCATCATTTCATCGATGGGCATTACGTAGAGGTAAGCCGTATTGATGAGCAGATAAATCAATATCACGAGAGTAATGCCTATAACCAATGCTTTGGGCAAATTTTTATCCGAATCTTTGATTTCTTCTCCGATAAAACCCAGTGCAATCCATCCTTCATATCCCCAAAACGCAGCACGCATAGCTAAAACCATAGCGCTGATAAAGGCCAAAATGCCTATTTTTTCTTCCGGATAGGCCGAAGAAACCGTATGAAAGGTTTCCATGCTACCGACGGGACTGGCGAAGGCGCCTATGATTACGGCAAAAATACAGATTACAATAAGTAAGGTAAAAAGCAGACTTAAATTTCCTCCCTTTTTGGTGTCTTTGATATTGATGAAAGTGAGCCCGACTATTAATGCGCAAGAGATTAATTTCGCTCCTATATTATCCAAAAATGGAATGCCCAAAATGCGCATGGATTCATAAGATTCCGGAAGCCTGGGCAGGTCTATAAATGTATTTAATGCACCGGCAAAAACAAAGGCAACCGAAGATATGGCAGCGGTTTGAATTACCGTGAAACTGGCCCAGCCATAGAGGAAGGATACCAGTTTGCCGTATATTTTTTCGAGCCATATAAAAGGGCCGCCCGAATCGGGAAACATGCTGCTTAATTCAGCTATACAAAAAACGCCGAACAAAACGATTAATCCCGCCAGAACCCAAGCCAAAATTACCAGCCATGGCATATGCAATAATTCCGACATAGGAGCAACTTTTTTGAAAACACCCGAACCAATGATCGAACTCATAACGATGATTATGGCCATTCTGACCCCAAATGTTCCGGTTAATTTTCCTTGTTGCGTTTTGTCTGACATTTTATTTTGGATGTTCTGTTGTGGGTAAATACAGATACGAATTAAACGATTTTAATAAGAAATACCATAGAATATCTCAATTCATTTTCATTTTTTTTTTTCGGTATAATTTAAGCTGAATCGGAATAAGGCTTCCGAAAGATTATCATAAGCAGCAGCAGTTAGGCATAGGCAAATTCATTGATGAAATGTCGCATATATGTCAAAATATGTACATTCGTAAAAAGATTGCTATGAAAAATGTAATGTTGACTATATGCGTGTTGACTATGATGGGTATAACACAAGCAGAGGCTAAGAAAAAGAAAGTGCAACTGGTCGAAATAAGTACAACCAAAGGCAATATGGTCTTATATCTTTATGATATAACTCCGAAACATAAAGCGAATTTTCTGAAATTAGTAAAGGAAGAATTTTATAACGGGACTTTCTTTCACAGGGTTATTAATAAATTTATGATTCAAGGCGGAGATCCTTACAGCAAGGATTCGTCCAAATGGAATATGGCCGGACAAGGAGGTCCGGGTTATACACTTGATGCCGAAATTGTAGATGGTTTGATTCATAAAAAAGGTGTAGTGGCTGCGGCGCGTATGGGCGATAATGTGAACCCGACCAAAGCCAGCAGTGGTTCGCAATTCTACATAGTACAAGGTCAGATTCTCAACGATGATGCATTGAAAATGGCGGTACAACGCAGAAAAAGTATAGATCCGAATTTTGATTATACAGACGCGGAAAAAAAGATATATAAAGAGTTGGGAGGTACGCCCTGGTTGGATGATGAATATACTATTTTTGGCGAAGTTATAAGCGGATTGGAAGTAATAGACGCCATTGCTTCAGTGAAAACGCAACCGGGTGACAGACCGGAAACGCCCATATTTATGGATATGAAAGTGATAGAAATGTCAGCCAAAAAAGTTGAGAAAACCTATGGCTTTCGTGTGCCGAATTTTTCCGAAAAAAAATAAAATCGGCCTATTTATAGCGTAAACTTTCTCTGAATCCGGTGAAATCGACCCCGCATCTTTTCTTGAAAAATTTCGAAAAATGAGAGGGGTCTTCAAAGCCGAGTATATAAGCCGTTTCTTTGGTATTAATGTCGCTATGTGTCGCAAAGCGCATGGCCTCTAAGGTAATGCGTTTCAGTATATGTTCCTTGGCACTGATGCCCGAGCTTTCTTTCACAACCTCATTCAGATAATTGGGTGTAATATGTTGTAATTCGGCATAGTCGGCAACCTTATGTTTTTCTTGAAAATGCAATTCCAGATTCTCCATAAACTGTTGAAATATACGATTGCCGGAATGATATAAATCCGATTCCACGTGCTTTTTTTCTTTAATTCGACTGCATTCAAGCAGGAATAGTTTCAAATAAGCAGCAGCGGCATCGGGGTGGAATTCTTTGAGTTCTGTAATTTCATTTTTTGCTGCCCGGCAATATGCATCCAGTTTTTCGAACATGTTTTGATGCAAAAATAAAGGTTCGGGTTGAGTATATCCGGTGAATAAACCCAGTGCCTGCAAGAAACGGGAACCTAAGCCGTATGATTCTATAAAGCGCTCATTAAACAAGAAAAGCCATCCATTAATTCCGGGATTACTTTTGAACCAATGCACTTGTTGGGGACTTACAAAATGTATGCTGTTATCCTCAATGGGATAATCCTTAAAGTCGATTTGATGAGTTCCCGAGCCTTTATGGATCCAAATAACCGTGAAAAAATTATGTCGGTGAGGTCGACCTTCTCCTTGAGTTTTTCCCTGATCTTCCTCTTGTAAAGATTTGATTACAAAATCGGATTTCAATTCAACCTGCGGAATACTTAAATGAGTGCCAATCAGCATGTATTTATCTTGTTTTATATCAGTTCAACAGCATGCTAAATATACTAGTATTACGCTTTAATACGAATTATCTTTTTCCGGATACCGGGATTAAAAGAAACGGCAAAGGCTTGTGAATGTTGTGTGAGGGTGGGGGGGGGGAGACACAAGCCCTGCCGTTATGGTGACTGCTTTTAGAAATCTACGATAACACCTATAGAAGGCAATACCGTTCCCGTAAGGTTTTCTATGAATTTTGATTTATACATTTGAGGATTCGACGGATCTTTAACAGCTGCTCCGTTTGCATCCCTTTCAATGGTCAAATAATCTTGTGCTTTGTATTTGAAATTATACACATTTTGCACATCCACGTAAATATTCAAACTCCATTTTTTGAAGAACCAGCTTTTATCTACGCGTAGGTCGAGTTGGTGGAAAGCGCGTCCGCGTTCGGCATTGATTTTATCATTATCACTAATACCTCTTTGGTAAATATCATAAACGGTTGTTTGAAGCGACAAATTGGTATCGATAGGCGTAAAAGGTGCTCCGCCTACATATCTCCAACGCAGGCCCACTTCCCAATTGCGTTTAAATTTATAACCCGAAGTCAAGGTCAACAAATGTCTGTTGTCCCAGTTGGACGGAATAAAAGCATTGTTTTTATCCTGAAATTCGCTCACTACATAGGTATAGGATAAAATGCCATAAAAGCCTTTCCATATTTTTTGTTGAATCATAAATTCCAATCCATATGCCCTTCCTTTTCCTCTGCTATCGGCGGGCTCATTACCCACGACGCTAAATCCCGCTCCCTGATTGGCCAGCGATATGCTGTCTCGTAAAGAGAATGGATATTGTGCATAGGCTTTATAAAAACCTTCTAAGGTGATTTTGGTAGTAGAAGTTGGAGTGAAATCGAATCCGGCAATGAAATGGTCGGCACGTATATATTTTAGCGATTTATTTGCCAATTCGTCCTGATTATTTCTATAGCCCATAAGGGTATAAGAAGGTCTTTGGAAATAGCGACCCACATGTGCATTAAAGCTCATCCATTCCGTTATGCGCACCGAGCTGGATAGGCGGGGTGAGAATTGATTGAGAGGATTGGCCATATGCGCATTGAAATTGTTGTTGTCGAAACGCAATCCCAATGAAAGAACCCATCTTTCTTTAAAGAAAGTGCGACTCGCCTGTGTGAATACAGAGCCTTGCCATAAATGTAAGGTCGAAATGGCATTAAGCGTATCGGGGCCGGCGGGAGTGGCAAATTTTATATAGGAACGATTATAATATCGTGAATATTCAACACCTGCACCGCTCACGATTTTCCAGCTTCCTTTTCTATATAAATATTCGTATCGAAATTTATTTTCGCTTTCCTGACTGTGATAATCTGTATTCAAGTTGTCGGGATTGGATTCGTCGTTGTCTTTATATTTTACAACCCGGTTGTCGAACATATTTCTGCTCAATACAAAACTATGAGTTCCGTTTTTCGCATATCTTTTGTAAACCAATCCCAGTGTGTAATTCCACTGATTATTAACCGGAATGGTATTGAGTAAATAGCGTTGTTTTTCGGTTTCATTTTCCGAGAGATTAAGTTTCATGCGGTCAATGGCGCCGAGTGAAATGATGCTGATTTCATTTTTGGGATTAATATTCCATTTGTATTTAAATTGATAGTCGTAATAGGTCGGTAAAAAGGGAAGCTTGAGCGCTTTGAACAAGAATTGCAGATAAGAAACCCGCGCCGAACCGATAAAGCTGCTGTTTTTTCCAATCGGACCATCGGCCTTAAAAGCGGCATCACTGCTTCCCAGTGCGAATCTATATTTCCATTTATCTCTATTGCCATCGACCTGATTAAATTCCAAAACCGAACTGAGTGCATTTCCTCTGGCGGCAGGAAATGCGCCCGATAAAAAGTCTACATTTCGGATCAGGTTTACATTGATAATACCTGTTGGTCCCCCCGATGCACCCTGGGTTTGAAAGTGGTTTATTACGGGTACTTCCACGCCATCCAGGTAGAATCGATTTTCGGAAGGAGAACCGCCGCGTATGATGATATCATTCCGAAAAGCCGGCGTAGAAGCCACACCCGGAAAGCTTTTTAATACATTACTTATATCCCTGTTTCCGCCCGGATTTCTTTCAATTTCGGCCAGACCAATGGTGCGATTCGAAATGGGACTTTCATAAGTCTGATTGAAGGGACTGGCTTTGATAACAACCTCGCTCAACGACTGATTGGCAGGTTCAAGCTTGATGTCTACATAGGCAGAACCCGCATTGGTGACTTGTATATCTCTGTATCGAAACGTTTCATATCCCAGCGCAGAAATCGCGAGGGTAACAAAGCCCGGCTCGAGGGGACCTATACTGAAAAATCCGGCTGTATCGCTGGTACTACCTTTAGATTGACCTTCGGCCACTATATTGGCAAAAAGTACGGGCTCATTGGTTATCGCATTTTTAATTTGTCCTTTTATATACCCGTTTTGTGCGTGAGAAAGGGTAGCTGAGAACAAAGCCAAAAGAAGGAATATACGAAACATGAATCTGTATTTTTAGTTTTATACCTACAGAAACAAAATAGTTCGACTTTTGTTTAAGAAAATGAAAAAAAAGGTGGACAAATCTTATCTTCTTCCAAAAGTAGGGCAGTCGCATTTTTTGGAAGTGCCACATGATGAAGCAAGTAGGCTCGTACTACCCAAAAGAAAAATGAAGAATATTTTGAAAAAAGTTTTTTTGCTCATACAGTAAAGATACAAAAAAAAGGATATTACAAAATTAGGATTTGCGTTTCAGTTGCACCACATTTTCTACGTGATGGGTATGGGGGAACATGTCTACCGGTTGTACTTTACTTACCTCATATGCTTCGCATAACATAGCCAGATCGCGGGCTTGCGTGGCGACATTGCAGCTGACATATACTATTATTTTCGGGTTCAGTTTCAATATGGTTTGAACCACATCGGGGTGCATACCTGCTCTGGGCGGGTCTGTAATAATTACATCCGGTGCGCCGTGTTTTTCTACGAAAGCATCGTTCAGTACGTCTTTCATATCACCGGCATAAAAATCCACATTGTCCAGTTTATTCCATTCCTTATTTACAAAGGCGTCTTCCACTGCTTCGGGTACATATTCCACGCCTACAACTTTTTTGGCTTTATCGGCAATATAGCAGGCAATAGATCCGGTACCGGTATACAAATCGTATACATTTTCCGTATTGCTTAATTCGGCAAAATCTTTCGTTATAGCATATAAAGTTTCGGCCTGTTTGCTATTGGTTTGAAAGAAAGATTTAGGTCCGATTTTATAGCGTGCATGATGCAATTGTTCGCATATATAATCCTTGCCATAAAAAGTGTGTACAGGCAGGTCGAAAATGGTGTCATTTTTCTTGTTATTGATGACATAGAGCAATGCGTTTGTTTCGGGGAATTCCGTGCGTATAGCTTCCATCATGGGTTGAATAATTTCCTGATTATTTTCAGTGAAAGCCAGGAGTACCATTTTTTCTCCATATTCCGTCAAGCGAATTAGGAGGGTACGTAACATACCTGTTTGTTGACGAATATTAAAGAAAGAAATATCCTGTTCGATTGCATAATTTCTGACGAAGTTGCGTACCCGGTCGCCCCAGGCATCCTGTAGATGACAATCGTCTATATGAAGGATTTTGTCAAATTTTCCGGGTATATGCAGGCCTATGCCTCTTCTTTCGAAATTTTGTCCGGATTGAATTTCCTCATTAGTCAGCCAGGAAAAATCAGTAAACCCATATTCCATTTTATTGCGGTAACGAAAAATATTTTCGCATCCAATAATGGGATTAATGGGAGCAAATTCGAATTTTCCGATTCTTTCGAAAGCATCTTTTACCCATTTTTGTTTAAATTCCAATTGAGATGTATAGGCTAAATCTTGTCGGGCACAGCCTCCGCAAATGCCGAAATGGGCACATGCCGGTTCGGTTCGCAAAGGTGATTTTTCATGAAAAAAAATGGCTTCAGCCTCGGCAAAACTGCTTTTAGAGCGGGTAATACGTAAGTCTGCCACATCCCCGGGAACGGCATTTTTTACAAAAATCACCTTTTCATCCGGCTTGGCTATAGATTTACCTTCTGCAGCCAGGTCCAATATTTTTACCTGCTGCAAGATTACTTCCTTCTTTTTTTTCATGATGGCAAAAGTACTAAAGTTATCCTTTCGTTAGTGATGAAATAAAACTTAATAAGAAAAATAAAGAACACATTTAGTTTGTTATATTTGCTGCCTATAAAATTGAATTATGTCATATTTATTTACGTCAGAATCTGTTTCAGAGGGGCATCCGGACAAGGTTGCCGACCAAATATCCGATGCATTAATTGATAACTTTTTAGCTTGGGATCCTGAGTCGAAAGTAGCATGTGAAACCTTGGTAACTACCGGTCAGGTTGTATTAGCCGGGGAGGTTAAATCATCTGCTTATCTCGATGTACAGGAAATCACCCGTGCGGTTATTCGTAAAATCGGATATACCAAAAGCGAGTATATGTTCGAGGCCAATTCTTGTGGTATATTATCGGCTATACACGAACAAAGTGCCGATATTAATCGGGGTGTTGACAAAAAGAAAAAAGAAGATCAAGGTGCCGGCGATCAAGGTATGATGTTTGGTTATGCTACCAATGAAACCGAAAATTATATGCCATTGGCATTGGATTTATCGCATAGAATTTTGATGGAACTTGCAGCATTGCGACGTGAAATGAAATCAATCAGTTATTTACGTCCCGATGCAAAAGCGCAGGTTACCCTCGAGTACGACGATAAGCACAGACCTGTTCGCATTGATACCATAGTAATCAGCACCCAACACGATGATTTTATTGCCCCCAAATCGGGAAAAGCTGCGGACATCGTGAAAGCTGAAAAAGAAATGTTGGCTAAGATTCATAAAGACATGGTCGAAATTCTTATTCCCCGTGTGAAAAAGAAATATGCC
The DNA here is from genome assembly GCA_023432985.1 of Bacteroidota bacterium. Taxonomy (GTDB): domain Bacteria; phylum Bacteroidota; class Bacteroidia; order CAIKAF01; family CAIKAF01; genus JACVCJ01. The sequence goes on along the minus strand of JAEZEQ010000062.1, from coordinate 113,367 downwards.
AAGTACAAACATTTGTTCAATGATAAAATCAAATACCATATAAATCCAACCGGTAAATTTGTGATCGGTGGACCGCATGGCGATACGGGCCTGACCGGACGTAAGATTATCGTTGATACATACGGTGGACGTGGTGCGCATGGGGGTGGAGCTTTTAGCGGAAAAGACCCTTCAAAAGTAGACCGTTCGGCCGCATATGCAACACGCCATATTGCCAAAAATCTGGTAGCCGCCGGTTTATGCGATCGTGTATTGGTGCAAGTTTCTTACGCCATTGGGGTTAAAGAACCAATGAATATTTTTATCGATACAGAAGGAACTTCGAAAGTGAAATTGAGCGATGGTGAAATTGCAGCTAAAATTGCAAAGATTTTCGATATGACACCTTATGGAATAGAAACCCGTTTGAAACTGCGTAATCCAATGTATAGCGAAACTGCGGCATATGGGCATTTCGGGAAAGAATCCGAGACGGTTACCAAAACATTTATACGTCAGGAAGGATTGAAAAAAATAGAAAAGAAAGTAAAAGTAGAATTGTTTACTTGGGAAAAACTCGACTATGTAGCAGCTGTTAAAAAGCAGTTTGGATTGAAGTAAAATCCCGTTTTAATAGATTATTTTAAGTACGATTTGCAAAAGCAGGTCGTACTTTTTTTGTTTTTTTGCGAACAATTTGCTTGTATATTTGTTTCGTATAGTAAACTAGCCTGTAAAGTGTCTTATTCCATACGAGAAGTAGAAAAATTATCACAAATAAAAGCACATACCCTGCGCATATGGGAGCAGAGGTATGGCATTATAGTGCCGCATCGCACGTCCACCCAAATACGCTTCTACGATGACGCGCAATTAAAACAAATCCTGAATATTGCCCTATTACTAAAGAATGGATATAAGATTTCGAAAGTGGCTGCCATGCATTCTTCCGAAATAGCCGAAGCCATTAATAAACTTGGCGAAGAAAATAATGATCCGGATTTTTTTTACAGCTGGAATATAGAAGCATTGTTGATTGCCATGATCGATTTGGATGAGGATAAATTCGACCAAACCATGGAAGATGCCATTCGCAAAATTGGATTCGAACAAAGTATGCTGCTTATACTTATTCCATTTCTGACTAAAATTGGAATGCTCTGGTCCTTGGGCGAAGTGAATGTGGCTCAAGAGCATTTTATGGCCAATCTTATCCGAAGAAGAACCATAGTCGAAATTGATAAATTGCCGCGTGGCAAGCATATAAATCAGGAGAAATTCATACTTTTTTTGCCCGAAAACGAATGGCATGAAATCGGATTATTATTTGCCAAATATGCCATAGTTAAAAGAGGATTCCATGTTATCTATCTTGGGCAATCTATGCCTTTTAATGATTTGGAAATATTTATGCAAACCCATAATCCTACTCATTTGTTTACCTATTTCACAGCCGGATTTACTACCTTTTCGCTGCAAAAATATCTGAACCGATTTAAGGAAAACCCATTTTCAAATATAGAAGTATGGGTCTCCGGCCCCCTCATGCATAATCCGGATTTGCAATTGGCAAAACATATTAGTCACCTGAAAAGTTATAGCGAATTAATTCAGCGCCTCGATCAGATTTCTTAATTATTTTCGCAAATATTCCCATTTCGACTGTTAAAAAAAACTTAGCAAGAGTCCCTCTCCTTCATTTCTTGTTTAATCTATTCGAATAGCTCCTGTTCTTTTGTTAAACATTTTTATCCTGTTTTTTTTGTAATAGCCTGACTGGCAGTGTATTTTATTTTTTTAATAATATTTCTTGTTTAATGTTTAATCGAAAAAGTTAAACAAAGTATCTTTGTGTTCAACAAATACCAATACAAATGAATACATCCGATTACAGTTTCGATGCTATTTTAGTTTCCTATAGCGACAGTTTGCGAAGTTTTGCACGTAACCTTACGGGCAACAGGGCTGCGGGCGATGATTTATTTCAGGAGACTATGGTAAAGGCTTTATTATATAAGGATTCTTTTGCGTCCCATAGTAATTTAAAAGCCTGGTTATACACCATAATGCGCAATGTATTCATCAATGATTATCGAAAATCAAAACGTTGGCAAAAGCAATCCTTGTCCGATATCATAATTCCGGGCATGGTTCAGGAGTTGAATTCGGGTTTAGAATATTCCGAGATTCAACAAGAAATAGCGCGTTTAGATTCGTCAATACGTGAGCCGTTCGAGCTGTATTATGCCGGTTATAAATACAAAGAAATTTCGGACGAATTGGCTTTGCCTATAGGCACGGTTAAGAGTCGTATTTATTTGGCGCGTCAGGAATTGATGAAACGTTTGGGCACCTATGCTTAAGTAAATCGTGTTAATCTGCCTTTTTAATCGTTTGAATAATTTCGTTTGTCGAAATATTATATTTGTCTGCGACTGTTTTTATACATTCACGGCAAATTAGAATACTATGAGTAATTTTTGGAAATCCTTTTTTGGATCGGCTTTAGGATCGGTTATAGGCATTATGTTAACCGGTTTAATTTTTATGTTTGTTTTTTTCATATTTCTTGGTGCCATAGTAGGCAGTGCCGAGAGTTCCTCGAATGTGAAAACGCTTACAGAAAGTTCGGTTTTGCATCTAAAGCTCAACTATAATCTAGGTGATAAATCGACGCTGAATCCTTTCGAATCAATAGGCAGCGGCAAGTTCAGCACGCATCCCAAACCGGGATTATTCGACCTGGTGCGCAGCATTCAGCATGCCTCCACAAACGATAAAATATCGGGAATATTCCTGGATATTTCCTCGGTAAACATGGGTATGGCAACAGCGGAGGAATTGAGAGCAGCCTTAGCAGAATTTCGTTCGACCGGAAAATTTGTATATACCTATTCGGATGTATTGACTCAGAAAAGCTTGTATTTAGCCAGTGCCGGCGATAAAATATTTATGAATCCGGCCGGAGATATAGAGTTTAAAGGGTTGAGTTCGACCTTTGTTTCCTTTAAAGGTTTGCTTGATAAATTGGGTGTAGAAGCGGAGGTATTTCGACCTGAAGGCAATAAGTTCAAAAGTGCCGTAGAACCTTTTTTGGTCGAGAAAATGAGTCCGGAAAATCGGGCACAGACCTTTATGTTTTTACAAACCATTTGGGATGAGATGTTGGCCGATTGGAGTGATTCTCGTGGGATTGAGATCGCCGATTTGAATCGCATGGCCGATAATCTGGAAGTATACAATACCATGCAGGCTGTATCTCTGGGCATGGCCGATAGTTTGATGTATCGTGATCAGTTTATAGATCTGATTAAAAAAGAATCGGGATTCAGCAGCGAAGATAAATTGCGTTTGGTGAGTCCGGGCGAATATTATGATTTGTACAAACATGAGCTGGTTTCCGCCCGCAAAAAAGATCATATTGCCGTTGTTTTTGCCGAGGGCGAGATTGTTTATGGTCCGGGTGACGAGCAGACCATCAGCGATCAGAATTTGGGTAGAGAATTGAAAAAGGCGCGTGAAGATGAGACGGTGAAAGCGGTTGTATTGCGCGTGAATTCGCCCGGTGGAAGTGCCTTGGCATCCGAGATATTGTGGAGAGAGGTAGAGTTGACCAAAGCGAAAAAACCGGTAATTGTTTCCATGGGAAATTATGCCGCTTCGGGAGGATATTATATCGCTTGTGGAGCAGATCGTATTTTTGCAGATGCACAAACGCTTACGGGTTCTATCGGAGTATTTGGAATGCTTTATAATGCCGAACAGTTTTTAAACGGCAAACTGGGTATTACAACCGATACGGTGAAAACCAATAATTACAGCGATTTCTTTTCTTTTGCCCGCGGTATGGAAGATGCCGAAAAGAATTATTTAAACCGCAGTGTAAATGATATTTATCAATTGTTTTTGAAGCGTGTAGCCGATGGTCGCGGTATGACTATAGCCGAGGTAGACAGTATAGCGCAGGGTAGAGTATGGGCCGGTAGAGATGCGAAAGAATTGAAACTCGTAGATGAAATCGGATCTATGGAAGATGCCATTGCTTTTGCTGCTTCAAAAGTCGGATTAAGTGATTATGGAATACTTACTTTTCCGGAGAAAAAAGACTTTTGGCAATCTCTTCTGAACGAAGGAAAATCGGAAACAGTAGAATCTGTTATGCGTAAAAATTTGGGTGAAGGATATTATATACTTGAAGGCTTTAGAAGTCTGGAGCAAACAAAAGGCGTACAAGCCAGAATGCCTTATAATATGGTTATTCAATAAGATTTATATAAAAAATAATTAAAAAAGGCATCCGATTATGGATGCCTTTTTTTGAAAAAAAAAATATTGTACCTTGCTCCACAATAGGTATGTTGAATTCCATAATTAAACAATATTTAAAAACCTGTATTCCTGCTATTCAGGCCCATTACAAAGAGCCGGAAAATATGCAGGATAGAGTTTTCCGGGAGCTTATAGCCTCCGGGGTGTTCACTCGTTTTGGAAGAGAATACGGCTTTTCCTCAATTCGCAGCTACGAGCAATTTCGCCGTTATGTACCCATACAAAATTACGATTCGCTCAAAGGATATATTGAGCAAATGATTTTGGGTAAATCGAATATTTTATGGCCGGGAGAGGTGAAGTGGTTTGCTAAAACCAGTGGTTCGGCCGAAGACAGAAGTAAGCTTATTCCTGTGAGTAAGCAAGCAATGCAAGACAATCATTTTAAAGCCGGAAAAGACGTGCTCGCCATTTATGCGCAGCAGCGGCCTCAAACCAAACTGTTTACCGGTAAAAGTATGATTCTCGGTGGAAGTAAAAGTGTGCATCACCTCAATGCCTATTCGAAAGTGGGCGATTTGTCGGCAGTTTTGCTGAGTAATTTATCTCCGATCGCCGATTATTATAGAACGCCCAAACGCAGTATAGCCTTGATGGACGATTGGAATGTGAAGCTCGATAAAATGGTGGAAGCACTTAGTGAAGTTAATGTTACCAATATATCCGGCGTTCCATCCTGGATGTTGGTATTGATGAAAAGGCTGATTGAATACAAAAAAGCAGATTCTATTTTAGATATATGGCCCAATTTGGAATTGTTTGCCCATGGTGCCGTGAAGTTTGATCCTTATAAAGCGCAATTTCGCGAACTTATTCCCCGCGATGATTTCTTTTATTTGGAAACCTATAATGCCTCGGAAGGATTTTTTGCCATACAGGATGAGTTTGGTCGCAGCGATATGTTGCTCATGTTGAATTACGGTATTTTTTACGAGTTTATTCCCATGGATCAACTCGATAATCCTTCTGCCGCTATATCTCTTTTCGATGTGAAACCCGGCGTTAATTATGCCATGTTGATTTCGACCAATTCCGGCCTCTGGCGCTATATGATCGGTGATACAGTGAAATTCACCTCTTTATATCCGTTCCGAATAGAAATAACCGGAAGAACCAAGCATTTTATCAATGCATTTGGTGAGGAACTGATGATTGAAAATAGCGAGAAGGCTATTTATGAAGCTTGTCGCGCAAGCGGTGCTACTATTGTCGATTATACCGCAGCTCCTGTATTTATGTCGGAGTCGGGAACAGGAGCGCATGAATGGCTCATTGAATTCGAAAATGAACCTGTTGACTTACAGCTTTTTGCAACTGTTTTAGATTCTACACTCAAGGAATTGAATTCGGACTATGATGCCAAAAGAGTTGGAAATCTTACCCTGCGATTCCCCATTGTTAGATCATTAAAAACAGGAACTTTCCATAAATGGCTCGCCTCTAAAGGTAAACTGGGAGGGCAGCATAAAGTGCCCCGCCTTAGTAATGACCGTAAATATGTGGATGAAATTTTAAATTTGGTCTAGCTGATGTGCAGGTTTTTGTTGCTTTGGGGTCTTACTTTCTTCTCTTTTTTGCAGCTTAATGCACAAAATCAACTTCGGTTTTTATACAGCTTTCCCGGAAAAGATGTGCGACTGGTAGCCGCAGATCATCTGATGAATATTTATAGTATTTCTGATTTCGAAATTAAAAAATACAATAATAAGGATACCCTGGCAACCCGATATTCCGAAATGAATTACGGGCAAATTCACTCGGTTGATTTCTCTAATCCATTGCGTATCCCGGTTTTTTATGCCGACTTTAATAAGCTGATTTTTCTCGATAATACTCTTAATGTATTGAAAGATCCCATTGATTTTGTGGCATCCGAATACAATCAAATTACCGCCCTATGCAGCGCCTATGATGGGGGAGTTTGGGTATATAGCCGCGATGATTTCAGCTTGACCCGCTATTCGGTAAATTTTATGGAAAAGCAGAAAATGCAGAATCTGAATACTTTTATCGACAGTAATCTGGAAATGAAACAAATGTTGGAAAAGGATAATCGACTTTTTCTACTCGGATCGGATAAGAAAATTTATCTGTTCGACATCTACGGGGCTTTTATCAAATCCATACCCCTCGATATTGAAAATCGTTTTACAGTATATGGAAATACAATCTATTGGCTGAAGCAGAATTTTTTGCACGCATTTGATTTACTGTCTTTTACAGAGCAGGCTTTATTATTGCCTTTTGATGAAATCGATGCATTCGATGTTAACCGAAACCGCCTCGTCATTTTAGCGAATGAAAAAGTGGCTGTGTATTCCATAGAAAATTAATTATCTTCGTTCACCTTATATAAACTTTCATATTATGCATATCGCAGTAGCAGGAAATATCGGATCGGGAAAAACAACACTGACTGGCCTTTTGGCTAAACAGTTTAATTGGGAAGCGCATTACGAAGATGTAGACGATAATCCCTATCTCAACGATTTTTATGAAGATATGCAACGCTGGAGTTTTAACCTGCAAATTTTCTTTTTGAAAAATCGTTTTAATCAAATTGTTGATTTTAGGAAAAGCGGAAAGGATGTAATTCAGGATCGTACTATTTATGAAGACGCTCAGATTTTTGCTCCCAACCTAAATGGAATGGGTCTGCTGAGTACGCGAGATTTTAATAACTATCTCGATATGTTTCACCTGATCAGCCAATTTATCGCTCCACCGGATTTACTTATTTATCTGCGTGCTTCTGTGCCCACCCTGGTGCGCAATATCCAATCCCGTGGCCGCGATTATGAAAATAATATACGCCTCGATTATTTGAAACGATTGAATGAAAGATATGAATCCTGGATTTCGACCTATACCGAAGGTAAACTCCTGATTATCGATGTTGATGATAATGCTTTTGCCAGCAATCCCGAAGATCTAGGAAAGATAGTAGAACGTATTCAGGCCGAATTAAACGGTTTGTTTTGATTTATTTTTTGCAATCATTTACGATTATTTCTACCCTACGATTTAAACGCATTTCGGCTTCCGTCCTTGCATAAGGATGTATCATGCGCGTATTACTGTATCCGGCAAATTTCATTTTATCTTTGCGAAATCCGCTCTTTAGCATTTGATTAAATACGGTAAATGCCCTGTCTTTCGACAATTTATGCAATTGAGCCGGCGTTTTTTGTACAGGCATTTGATAGGGCGCATTGACATGCCCATGTATCTCGAAACATAATTCGGAATCTGTATCCAACTCCCTTAAATATTGATCTAAAGCTCTTTTACTTTCCGGTAATAATTCGGCCGAATTGGGATAAAATAAGAGATTTTCCATGCGCACAATCTTTTGTACGTTTTGTGGAGTAAGGTATACATCGAGTTTGCCCGATTCAGGAATGCTGACCAGACTGTCTTTATAACCCTCGGCTCCGATGCGCAGCCCATTGTTTTCTTTAACCCGACTATAATTCGAAATAAGCGCTCTGCTTATTATATCATATACTTTTATTTCTATACTTTTCTCTTCCTTTGGATTGCTTACTTTTTCTTCCTTCGGAATCGGAATATTTACTTTTTCTTCCTTTTTTCTATAAGCTATAATTTTCACCCCTCTATGTGCGGCATTGTCTGCATCGTCGGGATTATGGGCATCGCCGAAATACTGAATCTGTAAGCGCATATTCGGATACTGCCTGCCCAGCCAGGCGCCTGTTTTATCAGCTCTTTGTTTGCTCAATTGGCGATTAAAAGGCTCGCTTCCCGGACCACTGCTGTAGGCATGGATATGGCAATTGTAATATGGAGACCAATCCGTCTTTCTCAAAGCTTCAGGCAGTTCGGCCGAACCATAGGCGAAACTGAAAAAGAGGGTGTCCGCCTGTGCCTGCAGGCCATGCGAAAGAGCAAAGAATAGGATGGAAATAAACAGGTTTTTCATAAGCGAAAGGTACAATTCTCCCTGCAAACGAAAAAGATTAAGTCCATATTGTGCCTATTTGTTTTCCCATTTTGTGTCTGACTTATAAATCGATATAATGCAGATGGAAATGGAATGAGGCATTTTTTTTTACATTTATATATAAAAATTATACACCGATAAATTATAGGGAATGTATCGGTTTATTACTATTTTCGTGGAGTAATGCAAAACGGGAATTCCCATAATGAAGAAGGTGCTTTTTGCCGGTATAAACTACCCGGAGATACGCATTATTATGTGGCTGAATTAGGAATGCCAAGCCCTCATATGCCTTCAGTTAAGTATTTTACCGCACAAGCATTCGATTTTTGGAAAGATCCACAGTTTTTATATTTTCCTATTTTGGAAGAAAAAAAATATAGGATTACGGAAGTTGGGGAATGGCCTATTGTTTCAAAATTAGGAAATTATACAGATTCCCGTCAAACAAAAGAGAACTTTATTTCTTTTGTGGAGGAAGCTCGAAATCAGATTGCATTGCAAGGCTTTCGGAAGGTTGTGGCAGCGCGTACTTTGTTCGAAGTATATAAACAGAATCTGAATTGGAATCAGGTTTTTTGTCGTTTGGCAGAAGCCTATCCGAATTCTTTTATTTGCATGTATTATAGTGCACGTACCGGATGCTGGATTACGGCAACACCCGAATTGTTCTTGCAAAAAAATGGGAATAGAATAGAGTCTATGTCTCTTGCCGGTACCCGTAAAATGAATGAAAGTGAGCAAGAATGGGGTGCAAAGGAATTGGATGAGCAGGCCTTAGTCAGCACTTATATAAATGAGGTTTGGAAAAATTTCGGATTATCAAATATACGTGCAGAAGGACCGGTGAGCTTGAATTTACAAAGTATTCAACATTTGAAAACAGTTTTTTATGCCGATTTACCGGAGGAACTTTCTATAGAGAAATTGGCAGCAGAATTGCATCCTACGCCGGCTGTAGGCGGATTGCCAAAAGAAATATCCTTGCAGTTTATTGAGGAAAAGGAAAGCTTTAAACGGGAAATGTATGCCGGTTTCTTGGGCATAGGCGAGGGACAGAATTTGCAAACTTTTGTTCAATTAAGAACGGCGCGAATTTATGATAATGGGATTTTGTATTTCGCCGGAGCCGGAATTACCCAAGGAAGTGACCCCAATAAAGAATGGGTGGAGACAGAGAATAAATGCAAAATATTATCGGCATTTTTGTACTAAATGAAAAAAGGTATACGTGAAATAGCGGCATATTTGTTTCAGGCAGGAGTACGTAAAATCGTACTCTCTCCCGGTAGTCGCTGTGCGCCTCTGACTATTGCGTTTACAGAGCATCCCGGTATGGAATGTTATCAAATTATAGACGAACGCAGTGCCGCATTTTTTGCCCTGGGTTTGTCTTTGGCTTCAGGAGAAGCGGTGGCTATGATTTGTACCAGTGGTTCGGCCGTACTCAATTATGCCCCAGCACTGGCAGAAGCTTTTTATTCTGATGTGCCTTTGCTGGCTCTCACAGCCGATAGGCCTGCCTATAAAATCGGCCACCAAGATGGACAAGCCATCAATCAACACGAGGTATATAAAAATTATATTCGACACAGCGTAAACCTGAATGCCGATTTTGCCAATGAAAAGGAAGTGATACATGCCTTATCGGAAATTAAAACGGCCTTAACGAAACTCCCTTTTGGTCCCGTTCATGTCAATTTTCAGTTCGACGAACCTCTTTACGCACTCGACGAACTTAATCCCCATATTCTTTCTACTTTTACTTTTCCCGAAAAGACCAAGGGCGAAATGCGTCCATTGCCCGATTTGAAAGGGAAGCGGATAATGCTGCTGGTCGGACAAACCAAGGAGGATGAAAGGTGGGAAGCCATAATATCTGCCTGCAAGGCCTATCCGCAACTTGTTGTAGTAGGCGAAGCTATTTCCAATTTGCCCAAAGAAAACAGTCTGCGCAATTTGAATGAATATGTGCGTCATGCCGACGGCGATTCTAGATATATTCCCGATATCCTATTTAGTTTTGGAAAGGGTATAGTGTCTAAAATATGGAAAAATACCATACAAAAATCTAAGGATATAGCACATTACCACGTCGATATACAGGGGCGTGAGATAAATACCTACGGCAAGTTTAAGGGAGTATATTGCGAGGCGGATATAGACTTTGTGCACAGACTTCTGGAAAATTTAGTGCCCGAAGAATCCGATTTTCAACTGCGTTGGCAGGAGCTTGGTCAAGCCTTGCAACATAGATTCGATCGGGAAATACCCACACTTCCTTTTTCGGATGTTTGGGCCTATGCCAAATTATTGAGAAGTGTTCCCCGCAAAATGCAGGTGCATGTAGCCAATAGTATGGCCATTCGTTATGTGCAATTTCTCGAATCTTTTATTCCTCACGATTGCCAAATATGGGTGAACAGGGGAGTGAGCGGCATTGACGGATCGGGAAGTACGGCCGTTGGATTTTCGCAAGCTACAGAAGATCAGGTATTGTATGTATGCGGTGATTTGGCTTTTCATTACGATGTAAATGCTTTTTGGAATGGGTATGTAAAACCCGGTTTCAAAGTGGTTGTATTCAATAATAATGGGGGCGGAATTTTTCGGCTGATTGAAGGGCCAAACAAAAAAAAAGAATGGATGCCTCATTTCGAAACGCCTTGTTATACACATACCGAGGCCGTTGCAATTCGAAGTAAAATGGATTATTTTTGTGCCCGAAACGGAGAAGAACTCACAGCCCGTTTATCCGATTTTTGGAATAACAAAGCGGCCTCCATTCTCGAAATATTTACCGATGCCGAAAATAATGGTTTGGCATATAAACAATGGATAGAATTAATACACAAAAAATAAAATGAGAAATTGGCAAACAATTAAAGAGTATAGCGATATACGATTCGAATTTTTTGAAGGAATAGCAAAAGTTACCATAAACCGTCCTCAGGTATATAATGCCTTTAGACCCGAGACAAATATTCAGATGTTGGAAGCATTTGATATTTGCCGCGAAAGACAGGATATTCGTGTGGTGGTGCTTACCGGTGCCGGCGATAAAGCATTCTGCAGCGGTGGAGATCAAAACGTGAAAGGCGTGGGCGGATATGTAGGAGAAGATGGTGTGCCTCGTTTGAATGTATTGGATTTACACAAGAAAATACGCTCACTTCCCAAGCCGGTTATAGCCATGGTGAATGGATATGCCATAGGTGGAGGACATGTACTTCACGTCGTTTGCGATTTGACCATAGCTTCCGAGAATGCGCGCTTCGGGCAAACCGGACCTAAGGTTGGCAGTTTTGATGCCGGATTTGGATCTTCTTATTTGGCCCGCCATGTAGGTCAGAAAAAAGCAAGGGAAATTTGGTTTTTATGCAATCAGTATACAGCTAAAGAAGCAGAAGAAATGGGAATGGTGAATAAAGTAGTTTCTTTGGAAGAACTGGAAAATACAACCGTAGAATGGTGTAAAACCATTATGAAAAGATCGCCTTTGGCTCTACGTATGATAAAGAGGGGACTCAACGCCGAATTGGACGGACAAACCGGAATAATGGAATTTGCCGGTGATGCCACATTGATGTATTATTTAATGGAAGAAGCACAAGAAGGAAAAAAAGCCTTTCTCGAAAAAAGAGATCCCGATTTCGGGAAATATCCTCTTTTCCCATAATAGATTTAGCCGGATTTATTCCGGCTTTTTTTATGTCATTTCTACGAAATCCTGAGCCAATTCCTCCAGATTTAATCCGTCCCAATTGCCCGAACTCATCATTAATACATGTGCATAATCAGATCGACGCGATAAAATGAAGTTTTTTAAATCCTCGGCCTGTGTGAAAATATGCAGCCTGGGATGTGCAAAAGCTTGAGCAACTTCGGTGGGACTAAGACTATCGAGACGTTTTAGGGATAGGGCGTGGGGACTGAAAAAGACAACGGCCTCTTCGGCGTCGTTCATGCTATGTTTGTACTGTGGCAAAAAATCTTTATTCAAACTGCTATAGGTATGCAATTCGAAACAAGGGAGTGCTTTTCCTGTTTTTTCCAGAAAAGCTTTAAGGGTCGATTGCAATTTGGATGGAGCATGGGCGAAGTCTTTATACACAGATCGTCCGTTTTTTTCATATAATAATTCCAGCCTTTTTGCGGCGCCTTCAAAGGAAGATAAAGCTTCCCAACAATCGGCTTCCGGGATACCGAGCAGACTGCAAATGGCAACTGCACCTGCGGCATTCAGGAAATTATGCCGGCCGAAAATATGCATGCGTATGGATTTTTCACCCAACTGCAATTCGGCATCCTTTTCCTTTTGAATATAAGAAGGCGTACTATAAGGAATGCAGGAAATATCTGTTCGGGAATTTTTCGAAATCAGATCGAGCACATGCGGATCTTCGGCGTTGTAAAATAAAACTCCGTCTTTTTCAATACTTTGAATAAAAATGGCAAATTGTTCTACATAATTTTCGAAACTTGGGAAGACATTGATATGGTCCCAGGCTATTCCGCTTATAAGAGCAATATGGGGTTTGTAGAGGTGAAATTTGGGACGGGGATCAATCGGAGAGGTGAGGTATTCATCGCCTTCAATAATGGCAATAGGGGCCGAGCTTATTTTGACGGGATTTTCAATACCTTTTAATTGAGCACCTACCATAAAGTCCATTTCCTTTCCGAAAAAGTGCATGATATGCATAATCATGGATGTGATGGTGGTTTTTCCATGACTGCCTCCGATGACAATTCGGTTTTTTTCCGAAAAAGCTCTGTGCAGAAATTCGGGATAACTATATATAGGAATATGCAATTCTTGGGCGCGCAATAATTCGGGATTATCTTTTTTGGCATGCATACCCAGGATAACCAGGTCGGGTTTTGCATCCAGTTTTTCGGGGAACCATCCGGTTTCGGGAGGGAGTATGCCCGCCTCCGAAAGTCTGCTTTTTGCCGGATCGAATATTTCGTCATCACTTCCGCTAATGCGATATCCGTCCTGATGCAATGCCAAAGCCAAACTGTGCATGGCGCTTCCTCCAATGGCTATAAAATGAATTTTTTCTTTCATAGCATGAAAGTACTATTTAAAGAAGAGAGAAGTAGAGAATGAAAATGCAAATTATGAGCAGAGCATTGTGCAGAAATTAGCCGAATTTACTTACCAAATATCCCACAATGGCTAAAGCAAGCATTATAAAAAAGATACTTAAGGTGAAAATACGCAAGGTTTTATCGGGTAAAAAACTTTTGGGATTTTTACCCATGGCATCGGCATTTAGGCGTTGGGCATCCTCAAAGTCGGATTTGTGAAAAGAAAAATAAAAAATATCCGGTTTTTGAGGATCTGTTAATTTTTTAAATGGGATGGAATATTCTTCGCAAAGTTGTTTGAAATCCGTAGCTGTATTGGTATCCTTGAAATAAAACACATATCTGTTTTTATCATTTGGGTCCTTATGAAAATTTAAAAATGAAAACATTTTAACTTTTTTTTGGAATTTTGATTTTGCAAAGGTATATTTGTTTATTCGAAATATGTGAATACAGATGAAGAAATTTTTACTTATTGCAGGTTTTATTATGTCATGGAGCGGGTTGAGCTATGGTCAGAGTACCTGTCCGAACTCCGACTTTACCATGAATAATTTTACAAACTGGGTAGGGAAAACGGGTACTTGTTGTCCGATTTCGTTGCCTACGACAGGTATAGTAAACGGCCGGCATACTATAATGACGGGGGCGGGAATGGATCCAAATACGGCCAATCAGGTGCCTGTAGTTTGTCCGGGCTATACTTTTTCTGCGCGTTTGGGGAACTCGAGTACAAGCAGACAAGCCGAGTCATTATCTTATCAGATATTTGTGCAACCGGATAGCAGTAATGCATTGTTTTTTTACAATTATGCGGTAGTACTTCAGGATCCGAGTCATACCCCTGCCGATCAACCTCGTTTTGAATTACAGGTAAGAGATCAGTATAATAATATTATACCTTGTACTGAGTATATCGTTACGGCAGGTCAGAATATTCCCGGCTTCCAGAGTAATGGTTCCATTCGTTATAAAAACTGGGAAAGTGTAGGGGTAGACCTTTCGCCCTTTATCGGTCAGAACGTTACCATTGAGTTGCGTACTGGGGATTGCGATTTAGGTGCACACTATGGTTATGCTTATGTAGTGGCAGAATGTAGACCCATGAAATTGTCCGTGTCCTACTGTTTTGGTAGCAATACGGCTGTACTAACTGCTCCTCCGGGTTTTGCAAGCTATATTTGGTCGGATGGTACAGTTGGACCTACAACCTCGGTATTGAACCCAACTCCGGGTCAAATGCTTACATGTACGCTTATTTCAGTATCCGGCTGTAATGCACAGTTGGTAGCCGAATTGAATCAAACTGTTATAACACCCGATTTCGCAGATACAGTGGTTTGTCATAATGCCAGTTTCATGGATTCAAGTACCGTAATATTTGGTATAAACGATCAGTGGGATTGGGATTTTGGAGATGGAAATACAGGTACGGGTCAGTTCCCAACCCATGTATATGCAACAGGCGGATTTTATGATGTTGAATTGGTAGTAACTTCCGATAATGGTTGTAAAGACTCCATCATGAAAACTATTGAAGTGATAGATGTGCCTACGGCTTCTTTTACTGCACCTCAGGTGTGTGGAAATGAATGGGATTTTATTAATACAAGTATTGGTAATGATTCTATTATTTCTGTAGAATGGCGTTTTGGAGATAATACGACAGATACTACTTTCAATGGAAATTATACATACCCGGATCCCAATATCAGTGGGGTGTGGACTTATGATGTGGAATTGTTGGTGACCAATGAAAACAATTGCTCCGATTCGATGACTGTGCCTATAGTACTGCACGATATACCTAAAGCAGACTATAACTATACAGCCATAATTTGTGAAGGTTCCCTGGCTTCATTTACAGATTCTAGTTTTGTAGGAAATGAGAATTTAGCTTCCTGGGAATGGGATTTTGGAGATGGAAACAACTCTACCCAAGAAGATCCTGCACATATTTATACAACAAACGGATTATATCCGGTAGAATTAATAGTAACTTCTGATAATGGTTGTAAAGATACCATCAGTTATACCATAGATGTGGGTAAAGTACCTTTAGCCGATTTTCCATTACCTGATGCTTGTGGTGTATTGATTCAATATGCCGACAGCTCCGAGGATTATGGTCAACCTATTACAGATTGGCATTGGGATTTTGGAGATGGAAGCACCTCTACCGATCAACATCCAAGTCACCTTTTCCCTGCAAACGGGCAGTATACGGTCGAACTTATAGTGACCAACTCCAGTAGCTGTGCCGATACGGTTTCTAAGGTAGTTACAGCATACGATAAACCGGTTGCGGATTTTAGCTTCGACTCGGCTTGTCCTTTCCAGGAAATTGATATGTTTGACCAAAGTAGCGCCATCTATGATGTTATTTCTGATTGGGAATGGACACTGGCACCAGGCGTTACCGTAAACACGCAAAACACATCATATATATATGATACGGCAGGCTATATTCCTGTTACCCTTTCAGTGGGTACTGCTTTTGGATGTAGAGATACCATTACCAAGAATATATATGTATACGAATTCCCTAATTCTGATTTTGCATTAGATCCGGTTTGTCATGGATTTATATCTTCTTTTCAGAATTTAAGTACGATCGATACAGGTAGTATTAACTCCTATAGCTATGATATGAGTCAGGCCGGACTTGGTGTCTCAAACAGTCCTGCACCCAATGTCACTTTCCCGAATTGGGGTCAGTTTCCTGTGACGCTTACTACAGTGTCTAATTATGGCTGTATAGATAGTATTACCAAAACGATTCGTGTTTATGCAAATCCTGAGGCAAGCTTTACCATTGCTCCGGTAAATGGTTGTTCGCCCCTTACCTCGCAGTTTACAAATACATCTACGATTCCGGAAGGACAAATTGTAGATAATTATTGGGATTTGGAAATGGGAAGCAGCAATGATCTGCATACCAGTTTTACATACGGAACAGGTTTATACACGATTTCTTTATTGGTGACATCTAATTTTGGATGTAAAGATTCTATTACCCAAATAGATGCCATAGAAGTATATCCGGATCCGGTTGCTATGCTAAGCTCTAATCCGAAATCGAATTCAGTTATCGAACCATCATTCCAGTTTTTAAATGAATCCACAGGCTATTCAAACAGCGTATGGCAATTTGGAGATGGTACCATGTCTTATGAAAATAACCCCTTCCATATTTACCCGAACGATTATGTGGGGCATTATGATGTGGGATTGTTGGTGACAAATGAATATGGTTGTGTAGATACGACCTCGGGAAGAGTGTATGTTTACGATGACCATGTGATTTATTTGCCGAATACAATCACCATGAATGAGGATAATATCAACGAAATATTTACCATTTACGGAACCAATATCGTAGAAGCCGAATTATTGGTATTTAGCCGTTGGGGCGAAAAAGTAGCCCACGTAAAAGGATGGCAACTCGACAAATTGGTTTGGAATGGATTGGGAACCAATGGTAATTTGTTGAAACAAGATACCTATTCCTATAAATTAATTTATTCAACTAAAAGCGGAAAAGTATTCGATAAATTAGGTCATATTAATGTGATTCGCTAAATCTTATTTATAGGGTATTTATTACCTAATCTTTATCTAAAGGTAGATGATAGTTTAAAAAGCTATTACTCTACCTTTATTTTTTTAAGCCGCATATTATTATACCGGTTTGTTCGGAAAGCTAATTATGAATATTGAAAATTTAATGAAATTAATCTCATTGATTGTTAGTGTTTTAGAAATTATTAACGAGTATGGGTTAACTTTTTTTCACATAGTTCGTATATATTGATAGACATAAATGGGGGGATTATGAGAAGTCAATATTTTTATTTACTGGCGATAGCCGTATTTTTTAGTTTGCCGACTTTCCTGTCGGCACAGAGCACCTGTCCGAATTCAGATTTTTCGATGGGTAATTTCACAAACTGGCAAGGTCGAACCGGAACCTGTTGTCCGCTTAACTTACCTAACGTAGGGATCGTAGCGGGTCGACATACGATTATGACCGGAGCCGGAACAGACCCGAATACGGGGGGAGGATTACCGGTTGTTCCGCCGGGTTATACCGCATCGGCACGTATTGGAAACCCGGGTACAGGAGCACAGGGAGATGGAATTCAATATACCTTTACGGTAGCTCCGGATTCCAGCAATGCATTGTTTTTATATAGCTATGCGGTTGTATTGGAAGATCCCGGGCATACACCCGCACAACAACCACGCTTCGAATTGGCTGTGCGCGATCAGTTTGGGAGCATTATTCCATGTACGGAATATGTGGTAACTGCCGGTGCAGGAATTCCGGGTTTTCAGGATTTTGGTTCTATTCGTTGGAAACCTTGGGAACAGGTTGGGGTAGATTTATCGACCATGGTAGGACAAACCGTAACGATTGAAATACGTACAGGCGATTGTTCGCTTAGTGGTCACTTTGGATATGCCTACGTGGCAGCAGAATGTAGACCCATGAAATTGAATGTGTCTTATTGCGAAAATGATTATTCTGCTTCGGTTACCGCGCCAAGTGGTTTTACCAATTATACATGGAGTACCGGTGATGTTGGTCAAACATTAGTGATAAATAATCCAACGCCTAATCAAACCGTTATTTGTACGCTCACTTCTGCATCAGGATGTGCTGCTTATTTGAATGCAGTGATTAACCAAACTGTGGTTACTCCCGATTTTGCTGATTCAAGCGACTGTTTTAGTACGGTTACTTTTACGGATTTGTCTACCGTAACAAACGGAAATGCCGTTGCATGGTACTGGAATTTTGGTGATGGAAATAATTCTGCTGCTCAAAGTCCCATTCATACCTATGCCACAGGAGGCGATTATAATGTTACGCTTATTGTGGAATCGAACCAGGGTTGTATGGATACCATCAGCAAAACGGTTCACGTTCGCCAAAGTCCCATCGCCGCCTTTAACGCACCTGCCGTTTGTGGTTTCGATATAGCTTTCACGAATACGAGTACGCCCAATACTACACTAAACGATATTCATTGGGATTTTGGAAATGGAAATAGTTCCAATACCTCTTCCCCAACGCATAGTTATACCGATCCCGAAATATCCGGATTGGGTTATACCTATACGGTGGAATTATGGGTGCAAAATCAGGATTTTTGTGCCGATTCAATTAGTCAGACTATTACATTACAAGATATTCCTGAAGCTGATTTTACTTTTGTTGCCGATTGTGATCAGTCTGTTCAGTTTACGAATAATTCTATTATTCATGACGGAAATGCATTGAATCATAGCTGGGATTTCGGAGATGGAAACAGTTCCTCTGCCCACCAACCAAACCCGACTTATGCTGCAGGTGGCGATTATCAGGTCGAATTGATTGTAAGCACGAATTTTGGTTGTGCCGATACTTTGAGTCAACTCGTTCATGTACGTCAAAGTCCCATCGCAGATTTTAGCGCACCGGCAGTGTGCGGATTTGATATTGGTTTTGTAAATAATTCGGTGGCCAATACTTCTTTTTTGAGCTTTGATTGGGATTTTGGAGACGGAAATAATGCTACTACTCAAACCGCTAATCATATTTATGCAGATCCGGAATTAAGCGGATTGGGCTATAGTTATACAGTGCAACTTACGGTAGAGAATCAGGATAATTGTTTTGATTCAACCACGCAAACGATTACATTGCTCGATATACCGGTGGCCGATTATAGCTTTGTGGCCGAATGTGATCAGTCGGTGATTTTTACTAATAATACTACTATTGAAGATGGAACAGCTCTACAGTATAATTGGGATTTTGGAGACGGAAACAGCTCTGTTTCTTCAGACCCAAGCCCGACTTATGCAGCGGGTGGTAATTATCAGGTGGAGTTGATTGCAAGTACGGCTTTTGGATGTGCCGACACCGTTCAATATCAGGTATATGTGCGCCAAAGTCCCATCGCTTCATTTACAGCGCCTTCTGTATGCGGCTTCGAGCGCCAATTCACAAATACGTCTACTGCGAATAATACATTTAATTCCTATAGTTGGGATTTTGGAAACGGCGCCGCTGACAACATTTCAGATCCGGTATATACATATCAAAATCCGGCAACGAGCGGACTTGGTTTCGATTATACGGTGACACTGATAGTCGAAAATCAGGATAATTGCTTCGACACAACTACGCAGAATATTACCCTTTGGGATATCCCACAAGCCGATTTCCAATTGCCTGTACAATCCTGCGTAAATGAAGAGCTATCTTTCACAGATATTAGTACGGTCCAAAATACAACTTTGGATACATGGGCATGGAGCTTTGGCGATGGAGCCACTTCTGCTCTTCAAAATCCAACTCATTTTTATAGCGCCTCAGGGAATTATAACATAGAATTGATTGTAACGGATATAAATGGTTGTGCCGATACGGTTTCGCACAGCATTCCTACCTTTATTAATCCCATTGCCGATTTTCCTATACCTAATGCCTGTGGTATACAGGTGGATTATCAAGATGCATCCTTAACAAACGGAGGTGCGGCATTGGTCGGATGGAATTGGAATTTCGGAGATGGAAATACGGCTCCGGTTCAAAATCCACAGCATTCCTATATCAATACTGGTAATTTTAATGTGGAGCTTATTGTAACCAATAATGACGGATGTAGAGATACCATCGTGCAGGCCGTAGTGGTGCACGAATTGCCCGTGGCGTCTTTTACTTTTAATGATGTATGCCGTTATCTGAGCGTACCCTATACCAATACTTCCTTTACGGCAATTGAACCTATAGTAAGCAGCGAGTGGACTATGCATGACGGTACAAACTATTATACTACAAATGCTTCCCATACTTATAATATAGACGGCACTTATGATGTAACTCTGGTGGTTACTACCGCATTCGGATGTAAGGACACCCTTACGCAATCGGTGCAAATTTTCCCATTGCCACAACCCGATTTTATAGCCAGTGCCGTTTGTGACGAAAATGCCGTTCCTTTCCAAAATACCTCCCATATCGCTTTAGGCACTATCGCCGGATATACGTGGAATGTAGTGGGACAAGGCGGACTCCAAAGCAATGCGGTGAATCCAAATATACTTATGCCGGGAGCCGGTACTTATAATGTACAATTGATCGCCGTTTCAGATCAAAATTGTGAGGATAGTATTATGCATAGTGTAACGGTACATCCTAAACCTATAGCTTCGTTTTTCGTAGTGGATAAAGAAGGTTGCGGACCTCATACTACCCAGATTACCAATACGTCTTTCGTGGCCGGAGGGGTTTTGGATTATTACGACTGGGATTTAGGCCCCGGATTTAGCAGCGATATAAATCCGGTTTATACTTTCCCTACAGGCTTGCACGATATCACCCTGGTGGTAACAAGCGATAAAGGATGTAAAGATACGGCTACCGTATTTGGAGCTGTAGATGCTTTTCCAAGTCCCATCGCCGACTTCGAAAGCAATCCTACTAAAGAAGATTTTGCCAGTCCATTCTTCCAGTTTACTAACTTAAGCGATGGATATACCACAAGCAACTGGAGTTTTGGGGATGGAAATACTTCAACGGAGCATCATCCGGGACACCTTTATGTACCCGATAGTGCAGGCTTTTATGATGTTATATTGGTGGTGCAAAATGAATTTGGTTGTGCCGATACCGCATCCGATCGGGTGCGCATAGTGGGCGACCATTTGATTTATATCCCAAATACGGCTACTGCAAATAATGACGGAATCAATGATAGTTTTGTAATTTATGGTACGAATATTAAAACGGCCGAACTTCTAATTTTCGACAGATGGGGCGAAAAAGTAGGCCATGTTAAAGGTTGGCAAAATGATAGATTATCGTGGAATTGTACAAATACCGCAGGTAATATATTGAAGCAGGATACCTATTCCTATAAATTAGTCTATACCGCCGGTTCTGGTAAAATATATAATTTGACAGGACATGTAAATATAATTTATTAGTGTTTGTTTCCTTTTATTTGTGCAAGACCTCCCTCGGGAGGTCTTTTTATTTTTCTGTTATTTCATGTTTCGATATGCCACTTTTTATTTACTTTGAAATATGAAAAATATACTCCTCCTTTCTATGCTCCTTTTTGCATTTACAAGCAGTGCGCAAAATACTCTGCAAGTAAATATTTCGCCAATTAAAACTTATAAAGGAAACCTTCTTATCAGCGTTTTTAATTCGCCGGAAGGATACCCCGGAGATGAGAAAAAAGCTATATATAAATATAAAATCGAAAGCCTGAATAGTTCGAAAATTTCCCATAAAATTGAGGGATTAAAACCGGGAACTTATGCCATTTCAATACTCCATGACGAGAATGGCGACATGATCTGTAATACCAATGCATTAGGAATTCCGACCGAAGCTATAGGCAATTCAAATAATCCCAAACTACTCTTTGGTCCGCCCAAATTCAAAGACGCACAATTCCATTATAACGGCAAAAATTTAATACTAGATATTAACCTGAAATATTTTTAGCTTATTCATTTTAAGTACTTTACTGCCAATTTGACCCGTTTTTTTTTATTGCAATGCCATTTTTGCAGTCTGTGCATTTTTGTTAAAATGTTGATTTATAACATATTGCTTAATTAGTGCAGCTTGATTATTTCTTTGGCAAGTTAATTGACCAAGTAATAAAAAAATTGCATTATGAACTTAGAAAAATATACAACCCGATCTCAGGAAATTATTCAGGCCGCTCAACAATTGGCCCTGGGTATGGATCATCAAGCGATTGAGCCCGCACACGTTTTGAAAGCTATATTGAATGAGGATAAGGAAGTAAGCCCTTTTATCCTGAAAAAACTAAACGTAAATCCGGCTATTTTAGATAAAAAGCTGGACGAAATGCTGGCCTCTTTTGTTAAATCAACCGGTGGAAATATATACCTAGCCAATGCCACGGCTAAAGTTTTCGCGAAAGCCGAAAATTATGCCCGCGAAAGAAGGGATGAATTTGTATCGGTAGAACTTCTATTGGTTGGCTTGCTCGATAGCGGAGGTCCTGTGTCTCAATTATTGAAAGATCAAGGCGTAACTATGAAATTGATTACAGCCGCAATCGAAGAATTGAGAAAAGGAAATGTGGTCGGCAGCTCGGGTTCCGAAGATGTCTACCAGGCCTTGTCTAAATACGCCATTAACCTGAATGAAGCAGCCAAAACGGGCAAACTCGATCCGGTGATCGGAAGGGATGAAGAGATACGTCGGGTCTTGCATATCTTGTCTCGTCGTACCAAAAATAATCCCGTTTTAATAGGCGAACCGGGTGTGGGTAAAACAGCTATTGCAGAAGGCTTGGCTTTTCGTATTGTAAATAGTGATGTGCCCGATAATTTACGTAGTAAAACCGTGTTTTCGCTCGATATGGGCGCACTTATAGCCGGTGCCAAGTATAAAGGTGAATTTGAAGAAAGATTAAAAGCCGTTATTAAAGAAGTACAAGCTTCAAGTGGCGAAATCATTTTGTTTATTGATGAAATTCATACGCTTGTTGGAGCGGGTGGCGGACAAGGTGCCATGGATGCGGCAAATATACTGAAACCCGCATTGGCAAGGGGAGAGCTGCGTAGTATAGGTGCTACCACCCTCGATGAATATCAGAAATATTTCGAAACGGATAAGGCGCTCGAAAGACGCTTTCAAAAAGTGATTATAGACGAACCATCTACCGAGGATGCCATTTCTATCTTGCGCGGAATTAAAGAGAAATACGAAACACATCATAAAGTGCGCATTAAAGATGAAGCCGTAGTGGCTGCAGTCGAATTGTCGCAACGCTATATTTCGGATCGTTTTTTGCCCGATAAAGCTATAGACTTAATGGATGAAGCCTGTGCCAAATTGCGCATAGAAATCAACAGTAAGCCCGAAGAACTGGATGCGATTGAAAGAGAATTGTTCCGTCTTGAAATTGAAAGAGAAGCGATTAAAAGGGAAGGAGACGAACAGAAAATTACACAATTATCTGCCGAAATTGCCAACCTGCAAGAGAAAAGAGACGCTTTTAATGTGCGTTGGAATACCGAAAAAGAAGCCGTAGAAAAACTGCAGAAAATCAAAAAACAAATTGAAGATCTGAAGCTGGAAGCTGAAAAAGCCGCAAGAGACGGAGATTTTGGGAAAGTGGCCGAAATTCAATACGGCAAATTGATTGAAGCGGAAAAATTATTAAGCGAATCGCAAAAAGAATTGGCCGAAATGCAGTCGGATAATAAATCGCTGATTAAAGAGGAAGTGGATGCCGAAGATATTGCCGATGTGGTGTCGAGGTGGACCGGTATTCCGGTGGCTAAAATGTTGCAGTCGGAAAAATCAAAACTCCTGCATATAGAAGAAGAATTGCATAAAAGAGTGGTCGGACAAGAGGAAGCTATTGCTGCTGTTGCAGATGCGGTTAGAAGAAGTAGAGCCGGACTTCAGGATCCGAAGCGACCTATAGGTTCTTTCATATTTTTGGGAACTACAGGTGTAGGAAAAACCGAACTGGCAAAAGCCTTGGCCGAATATTTATTCGATAATGAGGATGCCTTGACCCGAATTGATATGAGTGAATACCAGGAAAAACACAGTGTGTCGAGATTGGTAGGAGCACCTCCGGGTTATGTGGGTTATGATGAGGGCGGACAATTGACAGAAGCCGTGCGCAGAAAACCCTATAGCGTTATCTTACTCGATGAAATCGAAAAAGCTCATCCCGACGTGTTTAATATTTTGCTCCAGGTTTTGGATGATGGACGCTTGACGGATAATAAGGGAAGAATAGCCAATTTTAAAAATACCATAATTATCCTCACCAGTAATCTCGGTTCGCATATTATTCAGGAAAGACTGACCGATTTGAATCCGATCGATGAAGAAAGGGTATTGGCCTCCACGAAATCAGAAATATTTGAATTGCTGAAGAAGTCGCTGAGACCCGAATTCCTGAATCGTATCGATGAAACCATTATGTTTACTCCGCTTAATAGAGATAATATTAAACAAATCGTACGCCTGCAATTAGATTTGATAAGTAAGCAATTGGCAAAAAATAGCGGAATAACACTCAGTTATACGGATGAAGCAATCGACTGGTTGGCCCAGTTGGGTTATGATCCCAGCTTCGGTGCACGACCCATGAAAAGGGTATTGCAAAAAAGGGTATTGAACGAATTGAGTAAGAAAATTCTTTCAGGCGAAGTGTCAAACGAAAAACCTATTATTGTAGACCAATTCGAAAATGAAATTGTATTTCGAAATCCGTCCCAATAATTGAAGTTTTTTAAAATATAAATCCGATGTATTTCAAGCTTTATAACCTGAATTACATCGGATTTTTTTTATACTGATTTTATCAGTTCCAGCCGCCCCCTATGGCTTTATACAAATTAATCCGCGTTTGTTTAACGCGTTTATTGATTTCTAAAAGTTCGATTTCGGTTTTTAAGGCATTTTGCTGACTGAATAAAATTTCTAAATACGCAGCTTTCCCATTTCTAAACAATTCATCTGCCGTGGTTACCGACTCATTTAGTACGGATTTTTGTTCTTGTTTTAATTCTTGAATTTTTAATAAATTCTCTTGTTGATTTAAGATGTTTACCACATCTGTATATCCTTGTAATATACTTTTTTGATATTGATGCATAGCGCTTATTTGCTGAGCTTTGGCTGTGTGGAATTGAGCTTTGAGCGCACTCATATTGACCAATGGAGCAAACAAATTTCCAATCACCGAATATGCCAAAGAAGCCGGGTTAAAAAGAAGAGACGGATTAAAAGCATTAAATCCCATGCCGGCCGATATATTGATATTGGGATAAAAGGCCGCTTTGGCCGATTTCAAAGAGATGGTGTAGAATTTGATTTTGTTAGGCAGATTCCCATTTTTTTTTCAAAAAATATGGGAATTAAAGGGGATTATTTTTCAATCCGCTGCCCGTTAATGGAATCAGTATATGCTCGGTCTTACTTTGATGCAAAACGGCATAGGCCGCGGCTGAACTGTACTCTACATACAATCCTTTTTGTGCAAGGGACAGACCGGCATCCAGAATTTCTTTTTCGGTACAGGTATATATATGTCCATTACTAAGTCGGACAGCCTCTAATATTTCTTCGGCGCGAACCGGATTTTCGACCAAAATACCTTTAGCCAATCCTTGCGTTGAGCCCGGGAATTCCATTTTTTTGAAACGGTAAAACAAAGGCGCACAAGCGTCAGATTGAGCTATACTCAGCCGTGGAAGCTCAGAAATGAGCCCTTTTTCTTTCAGTAATTTAAATCCTAAATATGCACCCAGAATCAGCGTCCCGTTTCCGGTGGGAAAAATAATTTCTTCGGGTATGGCATTTTGTTCCCATATTTCGAATGCAAAGGTCATAGTACCCATAAAGAACCAGGGATTGATGGCATGACCGGCATGGTAAAATCGGGCGGCTAATTCTCTCGCTTTATCCGAAGCCATTTGTCTATTTCCGGCTACTTGTATTATTTGTGCGCCATACTGTTGCATTTGTCTGATTTTCGCTTCATCGCAGTTATTCGGAACTACGATATGGCATTTTATTCCGGCTATTGCGGCATAAGCTGCCATGGCCGAACCTGCATTTCCACTGCTGTCTTCTACAATTTCATCTATGCCCAATTCCTTCAGTTTGCTCATCAGAAAACTTGCTCCACGATCTTTAAAACTGCCGCTTGGAAATAAAAACTCAAGTTTGGCATATAGCTTTTTCCCGGCATGTTGTAAGGAAATAAGCGGAGTCATTCCTTCGCCCATGGATACAATATTTTCTTCCCGCTTTAAAGGCAAAAAAGGCAAATAGCGCCACATGCCTTGTAAATCTTTGCGAATGGATATGGGATCGGCTACGGTTGGCTGAATCAAGGCCAGTAATTCGCCTTGAGGCCCGCACCAGGCTTTTTCGTCTACTTCTATTTTGCTGTTTTGTATATACAACATGATATTATAAAGGAGGACTAATAAGAAGGATTTGGCGTAATATAGGTGTCAGTCCCGAGAAAAATAATTCTACCGCTACCACCATTACAATCAGTCCCATTATACGCATCATAACCATATTCCCGGTTTCACCAAGAAATCCCATGATTTTACGACTGCCTATAAGTACAACCAGCGTGATGAGACAAATCAGCGTAATTACACTAAAGAGGATAACTTTCAGGGGAATGCTTTCTGCACCGTCCATCAAAATAATGGCATTGGTAATGGCTCCCGGACCGGTAATCATAGGTATGCCCAAAGGGGTAATGGAAATATCTTTCACATAGGCTTTCACTTCTTCTTTTCTGAGTTTTAATGCCGAAAGTCGGGCTTGCAGCATATCCATACCCATTAAAAAGAAAATAATTCCACCCACAATTTTCAATCCGTTCGTAGTAATTTGAAAAAATTTAAAAATAGCTTCCCCTAAAAATGCAAATAAAACCAGGGTTACAAATGCGGTAATAACCGCACGTATGGCTGTATTCCTCGCCGCTTGATGATTCAGCGTTCCGGTCATGGTTAAGAAAACCGGCATAATGCTGAGGGGATTCATTATGGTGATGAAGGTCGTGAAACAGTAGATCGCGAATTTTAAATATTCATCCATCTTTTATTTGGTATTTTTATCTTCGTGCAAAGAAAAGGCATTTTTTCCATTTCTTTTTATGTTCATATGATAGAAAAGTTATCGGTTGTTATCATTACGTTTAATGAGGAAAGAAATATAGGTCGATGTCTGGAATCGGTTAAAGATTTGGCAGACGAGATTCTGGTATTGGATTCTTTGTCGACCGATGCCACTGAATCTATATGCGCCGATTACAATGTACGTTTTATATCTCAGCCATTTTTGGGTCATATTGAACAAAAGAATAGGGCAGCAAATCTGGCCACACATAATTGGGTATTGAGTTTGGATGCCGATGAGGCCTTAAGCGCCACCTTAAAACAAGATATACGAAAAGTCTTAGCTGATCCTCAATTCAGAGCCTATCGCATGAACAGGCTCACCAACTATTGCGGAAAATGGGTAAGACATTCCAACTGGTATCCCGATACCAAAGCCCGTTTATGGGATAAACGCAGTGGAAAATGGGGCGGAGAAAATCCACATGATAAATGGGAATATTCCGATTCTAAAGAGCTTTATGGAAAACTAAAAGGAGATATTTTACACTATAGTTACTATACGATTTCGGAGCATATAAAGCAAATTGAAAAATTTACCGAAATCGCAGCCCGGGTTGCGGTAGATAAGGGAAGAGATTGTTCGATTGCCCGGGTGATATTCGGTTTTTGGTGGAAATTTTTCCATACCTATATCATTAAACGCGGTTTTTTAGACGGATATACGGGATTTTTAATCTGCTCCCTTTCGGCCTATTCGAGCATGATAAAATATGCCAAGATACGTCAGTATGCACGCATGAAAATAAAATAAAACAATGGCTGAGAGAAAAAAAATTCTGCTCCTGGGAAGCGGAGAATTGGGAAAAGAAGTGGTGATTGCACTTCAACGTTTGGGTCAATATGTTATAGCCGCCGATTCTTATGCAGGTGCTCCGGCCATGCAAGTAGCACATGATTTCGAAGTGTTCGATATGCTCGACCCTGAAGCCTTGAAGGCCGCTGTGGATAAGCATAAACCCGATATCATCGTGCCCGAAATCGAAGCCATTTATACCGAGGCTTTTTATGCATTCGAAGCCGAAGGTATACAGGTTGTGCCTAGCGCAAAAGCTGCAAATTATACCATGAATCGCAAATTAATCCGCGATTTGGCAGCGAAAGAATTGGGAATTAAAACGGCCGATTATCGCTATGCTACCTCGCTGGAATTATTGCAGGAAGCTGCGGACCAACTCGGATATCCCTGTGTGGTGAAACCTTTGATGAGCAGCAGTGGAAAAGGACAAAGTGTATTATACGGCCCCGGTGATGTGCCTAAAGCCTGGCAATATGCTATGGAAGGAAAAAGAGGAAAAATTGACGAGGTGATTGTAGAAGCTTTTGTGCATTTTGAGTCGGAAATTACCCTGCTTACGTTGACACAAAAAAGTGGAAAAACCTTGTTTTGTGCGCCCATTGGGCACCTTCAGGAAAGAGGCGATTATCAACAAAGCTGGCAACCTTGCCAAATTGAAGCTTCTATATTGGAACAAGCACAAGATATGGCCGAAAAAATCACCCATGCCTTAGGTGGCGCCGGTATCTGGGGAGTGGAATTTTTTATTGGAAAAAATGAGGTGTATTTCTCCGAATTATCGCCCAGACCGCATGATACAGGCATGGTAACCCTGGCCAATACACAAAATTTGAGCGAATTCGAATTGCATAGCCGGGCCTTGTTGGGCTTGCCTGTGCCACAAATCGAATTGCAAAAAAGCGGAGTAAGTGCGGTGATTTTAGCCCAAAAAGAAAGCCAAAACTTCCCCCAATTCTCGGGCGTGGAAAAAGTATTGCAGGAAATGGGAACCGATATACGTTTGTTTGGTAAACCCGTACAAAGACCTTATAGACGCATGGGGGTGGTATTGTGTTACGACCAATTGGATGCAGATATGGATGCCTTGAGAGATAAAGCGGTGCGACTGGCTTCGGAAGTGAAATTGCTATGATGGAAAAAGATTCGGATCAAATTCCTGTTTTGTATCAGGATGAGTATTTGGTTGTGGTGAATAAACCGGCCGGATTATTGGTGCATAAAACGCGAATTGCCGAGGAAGAAAATGAGTTTTTGGTCCAAAAATTACGCAATCAACTGGGCACGAAAGTCTACCCCGCACACCGACTCGACCGCAAAACTTCAGGCGTATTGGTTTGTGGCTTACAGAAAGAAAGCGATGCATTGCTGCAGGAACAGATACGCAACCCGAAAAGCGAAAAATTTTATACCTGTCTCGTTAGAGGCTATTTGCCCGCATCAGGAAAAATAGATTCTCCACTAAAAAAAGAAAATGGGAAATGGCAGGAAGCACAGACCCTTTTTGCTTGCCTGGATCAAACCGAAATTCCAATTTTTGTAAGCCGCTACCCGCAAAGCAGATACAGCATAGCCTTGATAAAACCATTGAGTGGACGTATGCATCAGATTCGCCGGCATTTGGCACATTTAAGGCATTATATAATCGGGGATTTGAAACATGGAGAATGCAAGCATAATAAAATGTTTAAAACGGAATTCGGATTGCAAAATATGTTATTGCATGCATGGAGAATAGAGTTTGATCATCCCCATAGCAAAGAGCGTATTTTGGTGGAAGCCCCTTTGCCCGATTATTTCGAAGACATCTTTCTTAAAATAGGGTTAAAAGCACCCATTTGGAAGGATGAGTATAAGGCACTATTTAAGTAAAATGTGTTACTTTGAGATATGGTAAAAGTACGTTTATCAATTAGTGAGCATATATCATTATTAGCAGCTCCTTTGGCCTCCTTATCGGATAAGAATTCTGCATTTTCTGCATTTATTTCTTATCCATCGAACATGGATGGTTTGCAGGAAGCAATGAGCAACAGAAGATTTGATGCAGAAGCCAGGGAGATTTTACAATCTGTACTTAAGGTTCAATATAATGGGATAAAATTGCAGTCTGCCGTGAAAGAGAATATTGCTGCTTTGGCGGATAGTCAGACTTTCACCATAACAACAGGACATCAATTATGCCTGGCGGGAGGACCTCTTTATTTTGTAATTAAAATGGCCTCTGCCATAAAATTGGCGCAAGAGCTTCAGAAGAATAATCCCCATGCACGCATAATCCCCATATTTTGGATGGCATCGGAAGATCATGATGTGGAGGAAGCCAATCATGTTTTTTTTAGAGATAAAAAATATGCCTATTCCTGGGCGCATTCAGAAGCTGTGGGACATATACCGGCCTCGGTAACGCAGGGAGTTTTTGAAGAATGGAAAAGAGATTTTCCGGAATTGGAAATGTCGGCCATGTGGAAAGATGTGGAAAAAGCCTATGCGCAATCAGACAATATAGCCGACGCAACACGCATATTTGTAGATAAATGGTTTGGAAAATACGGACTACTTTGTATAGACGCCGACAGGAAAGAATTGAAAAGTAGGTTCAAGGAAATCATGCGTAGGGAATTGAGAGATTCATTTTCATTTCCGGCATTGGAAGCCTGTAGTATGGCTTTGGAAAAAGAGGGATTGACCCCACAAATTCAAGGTAGAGAAATCAATTTATTTTATTTGGGCGAACACTCCAGGGAGCGTATAGAAAAAGTTTCGGATACAGAATATAAGATAGGTGAGCGCCGTTTAACCCCGGAGTCATTGGAAAAAGAATTGGATAGCAATCCGGAAAGGTTTAGTCCGAACGTCGTATTGCGTCCTCTTTATCAGGAATATATTTTGCCCAATATTGCCTATGTGGGCGGACCGGCAGAAGTGAAGTACTGGTTGCAATTGAAACAGATATTCGAGGCTGCACAAGTCGATTTTCCGGTGCTTATACCCAGGGATAATTTCCTGTTTCTAAAAGAAGAATCTTTATGTTTTTTAGAAGAACATGCATTGAACCTGGGCGATTTATGGATGGATGAAGAGCATTTGCTAAATCATTGGTTGGAAAAGAATAGTGAGAAAAATGAGGAGTGGCAGGCCTGGAAACAACAGATGGAGGAGCTATTCGAATCATTGAAAACTTGGGCCAATCCGGGCAAGAAGGTCCAGGCATTTATTCCGGCCGCACAGAAAGAAATGGAAAATATTTTGAAGCGATTGGATCTGAGAATGCAGCGCGATCTGAAAATGCGCCATGAGGGCGAATTGAGAAAATTAAAAAAAGTGAGAGAGGAAGTATTTCCTATGGGAAATTTTCAGGAAAGACATATTTCAGTTTTTGAAGTATCGGGTTTATTGGGAGAAGAGGGGATGGGCGCAATGATTCAGTATTGTAATCCCCTCGATTTCAGGTTGAAACTTTTGCTTTGGAAAAATGAATATGAATAATGCGAAAAAAGAGAAAATATTTCGATATAAAATTTTGAAAGAAGAATAAAAGTTGTACATTTGCAGTCCCAAAAATAGTAAGGAAATGAAAAAAGATATTCATCCGGAAAATTACCGATTTGTAGTATTCAAAGACATGTCTAACGAAGAAATGTTTTTGACGAAGTCATGTGTGAACACAAAAGAGACCATTGTATATGAAGATGGAGTAGAATATCCATTGTATAAATTGGAGATTTCCAGTTCTTCACATCCGTTCTATACCGGAAAAGTTAAGCTTGTAGATACAGCAGGTCGTATCGATAAGTTCAATACACGTTACCAAAATATGGGCAAGAAATAAGTATTGCCAATTCGAAATAATTGAAGCTGCTTTTTTTAGTAAAGGCAGCTTTTTTTTTGTAAAAAATCGGGATAAAAACTATACATTAGTTGCCATATAGTATAAGATGAACAAAGGGAAGATTGCATTTTTTGATAGTGGTGTGGGCGGTTTGACGACCTTACATCTGGCTAAGCAGCAATTGGCACATGAGGATTTTATATATTTCGGCGATTGTGTCCATGCGCCTTATGGAACCAAGAGTACGGAGCAAGTCTGTCAATTGGTTTTAGATGCGGTTCATTTTTTGTTGGAAAAGGAGTGCAAGGCTATTGTATTGGCTTGCAATACGGCTACCAGTGCAGCGATACATTTGCTTAGAGAGCAATTCGATATTCCGGTTATTGGTATGGAGCCGGCTGTTAAGTTGGCCGGGAAGTTACATTCCGGAGGACGCATATTAATCACCGCTACAGATGCTACCTTAAAAGGTCAGAAATTGTCGGATTTGATTCGGGATTTAAAAATGGACGACTTAGTTGATGAGTTGTCTTTACAAGAGTTGGTAATGTTTGCCGAGCGATTTGAATTCGATTCGGATGCATTATATGCTTATTTGGAAGAGAAACTTGGAGGCTATGATTGGTCTAATTACCATTCACTGGTTTTGGGTTGTACGCATTTTATTTATTTCAAAAATCAATTGCGTCGTTTTATTCCGGAGTCGGTAAATCTTTTAGACGGGAATCAGGGCACCATCAATAGACTTATTTCCTTAATAGAGCCGGGCGAGGGGAGCGGTCAAATCGAATTTTATATAAGCGGTACTTTGGACAATAGCGGATATTTTGATCGATTTTTAGCGTATTTA
The DNA here is from genome assembly GCA_023432985.1 of Bacteroidota bacterium. Classification (GTDB taxonomy): domain Bacteria; phylum Bacteroidota; class Bacteroidia; order CAIKAF01; family CAIKAF01; genus JACVCJ01. Next base: position 80,807 of record JAEZEQ010000062.1, on the reverse strand, counting down.
GATCAGCAGTAAAAAAAAGCCGAAGTATATAAATACTCCGGCTTACTATCTTATTTATTCTGAAAAACCTATTTCACGTTTGCTCTGATTTTCAATATAGAAGTTCTTGGTTCTGTATTGGCGTCGATGGTAACTGTTTTTTCGGTTGGGCCTTCTGTGGTTCCTGCAGAGAAGGTTACCTTAATTTTTCCTTCAGCGCCCGGCATTACAGGTTCTTTTGGATATTCAGGAACTGTACAGCCGCAAGAGCCTTTTGCAGAATTGATAATAAGCGGATTTGAACCGGTATTTTTAAAAGTAAATACATAATCACTTGCCGATTCTTTTTTCACCGTACCAAAATCATGTTCCATATTAGTCCAGCTAAGCGTGGTGGGATTAGACACGGGGGCTTCAGCCATAGCATCCGTTTTTGGATAAGGCTGATTGCTTTGCGGAGCGCTTATGGCATTGCCACTTTCCGCAGTGTTGGCAGCCTGATTTGTTTCTTTTGCTTGATTTCCACAAGCTGTAAGTGCAATTGTTAGTAAAAGTCCTACTGTAAAGAATGATTTATTCATGTTCATTTATTTGTTTTCTAATATACTTGCTGTTTTTTCATTTTGAAAAAGCTCTACTGCACTTTGTAAAACAGGATCCATTTCGTTCAGGCATTGGTAGAATTCCGAATTATCCCATAGAAGTCGTGCCATAGTCGATTTCAACAGGGTGTAAATATATTGTATTTGTGTCGAATTTAAAAGACTTGGATCAAAAAGGATTCCTTGTTTTTCGGAAAAAGATTGAATTTGCGTTAAGGTTTGTGCTTCGAGGGTAAAATTCGATTTAAAAGTATCGAAACTGTATTCAAATTTTTTCAAAAATTCCTTTCTGTTTCCATTTACATACTGGGCAGTGAAACGGTACATAATATTTTTGCTGTTCCATTGGCGAATCAGGGAATCGTTCCAAATAGAATCTTTAGCTACAAATAAATCGGGCATTACGCCACCCGAACCATAGACAGTTCTTTGGTTTCCGGTTTTATAGGCCAATTCGCTATTCAGTTTAATGCTATCGGCATTTGTCAACTCGCCTGAATCCTGTCTCTTTTTCAAGTTTTCAAAATATTTTTCGCTGCCTTCGCTATAAGGTTTTTGTATAGAACGGCCGGATGGGGTGAAGTATTGGGCTGTTGTGAGTCGGACCGCCGAACTGTCACTAAATGCGTAGGTGCTTTGTACCAGGCCTTTTCCATAGGTACGGCGTCCGATGATTACGGCTCTGTCGTGGTCTTGCAAAGCGCCGGATACAATTTCGCTGGCAGATGCCGAATTCTCATTCACCAAAATCACAAGTTCGCCTTCTTCGAAATCGCCCCTATTGCTGGCCAAATAATTGCGGCGGGGACTATTTTTGCCTTCGGTATAGACAATCAATTTATCCTTAGGCAAAAACTCATCCACCATATTTACGGCAGCCGATAAATAGCCACCCGGATTATCTTGCAAATCGAGAATCAGCTTTTCCATGCCTTGTTTTTTCAATTTTTTTATAGCCTGATTCAGGTCTCTGCTTGTTTCTGCTCCGAAGCGACTTACCTTTATATAGCCTATATTGCCTTGAACCATATAATAAGATGGAACGGTATAAACGGGAATTTTATCTCGTTTAACTTTAAATTCCATTATGCCTTCCCCATCTCTTTTGAATCGTAATTCGACTATGGTATTCTTTTTACCCCGAAGCATTTTGGTAATTAATGCGGTTCGGGCTGATTCCCCGGCAACAAGAGAGTCGTTAATAAAAATGAGTTTATCTCCGGGCAAAATCCCTTCTTTTTCGGCAGGGCCGTTTTTAATCAGACTGGTAACCACCAAAGTATCCATTTCCATTAAATAGCTGATTCCTATTCCGTCAAATCCGCCCTGTAGGCTTTCGTTCGATTGTTGAACCTCGGCCGCAGTGAGATAATAGGAATGCGGATCAAGTTCTTTGAGTGCGGCAATTATTGCTTTTTCCGTTATGGTACGCACATCTACATCCTCGGTATATGCTGTTTGCAGCAATTGGAAAAGACGATCGATTTTAGCCTGTTGAGATTGGAATTCGCGTTCGCTTTGAGCAAAGGACAGCATTGCCGTACCGAACCCTATAATACATAAAAAGAGTGACTTCATAATAACATGTCTTAAGGTGGTAATGTATTTAACGAAAGGTAAGAAATTTCGTTGTATGTAAATAAAAATAAATTCCTTTCTTCAATCTATAATTAAAAAAAAATCTCTGAAAAATCAGAGATTTAAAAAACATGCGCTTAATCGAGCCTGAACGAAATTTTACACACGCAACCAAAGGTGGTAACTTTACCGTCTTTCACATGCGCTTTGATATCCTGCACATAAACTGAATCGATATTTCGAACCGTTTTTGAGGCTTCTTCTACCGCTTTTCTAACTGCGTCGTCAATTCCTATTTCGGATGCGGCAATGACTTCAATGACTTTTACAATTCCCATAAGATGTATGTATTGGTTTATATTATTACTGAAATATATGAAATAATTTGCAGATATAAAAGAGGATAGTTATGGAATTGTTGCGTAAAAAAAAGCCGTAATCCTAAAAAAGATTACGGCTATAGATTATTTTAAAAGATGTAAAATCTATTAAGAGAGCATTAAAACGGGATTTTCCAGATACTGTTTAAAGCTGAGTAAAAATTCGCTTCCGCTTGCTCCGTCCACGCTTCTATGGTCACACGAAAGGGTTATTTTCATAATATTTCCCGCTACAATTTGTCCGTTTTTCACAACGGGCACTTGTTTAATGCTCCCAACGGCCATTATGCAGCTATCGGGCGGATTAATAATGGCTGTAAAATCCTCGATTCCATACATACCCAGGTTCGATATGGTGAAAGTATTTCCTTCCATATCGGCAGGTTGTATTTTTTTCTCCTTGGCTTTTGCAGCAAAAGTTTTTACCTCTTCTCCGATTTGTGTCAGCGATTTTGCATCGGCAAATTTCAATACGGGCACTACGAGTCCGTCTTCTACAGCCACAGCTACACCGATATGCACATGGTGATTATATCTTATTTTGTCGCCAAGCCAGGATGCGTTTACTTTTGGATGTTTGCGAAGAGCCATTGCTGCCGCCTTTACAACCAAATCATTAAATGAGATTTTAACCCCGCTATTGTTAATTGCTTTACGTGCTTCAATGGCATTATCCATATCAATTTCCATAGTAAGATAAAAATGCGGTGCATTAAACTTACTTTCGCTAAGGCGACGGGCAATCGTTTTTCTCATTTGAGAAAGGGGTACATCTTCATAAGACTCTTGCCCAATCATTCCACTTTGCGGAGTTGATTTGGCGCTAGCTTTAAAGTTTTCTATATCCTTTTTTATAATGCGTCCACCATCGCCACTACCTGTAACCTGAGAAAGATCTATACCCTTTTCTTTTGCTATGGATTTAGCGAGGGGACTAGCTTTTAGTCGGCCACTATTGTCTTTCTGACTTTCGGAAACAACCTGAGGAGCTGCTGTTGTTACGGAGCTTGTTTTTTCTTCCACCGGAGCAGCTTTACTTTCTTTTGAGGTGGGTTGATTAAGCAGTGCCGATATATCTTCACCTTCTTTACCCAAAATGGCAAGGATACTGTCTACAGGGGCAGTAGCACCTTCGGCAACTCCAATATGCAAAAGCACACCATCCTGAAAGGATTCGAATTCCATAGTTGCTTTATCGGTTTCAATTTCAGCCAATACATCCCCGGCTTTAATTTTATCCCCGATTTTTTTATGCCATTTAGCCAAGACTCCTTCAGTCATAGTGTCAGAAAGTTTGGGCATACGAACAATTTCAGCCATAATATTCTAATTTCTTTTTATACGTATTAATTATTCCATAATAAAGGGATAGTCGGGCTCTGCATATACGCCCATATAAAGTCTTTCCGGACTTGGGAGCGGAGATTCTTCTGCAAATTGCACACTTTCTTCTACCAAATCTTTCACTTTATCATTAATTGCTTCAATTTCGACCTCTGTAGCATATTTATTCTTGTAAATAGTATCCAGAACCAGATCTATAGGATCCAATTTCTTATAGGCTTCCATTTCTTCTTTGCTGCGATATTTTTGAGGATCGCTCATTGAATGCCCTTTATAACGATAAGTATTCATTTCGAGCAAGGTTGGACCTTCGCCTTTTCGGGCGCGTTTTACGGCTGTTTCAATGGCCTCATGAACTGCTTCACAACGCATTCCGTCAACCGGATAAGAAGGCATATCGAAAGCCGATCCCAATTTATATAATTCGGTTACATTCGAAGTTCTTTCTACCGAGGTACCCATGGCATATTTATTATTTTCAATAATAAAGATTACGGGTAATTTCCATAACATGGCCATATTCAATGTTTCGTGAAATGCGCCTTGACGAATGGCTCCGTCGCCCATATAACAAAGTGTAACCTGATCTCCACCTCTGTATTTATCGGCAAATGCTATACCGGCACCAAGAGGAATTTGCCCCCCCACTATACCGTGACCTCCGAAGAAGCTGAGTTCTTTACTGAACATGTGCATACTACCGCCTTTCCCGCCGGAGCATCCGGTTTCTTTACCGTATAGTTCGGCCATTACATATTTAGGGTGCATACCGCGTCCAAAGGGATGTACGTGATTTCTATAAGCGGTTATTACCCGGTCATCGCGTCTTAAAACGCTTTCTGATCCGGCAATTAATGCTTCTTGTCCTATATAAAGGTGACAAAATCCACCAAATTTTTGCATGGTATAAAGCTGTCCGCATTTTTCTTCAAATCTGCGACAAAGCAACATGAGTTCGTACCAATACAGATAGGTTTCTTTCGAAAATTTTTTCTTAGCCATAAACAATAATTTCGCATCAAAGATAAATTATTTTCAGGCAATTCAAACGCCTTGGCACCGAAAATGCCGATTTTACTCATTCAGCGCTATACGTCCCTGTGGTCTAAGGATTTGATACTTAGTAAAACTTTCGTTCGCTTCCAATCCTTCCCCGTATAAAATTTCTTCTTTTTTTGAAATTTGAACAAATGCGTCTGTATACATGAGCTTGGATTCATTGTTCCAGTGCAAGAGTTCGGTTTGAAGCTTTTCGCCCTCAACGTTGATTAATATGACGGAATCCCGGGCTGTCATTATATTCGTCTCTTTATCGAGTCTTGCGTATTTAGAAAACATACGCGTTGTAATATTTCCGCTCGGATCCAGAAATTCTATATACATGCCCATGGGCAATTCGGTGAAATTATCGGGTGATGCAAATTCTTTGAGTAAGGGGCTGTATAATTTTGCCTTAAGTATAGCACTATCGGTATATTCAATATGAATTTCACTGCCTGTAATTAAAGGCAGTGTACCTGTGCTTTTCATTTTTTCAATATCCGAGATTTCATTCTCGCTACAGGCCGAAAATCCGAATAAAAACAAAAAAATCAACCCCGTAAATACGGGGCTGATTGAAATATTTATATTGCTTTTCGGCATAGATTAACGTGTACGTACGGTGGTACTTTCAGAGATCCAACCTCCAACACTTACGCTGTTTCCTTCTTGCATATTCGAACAATCGAAAAAGAAAGTGCCTTTGTCGGGATAGTTGCCACTTACTCTACCCATTTGTTTATTGGCCTTTTCGGCGCTGGATGGATCTATGCTTTTGGCATAATTGTATTTATCGGCAGCAGCCCAAAGCGGACCAAATTTCAGACATGGGTCTTCAGCGTTTATTTTGCCAAAGAAGCTTGCATACATATCTCCGATGAATATATAAGGTTCTCCCCAATTGGGTCTTAAACTTCCCGCTTTTTTTGCATTCTCACGCGCTTCGGAATATTTATTGTTTTCGAAATTGATACGCGCCAATACAAAATAATAATCGGCTTTTTTGTTTACATCATTCTCTAATCCAATTGCTTTTTCAATAAACCCTTCCGCTTTGCCGTATTGTTTTTTGTTTACATACAAAGAAGAAATTTTGAACATGGCATCGGCATTTTGATTCATGTTGGCATTGGCTTCGAAAATAGCAACAATGGTTTCATTGGAAGAGAATTCCTCTTTAGACAGACATTTTTTACGATCCAAAATACCGGCTGCTTTTCTCACCCAGTTGGTATCGTTTTTCATGGTGGCAAATTGTTTTATGAAATTCTCTGCAAGGATTTCGCAATCCAAACAACTTTCGGCCAATTTATCGAGATTAGATTGTGCCTTAAAGAAAGAGCTGTCTTTACTTGCATTGAAGTTTTTCTCCTGCACTTCGCTCAAGGTTAGATACAAATCCGCAATGCTGTCGCAGCTTAGATCGCCTTTGATTTTTTTCAGCATGGCCGATTGCATGTAAAACACAAGCGTATTGGGGCCGGCTAAATCGGGAGCAGCTGTAACAGATTGCTTAAAAATGGGATAACTCACTGCATAATTATCTTTATTTAAAATCTGCAAATCGGTTGCTTTGCCCATTAAAACGGTATTATAATCCCAATACTGCGTAAAGCGGGTAGGGTTTTCTTTAATTTTAGCCAAATAAGCATCATAGATTTGTACAATAGTATCCTGATAGGCGGCTTTTTGATCCTCGCCGGCTTTTTTATACAGATCCTTATAAATGATCAAACCATATACATAAGTACCTAAATACAAATCCTCGCAATGCGCAAAGCTATATCTCCAGGGCTCAATGGCCATGTCGAAATTCTTTTGTTTATAATACTCGTTGAATAAGGAATATTGACGCTTACACTCCGTTGTATCAATGGCAGTTTGTGCCTGCATACTTGCCGAAAAACCCAAAATGGCCATTCCTGTAACCAAACTTTTCAAATTAAATAGCATTTTCATTTTCTCTTATTTAAACTTATAACTTAAAAATTTACGGTCTCTGATATTAAATGAAACAACTAATCTCCATACATTTTGGCGTGTAATACTTGGGTCGGGGTGCAATTGGCCTCCGTATTCCACTCCTATATTCAGCATAGATGTGATGGGTCTGTTGAATTCATCTCTTAGCATAGTGCCGTATAGTATAGGAAATCCAACTCCAAAACTAATGCCAAACTCTGTAAATTGTTTCGAATTAGGAGAAAGATAACTTGTACCGTAACGTGCTCCAAGTCGATAATAGAGTTTATTAAAAAAGCCTTTTTCTTTATTAGGTGAAATTTGTGCGCCCATTATTGCAGTATAACTGTCTGAAAATAGGGGCTCTGCGCTTCCATTTCCATAGCGGAAATCTTGCCAGCGTTTGTATTGAAATTCGGTTCCTATTAAGAATTTATTAATTCTTCCAAAACTGAACCCGGCCGAAATAGAAGAGGGGATTTGGGTGGCGGAGCGACTTTTATACAAAAGTGTATCTATTAAAAATGGAGTAGTAGAGAGGTCGGCAACAGTGAAATACTGGGCCAGTATGGTAGTTTTGGTTCTTAATTTATTTCCGAAGGAATAATGTGCTCCGGCAGTTACAAACCATGGATTTTGCGAAATACGTCCAATTGAATCCAGGGTTTTTATGGTATCGGTATATTGTAATCCGGCATCAAATGAGAAATCGGTTATACGAACATTTCTTTCGAAAGAGGAATTAAGAAATCCTTCATTTTCTGAAATGGCATTTTGTTGTGTAATCAATGAGCCGAAATAGAAACTACCGTTGATACCCACACTTAGGCCTTTGTATATTTTGGAGGCCAGACCCAAATAAATCCGATCTAATCCGCCCCGACCCAAATAATTCAATTCGACCGCCACTGTATCTTCGGGCGTGCGCACGGTATCCATGCTGCTGAAGCTGTAGCCGGCCTGTGTATAGGGCACATATCCAAAAGCAAGTCCCATCGAATGTTTTCTGATTTTAATGGGAACTCCTATACTGAACTGATTCAAAAATGCCGTACTCTTATTTGCGTTTGCTTTATTATTGGTGAGTTGGGTAAACTGTGCCTCTCCGCCAAAATTCAAAACCACATTTTTCAAAAAAGAATAGGAAGCCGGATTATAAAAGTTCAATCCATCTGTTGTAATAATGGCCGTACTCAATCCGCCCATTCCCATTTGTTCGGCTTGCACTACCCGTTCTGGTCTGCCTATACCCAATTGCGAATAGGTATCCGAAATATTTTGAGCTAATCCCTCGGCCAAACCCATAAGGCAAAAAAGAGGGAATAGGAAACTGTATTTAATGTTGTTCATTTAGTAATTATTATACCTGACTATGTGTTGCAATCCCGATAACACAATATTAGGGCGCACAAAGATGTGATTTTCTAAATAAACCGCAAAGTCTTCTGCAAATCCTCCGCTAAAAATTACGCACATTTCCCTTTCTGCTTGTTGATTCATGTGTATAAATTGTTTTATTTCTCCCAAAATACCCTGGAAGACTCCGGTATACATACTTTCTTCTGTATTTTGTCCGATCGGAGTCAGCGGGAATTTTGGTTTTTGATGTTGGAATAACGGCAGTTTTCCGGTAAAAGTATGCATGGCTTTAAAGCGCATTTCTATGCCGGGGCTTATGGCTCCGCCCAGATATGTCCCCTCTGCATCAATTTTTTCATATTTAATACAGGTGCCAAAATCTACCAGTAAAATATCTCTGCCTTTAAATTCGGCATAGGCCCCCAATGCGCCCAAATAACGGTCGCTGCCTAAAGTATCCGGACTTTTATATCCCATTTTTAATGCCGATGGGGTGCGCCCGGTTATTTCGATCAACTTTTTATCGGGCAATATTTTTCTAATTTCTTCCTCGGAAATTGAGGATACATTTGAATATATAAGGGTATCGAATGGCATTTTTCGCCAAATGGAAAACAGGGTCTGACTGTCTGCTACTTCATGATAAGCTATATTGCCTTGCTCTTCATTTGCCCCCAATTCGGTCCACTTGATTCGTGTATTTCCCAGGTCGGCAATAATTTTTCTGCTCATTATCAGTGCTAAATATGCGGTAAAGGTAAAAAAAATGAAAAAATTATTTGTACAATAATAAAAAACATTACATTTGCAGCCCGTTTCGATGGAAACAAGGCGCGATAGCTCAGATGGTAGAGCAATGGACTGAAAATCCATGTGTCGGCGGTTCGATCCCGCCTCGTGCCACTTCTAAGGCCTTATTTTTATAAGGTCTTTTTTTTTAAATCTAAGGCGCGAATACAAGAAATTTTTCTGTTGAAAACACCAAGCTGGCGCCCGGGATTTCTTGTCCCTTTAATACGATTTTATACTTTTGGGAATCTTGGGTAGCAATACTTGTTTTCGAAAATCGCATTAGATATGCATGTAAACGCCAATCATTTTCCAATTCGCTGCTCACATTTACAGCTCCATATTCCTCAAACATGGTCGCTGCCTTTTCCGATAAATGAACATATTCCCTGTCTTTAATCGGCTTGCCGAAAATATATATACATACCATCAATAAAAGTACCCAAAGGCTAGGGAGGAGGTATTTTATCTGTGTAATGCGATTCATTTTTTTGAAAAGTTCGCCCAAACCCTCCTTCGAAAGTTCGGCTAAAAATAAGGCTAAGAAAGGAAAGGCGGGTGCTATGTAAAATATTCTTTGTTTTAAACTGATCATTACCGGAACTATGCAGCAAATGCTGTACAGTAAGGCAAATAGTGCTGTTTTGCTTACTTTTATGTGTCTTGAAAAAAACAGAGTAAGCAAGAATAACAATAGGGGATATATGGATTGCTGAAGCAGTTCGATAAGTATGAAAAAATGAGAATTGCCTGTGATTTCTCTTTTGTTTTGCAGAGATGCCAAGACCTGTGTTTGCAGGTATTCGGTTTGAGTCCATTTCCATTCGGGAACAAGAATTGCAAGCAGTATGGCCGATGCGGCTAAAATTAATCCGATAATCAGATAGGCTTTTATTGTTTCTTTCAGGGAAATCGTCTTAAAAACAATATAGTAAAGAGCAGGAATTGCCAATACGCTCAGAGAAACCGGCCCTTTCACGTGCCAGGCGGCAAAAATGAAAATCGCCGAAAGGATAAAGTAGTCATTTCTCCTTTTTTGTAACCCGGTCAAAATGAAAAATATAGAGGCGAACATAAATACCATTAAGGTATTTTCGAGCAGATTGCTTGTCCAGCTCCAATATACAACCGGAATAGGCATATAGAAAAGGAGCGTATTATAAAAGGATGTATCGCTATTATCTTCAGATAAGCGTGAGATTATTTTCTTGAATACGGCCAAAAGCAGCAGCATGCACAGGACGCTGTATAATTTTTCGATCAGATAAGAGGAGCCGAATATTTTAAAGGCTAGGGATTGTATTCCAAATGCCAGGGGCGGATGTTCGTAAAAAGGATTTTTGACTTCGAGGCTATAAAATGGGTGTAAAAAACTGCCTTTATTTTCTGCTAAATTTCTAGCTATTGCAGCGTAGGTAAGGCCATCGAAGAACATACCTTTCCCAAGTGTAAAGGGGAGTATAAGTGCAGATGTAATAAAAAAAGCGATTTGTTTTCGTAGCTTATCCGGAGAGTTTTGGGTTGAAAGGCGGAAAAACATGGGCTTATTGTTTGAACTCTTTTCTTCTCAGTTCGAAGTGTTGTCCCAGGTATACTTTTCTAACTTGTTCGTCCGCGGCTAAGTCTTCAGAAGTACCTTCTTTTAGAATTTTCCCTTCGAACAATAAATAGGCACGGTCTGTAATATTAAGTGTTTCCTGTACATTATGGTCTGTAATTAGTATGCCTATATTTCTCTTCTTGAGGGAGTGAATAATATGTTGAATATCTTCGACCGCAATAGGGTCTACTCCGGCAAAAGGTTCATCGAGGAGTATGAATTTCGGATTTGTAGCCAAAGCGCGGGCGATTTCGGTTCGTCTTCGTTCGCCTCCGCTGAGTACTTCTCCTTTATTTTTTCTCACCTTACCGAGATTGAATTCGGATATGAGTGATTCCATTTTATCTTTTTGTTCGGCCTTACTTAAGGAGGTCATTTCGAGCACTGCTTTTAGATTATCTTCCACCGATAATTTTCTAAAAACAGAGGCTTCCTGAGGCAGATAACCTATACCATTACGGGCGCGTTTGAACATGGGTAATTCGGTAATTTCCTTTTCATCCAGAAAAATGCGGCCTTCATTAGGTCTGATTAGTCCTACCGTCATATAAAAAGAAGTGGTTTTTCCGGCTCCGTTAGGTCCCAGTAGGCCCACTATTTCGCCTTGTTTTACCTCAAACGATACAGTGTTTACAACGATTCTCTGCTTGTATTTTTTTACTAAATTCTCGGCTCTTAATTTCATATTTTAATTTCCTAAATCGGAAATAAATTTAATGCGCAATAGGTGTAATTCTTCTTCTGAATATACATCTCCATATTCATCAATGGCCGACTCGAGGGATGCATTTTCGGTGGATCTGTAGAAGTCGAAAATCTCATTTTCCTCCTCATCATCCATCATATCTTTCAGCAGATAATCCAGGTTTAATTTAGTGCCTGTATTTACTACAGATTCCAATTCGTGCAATAATTCCCTTACACTCATGTCTTTGGCTTTAGACATAGAATCTAAGGTCAATTTACGGTCTATGGATTGAATTAGATAGACTTTCAAATCACTTTTTCCGGCCGTACTCTTTAGTGTAAAGAGATCTTGAGGTCTTTCGATTTCATTGTCTTCCACATATTTGGAAATGAGGGCGACAAATTGTTTGCCGTATTTTTGCACTTTCCCTTCACCTACGCCCGAAATTTCTTTCATTTCTTCGATACTGATTGGGTATCGCGTAGCCATTTCTTCCAGGGAAGGGTCTTGAAAAATCACAAAAGGAGGCAGATTTTTTTCTTTGGCAATTTTCTTGCGTAAATCCTTCAACATGGTCATTAGATTTTCGTCCAATGCCCCTCCGCCTTTACTTTGAGTCAATATATTCTCTCCGTCGTCTTCTTGTTGATAATCATGATCTTCGAAGAATTCTATATCATAGGGGTTTTTCAAATAATCTTCAGCTTTTTTACTTAAAGCCAGGGTTCCGTATCGTTCAATGTTTTTTTCCAAAAAATCATTCACCAAGGCTTGGCGTATAACTGCGTTCCAGTGGTTTTCGCCCTTTTCTTCACCTTCGCCGAAGCAGTCTAGTTGGTCGTGTTTATAGGTTTTGACCGGATTGGTAACACGACCTATTAATACATCTACTATATGTTTGGGTTTATAAAAATCTTTTAGTGTTTCAATGGTTGTAAAGAGCAGTTTCAGATCTTCTTTGGCATTGAAAACTGTTTTCGGATTGGCGCAATTGTCGCATCCACCTGAGGCCATACATTGTGATTCGTCGTATTCTTCGCCAAAATAATGCAATAGAGTTTTGCGTCGGCAGACCGAGCTTTCGACAAAAGTTACAACTTCTTGCATAAGCAATTTGCTGATTTCCTGTTCGGACACCGGTTTTCCCGAAAGCAATTTTTCTAATTTAATAATATCTTCATGTGCATAGAAGGCTATACATTTTCCTTCTCCACCATCGCGTCCGGCTCTTCCGGTTTCCTGATAATAACTTTCAAGACTTTTGGGTATATCGTGATGGATGATAAAGCGAATATCGGGTTTGTCAATTCCCATACCAAATGCAATAGTGGCCACAATCACATCCACTTCTTCCAGAAGAAACATATCTTGATGTTTGGATCTGGTTTTTGCGTCCATTCCGGCATGATAGGGTACAGCATTCACTCCGTTTATTTGCAAAACCTGTGCAATTTCTTCCACTTTTTTCCGGCTTTGGCAATAAATAATGCCCGATTTTCCGGCATGTTGTTTTATTATGCGGATAATTTCTTTGTTTTCGTTCCGCTTAGGGCGGATTTCATAATATAAATTTTTCCGGTTAAAGCTATCCTTGAAAACCCTAGCCTTGGACATGCCCAGGTTCTTAATAATATCGAGCTGTACCTTAGGTGTTGCCGTTGCCGTAAGTGCGATTATGGGTACGCGGTCTATGGCTTCAATAATGGTACGTAAACGGCGATATTCCGGTCTGAAGTCGTGTCCCCATTCCGAAATACAGTGGGCTTCGTCTATGGCAAAAAAGCTGATTTTTATGCTGCGTAGAAATTCAACATTCTCATCTTTGGTCAAACTTTCGGGAGCCACATAAAGAATTTTTGTAATCCCTTCTTGCGTATCTTGTTTTACCCGATCTCTTTCTGATTTGGTGAGCGATGAATTGAAAAAATGGGCAATTCCGTCCACCGAACCAAAGGCTCTAATACTGTCGACCTGATTTTTCATCAGTGCGATTAGGGGTGAAACCACAATGGCGGTGCCTTCGCTTACCAATGCCGGCAATTGATAACACATCGATTTCCCTCCGCCGGTAGGCATAATTACAAAGACATCCTCTCCCTGCAATAGAGTGGAAATTATTTTCTCTTGCTCGCCCTTAAACTGGTCGAAACCAAAATAAGCTTTAAGCTTCTCTTTTAAGTTCACATTTATTGCAGTAATCTGATTACCCATGCTGTTAATTTTAATCCTGTAGATTTCAATTCATTTCTAAATATACAAACTTCCGGTTGGCGCACAAATTTTATTCATATTTTTTAGCAGGGAGTAATTTTCCGCTAACTTCCCCAAATCCAATTGTATATTCATCTTTTTCGCAATATCCGATAATGGTAATTTTATCATTGTCCAACAAAAAAGTACGCGTACTTCCATCATTAATGGCCATTGGTTTTTTACCACCCCAACTCAATTCGAGCATACTGCCAAATCCGTTTTCGTCGGGAGCGCTGATGGTACCTGAAGCATAGACATCACCCACACTGAGCGGACATCCGTTCACCGTATGATGGGCCACTTGTTGTGGAATATTCCAATATAAATGTTTGTGATTCGATTTCGAAATCAGACTGGGTCTTCCGCCTTCCGGTGTAAGGTAAACATGCAATTTTATATCAAAATTCTGAGGACCTTCGGTCTTTAAATAAGGCAATACTTCCGGTTCCTGTTTGGGTCCGTCCACACGGAAAGGCTCCAGCGCTTCTATGGAAACAATCCACGGTGCCATTGAGGAGGCGAAATTTTTACCTAAAAAGGGGCCTAAGGGTACATATTCCCATTTTTGCAGGTCTCTGGCACTCCAGTCGTTAAACAATGCCAGGCCATACACATAATCCCATGCATTCGATGTTTTTACAAAATCGCCGAGTTGGGTCGATTGGCCGATTACAAATGCCATTTCTAATTCGATATCCATGCGTTTGCTGGGACCAAATTCAGGTTTTTCTGCACCATCTGCCATAGTTTGCCCGTTCGGTCTGTGAAAATCGGTACCGCTTACAACAATTGAATTGGCTCTGCCATGATAGCCTACAGGTATATGTTTCCAGTTCGGCAATAAAGGCTCGGCTTGAGGTCTGAATATTTTCCCTACATTCGAAGCATGCTCCATGCTGCTGTAGAAGTCGGTATAATTCCCGATTTTTACCGGCAAATGCATACGCGCTTCACTTTGATTCACCAATACCTCGTCTTCAAAACGACTATTATCGGCATTATCGGCATTCAAAAAATCGGAAATCTGCTGTCTTGTATCGCTCCATACGGATTTTCCTAATGCAAAAAATGCATTGAGATTTTCTTGAGCAAATACATTTTCATTCACTCCTTTGGGTCTGATTAAGCCCTTTTCGAAACAAAGAGCTAAATCTAATATTTTCACTCCTATCGCTATCCCTGCACGCGCTGATCGGTCGCTCGTACTAAATATACCTATGGGCAAATTCTGAATAGGGAAATGACTTCCTAAGGCACTTTTTACCCAGGATTTTAAATTAGGATCATTTGTTCTGTTCGACATAAACTATAATTTTCTGTTTCGGGTGACGAAGATACAAATTAAATACAGGTCGGATTTCTATAATTTCGTTAAAATTTGACTTTTAGCATCCTTTTAGTTTTTCGTATGGAATATTTGCATGGGCTTTCTCATTTTTACTTCGATTTATTTTAGTTTTGCCCCATGAAATTCAAACTCAGTTTTCTGATTTCTACCCTATCGTTCGGATTTAAAATGATTGCATCGCTGCTAGGTCTGATTTTTCCGGTTTGGATTGCAAAAAAGGTAGTGCAAATAGCGGGTGTAAGTGGAATTGTAACAAGTCGTACCGTTACCCAGGGCATGTCTAAATATGTTATTTGGGTTATGGCGATTTTGGCCATATCCTCTGTATTAACCTATATTGCCGTATACTTTATGTATAAAAAACATAAATGGGCTTTTTATTTTTACGCTCTGGTTCAGACCTTATTGGCCTTTGCCTTGATGTATGCCGGATTTAACATCTATGCCGGGATAGAATATTTGTCCGTTTTCTGCCTTTTGGGTATATTGATATATGTTTTCAATTGGGAATATTTTCACAAATCAACATAGACTATGTCTCGGCAAAAGGTTTTAATACTGGATAATTACGATTCGTTTACCTATAATCTGCTTCATTATATAGAAGCCTTGGATCAGGTGTCTGTGGAAGTATATCGTAATGATAAAATAAAACCTGCATTTGCTGATGATTTTGATACTCTTGTTTTTTCGCCCGGACCGGGTTTACCCAAAGATGCAGGCTATATGTCCGACTTTATTGATCGCTATTTGGGCAAGAAAAAAATGCTGGGTGTTTGTCTTGGTCATCAGGCAATTGCAAGCTATTGTGGGGCTAAATTGCTGAATATGAAAAATCCCTTACACGGCATACAGTCCACCATGCATATCTGTGACCCTTTCGATCCCTTATACAAAGGCTTGCCTTTTTCATCGCCCGTTGCGCGTTATCATAGCTGGACAGTGGATCCCGACAGTCTCCCTGTCGACTTAAAACCGACTGCCAAAGATGATTCCGGTTTGCTTCTTTCATTCCGCCATATATCCAAAAATGCCTGGGGAATTCAATATCACCCCGAAAGCATACTTACGTCCTATGGCAAAAACATAGTGCGGAATTTTATAGAACAGCCATTTTAATCCTTTTTTCTCGCTAAAATCCTTTAATTTAGCAGCCAATATTCTTTATTTGCATGCAAGATTTTATCGAACATATATCCGCCGGATATGCCTGTAAAGGCGATTTTATTGTACTCGGACATGCCGCTTGTGACGGAAATCCGATCGGAGAAGCACATATTAAAATTCCATTGAAAACGATGAACCGGCACGGTTTGGTGGCCGGTGCTACAGGAACAGGAAAAACCAAAACCCTGCAAGTGATGGCCGAGCAACTTTCGCACAAAGGCGTATCGGTTTTAATGATGGATATTAAGGGTGATGTGAGCGGACTTGCAGCGGCAGGTACACGAAATAAATTTATAGACGAAAGACATAATACCTCGGGATTGGAATGGAATGCAAATGGATTCCCTCTCGAGTTTTTAACCTTGTCGAACGAACCCGGAACCCGGTTAAGAGCAACGGTAAGCGAATTTGGCCCTGTTTTGTTATCCAAAATTTTGCAATTGAACGATACCCAAGGTGGCGTATTGGCCTTGCTTTTTAAATATGTAGACGATAATCAGATTCCATTGCTTGATTTGAAAGATCTTCGACGCGTAATTCAATTTTCAATCGAAGAAGGGAAGGATGAAATTAAAACAAATTACGGACTCGTTTCTACCGCATCGGCATCGGCTATATTGCGCTCTATAACGGCGCTCGAACAGCAAGGTGGAGATTTGTTTTTTGGCGAACCCTCTTTCGATGTGGAAGACCTGGTGCGAATCGACGAAAATGGGAAAGGCATTATTTCTGTATTGCGCCTAATCGACATGCAAGATAAGCCGGCTTTATTCTCCACCTTTATGCTTTGTTTATTGGCCGAATTATATCAGAAATTTCCCGAAGAAGGCGATTTGCCACAACCCAAACTGTGCATATTTATCGATGAGGCACATCTCATATTTCAGGAAGCTTCCAAGAGTTTGCTCCAACAAATTGAAACCATAGTAAAATTGATCCGATCTAAGGGAGTCGGAATTTATTTTTGTACGCAAAATCCGCAGGATGTTCCCGACGCCGTGCTGAGTCAGCTCGGTCTTAAAGTCCAACATGCATTGCGTGCGTTTACCGAAAAAGACAGAAAAGCCATTAAAAAAGCGGCAGAGAATTATCCCATTTCGGATTATTATAAAACCGATATATTGCTGACTTCATTGGGCACCGGAGAGGCATTGGTGACGGCTTTGAACGAAAAGGGTATACCCACACCCCTGGCTCATGTTCTGATGCGTTCTCCTGAATCCAGGATGGATGTACTGACTCCGGATGAGACCAATGCCGTGATGCAAAAAAGTAAGCTTGCTGCGAAATATAATCAAGACATAGACCGTGAAAGTGCTTTCGAGATTTTGAATCAGAAAATTCTGGATAGTAGGACCGAAATAGAAGAAAAATCAGCTTCTGAAAAGCCGCAGAAAAGTGCAACGAAGAAAGAAGAGCCGACAACATTCGAAAAACTGAGTAAGAATACTATGGTTCGACAATTGGGAAATACCGTTTTGAGGGAAGTGACCCGTGGTTTATTGGGCGTATTGGGCGTTAAAAAAAGTAGTTCGAAAAAACGAAATTCGGGATTTTTCTAATGGCATCAAATCGGAAAATATCTATAGCCATAGACGGCTTTTCGGCCTGTGGAAAAAGTACGCTTGCGAAAGCATTGGCTGCTCATTTGAATTATAATTATCTCGATACAGGCGCTATGTACAGGGGAGTTACCCTTTACGCTATGATGCAGGGATGGGCTAAAGACGGGCGTGTTTTTGTGGATGAATTGAAAGCGCATTTGGGCGATATACAATTGGATTTTGAGGTAAATCCGCTCAATGGAAAAAGTGAATTGCAGCTCAATGGCAAAAATGTAGAGAAGGAAATTCGTACGCAGGATGTAGCTCAGTTGGTGAGTCAGATCAGCGCCATACCCGAGGTGCGCCGTAAACTCCAAGAAGCTCAGCGCTTATTGGGAAAGAAAAAAGGAGTGGTGATGGACGGTCGGGATATTGGAACGGTGGTGATGCCGGATGCCGAATTGAAAATCTTTATGACCGCTGATGTAGACGTGCGTGTGAAAAGACGTTTTGAAGAAATGCGTTCCAAAGGCTTGGATGTGTCTATGGATTTGGTGCGTGAGAATTTGAAAAAAAGAGATTTGATCGATTCTACCCGTGTGGAAGATCCCTTGAGGCAGGCCGATGATGCCCTCGTACTCGACAACTCGGAAATAAGTCCCGAAGAACAATTTGCCCTCGCCCTAAGTTGGGTCGAAATGGCACTGAATAAACAAGATGCAACTGCAAAGTGAACATATATTCTCGGGTCATTCCGGTCCCGTTTATGCCCTCGAAATAAAAGACCATACGCATTTTTTTAGTGCCGGATCCGATGGCATTATTGCGGAGTGGAGCAGGGATAATCCTTCAGAAGCAAAAGCCTTGGCTATGACCAATCAGCCCGTATTTTCGCTCTGTTATCTTCGGGAGCAACAGATTTTACTGGCAGGAACTTTGGCGGGATGGATACATAGCATAGACCTGAATCAGGCCAAAGAGGTACGCATTTCGGATTTGCAAAATAAAGGAGTTTTCAAAATTCATGCCTTTGATAATAAGATTTGGGTGCTTGGAGGCAATGGTAAACTGGGTATTTATAATGAGGAAATGACGGCCTTGAAAGAATTGGATTTGTCGGAGTCTAAACTTAGATCCATTTTATGTATGGACTCAGAAATATGGATAGGCGATTCGGCAGGACAAATTTTTATTGTTTCCTATCCCGATTTAGCGTTAAAACATGTTTTTAAAGCCCATAGTCCCTCCGTTTATGCCATGGTACAGAAGGGCGAATTTATATACAGTTCGGGTAGAGACGGACATATACGTAAATGGAATAAGAAAATGGAAATGTTATGGCAAATTCCTGCGCATAATTATGCCATTTATAGTTTGTTTTTATGGGGAGATAAACTTGTTTCGGGCAGTAGAGACCGTAAATTAAAGATGTGGAATACAGATGGGGATTTTTTGGGAAAAACCTATCCCGAAAAGCCGTTTAGGGGAAGTGTAAATCATGCCATATTGTGGCAGGATGCGGTACTTTGTGCCTCGGATGATGCGCGCATACAATTATTTGTTTTAGAGGAGCAGGCTGAGCTATAGCTGTTTATTTCCGTTTCTATGGTGGGAAAACTGTGTGTAACTTCTGAAAATTTAAGAAGTTTCCATTTTATATAGATTACAGTTTTTGTACCTTTGCACTTTCAATATTATTATTTTATCAGTAAGAAAATATGACTGAATACGGTAAAAAGAATCCCAATGCCTCGTTGACTCGTTTGGGCATAACAAATGTGGATAGTATATGGTGGAATGCAAATCCAGCTGAATTAACCGAAGACACTATTTTATCCGGACAGGGTATGCTGACTTCGAATGGAACTCTGGCCGTGGATACGGGTGAGTTTACCGGCCGATCGCCAAAAGACCGCTTTATTGTATTCGATGATATTACAAAAGATGCCGTATGGTGGGGTGATGTTAATATTAAGTTTGATTCGGATAAATTCGATGCTCTTCAAAAGAGAATGGCAGCTTATTTAATGGGTAAAGATATATATGTACGTGATAGCTATGCCTGTGCCGATCCGGAGTATAAAATGAATATTCGCGTGGTAACGGAGTATCCATGGAGCAATTTATTTGCCTATAATTTATTTTTACGTCCTACTGACGAAGAAATTCAGTCTTTTGAGGCGGAATGGCATATAATAAATGCCCCCGGCTTTTTGGCCGATCCGGAAATTGATGGAACCCGTCAGCACAATTTTGCCATTCTCAATTTCACCAAGAAGGTAATTCTTATTGGAGGAACGGCTTATACGGGCGAAATTAAGAAAGGTATTTTCTCGGCATTGAATTTTATTTTGCCGCATCAGAAGAATGTATTGAGTATGCACTGTTCGGCCAATGTGGGCAAGGATGGGGATACGGCAGTATTTTTCGGACTTTCGGGAACGGGAAAAACTACGCTTTCCAGTGATCCTCAACGTGCATTGATTGGTGACGACGAGCATGGATGGAGCGATAAAGGCGTATTTAATTTCGAAGGAGGCTGTTATGCCAAATGTATCGATCTTTCAGCCGAAAAAGAGCCACAAATTTATAATGCTATTAAGTTTGGGGCATTACTAGAAAATATCGGATTATATGAAGGTACACGTGATGTGAATTTTGCCGATAAATCGATTACGGAGAATACACGTGTTTCTTATCCCATACATTATATAGATAATATTGTAAGTCCGTCCATGGGGCCTCAACCCAAGCATATATTCTATCTGACGGCTGATGCTTATGGTGTTTTACCGCCTATAAGTAAGCTTAGTCCCGGACAAGCCATGTATCATTTTATCAGTGGATATACTGCAAAAGTGGCAGGAACAGAAGCGGGAATTAATGAGCCTCAAGCTACATTTTCTGCTTGTTTCGGAAGTGCGTTTATGCCATTGCATCCTACAAAATATGCCGAATTGTTGGGCAAGAAAATGAAAGAAAATAATGTGCAAATTTGGTTAATCAACACGGGGTGGACCGGTGGTTCTTACGGTGTGGGAAACCGCATGTCGCTTAAATATACACGTGCGATGATTACCGCGGCTTTAGAAGGGCAATTGAATGATGTATCGTTTGTAAACCATGAGGTTTTTGGTTTGGCTATGCCTACGAGCTGTCCGAATGTACCGGCTGAATTACTGAATCCGAAAGGTACTTGGGCCGATCCTGCAGCTTATGATGCAACTGCAAATAAACTGGCCGGATTGTTTAAAACGAATTTCGAAAAATATGCCGATTATGCGAATGAGGAGATTCTGGCAGGGGCTCCTAAGGTAGCACAAAATGTATAAAATCATTTCTGCTTTACTTGCTTTCTGAGCCTGTCGAAGGACTTCGTTGGAGCGAAATTTGTGCGCAGTCACGCCCAAATTTCACTCCGCCTTGCGGCGGCTTGTATAAATGATTTTTACCCAATCTGAATGAGATTTTGGCTTTATAAAATGGGAAAATATTCTCATTTTTTGTGCAGGATTAATGTACTGCAAGAAAAGAAATTGAAGTAAAATTCTATGCAGTATGAATTCCCCTCTTGAGAGGGGATAGGGGTGTGTGAGCCTGGGAAATGGTAGGCTTTGAGGTAGACAAAACTTCCGCAGCGCTTGATTTTTGTTCATTAAACCAAGGATACTCAAGAAAAAGACAAATCTTAATCATCTATAAGTAGATCGAATATTCTATTTTTTTATAATTTTTTCTACAAATTTTTGTCCTTCGCTTTCGTATTCCATCATATAGATGCCCGGTCTTAATAATTGCAAATCTATTTCGTTACATGTTTTACAACTCATAATCTCTGACCCGGATATACCCATTATTCTGATTTGTTTTATGGGTGTTGGAGATGAAATTCGTATCAATCCATCGGTGGGATTCGGGAATGCGTTCGGGGCGACTTGTACTTGTTCCTGCATATCTAAAATGCTTGCAGCACAGGCGAGTTGATTGTTTTGGTATTGCGTGCGCATTTCTATAATTTGATTAGCATTTAATTCCAATAATTCTTCGGAGTTTAATGTAGAATCTTGTGTAGTTACATATACAAATGCCAGTTTTATTTTTTCATTCGGGCCAAGTTTAAATGGACCGCTGTTTATAAAATCATAACTTGAACTTGGGGTTAATTCACTTTGTGTATTGTTGTAATTCTCATAAGTCCACGTGTATGGAGCTTGAATGCCATCTGTTCCCCAATTATTTGGGTCTGAGTTGCCCGGAAACATATATTTGCTTAATAGGGTATTACTCGTGTCATAACCTAAATTTCCGAATGTGACAGGTACTCCATTTTTAAATTTAGCATTATGATAATTAAATAAATTAGCTGTAATCAGAATTCCATCTTGCAAACCTTCATTGAATCTTATATTTAATAATGAAGATGCTAATTTAGGTTCTTGAGAATTGTTAACTGCTATTAATCCAACTCCTTGTACCATATTTAAATGCGGGGCGTACTGACTTTCATCACATGCATTAAAATAGGTATTCGAATTGTAATTTTGGATGGCATTGGCGAGTGCATTGGACCTGAAATTGTCATTTTTATGGCAACCAATCATGAAACTATTAACTAAGCCTACTCTAAAGTCTTTATAGTAATATGAATTTCTGTTTATAATTTCATATTCTACAAACACACTTCTGTTAAGAGGCGAATTCATGGTATTCCCTGTACATGCAAACATAGAAACCCTGAATTCCAGACCCATATTAGATAATTCAGACACATTACCATCGGTGTATATCCATCTTAAATATTGAGTGCCCTTTATTTTGGGATAATCACCATGATAAGGATTGTATTTCCCATCTCCGTTCATGTCATGAAATTCGGAAAGGTTTTGATCGAAGCCTACCGGACCGTGTACCGGCCAGGTAAGTATATCTGTGGGTATAGAATAATTAGCAAAAGTGCTTCCTCCGGCATAATAAGCAGCTAAGAAGTTATTAATATCCGTATCTGTAACTTTCCATACTTTTTCGAATTTCATAGAATCGTTACCATGCACCCTTTCCCGACTTCCGTCTAATGATAATGGTCCGGGATAAAAATCATAGCAATAAAAATCACAACCGAAATGTAGGGGTAAATACCTTTGCCAATTGGTCGTGCTGTCATAAGAGCTTATGGTTAATAGGGAAGAATATATCGGAGGGGAGGCAAAATTGCTTGGAAATCGGTAGTATTCGGGCGTACTTGTTGCTTGTATGAATAAAGTGTGATTATTTGTTGTCTTAACCTCAATCTCGTTCGCATTTAAAATTGCGAAATTTTGGGCATAAAAAAGCGTACTTAAATTTAAGCTTAGCATACATAAAAATAAAAAGGTAATAATTTTCATAGCTTCAAAGATTTATTCAAATTTAGGAGATAGGATCCTGATTTTAAATAACAAAATTTCCCACTTGTCGAAAATGATTTTTACCAAATCTGAATGAGATTTTGGCTTTATAAAATGGGAAAATTATCCCATTTCCGCACATAAAACTTAGCTCAATTCACATTTTTGCACTCTTGCATTCACTCAAAAAACAGATTAATCCGATAAGGTTAAAATTTTGTTTTTTTTAAAGTCAAAGATTATGCGCACTTTTACTGGCACAAATATTGAGAATAGACTCAATTAAAAGGAGGTAATTTTGGAATATACATTTACACAAAAAAAATATGGAGTTGTCGTTCGCATAAGCGGACGCATACTTTCTATGGCTGATTCCCGGGAATTGCTGACTGAGTTCGCAACATGGCTCGAAAAAGGAAAGTATTATTTCGTTATCGATTTGAAAGAAACGGAATATGTGAATTCGGAAGGATTGAATGTGCTGATTAAAATGCTGACACAAAGCAGAAATTTTGGCGGAGAAACCATCGTTTGTCATGTCAATAAACAATTACGCGACCTCTTTATCATAACTAAACTGAGTAGTATTTTCACGATTACCGACACGCTCAAGGAAGCTGAAGAAATTATGCTTCGTAATATGGAACCTTCGGTTTGATTTTTTCCCTTTAGGTTAATAAAAAGTGTATAAGCCTTGTTTTTATGTGCGGTAAATTCGTATCCATAGATTAACTTTGCGCTTTTGTTAACAAAGCATTTCAAGTAATGAGTAAAGTTGATGTTTTATTAGGCCTGCAATGGGGCGACGAAGGTAAAGGAAAGATAGTGGATGTACTTGCGCCGCATTATCAGATTATTGCCCGTTTCCAAGGGGGACCAAATGCCGGTCATTCCCTGGAGTTTAACAACCAAAAATATGTTTTGCATACCATCCCTTCCGGAATTTTCAGAGAAGGTATCATCAATATTATCGGTAATGGGGTTGTTATTGATCCTGTTTCTTTCCAAAAAGAAATTGAAGGACTTGAAAAATCTGGAGTGGATGTTGTTTCCCGATTATTGATTTCGCGTAAAGCACATTTGATTTTACCTACACATAAAGTTTTAGATGCCGCATCGGAAGCCTCAAAAGGGAATTCTAAAATTGGAAGTACCCTCAAAGGTATAGGCCCCACTTATATGGACAAAACCGGTAGAAACGGATTGCGTGTAGGGGATGTGGAGCTGGAAAATTTTAAAGAAAAATACGAAGCGCTCAAACATAAACACGAGCAATTGATTGCTCTTTATAATTTCGATTACGATATTCAGGAAGCGGAAAGACTTTGGTTCGAAGGACTGAAAACGCTTCAAAGAATTCGTTTTGTCGACAGTGAAGAGTATATACATAAAGCCCTTTCTGAAGGAAAGAAAATTTTGGCCGAAGGAGCCCAAGGTACATTGCTGGACATAGATTTCGGATCTTATCCTTTTGTTACCTCTTCTAATACGATTACAGCCGGAGCTTGTACCGGATTGGGAATAGCGCCCAATAAAATCGGAGAAGTATTTGGCATTTTTAAGGCCTATTGTACCCGCGTGGGAAGTGGACCTTTTCCGACCGAATTGGAAGACGAAAACGGACAACGCCTACGTGATGTTGGTAAAGAATATGGTTCCACAACCGGAAGACCGCGACGTACCGGCTGGCTCGACATTCCCGCTCTCAATTATGCCTGCCGCATCAACGGAGTTACCAAGCTCCTTATGATGAAAGCCGATGTTTTGTCCGGATTTGAAACCCTGCATGTGGCTACGGAATATGTTTTTAAAGGCGAAAAAATAGATTATTTACCCTATGATGTTTTGTCGGGAAATATTTCACCTGTCTATACTCAGCTTCCGGGCTGGAATCATGACTTGACCGGAATGAAAGCATTGGCAGATTTGCCACAGGAATTGGAAGAGTATACCCGTTTTATTGAAGAAAAAACCGGAATTCCCGTTGCTGTTATTTCTGTTGGTCCAGATAGAGAACAAACTTTATTGCGTAAAAATATAATTGCTTAATCTGCGTTCTGCCTTTGTGAATCGCATTAGGAAACATATTCTGACCGGAATGTTTATTGTTTTATCCGGGTTATTGGGACAATTGGTTTCCGTAGCTCAGGTAAAGAAATTTGAAGGAAAGAAAATTGAATTTCTCAATGCCGATGTTATGCAGTTTGATAACGAAATCGGCAATATGATGCGCTTGAAAGGACGCGTTATGATGCGTCACGGCGATGCTACCATGTATGCCGATAGTGCATATCGGTATATGAATAAGGAAGAATTTGTGGCATTCGGACAGATTCACATCGAAAAAGGAGACAGCGTTCACTTATATGGAGATTCGCTCACCTATGACGGCGTAAGCGGATTGGCAGTGCTAAAAGGTAGAGTACGTATGATTGATAATCAGGTGAATCTGCAAACAACTTCCTTGGTTTATGATGTAAAAAACAATAAAGGTTTCTACAACGATAGTGCCGTTACCCGTTCGTCTCAAGGCAATGTTCTAAGCAGCCGCAATGGTACTTATTATCCCGATAGAGATGAGTTTGTGTTTACCGAAAATGTGCGCATTGATTCGCCCGATTATACCGTGCTTTCGGATACCATGCATTTTAATACGCTTACAGAAATTGCCTATTTCCATGGGTCAACTACCATAACTTCCGACGAAAATATAATTACTTGCGAAAAAGGATGGTACGATACAAAAAATGATATCAGTTCCTTCAGCAAAGGTGCCAAGATTACCACCCCCGACCAGCAAATAGAGGCCGATAGTCTCTATTATGAAAGAAATAACGGATTTGGATTGGGATTCAATAATGTGAAATTGCGCGATTCTGTTCAGAATATTGAAGTCCGCGGTAATTATTCCGTAACCAGGCAAAATATTGAAAGCTATATGGTTACCGATAGTGTGACTCTGATTATGGGTATGGACAGTGATAGTTTGTTTCTAAGTGCTGACTCACTTTTTTCAACTTCCGATAGTTTATGCGGTCGGATTTTAAAAGCCTATCATCGGGTTCGTTTTTTCAAATCAGATTTTCAAGGCAAATGCGATAGTTTGGTTTATTACGAATCGGATAGTTTGATGCATTTATTTGAAGCTCCAGTTTTATGGTCGGATGAGAATCAGTTGACTTCTGTTTTTATGCAAATTTTTATGCGAAATAAGAAAATCCATTATCTCGACATGATGGAAAATGCATTTATTATTTCGATGGAAGATACGGTGAAGTACAACCAGATTTCGGGCGATAATATGCAAGCTTATTTTGGTGAAACAAGTTTGCGCCGTGTGGACGTATTTAAAAACGGAGAAACGATTTATTATCCCCGCAACGATAAGCCGGAGGAGGCGCCTAAGCCCAATCCTACCGCCATTCCGAGTCCTGTTCTTTCGGCAAATGATAGCCTGAACACAGTGGAACAGGAAGCCATGCACAACAAAATTGAAGCGAAGATTGAAGGGCGTACAGAAATTCCCATTGTCACCGATCAAAGCATGCAGGATGTGCCGTTATTAGATCAAACAAATGCCAAAATTGCTTCGTCTCATTCCGAATTAGTACCTCAGGATTCTGATTCATTGCCTGCCACAGATAGCATTCCCATTCTTAGTCCGACCAAGCGCGAGCCCAAAGAATTTGTCGGAGTGAATCGCGTGAAATGTGAAGACATCATCATTCATCTCGATTCCGGCAAGGTAGATCGTATCGTGTTTAAATCGAAACCGGTGGGACATTTATCTCCATTTGGGGAGGTGGATTTAAATGAATATAAACTGCCCGGATTCAAGTGGCAAGGACATTTGCGGCCTCTTCACGTTTTAGATATTTATTCGCCGAGGCTTTATCCCAAATATGCCTATATGCCTAAGAAAAAAGAGGTAAAAAGTAAGAAGAAAAAGTAGACTTATTTTTTAATTAATGGGTCTAATCTTTTCCCTTTTTTCATTACGGCAGCCATAGTAATTCTGCTTACGCAAGTAGGTTTTCCCTGTTCGTTTTTTATTTCAATATTCCATACTTGGGTCGTACTGCCGACATGAACGGGAGTAGCGGTGGCATATACATAACCTTCTTTAACGGCGCGAAGATGATTGGCGTTAATTTCCAGTCCGACACACAATACCTCGTCCATGTTTACACATAAATTAGCAGCGACAGAGCCTACTGTTTCGGCCAATACCACCGAAGCACCACCATGCAGAAGACCGGCCGGTTGTTTTACTTTAGGGCTAACGGGCATGCGCGCTGTGAGAAAATTTTCTCCGATTTCGGTGAATTCAATATCGAGAAATTCGCCCATATTGCCCTCATTCATCTTATTCAGATCATCTAAACTATACTTTTGAAACCAAATCATCTGTCTTATTTTTTTGCAAAAGTAAGAGAAAAATGGCCAATACAAAAGTGATAATAGGCATACGGTATCGGGCAATAGAACCCGAATTATCGACGGTGAGTCCGATCATTAAACAAAGTATTACGGTAAAATAAAGCGAAAACCAAAAGGGCTCTAGTTCCCATAAATGAGCATTTCTGATTTTTTTAGTCCAAACGGCATAGAATCCAATTGCAATTATGCCCATAACTTCCATGCCGGAGAAAAAATATAAGACCGACTTCCATTCCCAGATTAATGGTCTGAACAGGGCATTGAACAGGGCATGTGGACTATTTAATAAAATGGAATATAAATTGGGTTGAATAATGGGTACCTCGAAGCGACTCTGCGCATTGTTTAAGTTCGACACATTCATAAATGCTTCCTGTTTTTTATGAATGATTTGAAAAAAATCGAGCGAACTGTATCTGGAAATTAAAAATATGACAATGATACTGAGGGTGATGGAAAGGAGGTAGCTTTGGGCCATGCCCGGTTTTAGGTTTTTTTGGATTAGGTGTGCTGCAATTAGGGGTAAAATTGCAATGAAAATATATTCTTTCGAGAAAAGAATGAGCAATAATCCGCCTATGGTATAAAGCTTATTTGAAGTGGCAAATAAGCCGTAAATGCATAGACCTAAGCCTAAGATTACAAAGGATTCTTTAAGTACGGCCCCGGTCCAGAATAGGAGAGAGGGGACCAAAAAAGTGGCTGCAAGCCATAGTTTGGGGGTCGAACTAAAATAATTGCGCCAGGATTTATGAAGAAGGAGTGAGCCTAAATAACTAAGGAAGCTGGCCAAGATGGCATGAGCCGGATAGGCATTTTGGGTAAGCGGCCCCAATAGGGCATGGAAACGTATGACTAAGCGGTTTTCGTTTAAAGAAAATTCTTCATAGGCTTTGAACCAATGATTTGTATTTTGTTTTAAATAGAGTAAATCTTTTTCATTTTCAAATCCAAAAAGTACGCGCAAATATCCACTGAAATCATCATAGGCATAAGATGCAATTGCAGATCCGTCCTGGAAGTATTTGTAGATGTCAGACTCCGCTTTATTTTCATAAACAGCGGTATATATATAAATATTGAGAAGAATGAAGAGGATTTTGAACAGGAAAACGGATAGACCAACAAATCGTGGGAATCCTTGTATTTGAAATGGTTTATAGGAGTAGACCAAAACAAGGCACAGCATGAAAATGATGCCGGTGGCAATTATCTGATAGAGGGTGAGCGTCACCTTGCAAAAGTACAAGTATGAAATGAATTGACCATGAAAAATGGGATTTTCTTTTTTATTTCAGGAAAAACCCTCAGATTCTTTTTATGGTTAGGTGTATTTTTTGTGACTGATTGTCTGTTAAATATAAATTTAATCTTCATTTTTTTTTAAAATAATTTTGGAGTAGAAAAAAAACCTATACATTTGCACTCCCAATCGACATCAACGTTGATAAAACATTGGGAGCATAGCTCAGCTGGTTCAGAGCACCTGCCTTACAAGCAGGGGGTCACAGGTTCGAATCCTGTTGCTCCCACAGGGAATAGAAAAGCGACTCGATAGAGTCGCTTTTTTTTGTATACATACATGTCAAGCTCGCTTGAACATGGATGTATACAAAAAAAAGTACATGGGCATAGCCCATGCGCTTTTCTATTTTAATCTTTGGTATCTACAGGATCACGAAGTAATCCTTTTCCTTTCTTTGCTATCTAGAGGCATAGCCCATGTGCTTTTCTATTTTAATCTTTGGTATCTACAGGATCACAAAGTAATCCTTTTCCTTTCTTTGCTATCTAGAGGCATAGCCCATGTACTTTTCTATTTTAATCTTTGGCATCTACAGGATCACGAAGTAATCCTCTCTTTCTTGCCAACTTAATGCATAGCCCATGCGCTTTTCTATTTTAATCTTTGGCATCTACAGGATCACGATTCATTCTCATTCCCGGAAAGGGAACGATTAAGTCGGTCTAATGCATACAATTTCGTTTTGTAAATGTGCGCATGCCTTTTAAACAGTGGGGATAAAGATACAGGCATCATAGAAATGGGAATTTGAGTAGAGGGGATTCATTCAGGATTCAAAATCATTCCACCCAAAAAGCAGAAAAGCAGTCTGCATTTATAATTCGGGTTAATTTTCAAGAAATTCTTTGTCAATCTTATTCTAAAACTTTACTTTTGCACACAAATAATAGAAATAGATGAGTGTATTAGTTAATAAAGAATCGAAGATTCTGGTACAAGGATTTACCGGAAAAGAGGGAACATTTCATGCAGAGCAAATGATTGCTTACGGAACCAATGTAGTAGGTGGTGTGACTCCGGGTAAGGGGGGCACTGAGCATATTGGCAAGCCGGTATTCAATACAGTAGCTGATGCGGTTGCAAAAACCGGGGCCAATGTTTCTATTATTTTCGTTCCACCTGCATTTGCAGCAGATGCTATTATGGAGGCAGCCGATGCTGGAATTGGTGTAATTGTTTGTATTACGGAAGGAATTCCGGTTAAAGATATGGTGGCTGTGAAGCATTATTTAGAGTCTCGTCCGGTTACCCTTATTGGTCCGAACTGTCCGGGTGTTATCACTTCAGATGAAGCGAAAGTTGGCATTATGCCTGGTTTTGTTTTCAAAAAAGGCCGCATAGGAATTGTTTCCAAATCGGGAACGCTTACCTATGAAGCAGCAGATCAGGTGGTAAAAGCCGGATTGGGAATTTCGACTGCCATTGGAATTGGTGGAGATCCGATTATTGGAACAACGACCAAAGATGCGGTAGAGTTATTTATGAATGATCCCGAAACGGATGCTATTGTTATGATAGGTGAGATTGGTGGAAGTTTGGAAGCAGATGCAGCGAACTGGATTAAAGCAACGGGAAATAAAAAGCCGGTAATTGGTTTTATCGCCGGACAAACAGCGCCAAAAGGACGTAGAATGGGACATGCCGGAGCTATAGTTGGTGGTGCCGATGATACAGCAGAAGCCAAAATGCGTATTATGGCCGAATGTGGTATTCATGTCGTAGCTTCTCCCGCAGATATTGGAAAGAAAGTAGCCGAAGTGATGGGTGTTATAGCCTAATCATTTTCGAAATTAATATGGAAAAGGGATTGTCGCCGACAGTCCCTTTTTTTTTGAACTTTTTTCCGAAACAGGTGTAAGAAAATAGTATATTTCCACTGAAATTATAAAGAATATGAGAACGAAAATAGGAATGATTTTGGCTTTCTTGTGGGTAATTATTTTGCCTTTACAAGCACAAAACGAAAAGATGGAGCCTTTTATAGAGGTGGTTGGGACGGCAGAACTGGAGATAGTTCCCGATGAGATATATGTACAAATAGTATTGCGTGAAAGGCTTGATAATAAGAACAAAATCGGGATCGAGGAACAGGAGAAAAACTTGAAATCGACTTTACATAAATTGGGAATAGATTTAGAAAATTTATCCTTGAGCGATGCGCAGGCCGATTATGTGAAAATTAAATGGCAAAAAAAGGAAGTACTCAGTCAGAAAGAATATGTATTGAAGCTGTCTACAACCGAAGAGATTGGGAAAGTTTTTGCCGAACTGGATCGTTTGGAAATCAAAGATGCCCATATAATTCGTGTAGATCACAGTAAAATAGAAATGTATAAAAAAGATGTGCGCATTATGGCTATGAAGGCCGCATCCGAAAAAGCAGAATATATATTGAATGCCATTAATTATAAAACCGGAATGCCTCTGCATATTCGTGAGGAGTCAGACTCTTATTTGCCCTATGCTCCGAATGTGACCTTTGGACTGACCACAAGTGAAAGTTATAAAAGCGAAGAATTGCCCGAACTATCTTTTAAGAAAATTGTATTACATGCGCGCATTTATGCTCGTTATGCCATTATAAAATAGAGCGTTTTTGGAAAAACCGATATTTCCGGGAAAGTTATTCAGTCACAACAACTCACACAAGTTCAAATTATCCAATTATCTATAGAAAACCCAGTTGGTGTTTATTTTGTTAGCATCCAATCCGGGCATCAAAAGGCAGTTGTGAAATTGATAAAGAATTAGAACCATTTACATAAATAGGAAAAGGGCTATAAAAAACAGACTACTCCCAAAAAGTTAGACACTTATTGCGGGCTTTTTTGTTCTCTAAAAAGGTCACTAAGAAGCTCTTTCTTGTTTTTTTTTAAATTATAGCTATACTTGCAACAAATATCTGTATCTGCTATTGCGGTATTTGACAGAGAGCTAATCAATCAATCATTATAAAAATTGTACTACATGAAAAAAACACTTAACACCTTATTTGCACTGCTACTTTCAGTAGGCCTACACGCCCAAAGCTTTGAATGGGCAAAATCAGTAGGTGGAACTGGTGATCTTATTGGACGATCCATTGCTGTGGATGCTTTAGGAAATGTCTATACCACAGGACCCTTTCTAGAAACAGTAGATTTTGATCCGGGAGCTGGGGTAATGAACCTTACTTCGCAAGGACACGATGATATTTTCGTTAAAAAATTAGATTCTTTGGGTAATTTAGTATGGGTAAAATCAGTAGGTGGAACTAGTTTTGATGGTGGATATTCTATTGCTGTGGATGCTCAGGGAAATGTCTATACCACTGGATACTTTGTTGGAACAGTAGATTTTGATCCGGGAGCCGGCACAGTGAACCTTACTTCACAAGGAGGTTCTGATATTTTCATTCAAAAATTAGATGCTTTGGGAGATTTGGTATGGGCAAAATCAGTAGGTGGAACAGGTAATGATATTGGAGGATCCATTGCTGTGGATGCTCAGGGAAATGTTTACACCACAGGAGACTTTCGAGGAATAGTGGATTTTGACCCGGGAGCCGGAACAGCGGACCTGACTTCGCAAGGAGAGAATGATGTTTTTATTCAAAAATTAGATGCTTTGGGAGATTTGATATGGGCAAAATCAGTAGGTGAAACTAGTTATGATTATGGATATTCCATTGCTGTGGATGTTTTAGGAAATGTTTATACCACTGGATACTTTAGTGGTACAGTAGATTTTGATCCGGGAGCCGGGACAGTGAACCTTACTTCACAAGGAGGCAATGATATTTTTATTCAAAAATTAGATGCTTTGGGAGATTTGGTATGGGCAAAATCAGTAGGTGGAACAGGTAATGATAATGGACGATCCATTGCTGTGGATGCTCAGGGAAATGTTTACACCACAGGAGACTTTCGTGGAACAGTAGATTTTGATCCTGGAGCCGGGATAGTGAACCTTACTTCACAAGGAGGTTCTGATATTTTCATTCAAAAATTAGATGCTTTGGGAGATTTGGTATGGGTAAAATCAATGGGAGGAAATAGTACTGATTTTGGAGAATCCATTGCTGTGGATTCTCAGGGAAATGTCTATACCACAGGAGACTTTAGAGGAATAGTGGATTTTGATCCGGGAGCCGGAACAACGAACCTTACTTCGCAAGGAGAGATTGATTTTTTTATTCAAAAATTAGATGCTTTGGGTAATTTAGTATGGGCAAAATCAGTAGGTGGAACTAGTAATGATGGTGGAAATTCTATTGCTGTGGATGCTCAGGGAAATGTCTATACCACTGGATACTTTTGGGGAACAGTAGATTTTGATCCGGGAGCCGGGACAGCGTACCTAACTGCGCAAGGTTATGATTTTTTTGTTCAAAAATTGAGTCCGTGTGTAGCAAATACCGGTACAGATGTAATTACAGCATGCAATTCTTATACTTGGATAGATGGCAATACCTACACTGCAAATAACAACACAGCTACATACACATTAACAAACGCTGCCGGTTGTGATTCTGTGGTAACGTTGAATTTAACAATCGTCAACTCTAATACCGGTACAGATGTAATTACAGCATGCGACACTTATACTTGGATAGATGGCAATACTTACACTGCAAATAACAATACAGCAACACACACATTAACAAATGCTGCCGGTTGTGATTCTGTAGTAACGTTGAACTTAACAATTAATTCTGTTACTGATATTACCACTTCCTTAAATGGGTTAACGATTACAGCAACAAACGCAAATGCCAGCTACCAATGGTTGGATTGCGATAATGACAATGCTGCAATTGTAGGAGAAACAAATCCAACTTTTACAGCCACAGCTAATGGGAATTATGCTGTTCAGCTTACTGAAAACGGATGTGTAGATACCTCAGCATGTGTCGCTATCACAACTGTTGGTATTGAAGTGAATAGTTTTGGTCAAGGATTTACAGTTTACCCGAACCCAAGTTCCGGCCCTTTCTCCATTGATTTGGGGGCTTCTCATGCGGATGTACAACTGACTATTACCGATATTTCCGGTAAGGTTATTCAGTTACAACAACTCACACAAGTTCAAATTATCCAATTATCTATAGAAAACCCAGTTGGAGTTTATTTTGTTAGCATCCAATCCGGGCATCAAAAAGCAGTTGTGAAATTGATAAAGAAATAGAACCATTTACATAAATAGGAAAAGGGCTAAAAAAAACAGACTGCCCCCAAAGAGTGTCTAACTTTTTGGGGGCTTTTTTTGATCTCTAAAAAATCATTTCAAGCATATTGGTATAACCTAGTCTTTCGGCTCGTTGCAAATCAAAATAGCAATTTTAACAGAGGTATAGAACAATATTTCTAACATATTTTTAAAAACAATAAAATGAGAAAATTGAAATTACAAGCTCAAATGTCTGTCGACGGCTTCATTTCAGGACATAATAATGAAATGGATTGGATGGAGTTATATTGGTCAGACGACATAATAAGGTACATTGAAGAGATAACAAAAACGGTTGTCGATATTTCGCTAGATATAAATTGGGCATTAGGTTTTATTCCATATTGGGCAGGTGTTTCCAACAACAATAGCAATCCTGAACAAGAATCTGGAGTTTTTTTTACTCAAACACCGAATATTGTTTTTAGCAAGACTTTAGCTTCATCCAAATGAAATAATGCGGAAGTTGATAATGGATACTTTGATGAGAAAATTAATGCCCTGAAAAATTAACCTGACAATGACCTGAGGAATGGTGTTTTTGATATTATCTACATAAAATTCGTTTCCTGAAAGTCAACCAATGACAATTATATGCCATTTTGCTTAAGAGCATTACTATAGTCTGGGTTTTATGGTATTGCGCTGTAAAAAACTTCTTGAATTCTGGCTCGAATATTTTTACTCATCAGCAATCTGTTTTCGGCATTGGGATGCACCCTATTGCTGAGAAAAATATATAAAATGCCATTATCCGGATCTATCCAAGCCATGGTTCCTGTGAATCCGGTATGTCCATAACTGTTATAGCTCACACATTCGCAGGGAGATCCTCCTGAATTAGGTGCTCTGTCGAAGCCCAATGCACGTCGGTTTCCATTGGCACAAAATCGGCATTTACTAAACTCTTCCACCGTTTCGGGTTTATAATAGGTATAGCCTCCATAGCTGCCTTTATTCAAATACATTTGCATCATTTTGGCCAAGTCATTGGCATTCGAAAATAATCCGGCATGCCCTGCAACTCCGCCCATCATAGCCGCACCCTGATCGTGCACATAGCCCTGAAGCAGTTGATTACGCCAGTATTTCTCATCTTCCGTGGGCACTATCCTGTTTTTAGGTATTTTTTGAAGTGGATTAAACGTGAGTGAATAGGCTCCTATTTTCGAATAGAATTCCTCTTCAACCATTTCGTCCAATCTTTTCTTTCTCCAGTTTTCCACCACATTCTGCATGAAATAAAATCCCAAATCGCTATAGGTATATTTGCCTTTCTGTCCCAATGCACTGGAATACATCTGCACCAACATAGAATCTTTATAGCTATCCAAAATATAAAGTGAATCGGCTACCTTGGTTTGCATTCCCGGTTTAGGAGTTTTGGAGTAGTATTTCGAATCCGGTTTTTTTGATGCATCCAGGGTTTGCAAATAAAAAGGAATCCACGCTTTTAATCCGGCCTGATGGGTCAATATATCCTCTATTTTCAAATTCTCCTTATTGGTTCCTTTCACGATGGAAACATATTTCCCGAAAGGATCTTGCAAATTCAAAGCTCCTTCATCATACATTTTCATGACCATAGCCAGGGTAGAAGTCACTTTTGTCACCGAGGCCAAATCGTACACATCGCTGTTTTGCACCGGAGTTTTCTTATCGTATTGGTGATGTCCGAAGCTTTTATAATAGAAAACTTTCCCATTTTTTGCCGCAAGAACCTGACAACCCGGGAAGGCTTTGGCTGCGATTCCTTCCAGGGCAATGCGTTCTACATCTTTCAAATCTTCACTTTGTATACCTAATTCCTCAGGCATGGTATATTTTAGTCTAATAGGCAATTCCGTTTCTAAACCATGTCCGGCTTTCCATTTTGTATTTAAAGAAACAGGGAGTTTTCCTTTAGCCTGCACCGCACCAAAAATAAGCTGTGCGGCCATTTTTTGCGCATAGGCATTGTTTTGATACGCAATAAGAAGTCCCCATATCGGATGATTTTCGGCTATACCTTTTAATGCGTATGCATTGGCAAAAAGTGTAAGTATACTTTTATTTTGTTCGGATATTTTCTGAATTAAATCTTGATCGCCTTGGTATATTTTATAGGGTCTCCACGGATTTTTATCCGATTTATGCACGGATATGAAAACGGTATTATATTCTTTTAATTTACGCAGGAGTTCAATGTCTTTAGACGTATTTCTATCCTCGGGCATATCGTATACATCAATGGGGGCATACAATTGTAGGGTTTGCGCAAAGGCTTCGTCTGTGTCGTTTCCGAGGCGTACTAAAGCGAATTTCTGATTTTCCAGGTTTTTAATGGGAATCCATTGCGCCTCATTTTTTACCAAAGTAAGGGCATTTTCGTATAGGGATTGGTTCAGATATTCGGCATGAGTGCTGTGCAAATCCTCCATTAGATTTTGAGTATCTATGGGCTGAAATTGGTGAATGCCGAATCTGTATTTTGATTTCAGAATGCGTTTTACTTTAATTTCCATTTCCATAGGATCGATGCGATTAGAGTCGAGTGCCTCCATTAATTTTTCGAGCACATTTTCCGGATTTTCGGGCATCAATAAAATATCTACACCGGCATTTAATGCGCGTATACTGGCTTCGGCCTGGGGGAATTTAGAAGAAACGCCTTTCATATTCAACGCATCGGTCAATACCAATCCGTCGAATCCCAATTCGCGTTTGAGTTTATCGGTAATAATTTTTCGGGAAAGGGAAGAAGGGAGGTTGGGCGTACTGTCGAGCGCGGGCACGAAGAGATGCGCCACCATCACCGAGGCAAGTCCGGCATCACTTAAGGCTTTAAAAGGGAATAATTCGAGGCTGTCTAAACGTTTTTTACTAAAAGGGATAACAGGTAAAGCTTTATGCGAATCGGTATCGGTATCTCCGTGTCCGGGAAAATGTTTACCACTGGCCAGGACGCCTCCTTCCTGCAATCCGGCTGTGAGTGCAATGGCTTTTTGAACCACATTATGTTTAGATTCTCCGAAGGAACGGGCTCCAATAATGGGATTATTCGGATTATTATTGATATCGAGTACGGGCGAAAAACTGAAATTGACGCCTATACGTCGCAGCTGCCGGGCCATTTCTAATCCGGTTTGTCGGATTAATTCGGTGTTTTGTACAGCTCCCATGGTCATTTGCCAGGGGAAACGCATGCTATTGTCGAGGCGCATACTCAAGCCCCATTCATAATCTCCGCTGATAAAAAGGGGGATTTTAGACTGAGCCTGGTAACGATTGGTGAGTTCGGCCTGTTTAAGCGGTGTACCTTGAAAAAATATAATTCCACCCGGTTGCATGCGAGAAATTATATCTTGCGTTTCTTGATATTTTTTTTCGTTTTGATTGCTGTATGCGGCAATAATTATGGTTTGCGCCAGTCTTTCGCGCGTGGTCATACTGTTATATACCGAATCGACCCAGTTCTTTTCCGTTTCTGAGTTATAGGCCGTATACTGATATTTTGCCATCAATTCCTTTTCCTTCTCGGCCTGAGTAAGAAGGAAAGATAATCCGAAAAGTAATCCAAATGCTCCGTTCATAATACAACAACTTAAACAAAAGTAACAGGATACAAGGGCTAAAAAAGTACTTTATGTTTTTTTAATTCATATACTTTTGTGAATAATGTGCTAAATACTACGCATAGATGTAGGCTTTTGGTATATTTGTAACAAGTAATTAACGGCATTATATGATTCCCAGATTTTCTATTTTTAAGCAAAGAGCACCGCGTTCCTTTCAATATAAACCTATGTATGCAAAGGATGAATCGGAAACGGAGTCTACCGAAGCAGGTGCTCATATCAGACGGAGCTATGGCGGAATTTCGAAAAAAAGTATGCGCGAAAAAATGGACGATCGTCGCTATTATTCGCCCTATGATGTAGGAAAAGCACAGAAAAAATTATTTTATTTATTGGCAGTTTTGGTTGCCATTTTATTGTGGATTTTTGTTTTCTAAAACAAATCTGTTTCCACTATTGTGTATAGACTCATGTCTTTTTCTTTGCCTTTGAGTCGTATTGAATTCACAAATTCGGCTTCGAAATAAGGATATAAATTCAATCGACGTACCACAAATTCACTCACTAAAATTTTCTTTTGGAGCGGGTGGCATTGGTTTAAGATTCTTTCGCTGGTGTTGAGTACATCTCCGTGAAATACAATATCACTTTTGAGTTTACCAATAATTGCGGTAATCACTTCTCCTCCATGCAATCCGGCTTTAAATTCGGGAATGAGGTTGAAATTTTTCAGATATTCATCCTGCAGATTTTCTATAATTTCTTGCATTTCGAAAAAACAACGCACGCAATTGTTCTTCTTAATTCCATCTTTTATGGTCCAGGTTATTACCATTTCATCGCCTACATATTGGTAAATTTCCCCTTTGGTTCGCGTAATGGCGGGAGAAATATCATTAAAGAAATTGGCCAATAATTGGTGATATTTCATAGGGTCTAAGGTTTCGGCAAAATGGGTGGAGCGGTTGAGGTCTATAAACATAAAGATACGTTCTTCGGAGCGAGGTTTATGGTATCGGCCTTTGAGATAATTGATCAGGGTGCGCGGTCCTAGGATACGCATGGTGAGTCGGATAAAGTTTATGGTAAAACTGATTAGGATAGTGAGGATAATAAATCGAATAATATTTTCGGGTGTAGAGAAAATAAATTCAATTTTTTCGTCGTAAACCTTCGCAAACTGATCCTTGGTCAGGAATATGGTGTAAAGGCCGGTACTGACAATGATAGATATGAGGAAGAGACCGCCCATAGCGAAAGTCCGCGTGAGCATAGATACGGCAAAAGTACTTCCATCGTCGACCTTATTGTATTGTTTTTCGTAGAAACGTAGAAGAATGCCAATGAAAAGCCCGGATAATATACCCAATGCAATAAAATCTTTATCTATATTCCAAAAAGAGATATTCAAGGAGAAAGAAATGAGCATACCCAGGGATCCGGATTGCCAAAAATAGGTGGCAATTTTTTTAGATCTTTTGAAAGTTTTCTTGCTTAATCTTTTCGTAAAACCGACTTTCTTTTCGGCCATCAGTTTCAATTTTCTGATTTTGGCAATATTTTTTTCTTTTAGAATGGTATAATTTTTATCGGCATAGTGGGTAAAGAAGCTGGTTTCGTTCAGGTAATTTTCCTGAAGCTGAAGCCAGTCTTTTTCATTATGTTCTTTATTGAGATAAATTTCCCATTCATGTTTTAGTTTTTCGCCCAGGGCAGTGAAATTAATTTTCCCCATACTTAAGCGGTCGGCATCGATCATGCACGCCTCGAGGGCGTTCAGAGGTTCGTGTTTATAGCGGGTTGCATGAATGCAGGCACAGACTTTTTCTATACTTTCGGTCGGATAATCCAGCTTTTGCAGAAAATCCTTCGCCATTCTTATACTCTCATCTTCATGGCCCAAATATTTAATGCAATAGCCCATATCGTGAAACCAGGCGGCTATAAGTAAAATCTCTAAATCTTCGTTCGACAAATCTTCGCCCAAACCAATCTCTTCCGCAGCCGAAACCACATCTTTGGTATGTTGCACATTGTGGTAACTCATATCAGCCGGCAAATGCTCGGTGAGATATTGTTCGCAATATTCTTTTACATGGAAATATATGGGCGATTTATACATACGGGGAGTAAAGATAATTAATGATTTTGAATAGGAGAGGGACGAATGAAAGAAGAAAACTTTTTCCATATTATCCCATTTCGCTATGGGAAACTTAAATCAAAAGCCTTACATTTGTGGAATAAAATTCGAAAAAGATGAAGCAAAATAATTCGCTATTATTTGTAGCTATTACCCTGATAATTGTGGCTTTTGCCCGCTTGGCTGACCATCCGTTCAACTTCACTCCCTTAGCGGCTATGGCCTTATTTGGAGTATATTATATGAAGAATAAATGGTTTGCGTTTCTCCTTCCTTTATTGGCGATTATGTTCAGTGATGTATTGGTGAATTTATTCGTTCAAAACGAACATACGGGCGTATGGGAATATTTTTTAAACCCGACTGCTTATGTCGTTTATGGTTCATTGATGTTAGTAGGTTCATTGGGATTGCTTATGAAAAATACGAAAGCTACGAGTATTATGGGCTTTTCGATTTTGGGGTCTTTGCTCTTTTATTTGGTGACCAATACGGCGGCATGGGTTACCGATTTCGGAAATTTATACAGCAACGATTTAAGTGGATTAGTCCAGTCTCTTTGGGCCGGAATTCCATTTTATAATAATGAAATTACAGGTAGTTTTTTCCTGAATCAATTGGCCGGTGATTTGTTTTTTAATGCCCTTTTATTTGGCTCTTATGCTTTAGCATCCAAACGAATTCGGCTTTTTCAAACCGCATAAAATATTCAGGCGCCTCAGGGCGCTTTTTTTTTAGAATTATGAAAGTACACCCATTAGATACAGGATTATTTAAGCTGGACGGTGGAGCTATGTTTGGCGTAGTTCCTAAAGTTATGTGGAATAAATTGAATCCGGCCGATGCCGAGAATTTGTGTACCTGGGCCATGCGTTGTTTATTGATTGAAGATGGCAATAAACTTATTTTAGTAGACACCGGAATCGGAGATAAACAAAGTGAGAAGTTTTTTTCGCATTATCATTTGCATGGAGAAGGAAGTTTGCTTTCGTCCATTCAGAAATTGGGATTTCATAAAGACGAAATTACGGATGTAATTTTGACCCATTTGCATTTCGATCATTGTGGAGGTGCGGTTGAATTTACGCCGCAGAAAGACGGATACAGGCCTGTTTTCAAAAATGCCGTTTATCACAGTAATGACAAGCATTGGGATTGGGCTACGCAGCCTAATCCGCGCGAAAAAGCTTCCTTTCTGAAAGAGAATTTTGCTCCGCTCATGGAAAGTGGGCAGGTGAATTTTTTGAAAGAAGGCGACCGCTTGGGCGATCATATAGAAATGTTGTGGGTAAACGGGCATACCGAATCGCAAATGCTTCCCTTGATTTCGTATAAAGGAAAAAAATTATTGTATTGCGCCGATTTGGCCCCCAGTATACACCATATAAAACCGGCCTGGGTAATGGCTTATGATGTGCGTCCCCTCGAAAGCATGAAGGAAAGAGAGCAGATTATGCAACGGGCTCTGGACGAAGAATGGATTTTGGTTTTCGAACACGATGCGCATAATGAATGTGCCAACCTGAAAAAAGGCGAAAGAGGCATAGAAATAGATCGAGTTTTTAGAATGGATGAGATTTGATATTTCCCTATAGCCCAAGGTTTAAGCCCTGGGCTATGGGGAAAGGTAGTTTAATGAAAATTTCGACTTTATTTATTTGAATATTAGCGATTCATCTTATCTTTGTGAAAATAATACCTATGAAAAGTTTAAAAGCAGCATGCCTTATCATTCCGGTTATATTGGGAATGAGCGCTTGTATTGTAAAAGCCGATGGGCCTATAATTAAAAACGAGATAGCGACCCCTAACTTTCATTCCATCGTCTTATCTGCCATTGGAGAAGTACATATAGTTGAAGATTCTGTATTTTATGTTGAAGTGGAAAGCTATGAGAATGTAATTCCGCATGTGAAAGTAGATGTAAAAGACGGCGTATTAAAATTAGGTGTGAAGAGTGGTTGGCATTTCAGAAAATTAGATCATTTACATTTCATTGTGCACGGGCGCCAGATTGAATCGCTACGAATTTCGGGCAGCGGAAATATAGATGCTCAAATGGGAACTATGGCTTCTTCTTTTGATACGCATATTTCGGGCAGCGGGAATATTCAGGTAAAGGGGCAACAATTTACCCAAGTCGAGTCGCATACATCCGGGTCCGGAAATACCCAAATAGAAGGTTTAACAGATCGCAGTATTATACATATTTCGGGTTCGGGTAATGTAGAGAATTTCGGATTAATTTCTAAAAATACCGAAGTAAAAATTTCCGGATCGGGCAGGGTAGAGACCACAACTGTAGATAATTTGAAAGTACGTATTTCGGGCAGTGGAGACGTATTGTATAAAGGAAATCCTTATATAGATGTTGACAATTCGGGCAGTGGTAATGTAATAAATGCCAATTAAACCCAAAAAAAAGGTGCTTTTAAGGCACCTATTTTAATTTATTCAGTTGGTCGGGACTAAGAATACGGAGTGGATTTTGGTTTAGTCCTTCATTCATTTTTCTTGCTTTAAAAATATCGATGGCTGTATATATGGCGTTTCGGATTCCGCTTTCATCGGCCGTATATTTCCCGGCAATATCGAAAGCAGGGCCATGGTCTGGCGAGACGCGTATTATGGGCAGTCCCATGGTATAATTCACCCCTTCGTGTCCGGCTATCAATTTAAATGGAATAAGTCCCTGATCGTGATACATGGCAATTACGGCATCGAATTTTTTATAATTTCCCGACGCGAAAAATCCGTCCGATGGGAATGGACCCATTACGGGTAAGCCGGCATTTTTAAAATGTTCTATAGCCGGGAGAATAATATTTTTCTCTTCCTCTCCGAACATTCCGTCATCGCCGTTATGCGGATTGAGTCCCAATACCGCAATTTTGGGTTTACGTATTGAGAAATCCTGCAGGAGATGAGCCATGACCAGGTTAATTTTATCGATAATATTTTGAGTTTTCAGGCTGCTGCTTACATCCTTGAGGGCTGTGTGTCCTGTAATCAGCGCCACTTTCAGGTGTTCGTGCACCATAATCATCACGGGATTAGCCTGACATTTTTCGCCTAAATATTCGGTATGGCCTTTAAAATCGGCATTTCCTTCTTTTTGAATATTTGATTTATCCACGGGACCGGTAACGAGTACATCAATTTTCCCATCGATAATATCGCGTGTAGCAGCTTCTAAAGAAAGGAAAGCACCTTTACCACCGAAGGGGGCTTCCGGATTTCCGGGTTCAAATTTCACCTCATCATTCCAACAATTGAGGAGATTAATTTTACCCGGATTCAATTGCGAAATTTGGGAAATTGGGCTATAAAAGAAATCCGATTCCTTCACGCCTTTTTTATAGTAACTGAGCAATTTGGGATTGGCATAAATAATGGGCGTACACAATTCCGTAATGCGTTTATCGCTCAGAGCTTTAATAACGATTTCGGGTCCAATTCCGTGAATATCGCCT
Source organism: Bacteroidota bacterium (assembly GCA_023432985.1). GTDB lineage: Bacteria > Bacteroidota > Bacteroidia > CAIKAF01 > CAIKAF01 > JACVCJ01. Next base: position 37,662 of record JAEZEQ010000062.1, on the reverse strand, counting down.
ACTGTAATTCCGACTCGAATCATTATTTATAATTTTTAATAAAGTGATACAATAATCTTACACCCACTCCGGTTGCGCCTTTGGTTCGGTAGGCCGAATTCCGGTTAAGGAAAGCGGGTCCGGCTATATCAAGGTGTATCCATGGGTAGTCGGTAAAATGTTCGAGGAATTTAGCGGCAGTTATTTGTCCGGCCTCCGGTCCGCCCAGGTTTTTGATATCGGCAATATCCGATTTAATCATGTCTCCGTATTCGCTCCACATGGGGAACCACACAAGTCTTTCGAAGCTATGGTCGGCTGCGGACTGTAGATTTTGTTGCATTTTATCGGCATTGACCTGCATGGCTGCTATGGCCAAATCGCTGATTGCACGTACGGCGGCGCCGGTAAGCGTAGCCAAATCAATGACGAGTTCGGGTTGATATTTTTGTGCATAATGCAATGCATCGGCGAGAATAAGTCGTCCTTCGGCGTCGGTATTGAGTACTTCTACCGACTTCCCATTACCCATAGTAATCACATCACCGGGCACAATGGCCATATTACCAATTGCATTATCGGTGAGGGGAACTAAGCCTATTACGTGAACGGGAATTTGGTTATCGGCCAATGCTTTCAGGCTACCCACTACAGCAGCGGCTCCGGCCATATCGCATTTCATGGTTTCCATTCCCGAGGAAGGTTTAAGGCTTGCTCCGCCGGTATCGTAAACCACGCCTTTACCCACCAGTACGACCGGTTTTTTATTCGAGGCTTTTTTCGGGATATATTCCAGAATTAAAAATGCGGGTTCTTTTGAACTGGCTTGGTTTACAGCTATGAGTCCGCCCATTTTCAGGGCTTCAATTTTTTTCTTATTCAGCACTTCGCATTTCAAGCCGGAATCTTGTGCCATTTTTTTCGATGCGGCTACAAATTCGGCTACGCCCATTTTATTGAAGGGTTCATTTACCAAATTTCTGCTAAAGAAAACGGCCTCACTAAGCAATTGAACTTCCTTAAAATTGGCTAGGCCTATAAGCGAAATTTTGCCTTTAAACTCGCCCTTATCTTTGGCGCTTAGATATTTTTTAAAGCTATAAGATGCAAGTAGAAGTCCCTCCAAAAATGCCTGGGCTTCTTCTTCGTTCAATCCGTTATTGATCAACTGAAAATCGAAAATTTTATTCTTTTTCAGTGTGTCGAACAAGGAGGCGGCGCTGCTGCGTAAATTTTCGCGATAGCGGTTTGCATCCTTTTCGTTTTTGGGACAAGCGATCCAAATTCTATGCGATAAATTGTTCAGTTCGACCAATTCGAAACCGGCATCAATCTGTGCTTTAGCGTATTTAATTTCTTCTTTAGAAAGCCCTTCGGATTTAGCAATATTTTTAGAAGAGCAGATATATATTCTATGCGCAGAAGTATTTATTTTTTTAGTGGAGGAAATAAGAAAATTCATATATCTATAATTTTGATTTGCCCAAAAGTAGCAAAATCAATTCACTAATGAGAAAAAATATCCAATAAAAAAATCAAAATCTCCACTATTTTAAAGCACTTCGGCAGCAACGAAGGTACTTCCTCCGACAAAGATAAGGTCTTCATTTTCGGCCATATTTTTAGCCAATAAAAAAGCCTTTTTCACATCCGGTTCCACTTCGCCTTTCAATCCGAATTCTTCTGCTAAACGAGCCAGACTTTCAGCTTCCATAGCGCGTTGAATTTTAGCTTGGGTAAAAATATAATAGGCTTGTTTGGGTAGCAATGGGAGTATACTGCTTACATCCTTATCCTGAACAAATCCGATGACCATAAACAGATTCTGGTAATTCAGACTTTGGATTTGTTCCATAGTCAATTCCATGCCGTTCAAATTATGTCCGGTATCGGCAATACAGAGGGGGTTATTTTGTAGAATTTCCCATCTGCCTTTGAGTCCCGTTAGCAGTTTCACCTTTTCGAGTCCGTTTTGAATAGCCCTTGCATCCAGTTTTGGAAAATTTTCGCGCAATTGCATCAAAGCTTCCACAACCCCTTTGAGGTTTTTTTTCTGGTATTTTCCCATGAGTGGGAGTTTGATTTGGCAAGAGAAATTGGGGGAATCGAGCTTATAGAGGGTAAACTGATTTTGGTAATCTTCGTTCAGGGCTTGCACATGCACATTATTTTCGGCAAGAATCAAAGGGGCATTCATTAAGGAGGCCATTTCCTGAAAAACCGGATCCGTTTCGGGGTTTGATTCCGAGAGAACTACGGGTGTATTTTTCTTGATGATACCGGCTTTTTCGCGGGCAATTTCGGGCAAGCTATTACCAAGGAAAGCACTGTGGTCGTAACCGATATTGGTAATGAGGCAGAGCAGGGGTTGAATAATATTTGTGGAGTCGAGTCTTCCGCCCATTCCGGTTTCCACAATGGCAATATCTACCTTTTCTTCGGCAAAATATTCAAAAGCCATGGCTACGGTCATTTCGAAAAAAGAGGGTTGAATATTGCCGAACAGGTCCTTATTTTTCAGGGTAAAATCGACCACCTTTTGTTTGGGAATTTTCTGTCCGTTTATGCGGATTCTTTCTCTGAAATCCGTAAGATGTGGGGAAGTATAGAGTCCGGTTTTATAGCCGGCTTCTTGAAAAGCGGCGGCAATCATATGCGAAGAAGAGCCTTTGCCATTGGTTCCGGCTATATGAATAGAAGCAAATTTATGTTGGGGATTATCCAGAGCATGGAGCAATTGAATCGTATTATCGAGATTGGCTTTATAGGCTGCTGCGCCTTGTCTTTGGAACATGGGAAGTGCCTGAAAGAGATACTCGAGCACTTGGCTGTAGGAGTCGCCCATTTAATTTCGGAATTTAAAGGTATAGACAATATATCCTGTTTCCACGAAGCCTTTATCCGATTGGGTAAATTTATATTTCATGGCTTCATTTCGGGCTGTAGCTTTTTGTGCGGGGTCGGTGATGGTGGTTTTGGGTATACCGGTGGGTATTTTGAATCCTTCCGTTATGGCTTCGACCACATTTCCGGCTTGGTTAACTTTAATTTGCACCACTACGGTTCCTTCTTCATGAATGGCATCTTTATTAATGGGACCCGGTTTTTCTCTAAAACCTCTTCCATCGAGGCCGTGCAGATTAATCCCATTCGAGCCTCTTATTCCCATTTTATCGGGGCCACCGGGACCCTGACCGTCCCCACCGCTTTGTCCCATACTACCCGCTCCACTGCCTGAGCTTCCTGAGCTGGAGGGCTTACCCATAAGGGCACTTTGGTTGATGCTGGGTTTGGGTGTAGTTTGTGCAGATGTATTTTCTTTTGGGGCTTCACCTGAGGGTTTAGAGTCGGCGCCCTGGGTAGCAGTCATAACCTTTTCGGCAGAGCTGGGACTTGATTTTGCCTGTGTTGTTTGTTTGGAGGACGCTTCATCCTGAACGGCATTATTATTTCCGCCGCTGGTCATACCGCCCATTTCCAATTCCAGTTCGATGGGAGGAGGCAATGGCGGATCCAGTTCCAAAGGCGGCATAACGAGGAACCATAAAGCAAGCAGCAGCAATATATGCAGCAACATGGTTACAATAATTCCAATTGTATTATCCGTTTTATGAGCGCGCGATTCCATAGTATTCAGTTATACAACACAAAGTCAGAAAAGTTCATTTTATTTTCCCGATCTATCCGTTACAATAATCGGTTTCCATCCATTTTTCACATAAACCAGGTCAACCAATTGCACAAATACATCGTATTCATTCGTTTTATCTACGGCGATTTCGACTTTAGCGTCGGGATTATCGCCTAATTTGGTGCGCAATTCGCTTTCAATCGCTTCAAAGGGCACTTGTTTTTGACCCACATAATAATTCAAATCTTTATCGACACTGACGCGTACGCCCACGGTCGAACTTTCGCCGGAAGAACCTTTGGGTAGGTCGACCCGCATAACATTATTTTCGGCCACCTTGGTCGACAGAATCATGAAAAAGATCAGCAAGAGAAAAATCATATCGGTCATAGAACTCATATTGAATTCTACGGAGACCTTATTTCTTGATTTAAGATTCATATTGTGTCAGATTAAGCGGGTTCGTTCAAAACATCGAGGAATTCGATTGCGCCGGCTTCCATTTTATAAATAACGCGATCGATTTGGGCTACGAGTAAGTTATAACATACGAATGCTATAATCCCTACAATAAGACCGCCCACTGTAGTTACCATTGCTTCGTAGATACCACCGGAGAGTGCTTCTACAGTAATCGTTCCACTATTTAGTCGGGCACTTTCGGCCATATTATATAGAGACTTAATCATCCCAATCACCGTTCCCAGGAAGCCGAGCATGGGCGCAGCACCCGAAATGGTAGCCAATAGAGCCAATTTTGTTTCCATTTTCGATACTTCGAGTTTGGCCACATTTTCGATGGCGGCACTGATATCGTCGAGGGGTCTACCTATGCGCGAAATGCCTTTTTCAATCATGCGTGCAAGGGGATTATTGGCAGAAATACACAGGGCTCGTGCGGCATCAATTTTGCCATGCATGATATGGTCGCGGATATTATTCATGAAATTTTTGTCGACCTTACCCGCACGGTTAATGGCCAGCCAGCGTTCCACAAAAATATAAACGGCAATAACCGACATGATGGCGAGAGGGATCATAATCCATCCTCCGGCTAAAGTAAGCTCCCATACACTTATGGGTTTAGCAGCCATTTCGGCCTGATTCAAAAGTTGATTGCTTGCAGAAACTGTACTGTCTGCCGCGCCACCTAAGTTTACCTGAAAAGGAAAAAGCATACGATTTGTTTTTGTGTTAACGAATGAATAAAGAGCCACATTGTCAATGGAGTGTTAAACAATGTGAAGTCCGTATTATAGCATACAAAACACTAAAAAAAAACGGGAAGAATTATGTCGAAGTCGGAAAAGTATGGACAGTCTTTTGTTAATTACCTTTATCAGAATAAGAAATATACCGCGAATAGAGAAACAATGCTAAGAATAAGCCAGAGGAGAACAGTCAAGAAAACGCTTTTTCCTTTCAGGGTTTTCATTTTTTCCAAAGGCAATCCGGTTCCTATGGTGAAAATGCTGAATTGCAGTAGGCGTCGAGAAATGAATGAGGATTGTTGTGTCACATTTTCGGGAATTTCGACCACAAATTGCAAAGCCAAAACAAGAGCAAACAGGATGACGAACCAGGGTATTTCGGCTTTATTTCCTTTTTGTTTATAGAGCATGCTAAAAATAAAAATGGCGGGAAATAAGAACAGAGTGCGTATAAGTTTATATATCGTTGCCGTTTCAGCAGCTTGGGGGCTAAAAGATTGTGCGGTACCGATTACCGAGGCTGTATCGTGCACAGCTACCGAGGCCCAGATGCCGAATTGCGTATCCGATAATCCGATCCATTGCCCTATAAATGGGTAAATAAGTAGGGCCAGAGCATTGAGAATATAAATACTTCCAAGAATAATAGAAGTAGAAGATTTTGAGGCATGAATAAGGGGACTGATTGTGGCGACGGCAGTACCTCCGCATATAGCTGAGCCGGCCGTCATAAGTTCGGCCTCTTGTTTTTGCATGGAGAAGAATTTGTACATCAAAAATCCGATTAATGCAGTAGCGGCAACAAACAAGAAAATAAATGCAATACCCGAGAATCCGGTTTCGAAGACTTGGGTAACAGGCATAGAAAGGGCTATGAGTACGATTGCAATTTGCAGGGAATATTTAGTAAAGGGGGTGGTATTAAATCCGGCTCCTTTAGGTGTGATAAATGCAAAGAGTACGCCCAGAATTAAGGAAGTCCATATCGGAATGGCGGGGAGCATTGCCACAATGGCAAGTCCGGCAAAGAGCCAAAAAGAGAAGGACGAAAACAAGGATTTGCGCATAGAAAAAATATTTGAATACAAAGGTAGAGAGCCTTCTATACTTAAATGGTAACAATAGTTACAGAGCCTGAGAAAAGTAGGAAAAGCGGGAATAGATTTGTAAGTTCGTAGTCGTAAAAAACAAGAAGAAAAATGAAAATATATACCAAAGGAGGAGACAAGGGGGAGACCTCATTATTCGGAGGGGCGCGTTTGCCCAAGAATCATGTACGCATAGAGGCATATGGGAGTGTAGATGAGTTGAATGCATTTATCGGATTATTGGGAGATGGGTTAAGTGATGAGTCAATGAAGGCTCAATTGAAGCAAATACAGAGTATATTATTCAGTTTGGGATCAAATTTGGCGGCAGATCCGTCGAAAGACAATTTATGGTTGCCGGAGTTTGGGGAAGGGGAGATAAAGGATTTGGAGAATTGGATAGATAATTACGACAAAGATTTAGCGCCCTTAAAGCATTTCATATTGCCGGGAGGGCATGCTTCCGTATCCCATGCGCATATATGCAGGACTATATGCCGGAGGGCGGAGCGGAATTGTATCAGTTTGATGCAGCAAGAGTCGGGAGTGAAAGTAGAATGGATAAGTTATCTGAATCGTTTATCCGATTATTTTTTCATATTATCCCGGAAAATCGCATTCGATTTGGGCATAGAAGAGCATGCGTGGATGCCAAGAAAGGCTGATTAATAAAAAAATAACACAAGAGCTCGGTGGCATATTGCAATCCTGAAAATAAAAAATTATTTTTGCACAAAAAAGGAGGACGTATAAACTTTAAAGAGTCAAATACGTTCTGATAAATAAACATTAACCATTAAATCTGAAAGATATGTATTGGACATTAGAATTAGCTTCCTATTTAGAAGATGCTCCATGGCCGGCTACCAAGGATGAGCTTATTGATTTTGCCATGCGTTCAGGTGCCCCATTAGAGGTGATTGAAAACTTGCAAGAAATAGAAGATGAGGGAGAGGCTTATGAAAGCATAGAAGATATTTGGCCGGATTATCCGACAAAAGAAGACTTTTTATTCAACGAGGACGAGTACTGACAAATGAGCAGTTTTCTCGGGAAAGACTGACAAAGATAACCAAAAGCGCTCCTTATTTTCATGCGTAATGGTTATCTTTGTCGCATTTTATGGCTTTGGATTCATAATTGTAATTCAGTCAGCATACAATTTTCAATAGAAAAAACATGGGAATTTTATCCGGAATACTTAAAATATTTGGAACACAGGAGGCAGGTGCCAATGTAAAAGAGTTTCAGCCAATAGTAGAAAAAATACAAGGTGTTTATGCTTCATTAGCGCAGTTAAGTAATGACGAATTGCGTGGCAAAACTGCCGAGTTTAAACAAAGAATAAAAGATAAGATATCGGATGAAGAGAATCGGATAGCGGAGTTGAGAAAGCTCATCGATACCGATGCGTATGACAGGCCGGAGGAGAACGAGGCTCGATTCGATGAGATTACTCAATTAGAAAAGACCATAGTTCGCAAAATAGAAGAGATATTATTCGAGATATTACCAGAGGCCTTTGCGGTAATCAAAGAGACTTCGCGTCGCTTGAAAGAGTCGGACGAGTTGGAAATTACTCCTACGGAGATGGATCGTGCATTGGCTGCCCGCGGGGCGGATTTTGTGCGCATAGACGGAGATAAAGCCTACTGGAAGAGCAGTTGGAAGGCTGCCGGCAATGATGTGAAATGGGATATGGTGCACTACGATGTGCAGTTGATAGGTGGTATAGTATTGCATAAAGGTCGCATTGCCGAGATGGCAACCGGGGAAGGAAAAACCTTGGTAGCAACCTTGCCGGTATATTTAAATGCCCTTCCGGGTAAAGGCGTGCATGTGGTAACCGTGAACGATTACCTGGCACGAAGAGACAGTGAATGGAACGGACCTTTGTTTCAATTTCACGGACTTAGTGTAGATTGTATAGACAAGCACCAGCCCAATAGCGATGAGCGTAAAGCTGCATATTTGGCGGATATTACCTATGGTACCAATAATGAGTTCGGTTTCGATTATTTGCGCGACAATATGGTGCGTAATCCCGATGAATTGGTACAACGCCGGCATAATTTTGCCATAGTGGATGAGGTCGATTCGGTTTTGGTGGATGATGCCCGTACGCCGTTGATTATTTCGGGTCCGACCCCTAAGGGCGACAGTCAGGAATTTGAAGCATTGAAACCTTTGGTAGAGCGTTTGGTGAGTTTTCAACGTCAATATTTAACCAAGGAATTATCCGAGGCGAAAAGCTTATTGAGTTCGGGCGAAAACGAGAAATTAGGTGCCGAGAAATTATTTCGTGCACATAGGGGTTTGCCTAGAAACGGTGCATTAATAAAATATTTAAGTGAGGCAGGAAATCGTTCATTGCTTCAAAAAACAGAGAATTATTATTTAGCCGATCAGCAAAAAGAAATGCCGGTAATCGATAAGGAATTATATTTTGTAATCGATGAGAAAAATAATTCGGTAGACCTTACAGAAAAAGGGGTGGCCTTGATATCGGAGAATTCGGCCGATCCGCAATTTTTCATCATACCCGATATAAATATGGAATTGCATAAATTGGATTCCTTAAGTATTTCTAAAGAAGAGATTCTGGAGAAAAAGGAGCAATTATTGCGCGATTATTCAATCAAAAGCGAGCGTATACATTCCGTTAATCAGTTATTAAAAGCCTATACATTATTTGAAAAAGATGTAGACTATGTATTGATGGACGGCAAAGTGAAAATCGTTGATGAGCAGACGGGTCGTATATTAGATGGTCGTCGATACAGCGATGGTTTGCATCAGGCTATAGAAGCGAAAGAGAATGTGAAAGTAGAAGCGGCGACGCAGACCTATGCTACGATTACATTGCAGAACTATTTCCGTATGTATCATAAGTTGGCCGGTATGACCGGTACAGCCGAGACGGAAGCGAAAGAATTCTGGGATATTTATAAATTGGAGGTTACGGTTATTCCAACCAATCGTCCCATTCAAAGAGATGACAGACAAGATTTAGTATTTAAGACCAAGCGCGAAAAATACAATGCGGTAATAGAAGAAATCGAGAAATATGTGCAAGCGGGCAGACCTGTATTGGTGGGTACCACGTCGGTAGAGATTTCGGAATTATTGAGCCGTATGTTGAAATTAAAAGGCATTAAGCATCAGGTTTTGAATGCCAAATTGCACCAGAAAGAAGCCGATATTGTAGCCGAGGCGGGTAAAGCCGGAACGGTGACTATCGCTACGAATATGGCAGGTCGCGGTACGGATATTAAATTAGGCCCCGGAGTAAAAGAAGCGGGTGGTTTGGCTATTATTGGTACAGAGCGTCATGATTCCAGAAGGGTGGACAGACAGTTGCGCGGTCGTGCGGGACGTCAGGGGGATCCGGGAAGTTCGCAGTTTTTTGTATCCCTCGAAGACGACTTAATGCGTTTATTTGGTTCAGAGCGTATTTCGAAGCTTATGGACAGAATGGGCTATAAAGAAGGAGAAGTGCTTACCCATAGCATGATTACCAAGTCCATAGAAAGAGCACAGAAAAAAGTAGAAGAAAATAATTTTGGCGTACGTAAGCGTTTGTTGGAATATGATGATGTCATGAATCAACAACGTGAAGTAGTATACAGCAAACGTAGAAGTGCTTTGTTCGGAGATAAAATCAGCACTGATATTTATAATATGATGGGCGAAGTGGCCGAAATGATAGTGGAGCGTAATCATGCTCATAAAGATTTTGAAAGCTTTGAGATGGATATATTACGCATATTGGGAATGGAGAGTCCGTTTACACAGAAAGAGTTTTTCTCCATGCCTGCCGCCGATATTGCTGCCTCACTTTTCGAAAAAATGCAGAGTACATACCAGCATCGCATGGAGCATATACGTCAGCTTGCCATGCCGGTTGTAAGCGATGTATATATCAATCAAGGCAAACAATATACCAATATTGTAATACCGGTTACGGATGGTGTGAAAGGATTTCAGACTGTGGTGCATCTCGAAAAAGCTATGCAAACCGAAGGGAAAGAATTGAATCTAAGTATAGAGAAAGGAATCACCTTGGCTTTTGTAGATGATATTTGGAAAGAGCATTTGAGAGAAATGGACGATTTGAAACAATCGGTTCAAAATGCGGTATTCGAACAAAAAGATCCATTGTTGATTTATAAGCTCGAAAGTTATAATATATTCAAGGCCATGCTCGAGAAATTGAATGAGGAGGTTATCTCATTTTTAATGAAGGCACAATTGCCGATTGAAAATGCGCCTCAACCCGCTCAAGCGCCGCCGGTTCAAAAAAAGGAGATACTCAAAACTTCTCGTCAGGAACCCGGAACTCCCGATTCAATAACTCAGGCAATGGAATCTTCGCATCCACAGCAGCGGGTTAACGAGCCTGTGAAAGCTGCCGTGAAGGTAGGTCGCAACGATATGTGTCCCTGCGGAAGCGGAAAAAAATATAAGAATTGTCACGGACAAGCCTAAGAAATTAGCATCATATTTTTTATTAAAGGTCAGACTATACAGGTTTGACCTTTTTAGTTTAAATTATTCAAATTTTGTTTGGATTATTAAAAAAGTTTCTATAATTTCATGCTGTCGGTAGATTCCTGTTAAATCTTGAATCTGTCTATTTATGGGGGATAGCTGTCTTTTTTTAAGAATACATTAACCGTTTTAAGGGTTTTTTAACCATATTTCAGGGGTTTTTCCTATTGTATGGGGGGTGGTGGACATATATCTTTGTGCCACTAAATTAACTAAACACAGCTCATGAAATCTTTATCCCCCCAAAGATTGATTGTGGCGAATGTGGGAAATTGGTGTATGTCATTCATGCTCCTTTTCATTTCTTTCCATTTTGCCCATTCTCAAAATTTAACAGTTAACGAAACTGCCTCCGCATCAAGTATTGCCAATTTACTGACCGGTCAAGGTGTGGCCATCAGTAACGTGAATGTGAAGTGTAACACAACCAATGAGGGAAGAGGTTATGGTCTATATACTTCGACCATACCCAATATGCCTATAACGGAAGGTTTACTTATTACCACCGGTAGAGCTGCACATGCGATTGGTCCGAATAATGTCGATGGTCGAACCGGAGATTCGGGTAATAATGCACCGAACGATAGTATTCAAAATTTGATGTCGACCTATTCCGGAAAAACAGTGCGTGAATATTGTTTGTTTGAGTTCGATATAGTACCTCAGGGCGACAGTATATATTTCGATTATGTTTTTGGAAGTGAAGAGTACAATGAATATGTAAATTCGAATTATAATGATGCCTTTGCATTTTTCATACAAGGGCCGGGTATAGTACCTAATATTAGTGGAACATCTAAAAGAAATTTAGCGATAATACCCAATGGAAGTAATATGCCTGTTACCATTAATAATGTGAATAATGGGTTTAGCTACGGTAATTCTACCGGACCATGTACGAATTGTGCCTATTATCAGAATAATATGAATGATAATACAAATATTCAGTACGATGGATATACCAAAAATTTATATGCTGTATCTAAGGTAATTCCTTGTTCGACCTATAGGTTGCAGTTGGTTGTTGCTGATTGTTCGGATAGACAATTAGATTCCGGCGTATTTATTGAAAAAATCAGAAGTAATGCCGTAAACATTTCTGCCACCTCAGCTGCCGGAGTTCCATATATGATTGAGGGTTGTAATGATGGCAAGGTGATTTTCACCAAACCAACGGCCTCGGCTGCGGCAACACCGGTAAATTTTTGGATAAGTGGTTCGGCTGTGAATGGGGTTGACTATGCACAAATCGGAACGGGCGCTGTTTCTATCCCGCGTACGATAACATTCCCCGGAGGTGCAACGACGGTGGAGTTGAATATACATCCTTATGCAGATGGGATTGATGAAACGAATGATACCGTTGTGGTGTCTTTATTTAATATTGCATGTCCATCCGGACCGGGTTCATTGGTTAAAATTGGAATTAAAGATTCCATTGGAGCCACACTTACGCCGCAAAATCCGGTAATATGTGCCGGAGCTTCGACTCCATTGCAGGTGAGTGGTGCCTTGAGTTATTCCTGGTATCCTGCTACATATGTAAATACGACTACCGGACCCAATGTCAATGCATCGCTGACTTTTTCCGATTATGTGTATGTGAATACCCATGTAGGTGCATGTACGGAAACAGAGCGCGTATGGGTGCATGTAAACCAACTTCCGGATGATGTGCCGGCTATGTTGCCTGTTTCGAATGCCTGTATAGGTGGTGCAACGGAAGCCATAATACCTCAGCCTCAAAGCGGCATTCAATATCAATTATATCAAATGCCCGGCAATACGCCGGTTGGCTCTGTGCAAATTGGAGGAACGGATACGTTGACCTTTGTAACCCCAAATTTGACCTCCGGAAGCAGTTTTGGTTTTCAGGCATTGAATACGGCAAGCGGCTGTGCGCGCAGTTTAAGTTCGGCCTTGAACGTTAGTGTAGGTGATACGCCCACTCATCTTTCCATAGATCAAGACGAACGAGCTTGTTATGTAAGTGGGAATAATTGGATAAGTTTTGATGTTCCCGGCACGAACCGTGTATTGGCAGCCATTCATCCCAATGGAGAAAATTTAGGTTGGGTTAAAATCACAAGCTATGTTGCTTCATCCTATATTGATGTGGCGGCTTGCAATACAAATCCGCTTACTCAGCCCCAATTTGTTACGGCAGCATTGGGAAGAAGATGGGTTGTAAATCCCGAACAACAACCGAATAATCCGATTCAGGTGCGATTGTTTATCAATCAGTCTGAATATGTATCTGCACAAACTGCGGCCAATAGCAATGCCAATCCGAACGATGATTTATATTCCTTTTCTCAGGTAGCTTTATCTAAATATTCAGGTCCCAATGAAGACGGAATCTTTTCGAACAATTGCAATACGGGTGGAGTAACTTCCATACACAGCAATAATAGTACAGGTTCATTAAATACATTATATAGCGGATTTGTGGCCAACGGAAAATATTTGACCTATACGATTCCAAGTTGTTCAGAAATGTGGTTGCACGGATTTAATCCCACCGATCCATCTCCATTGCCTGTAGTTTTAGAATCCTTTTCTGCATCTTGTGATGCAAATGAAGTAGCTTTAACATGGGCTACCGAATCGGAATCTAACAATGATTATTTTTCTGTACAAATAGCATCTGATGCATATAATTGGAAAGAAGTGGCTCGAGTAGAGGGCCAAGGGAATTCCAACGAAAAAGTGTCCTATGCATATACATACAAAGGCAGTCGCGGATTGCAAAGCTATTTCCGCATCGTGCAGTACGATTATAATGGTGATTCCGAAGAATTTCCGCCGGTATCTGTATACTGTGACTTGAAAAATGAGTGGAATTGGCAAGCTTTCCCCAATCCAAATCAAGGTCGTTTTTATGTACAAGTGAATAGCGCTGAAGAAACCCAAAAAAGTGCGCAATTAATCTTGATGGATGTAAGCGGAAAGTCTGTTTATAGCAAAGAAATAGAGATCATGTCGGGCAGCAATTTATTGGAAATCGACGGATGGAATCCTGCGCAGGGAAGCTATATATTGCGCATCAACGGATCAGGTTTTGAAGACCTGACTCCCCTGAAAATTGTGGTGAATTAGTTAGTTGTATATTGTTTTAGGTAAAAGGGTGGCACGCAAGTGCTGCCTTTTTTTTATGTGTAAAAATTTAGATAATGCAAAAGAAATTTGTATCTTTGCAGACTTATAAATCAACGGGATAAATAAGATAGGATAAAATGATAGAAAAAATCGAAATTCTATTGTTTGTTTGTTTTTTATCGTTATCTTTGCAGCCCATTTTGGAAAAAACGAGAACATGTACGCAATAGTAGAAATAGCAGGACAACAATTTAAAGTGAGTAAAGATCAGGAGATTTTTGTTCACCGTCTAGATGCCGAAGCCGGTAAGACAGTTCAATTCGATAAGGTAATGCTTATCGATAATGGCGGAAAAGTGAATATCGGAGCTCCCGTATTGAGTGGTGCTTCCGTTAGCGCTACCGTTGTAGAGCATGTAAAAGGCGATAAGGTATTGGTGTTTAAAAAGAAACGTCGTAAAACGTATCAAAAATTAAACGGACACCGTCAACAATTTTCAAAAATTAAAATTGACAGCATAGCTGGTTAATCATTTATAAAATTAAAGAGTCATGGCACACAAGAAAGGTGTAGGTAGTTCGAAAAACGGACGTGAGTCGCACAGTAAGCGTCTGGGTGTAAAATTATTTGGCGGCCAAGCGGCAATAGCCGGTAATATTTTGGTTCGTCAGCGTGGTACTCGTTATCATGCAGGTCAGAATGTAGGTATTGGTAAAGATCATACCTTATTTGCTTTGACCGATGGCGTGGTAACTTTTAGTCGCAAAAAAGACAATAAATCATACGTATCGGTACTTCCTGCTTAATCGCCGGATGAACCTTATCGTGTATTGAATATTTTACCCGATTTGTTCGGCCTGTCCGGATGAATCGGTTTTTTTATGGGTATAGTTTAAACTTTTTCTTTCACTTATGTTACAACCGGCATTTGTTCGCGAAAATAAAAATGAAGTGGCAGAACGCCTTTCGAAGCGTAATCTGAATGGAGATCAGATTGTTAACCAAATCATCCTTCTGGATGATATTCGTAAAGCTGCTCAGGCTGCCTCGGATAATCTACAGCGCGATTATAATCAACTCTCTAAACAAATCGGTCTTTCTATGAAAGAAGGCGATAAAGCCGGTGCCGAAAAGTTTAAGGATGAAGCCGCACAAATGAAAGAGCAAATTAAAGAACTTACTGCACAAACCGATAAGGCAGAAAAGGATTTATTTCATTATCTCACTACCATACCCAATGCACCGCATATTTCTGTACCCAAAGGTTCTTCTGCCGAAGATAATATCACAGTTAAAAGTGTAGGCGAAATTCCCGATTTGGGCGAAAATGCCCTTGCACATTGGGACCTCGCCGCTAAATATAAGCTTATCGACTTCGAATTGGGCGTGAAGGTAACCGGAGCCGGATTCCCTTTCTATGTGGGTAAAGGCGCCAAATTGCAAAGAGCCCTTATTCAATTCTTCCTCGATGAAGCGGAAAAAGCCGGCTATACCGAATATCAGGCCCCCTTGCTCGTAAATGCAGATAGCGGCTTTGGAACGGGACAATTGCCCGATAAGGAAGGACAAATGTATCACGCTACTGTAGACGATTTATACCTTATACCCACCGCCGAAGTACCCCTTACTAATATTTACAGGGATGTGATTTTACAAGAGAATCAACTCCCCATTAAATTGACCGGATATACACCCTGCTTTCGTCGCGAAGCCGGCTCCTACGGTAAAGATGTACGCGGTTTGAATCGCTTGCATCAATTCGATAAAGTCGAAATTGTGCAAATCGCACACCCCGATCATAGCTACCAAATGCTCGATGAAATGGTGGATCATGTAGCTTCTTTATTGGGCAAACTCGGATTGCCATACCGCATACTGAAATTATGTGGCGGAGATATGGGCTTTGCTTCGGCGCTGACTTATGATTTCGAAACCTATAGCGCTGCACAAAAACGCTGGCTCGAAGTGAGCTCTACTTCTTGCTTCGAAACCTATCAGGCCAATCGACTTAAATTACGCTTTAAAGATGCCGATGGGAAAACTCGTGCCGCGCATACGCTCAACGGAAGTGCTTTGGCTCTACCGCGTATTGTGGCAACCCTGCTCGAGAATAATCAAAGCGATAAAGGTATTCATATACCCGAATGCCTCATTCCATATACCGGCTTCGATTTGATTTCCTAAGCTTTTGGCATTTAAGGAACTGGCCTATTTTAACCTGCTTTTACATGTTTGCCTAGGTCTTTCGTATTCCTTTTCTCGCTACTATTCGTATTTTTGCGGCTTAAATATGCGGTATTGAATACGGATAAAATTGCATTTATTATAAATACAGATTCGGGAAATGCTTTTAAAAGAGCATCTAAAAATAGATTGTTGGCTTTTATTAAAGCACATTCCGACTACCCGGTATATACACCCAAAAGTGCAGAGGAATCTGCCGAAATTGTTAAACAACTGGTCCAACAAAATTATGCGGCCGTTTTCGCCTGTGGCGGCGATGGTACACTCAACGCCATTTCTAAACAATTGCTCTATTCGGAGACGGCTCTGGGTATTATTCCCCTGGGCAGCGGTAATGGCTTTGCCCGGAATTTTCGTATCCCACTTAAATGGGCTAAAGCTATGGAAGTCGCCAAAAAGCATCGCGAAATCCGGGTCGATACCGGTAAAGTAAATGGCACGCATTTTATTAATGTGGCCGGAATTGGCTATTCTGCCTTTGTTTCTAAAGCTTTTGACCAAGTGCAAGGCAGAGGCGTATGGGGATATTTTAAAGTGGTTCTGCAAAACCTGAAACGCGATAACCGTAAAGCGCAATTCCGTTTCCCCGGCCATGAAAGAAATTTTACGGGGTGGACTTTCGAAGTGTTTAACGGTACCCAATGGGGAGGCGGCATTTCCGTAGCTCCACATTCTAAATGCGATGACGGCTTATTGCAAATGGTCTCTTTCAAGAAAATATCTGATGTGGAATTACCCTATATGGCTATGCGGGTTGCCCTAAATCTACATCTGGGCAATCGTTATGTGCAACGCGAAAATTTTTCTGAAGGAATATTGCAATTCGAAGGCATTTTGTCCTACCAAGTCGATGGCGATTATGTGGGCGAATTGAATTCCGAAGCCCGATTCGAAGTTTTGCCTAAATCGCTCAAAGTTTGGATCCCGGCCTAATTCGGCATTATTTTTTTCTTAATTGTATTCTGAATAGGGTGCCCATTCCGGGTTCTGACCATTTTACAAATACTTTGCCCTTGTGGTAGTTCTCTATGATGCGCTTTACTAAACTTAATCCCAATCCCCATCCCCGTTTTTTGGTTGTATATCCGGGTTCGAATACCTGACGACGCTTACTTTTACTTATGCCTTTCCCATTATCTTTTATGTCTACATAGATATATTTGCCCAAATCTCCACATTCTATTTCAATCTTACCCCTGCCTTCCATAGCATCGGCTGCATTACGAATCAAATTCTCGATTACCCAGTGAAAAAGGGAACTGTTTAAGGTAAGCTCTGTGTTTTTATCGGCCAGATACCGTATTTCGTATACAATGCCTTTTCCTGTTCTATGTTGCATGTATTCCAGTCCGCTCAATAGTACGTCGTGAAAATTGACTTTGCGTACTTCGGGAACGGAACCTACTTTCGAAAAACGATCGGCTATGGTGTCTAATCGCTGTAAATCATGCTCTATCTCATCGGTAATCTCTTTTTCTATTCCCTTGCTTTTCAGAATCTCGACCCAACCGCTCAGGCTAGATAATGGAGTGCCCAATTGATGCGCCGTTTCCTTGCTCATCCCCGCCCAGACCATGTTTTGCTCGGACCTGCGCGCCGTGGAAAATAAAAGATAGGAAACTATGAGAAATAAACCGAAAAGGGTCAATTGTACAATGGGAAAATACCGAAGCTGGTTGACCAAATTACTGTTTTTATAAAATATATAATTCTTTAACCCCTGCGCAATTTCTATTTCTATAGGCTCGTTTTCGGTACTGAATTCGGCTATTATTGCCGAGTCGCTCAAGCTCTGGATATGCGTACTGTCTATATTTCCCATGGCCAAAATTTCTTTTTTCGAACTGTCGGTATATATGACCGGTACAGAGGCCGAATTTAATACGGTTTCGGATATGAAGGAATCGATTAAATCTTTCATTATATCCTGAATTTTCTGATATATTTTCGAATCGTCGTAATGCAAATAATAGGTTATGCTCTCGCCAAACTGATTGTTTACCAGTTTTATAGGCTCACGCACTTCCTTCATTTTATGTAAGGCTTGCCTTAATTCACTGCTGTCGGGTTGCTCCTTATCCAGATTTCTGTATGTCCATATTTCTCCCGATTCATAGGTTACGATCACGGGAATGGTACTGTTCGATTCCAGTACAAAGGCATAAAAGGTCAAATCTTCACTCTCGCTTTCTACAATATTGAGCATGGCCTGAGCCCATATATTCGCATTTTTTCGCTCATCTTCTTCGATCATATAGAATAACTTGGCCGTTTCCTGAACCAATTTGGCCCTTCGCTTTATGGTTTCGGCCCATAAGGTAGCCTTGGCCCTTTCGTCTTTAGAAATATCTTTGACCAAACTGCCACTGTACCAAAGGGTGATTATGACTATGATTGCCGCAAATGCTGCCAACCACATCTTCCACTTTTGTTTCCTGCTATATATATTTATTCTCAAAAGAAATCTGCCTATAGTTTCTACAATTTTACAAATTATTTTCCAGCTCGTACTGCTTTTCTTTATTGCTTTATTATTGCTAATTTCGTGCTGTTTGTTTATAGTATCATGGTAGAATTTTTGCCTTTTAGAGGATTAACCCCTCGCCCGGATGTGCTGGAAAAAGTTGTTTCGCGTCCCTTCGATTCTTATGCGAAAGATGAAAGTAATGCCATCCTTTCTTCTGTGCCTGAATCTTTTTTGCACGTTATTGTGCCGGTTCAAAATGCTTCTAATGATGCCTCTTTGCCTTATAAAGAGGTACTGAAACGCGGTAAGGAAAAATGGGAAATTATGCAGCAAAATCAATGGATGCTGCAAGAGGAAAAACCTTGTTTTTATTTGTATCAACAGGTGAAGGAAGGACATGTATATACCGGAATCATTGGCCTGGCTCATATCGATGATTATATGAACGGGAATATTAAAAAACACGAACAAACGCTCGAACATAAAGAGGAATTGCTCAAGAATTATCTCGATACCATAGATTTGCACGCCGAACCGGTTTATTTGGTTTTTGAAGATAATGAGCTCTGGGCCGACTTGAAAGCACATTTTATGCAAACTACTCCGCAAGCTTCTTTTACCGGACCGGATGGATATACACATACTTATTGGAAAGTTCAAGACGAAACGCATATTCAACAGGTTCTTACTTTGTTCAGCCAACAAAAATCACTCTATATAGCCGATGGACACCATCGCTGCGCAGCATCTTATTTGTACGGAATCGATAAAAGAAATAAAACCGATAATCCGGAAAAAAATGCGGCTTCTGATTATTTTCTGGCCGCTGCTTTGCCTGAATCGGAAGCTAAATTATATGAGTTCTCCCGCCTGGTGAAAGACCTGAACTCTTTGTCGGAAGAACAATTTATTTCGGCCCTTACCCCATTTTTTCATATTCAAAAAAGTCAAGTTCCCGTTGTGCCGGTTTGTCCACACGAATTTGGAATTTGTCTGCGTAGTGGTTGGTATGTGCTGAATCTGAAACAGGAATATTTGAATGGAAATAGCCTTAAAGATCAACTGGATCCGGAGTTGATTAATACCTACGTCTTTGGTCCCGTGCTGAATATTTACGACTTACGTAAGGATAAAAGAGTGAAATTTATAGGAGGAAAAACGGATGTGCAACGCCTCGAAAATGCCGTTTTATCCGGGAAATATGCAGCGGCTTTCACTTTTTATCCCGTTAAAATGTCCTTGTTCAAACAAATGGCAGATGCAGGCGAAATGATGCCCCCCAAAAGTACATTCTTCGAACCTAAGTTTTTAAGCGGATTGTTTATTTACTCATTGACGGATAAAGCCTATGTTTCATCTTGATGTATATACGAACGTTCTGGAAAAAATTAAACCCGGAGCTCGACTGGTTGCCGTGTCGAAAACGGTAGACCATGATTCTATTATGGAAGCCTATAGTGCCGGACAACGCATTTTTGGCGAAAACAGAGTACAGGAATTAGTACCCAAAGCCGAAGCCCTGCCCAAGGATATAGAATGGCACCTGATCGGACACCTGCAACGCAATAAAGTAAAGTATATAGCCCCATTTGTGCACATGATTCAAAGTGTGGATAGCATGGAATTATTGAAGGAAATCGAAAAACAAGCAGCTAAATATGAACGTAAAATTTCGGTCCTACTTCAATTTCATATTGCCCGGGAAGATTCAAAATTCGGACTAGATCCCAACGCTTGGGATAGTCTGAAAAGCTTGAATATATGGCAAGAAATTCCCCATGTTAAGGTGTGCGGATTGATGGGAATGGCCACCTTTACGGAGGATGAAAATCAAATTCGAAGCGAATTCAAATCCCTAAAAAATCTATTCGATCGCATTAAAGAAGATCGGATATTTCCGGAGGCCGATTTTTGCGAAATTTCTATGGGCATGAGCAGCGATTATGCCATAGCACTCGAAGAAGGAGCTACGCTTATACGCGTCGGATCCGCTCTGTTCGGCTCACGTGGATAAATCTCCCATTTCTTTTCTTTTTTTCACTTGTGTAACTTCTGAAAAAATGTTAATTTTGGTAAGTTGTACACATTGAAAAGGATAAGCTTTTATATCGCATTGTTTTGTAGCTTGCTTGCAGTAAAGCTTCAGGCACAGGTAGCCTATGTTTTTATGGAAAATAAAGGGCAGTGGAATTTTCCTGCTCAGTTTAGAAGCGAGTTGCCCGGTGCTATGATGTACCTTTCGGGGAATGAAATTCTTTTCGATGTTTGGGATGCCAAGCTTCAAGGAACGTATTATCATAAGGCTAAATTCGGAGAAAGTGTGGCCGATTTGCCCTCTATGCAACAAAGGCACGCTTATAAGCAGGTTTTCCTGAATGCAAATCCAAATCCGAATTATAAACAAGATAAAGCCTCGGATGCCTATTATAATTTTTATCTGGGTAATGATTCCGCCCAATGGCAGAGCGGATTGTATGGATATAGAGAATTGAGATTGCAAGGTTTGTATAAAGGAATCGATATGCTTTACAGCTTCTCGAATCAACAGTTGAAATATGATTTTATCTTGGAACCTTATGCCGATCCTCAGGCCATAATGTGGACTTATGAAGGCATTAGTAAAAGCAAAATTCGTAAAGGTGAAATTGTATTGGAAACGGCTGTGGGCGAGGTGAGAGAAGTTGCTCCTCTGGCCTGGCAGGTAATTAATGGAAAGAAAGTAATGGTCGAACTGGAATTTAAAAAAAGGGGAGATGTTTTTTCTTTTGATTTACCATCGGGTTATAATCCTGCATACGAATTGGTGATTGATCCATTGTTGATTTTCAGTACCTATGTTGGTTCTTTTTCCGACAGTTGGGGTTATACTGCTACTCCGGGTGCCGATGGCAGCGGCTATGCAGGGGGTATTGTTTTCGGAAATAATTATCCCACCAGTTTGGGTGCCTATCAAAGTGTATGGGGTGCCGGAGGTATTGATGCGGTTATTTCGAAATTTTCGCCCAATGGAAATCAACTCCTCTATAGTAGTTTTTTAGGCGGAGCAGGGCCCGATATGCCGCATTCTATTATTGAGTCCGCATCGGGCGAATTGTATATTTTGGGAACTACGGGTTCGCTCAATTTTCCGGTTACGGCCGGGGCTTATGATCCAAGTTTTAACGGTGGTCCGGCTTTGAATTTTTTCGGAACTTTAATCCAGTATCCCCAAGGTGTCGATCTCTTTGTTTCTCGTTTATCGGCCAATGGTACGGCTTTGCCGGCATCTACTTTTTTAGGAGGCACGCAATCCGATGGGTTGAATTTAAGTGCAGTGCTCGCAGCCAATTATGCCGATGAATTTCGGGGCGAAATTATTCTCGATACGGCCAATAATGTCTATATCGCTTCGGTAAGTAACAGTAGCAATTTTCCATTGGTTAGTCCCGTACAACCCGTTTTTGGCGGGGGAACAAGCGATGCGGTATTTTGTAAATTAGATGCCGCTTTAAGTAATCTTCTTGTATCGACCTATTACGGAGGAAGTGGCGATGAAGCCGGATACAGCGTACAGCGTTCTTCAACGGGAATTATTTATTTCACCGGAGGTACGACCAGCAATAATTTGACCACCACCGCCGGGGTAATTCAGCCCAATGCTTTGGGTGGTGCCGATGGCTTTTTATTGCGCCTTAGTCCCGCCGGAACGAACCTGCAAGCGGCTACCTATATTGGTACGCCCACTTATAATCAGACTTATTTTGTGCAGTTGGATACCAACGATAATGTGTATGTAATGGGGCAAACGGTGGGTGGTTATCCCATTCAGGCAGCAGCCGGATTGTCGGTGTATTCTGTTCCCAATAGCGGACAGTTTATTCATAAACTGAGTCCGAATCTTCAGACAACCCTCATGTCTACCTGTTTTGGAAGTGGAGGCGGGGGGATTAATATTTCTCCAACGGCATTCTTATTGCACGATTGTAATCAGATTTATATAGCCGGATGGGGAGGCTCGGTGAATCAAATGAATGGCGGTATAGGCGGAAGTACCTTGGGTTTGCCTACTACTCCGGGGGCTTATAAAACGGTAACAAATGGGAATGATTTTTATTTGGCCGTATTGGAACAGGATGCCCAATCGCTTTTATATGCCACTTTTATGGGTGGAAATAGTTCGAATAACCATGTCGACGGGGGAACAAGCCGTTTCGATAAGAAAGGCGTGGTATATCAGGCTATGTGCGCCAGTTGCGGGGGACAGGATGATCTGCCAACAACCCCGGGCGCATATTCGTCTACAAATAATTCTACCAATTGCAATATAGCTCTGGTGAAGTTTGATGTGTCGGTACTGACGGCTTATTTGGATGTAACAACAACCACGGTTTGTCAGGACGAACTCGTACTTTTTGAAAATGAAAGTAATGGCGGTGTAAGCTTTTTTTGGGATTTTGGAGATGGAAATACGCATGTAGGCTTTCAGGCCAGTCACGCGTATACTATACCGGGTACCTATCAGGTTATGCTTATAGCCTCCGACCCGCAAAACTGTGTGGCCAATGATACGGCATTTGTAACATTAACGGTGAACCCTAAACCGATTGCAGTGATAGATTCGGTCCCGGAAATTTGTCCCACTACCTCGGTGCAACTCCAGGGCTCGGGTGGAGATAATTATTTTTGGCTTCCGGCAGCGGGATTAGCGGTATCCGAACAGCAAATTCCCAATCCTACCGTTACGCCGCCTCAAACTATGTCTTATTTTATGATTGCAAGTAATGATTGTGGCGCAGATACGGCCGAGGTTTTTGTGCCTGTGATCGATTTTGAAATCGAAATATCGGATTCGGATACCATTTGTGTGGGTAATGCAACCCAATTGGAATGTAGCGGGGGTACGCAATATGTGTGGTCTCCGGCATTTGCATTGTCGGATCCCAATATCGCAAATCCCATTGCCGAACCAACTTCTTCTACGGTCTATACGGTTACGGTTACAAATCCGGATAATTGTGTATTGAGCGATTCGGTATATATACAGGTCGATTTTCTTTCTCTGGTTCAGGCGGGCGCAGATAGCATTATTTGTCAGGGCGACAGCATGCAATTGTCGGGTTCCGGCGCTACGCATTATGCATGGTCACCCCCCGATTTTCTGAGTAATCCATCTATTGCTAACCCCATTGCCAATCCGCCTTATGGGATAACTTATGTGCTCACCGGACGAAATGCCTGTGGCGAAAGTACGGATACGCAACGGGTCGACGTGAAAATTATAGAACCGCTCAGTGGCCCCGATACCTTGGTTTGCCCGGGTAGCGAAGTGATGCTGTTTACCAATGGAGGTATAGAATATCAATGGTATCCCGTGGCTTATCTCGATTCGGCAAATATAGCCACACCCACTGCAACGGTTACCTCTAATGTTGATTTTTGGGTTATGATTAAGGATGAATTGGGGTGTACAACCACCGATACGGTTCATGTGCAAACCTACGCCATACAAAATGTATCTGCAGGTCCCGATAGGTATCTGGATTACGGCGAAAGTACCATACTGCTCGGCGATGGTCCGGCTCAGGGTACTTATACCTGGATGCCACCGCAGTATTTGTCTTGTCAAAACTGCCGGCAACCGGTCGCTAATCCGCCTTTTACTATGAATTACGGATTGATTTATACCGACAGTAATTCCTGTTATTTTATGGATAGTGTTACCGTATTTGTGCTCGGAAATATATATGTACCCAATACATTTACTGTAGACGAAAACGGATTGAATGAGGTGTTTTTTGCTTATGGTACCGATATAGAGAAAATGGAATTAAGTATATTCAACCGTTGGGGCGAATTGATCTATAAATCGGAAGGAATTGAGAAAGGGTGGAACGGCTTCTGTGGCGGTGTACCATGTAAACAGGATACCTATGTATATCGGATTTTATATACCGAGAAATGGGGTCGGGAGGGGGAAATAATCGGGCATATTAATTTGCTGAGATAAATTCTCGGGCTTACCTTTGTAGAAAATTCAATATTTATGTTCGGAGATATGATGGGAAAGTTGCAAGAAATGCAACAAAACCTGCAAGTAAGTAAAGATAAATTGGCTCTGGTGCGCGTAGAAGCTGAAGCCGGTAATGGAGCGGTGAAAATTGTAATGGACGGAAATAAGAAATTATTGTCCATTAGCTTCGAAGATTCCATGTGCCTGCCCGAAAGAAAAGAAGAATTGGAAGACTATACCGTATTGGCATTTCAAAAAGCCCTGGCCCAGGCCGAAGAAAAATGGGAAGATGAAATGAAAGGCAGTGCCGGAAGTTTATTGTCGGGTTTAGGCCTATAAAAAAAACCGGCATTAAGCCGGCTATTAATTTTGCAGGGAGAATAAAACATTAAACATCCGAATCGGGTTGTTCCCATTTTATGAGCTGCATGTCTATGTCCGGATTGCTTTTTACGATTATCGGAAAATTCAGATTTTTGTAAACCCAATAGGTTTCAACCTTGTCTTCATCTGAGAATTTAATCGTAGGAATGTAAATACGCTTGTCGTTAAAATCGATTTCAATTTCTTCATTCTGAACGAAATGATAGCTTTTTGTGCCTTTGCCAAGGTCCACTTCCATCAGACTATTGTCGGTCAAATGCGTATAGGCTTTTTTGCTTAATAACATCCCATTCTGATCTAAATCGATCGAATGTTTATTTATTAAATCAAGATTGGTGGAAAGTGCCGTTTCAAAAACCGGCTTTTCCATCTGAAATCCGCCTTCGCGATTGCTTTCGTTCATTACCATATAACTGAATGCGATTTTATCGTCGAGGGCATTCAATTGAAGACGAACATGCGTGATTTTACCGTATTCATTGTATGCATACGTTAGAGAAGTACCCTGCACGGCATCAGGAAATTCTAATGTCGCTTTGGGTTGTGGGGGGGTGATTTCTTGGACGGTACTACTCTTGCAAGAGAAGCTAAGCAAGATTACCATAATCGAAATAATACTGTACTGCTTCATAACTTAATAATTTTAGTTAAATATAGTAAAAAAATGTTAACAATCGTCTTTTTTATGAACGAATTTGACACATTTTTAGTATGAAATTTTTGCCAATAAATGTATGATGTTAATTGTTAGGGTGTTATTGTTTTCTGTTTTGTAGAAAAAAATAGTGGGTGAAATGAATCCTTTCTTTATTTTTGCAATCTTAAAATGTAAACAAATGGCTAAAGCGTCAGATATTTCGAATGGAAATTTCATTATGCATAATAATGAATTGTGTCAGATTACTGAATGGATGCACCGTACACCCGGAAATTTAAGGGCATTTTATCAAGGTAAAATGAAAGTATTGCGTACGGGCAAATCGGTAGAAAACAGATTCAGACCCGATGAAGAGGTGAAAATTGTGCGTGTGGAAGACAGAGATTTGCAATATTTATATAAGGATGGAAATGCGATTGTTTGTATGGATAATACAAGCTATGAGCAGTTTTATGTGGATGAATCTTTGTTCGGAAGTGGTCTTCAATTTATGAAAGAAGGAGATATGGTAAGTGTGTATTTTGCTGAAGAAGCTCCGGTTTCTGCACGTCCCCCTAAATCGGTAGAATTGGAAGTTACCTATACCGAACCGGGTGTAAAAGGCGATACGGCTACCAATACGCTTAAGCCGGCAACCGTAGAAACCGGTGCCGAAGTGCGTGTTCCTCTCTTTATCGAAACAGGAGAGAAAATTCGCATTAATCCCGAAACGGGAGAATATATGGAAAGAGTGAAGTAACGATTTTTTAATATACTCCCTCTTTTTATTCCCATTTCATGTAGTACATTTGTGGAAGTAAGGGGGACTTATGAAAAATCTATCTATCACCATCTTGGGCTGGTTTATCCTGCCTGTTTTTACCTATGCACAATCTGCCGATTTGTTTTTTTCGGAGTATGTAGAAGGGTCCGGTAATAATAAGTATATCGAAATTTATAACGGTACCGGAGCAAGTGTTAATCTCTCTGATTACATGCTTCGACTCTATGCAAATGGGGCAACTACATCTACTAATGTACAGCTAAGCGGCACTTTAGCAGACGGTCAGGTTATTGTTTACAAGAATGGTGATGCCACCATTTATGCAGGTGCAGCTACCACAAATGCGGCAATTAATTTTAATGGAGACGATGCTCTGGTGCTTTTTAAAGTGAGTACGAACAGCGCAGTAGATATTTTTGGAAATATTGGATGTGCTCCGGTGACAGAGTGGACGCTAAACAGTAAATCGACAAAGGATAAAACACTGAGACGCAAGATTTCGGTTTGTTCGGGTATTACAATTGATCCTCCTAATACTACTACTACTACTACTTGTCCTTTTCCAACTTTAGATGCAGAATGGGATCTGTATGCACAAAATGATATATCGGGCTTGGGCAGTCATACATCTTCCTGTGCGCCTACCTGTGCTACACCTACGCAGCTCGACTTTTCCAGTTCTACATTTTCGCCAAACGAACAAATCCTTATTCCACCATTTTCGGTATCTTTAAGCTGCACTTCGGGTGTGGCGAGTTCTTGTAATAACGGCTTTGTGACCTTGTCTACTTCAGGTTGCGGTATTTCAGGTACCTTAACCCGCCCCGTAGTAAATGGAGTTGCTACATTCAACGATATTGTATTTTCCAGAAGTCCGCAATATGGAATTCGTTTTTCTGCCGTTTATTCGGGTACTTGTGCCGCGGCTTTATTTGGCCAAACCGACACATTCTCTGTGCAACCCGCCGGAGGAACACCTACTGTTGTGGATATTAGACATATGAATTTCAGCACCAATCCCATTCCGTGGAATTATACAATTGGTACCCCAACCATTGTGGGTAGCGCAGGCAGCTTAGGAACTGATGTTTTTACGCAAGGTTCCGGTTATTTGTATAAAAGTTATTCAGTGAATAATGGTACCGGTGAAATGGGTACTTCTAACACGGCAACGTTCGATAATGTAGTATTGAATCCGGCCAATGCGTATGATTTTTATTTCAAAATCGCCTCTGTGAGCTCGGGTGGAAGTGGCGCAGGAAATGATAAGAACGAAGATGCGCTCATCGAATGCAGTTTGGATGGGGGCAATACATGGTTTAGCATTTTACGCCATATGGGTATGTCGAATCGACTTTTCCCATTTTCATCGACCCCGCTTACTACACTCAATTATAATTCAAATATCACCTATAGTTCGGGACAGAATAATTCTTCTTTTCATGTTTCTTTGCCTGCGGGAACTACACAGTTTATGTTCCGCTTTACGGCTACTAATAACCGAGAGAATGAACGGTGGGCCCTGGATGATGTGCGGCTCGAGGAAACTACCTACAGTGCCGGAGCCAATAATCCATTGCCCAATGCTTCTCTGCTTTCACCTATGATGGCATGTCCGGGAAATCAGGTTCTACCCGTACTAACGGTGAGTGATTATAGTGCGCCTCTGAGTTATGCCTGGCATGCTGCACCCGAAATTTCTGATCTGAATATAGCCAATCCCCTCATTACGGTGAACGCCAATACAACCCATACTTTGGTTATTACCGATGCAGACGGTTGTAAAGACAGCAGCACGGTAAGTATTCAATTGCCAAGTGGTGCCACAGGGTCCTGGATTGGTGCTGTGAGTACGGATTGGTTCGATTGCATGAACTGGGGCGGAGGAATCTTGCCCGATTCAACCACCGATGTTTTTATTGGTGCTTTGGCTCAGGATTCATGTGCCATCGAATTCAATTCACCGCTGACTTCCATCCCGGCGCAGGCCTATTGTCGCAATATAACGGTGGACGGAAATCATCTTTCTTTAAAAGCCGATGGAGCTATGGAAGCACGCCTGGATATTCTTGGAAATCTGAATATTCAGAATGGTGCTAAAGTACGCATGAAGGATGCCGCTTTTATAGCGATCAAAGGCAATTGGATAAATCAGGAATTAAACGGTTTTGTGCCTAATGATGGCTATGTACTCTTTAACGGTAATGCTGCGCAAAGTATTCAGAATACAATGGGACCCGAACATTTTTACGGGTTGGGCCTTTCGAATTTATCGCATATAGATATGTATAGCCCGATTTCTACCCGAAATGTTGATTGGAATACTTTCGTGCAAGGAAACGGAAATTTGTTTACTATAGGCAGCAGTGTAAGTCAGACGGGAACTTTGAATTATACCCAAGGCTATTTAAATGGGAAAATGCGCCGCTATTTTTCTGTGAACCCTACGCTCGGTGACGAAGGCTTATTCCCAATTGGAAATGCGGCACAGGAAAGCCGTATGGCCCGTATTATGTTCACATCGCCACCTGCGGGTGATGCGGGTTATTTGGAAATCGAATTTCACCCCAATCCTATGGGAATAACGGGCTTATCTATACCGGATCCCATGAGCGGATTATTTGGGAATAGCATAGATCTAACGGCAAGTGAGGGATTTTGGACGGTGCAGCCGGAATCGGGAAAATGGCTGACTAGCCCATATACAGCCTCATTTAATGGGGAGAATTTCGCATCTGTATCTACTTTGAATGGTGTTACTTTGCTCAAAAGAATCGATGCCCTAAATCCGTGGATTAGTCCGGGTACCCATATTGCAGCCACCGGAACACCGACCAATGTGTGGGTTTCGCGTGCGGGTCTAAGCGGCTTCAGCGATTTTGGATTTGGATTCCCCTTGTCGCCACTGCCGGTGAAACTTCAATATTTTGACGTGCATTGTGCCAATGGAGAAAGCTTAATAAAGTGGACTACCGAACAGGAATTTCAGTCCGACTATTTCGAAATTCTGGCCTCCGAAAATGGGAATATCTACGAAGCCATTGCACAAGTTCGCGCCGCCGGAATGAGTAATGCCACCCTGCATTATTCCTATATGCATACCCTTTCTAAACCCTATGCATACTGGCGGTTGAAGCAAGTCGATTTTAATGGAGATTTTGAAATATTCGATCCCAAATATGCCCTATGCGATCAGGTATTAACCGATTGGAATGTAGAAAGGCAAAACGGTCATTTAATTCTCTCCGGCGATTCGGAAAATGAAATAAGCTGGACTATTATGAGTCTGGACGGGAAAACTTTATATACTGCCCGTGGAATGGGACAAATGGTTTTTGATGGATGGTCCGGATTAGCTTCGGGAATCTATATAATCCACGCCCAAATGCCCGGAAAGCATAAGGTGTTTAAGCAGGTAAAGCCTTAGCCCTGGCCACAATAATTTGTGCGGCTTTTTGGGAGGCGCCTCCTTCTCCGCATAGTCTATGGAGTGCATTATATCCGGATTTTATTTCGGATCTGTAGCTTTCATTTTCGCATAATTGCTGCAATTCTTGAATCAGATTTTCAGGGGTTAAATCGTATTGTAAAAATTCTTTCACGAGTGCCTTATTCAAGATCAGATTCACCAAAGAAACATAGGGGATTTTGATCCATTGCTTTACGATAAAATAAGAAATCGGATTTCCTTTATAGCAAATCATCTGGGGCACCTGAAATAATGCGGTTTCAAGGGTAGCAGTGCCGGAGCTGACAATGGCGGCATGCGAACTGTTTAAACAAGCATAAGTACGCGAAAAATAAATAGGTACCTCCGGAGGAAGTCCGCATTGCCTATAAAATGATTCGGGAATAGCCGGAGCACCCGCCACTACAAATTGGTATTGGGGAAAAGCATGCATCACCTTTAAATAGACGGGAAGCATGTTTTTGATTTCATTTTTTCGGGATCCGGGCAGGAGCGAAACAATGGGTTTGGAATTTTGAGTGTCGATTTGGTCGGGATTTTCGCGAAAACGGGAAATGGCATCAGCCAAGGGATGCCCGACATAATGCACCTCCAAGCCAAATTTTTTAAAGAATTCTTTTTCGAAAGGTAAAATGGAAATCACATCGTCGCAGATATGGGGTAGGGTATAGGCTCTTTTTTCTTTCCAGGCCCAGGCTTGCGGGGCAATATATAAAACCGTTTTATAGCCTTTTTGTTTGGCCCATTTGCACATGCGCAGGTTAAATCCCGGATAATCGATGCACAGGAGCACATCGGGTTGGAATTGCATAATATCGGACTTACAAAAATCGAAATTGCGTTTAATTTGTCTTAGGTTTTGCAGTACTTCCACAAAACCCATAAAAGCCAAATCGCGAATATGTTTTACCACTTCGGCACCTGCTTCCTGCATCAAATCGCCGCCCCAGGCTCTGATTTGCGCATCGGGGTCTTGCCGGTAAATTTCGCGTATTACATTACTGCCATGTAAATCTCCGGATGCTTCTCCGGCAATAATATAATATTTCATATTAAGCAGCTCCTCCCGGCGATGCTTCCTGTGCTTTCATTTCAGTGGCAACTTGAAGACTGCTCATTTCTTTATCGAATAAATAAAGACCTTGCCCTTCCAGTCCGATTATTTCAATTTTATCGAGTATGGTGCGGGCTAATTTTTCTTCTTCATGTTGCTCGGTTACATACCATTGCAAGAAATGAAGGGTAGTGAAATCCTTAAGTTGCGTACAGGTTTCTATAATTTCGTGTATAGATTCCGAAATATGTTTCTCACTTTCCAATACCAAATTAAAAACTTCGGTCACATTACTGAAATTTCTTTTTGGTTCATCTATGGCCGAAACCAAAGCATGCCCTCCGCTATCGTTGATGTATTTTATCAGTTTCAGCATATGGGTTCTTTCTTCATCGGCCTGGGCATACATAAATGTAGCACAACCTTCAAGTCCCTTCATATCGAGCCAGGAAGCCATGGATAAATATAGAGAGGATGAATTTGCTTCTTTGGCAACTTGATTATTAAGGATTTTTTCAACTTTTTCGTTCAACATAATCTATTTTTTTTAGAATATAAAGATAGGGAAAATATAGCTTAAATGTCATATTGTTCGCCATCAGAGGCAGCAAAGCTATTCGGAAAAATGGCTTGTGCTTCTTGTAATAATTCGTCGCATTGCGTATAACGTGAAGAGAAATGGCTGAGAATAAGCTTTTTTGCTCCGGCCTCCTTGGCATGAGTAGCGGCTTGTGCGGCGGTGCTATGGCGTGTTTCAGCGGCTCTATTGCTTAGATTTGATGCAAAAGTTGCCTCGTGAAAAAGCGTATCTACACCTTTGATATGAGAAATTAAATCTGCAAAAGGAGCGGTATCGCAGCAATATGCGTAGGATTTGGGTTTGGGTGGGAGACTGGTAATTTCGTGGTTTGGATAAAAGCGTCCATCGGGTGCCATGAAATCGGCCCCATTTTTTATTTCGTGAATTTGTTGCGGACTAAGAAAATATTTTTCGAGCAATTTTTTGTCGAATTTAAGTGGTTTTACTTTTTCGGTAAAATAAAATCCGGTACAAGCAATGCGGTGAAACAAAGGAAATGAGTACACTTCTATATGTGCATCTTCGTAAATCCGCCTTTTTTCATCGGCTTTGGTTTCGTGAAAATGAAGAGGAAATCCGAGATACGTATCCGAAATGCGAAAACTGACATCCAGAAATTCTTTAAGACCTTTAGGGCCGAATAGGTGCAGTTCATTTTCTCTTCCAAGCAAAGACATAGAGGATAAAAGTCCGGGTAAACCCAAGAAATGATCGGCATGCAAATGGGAAATAAAAATATGTGCAATACGCTGAAAGGGGATTTTATATTTACGCATTTGGGTCTGTGTTCCTTCTCCGCAATCGATCAGATAATTTTTATCTCTGAACGTAAGAACCTGTGCCGACAAATTGCGGTTTGCGGTTGGAAGTGCACTTCCGCTGCCTAATATTTTTATATGATAGTCCACTTTACAAAAATAAAAAACCCCGATGTGTATCGGGGTTTTAGGTAAGTTTTTTATAGAATTATTTTATAACCATACGTTTTGTAATGGTAGTTCCATTATAGGTAATGCTATACATATACATTCCGGTAGCATAGGTTCCGGCTTGAATTTGAATGCTGTTTTTACCTTGTTGAGCAGCGATATTTTGTTCAGAAACAACCGCACCCAATAAATTGGTTACACGGAAGCTAACATTATCTGCAGTAGGAACAGTAAAGCTAATTTGTGTACCACCTAGAACCGGGTTAGGATAATTTTGTGCTACATCAAAAGAGTTATAGCTCAATTCATCATCTACACCATAGGTACAGTTGTCTGCAACTACGAATCCGATTGGAAGTCCGCCATTTGCCGCATCAATAGCTGAAAATGGAATATCCATAGTTGAGGCACAGCTTCCTGGGATTAGGGATACACGTGCATCTCCGATTGCTACTACAGAATCACCGGGATTAGTAGGAGCGGTAAAAACACCTTCTACACTAACACAAGCTCTGGTTTCACTAGGGTCTGTAATGGTAATCCACTGGCCTGCTGCGTATTGAGTTCCTTGGTTGAAAATTGCCCAGTTTGGTGTTTGGGTATGTGCAGGCCAGTTTTGAATATCGGTAACTCTAACCTCACAAATACGAACCGACATAGGATTTCCTCCGATAGGCATGGTTACATTGGTAGGGATAACTACCGTTGTAGAAGTATTATAAAGAACATTGGTTCTTGCACATTCCAATTCTTGAATTCCTGCACCTGTAGCACTTGTTGGAACGTAAGCCGGATCAGGTGTACAAGCTGTAATTTGTGCATTAGTAATCATAGCTGTTGCTGCGAATACAGCAACGGAAAGTATTAGTTTTTTCATATTGTAAATTGTTAAGTAAATGAATTAGGAGAGCAATTTATGCAATTATTTTTTAAATATCCTATCTCTTACAAAGATTTTTGTAAATCGTCCATAATGATAAAATCGTGCGCTTCGCTGAGTGTAGGTGTAATCGTAAGAATAGTGTCGAGTTGTGAGATACTTATGAGTTTACGTACATTATCGTTTAACCCGGTTAATACGAAAGTTCCGTTTAAGCCTTTACAAGATCTGTTTGCCACGAGTAAGGCGCTTAGTCCGCTCGAATCGATATATTTTACATCATGCAAATCTATAATCAGATTTTTCTCACCGTTTCCGGTTACGAGTACGATTTCTGATTTCAAAATAGCAGCAACCGTGCTATCCAGTTTTTCAATTTCGGGTTGAATAAGTGTGTATTTCTCTTCTTTTTTAACGGTCATTTTCATGATAATGGAAAAATTGTAAATGGGGAAAAAAATAAAAATTAAGATTCGTGTTGTGCAGCTAAAGCATATAAAACGGCCATACGCACGGCTACACCGTTTTCTACTTGTTCCAATATAATACTGTGTTTGCTGTCTGCAATATCTCCATCGAGTTCTACGCCTCGGTTAATGGGACCGGGATGCATAATTAGGATTTCTTTATCGAGTTTTTGCAATACATGTTTATTGATTCCGTATGTCATAGCATATTCTCGTAGAGAAGGGAAATATTTAATATCCTGTCTTTCGAGTTGTATACGCAATACATTGGCTACATCGCACCATTGCAGGGCTTTTTGTAAATCGTGTTCTATACGCACGCCCAAGCTGTCTATATATTTGGGCATAAGCGTTGGCGGTCCGCAGAGGGTAACTTCGGCGCCTAATTTTTTCAGGCAATAAATATTCGACAAGGCAACCCGGGAATGCATGATATCCCCTATAATCGCAATTTTCAGTCCCTCTATTTTGCCAAAGTGATTCTGAATAGAAAAGGCATCCAAAAGGGCTTGGGTAGGGTGTTCGTGGGTGCCGTCGCCGGCATTTATAATGCGTGCATGCGCACTTTTGTTATATTTTTTCAGTTCGTTAGATAAGAAAACGCAGGCTCCGGGATTGGCATGGCGCATGACCACCATATCCACCTTCATAGCCAAAATATTATTTACCGTATCGGTGAGTGTTTCGCCCTTGGCTACAGATGAGCCGGAGGCGCTGAAATTAACCACGTCGGCAGATAAACGCTTTTCGGCCAGTTCGAACGATAAGCGGGTGCGCGTACTGTTTTCGAAAAATATATTGGCAACGGTCACATCACGCAGAGAGGGGACTTTTTTAATGGGCCTGTTGATGACTTCTTTGAATTGAGCTGCGGTATCAAGCAGAATATGGATATCCTGTTCGGTGATATACTTAATGCCCAATAAATGTTCCGTGCTTAATCGACTCATGTGTTCTTAGTGAATAAGGTTACTTTTTCTAATTCGCTTTGTGATTCGTTCCAGGAGAGTAATACCTTTTGTCCGGCATGTGTATCAACTATTTTGCCAATATAATTGGCTTCAATGGGAATATGTCGGGTGTTTTTTCTGTCGATTAAACAAAGTAATTCCACTTTTTCCGGTCTCCCGAATGCCAGTAAGGCATCTAATCCGGCCCGTACACTGCGCCCGGTATAGAGCACATCGTCGACTAAAATCACATGTCTTTTTTCGATTAAAAAATCTATTTGGGTCGAATTGGCTTGCAAAATATCATCCCCTCTTCTAAAATCATCGCGAAAGAAGGTAATATCCAATAATCCGTGTGCTATTTTTTTTCCGGTAATTTTTTCGAGTCGTCTATGCAAATCGGCACTTAATAAAGAACCTCTTGGTTGCAGGCCTATGATAACGGTATTACTGAAGTCGCCCGAATTTTCGAGCAGTTCCAGACATAACCTGTGCAGCACCAATTCAAGTCCTTTTCCTTCTAAAAGTATCTTTGCCTCTTGTAGCATAAGGGAATATTTTTCGACGCCCCGAAGGTAAGAAAAATCGATGTATCGCTCTGTTTTTTCTTTTTTTCTTTTTTTAGAGGCTGATTCACAGCAGGTTTTTATATTCCGATTCCCGTATCTGGGTTATTTTATGATGAAAAACCGAAGCTATGGTATGTGCTCTGCTTTTGGCTTCTTCTGCTATGGGGCCTTTGAAAAGGGAATCTACGGTTCCATGAAAGAGGCCGAGCCAGGCTTCGAAATGTTCTTTATCGATGGGCATAGTGGCGTGGGGTGGAAAAGGGCGACCTTGATAGGCATTATTTCCGAAGAGAATATTTTCCCAAAAATTATACATCTTTTCCAAATGTTCGGGCCAGCGATCTCCGATTCTTTCGTTGAAAATGGGACCTATGAATGTATCTTTTCTCACATGCCCATAAAATGTATCCACAAGCAAAATGATATCTTTTCTGTTTTGAATGTCTTGCATAATCTGATTATATGTAATAATGTATAAGGGCTAACAAAGGTAAGAAATTTGGGCCAATTAAGACAAGAATGTCGTTAATCGAGAAAGGGCAAAAAAAAAGTCCCGATAAAATCGGGACTTTTTTTTGAATATGAGAAATTATTCAGCGTCATCTGCTGATTTTTTCTTTTTCGCTTTTCCGCCTTTTTCCATTTCTTCTTTAAGGTCGGCAAGAACGCTTAAATCGCCCAAGGTAGTTTTCTCCATACCTTTTTTAGATTTATCGGCGCTGCTGCTGCTTGCTTTTGCAGAAGATTTACTTTCTTTGGCTTCTTTCTTTTCGGCTTTTTCGATATCCTCTTTCGAATCAGCTTCCCAAACTTTAGTATGCGAAACAATAAGTTTTTTCTCGTCTTTATTGAATTCGATTACTTTAAATTCGGCTTTTTCTTCCAGAGCAACCTGTGAGCCATCTTCTTTCTTGATATGTTTGTTTGGTGCAAATCCTTCGATACCGTATGGAAGAGAAACCACTAAACCTTTATCGGTTTTTTCGATTACTGTACCTTCTTGTACGCTACCTACTTCGAATGTATTTCCAAACTCATCCCATGGATCAGATTCCAATTGTTTGTGTCCTAAAGAAAGCTTGCGGTTTTCTTTGTCGATTTCGAGAACAATAACATCGATATTGTCGTTGATATTGGTAATTTCTCCCGGATGTTTGATTTTCTTAGTCCAGCTTAGGTCGCTGATGTGGATTAATCCGTCCACGCCTTCTTCCAATTCAACAAAGATACCGTAATTGGTGAAGTTCTTCACAACGGCAGTTTGTTTACTGTTAACCGGATATTTTTCTTCGATATTAGTCCATGGATCATCTTTCAATTGTTTCAGACCCAATGACATTTTACGCTCATCTCTGTCGAGTGTAAGAATAACAGCAGTAACTTCGTCGCCCACTTTCACGAAATCGCCGGCACTACGCAAATGCGAAGAATAGCTCATTTCGCTTACATGGATAAGACCTTCTACACCCGGAGCAATTTCTACAAATGCACCGTAATCGGCCAATACCACTACTTTACCCGTTACTTTATCGCCTGCATTCAAATTGGCATCCAATTGTTCCCACGGATGTGGAGTCAATTGTTTTAATCCTAATGCAATGCGTTTTTTCTCATCATCGTAATCCAATACCACCACGTTGATTTTAGAATCCAATTGAACGATTTCTTCCGGGTGGTTGATACGTCCCCAAGATAGATCTGTGATGTGGATTAGACCATCTACGCCGCCAAGGTCGATAAATACACCGTAAGAGGTGATGTTTTTAACGATACCTTCGAGGATTTGACCTTTCTCCAATTTAGAGATGATGTCTTTTTTCTGTTGTTCCAATTCTTCTTCAAGAAGGATTTTATGTGATACAACCACGTTTTTGAATTCCTGGTTAATTTTAACCACTTTGAATTCCATGTTTTTACCCACATAAATATCGTAATCGCGAATGGGTTTCACGTCGATTTGAGATCCGGGAAGGAAGGCTTCCAAACCGAATACATCTACGATTAATCCACCTTTAGTACGGCATTTTACAAAACCGGTAATAAGCTCATCGTTTGCAAATGCTTCATTTACGCGATCCCATGCTTGTACGGCACGAGCTTTTTTATGCGACAAAAGAAGTTGACCATCGCCATCCTCTAATTCGTCTACATATACTTCTACTTCATCACCCAATTTGATATCCGGATTATAACGGAACTCTGTGCGCGCAACTACGCCTTCACTTTTGTAACCGATATTAATCAAAACGTCTTTGGGCGTAAGTCCAACTATAGTACCCGCAAGAATTTGATGCGGAATAATGTTGTTTAAGGACTTGTCATAAAAGGCTTCCAAATTGTTTTTTTGATCGGATGTATAGCCTTCAAACGCTGTCCAATCAAACGATGCATCGCCTTCATTGCCATAATCGGCCAAGGTCTTTTTTACGGCTTTTTCTTGTTCTGCCATGTGTTTTTTTTGAGCCACCGGGACTCTCGTTATGGTTTATAAAAATAATTAAGGGTGCAAAGGTAGGAATTGTTTATATGTTATGCAAATTATGACCAATATTTAATCTATTATCCGTCTTGCCTTTATCCCTCTTTCCGTATTGAGTAAATCTATTTATTCCCATTTTTCCATCCGGAGCAACCGGCCGCGTTAGGGATGGAGGCGGCACCCCGCAGTGTAGCGAGGAGTATAGCCGAGAGCCCGACCCG
>JAEZEQ010000056.1 GCA_023432985.1 Bacteroidota bacterium | reverse complement strand
GAACGGCCGTTCGTCCCGACTTAAATTATAAAGAATGAAACAGTCCTTTTTCCTTGTTTACCTCCTTCAGAAGGGAATATAGTCTGGAAATTTCTACCGGAGATGAGTTTAAGTAAGTCGACAGTTTTGAAATAAAATTCTTATAAAAATCATCGTATAAATTCAAGCTTTTCAATTCCTTTTTCAGGAGTCTTAGTTCGTATGCAATCAATGATTCATTTTGGGTAAAATAGCGACAAATGAGCGTATGAAAAGAGGCTTCAATAATTACCCAATGTGCAATATCCGGCATAGCTTTTCTGTAATTTCTAGCTTTAAGAAACATGGATTCAGCTTTAGAGAAATTTTGTTCTTTGCAATAATATACGCCCAGTAAATAATACAAATAGAAACGGTGTTGGTCTGAGGATAATCGGATGAGTGAGGGCGTTATAATTTGAATAATTTCTTTAGAGTGTGGCGAATTAATCAGTGCATACAAGAAATAAAAATGGGCTTTTTCATAAGGTTTTTTCCCGCAGATTTCGTGATGTTGATTGCGCAATTGGTCTAATATTTCTTTTTCTTTTTGCGGCATTTGTGCGAGTGCATACATTTTATGCATAAGGATAAGAATGGCTGTATGCAGGTTTGGGTATCTTTGTTGCACCGCAGGGTGCTTGCTAAGCTGTTTTAGTTGGTTTAGCCATTCCATTTGTAGCGGAGTGGCGGAATTGTTTACATTCGTTTTTATGGTAAGTGCGCTGCTGTAGAAAAAAAACTTGGTAACAACCCCATTCAGTTCCTTTTCAATTTTTTCCAATTCCGACAAAAGGCTTAATGGATATTGCATATCAAAGCTTTTTTGTGCAAAATAGAGATCCTGATATTCAAATATACATTCGAAAAAAAGGCTTTCCATTCTTTTGAAGAAGAGTATTTTCGATTCGGTTTGGTGTAATTTATTTTTGTAAAGATTTCGTTTGGCCGGATTATAATAGTAGTACATAAAACCGCAGAAATACACTTCGTACAATCCTTCATAATCTTCGAAATAGAGACATTTTGTTTCGAGCGACTTTAATTCTTTTTCAAGGATTTGGTGTTCGTTGGAATACAGTAAAGCACGTAAACCGTCCGTTTTTTCTTTTATAATCAAGAATTCATTTTTAGACAATTCGCCTTTAATCTGAATAATATCTTGAGTAAGTCGGTGTTTTAGTGTGTAAAATGCACTTTTCTTTTTTTCATAGCCTAGGATGGCTGCAATTTCTTGTTCAGAGTGCACATTATCCCTGAGCAGGGTAAAAAGTATTTTTTTTTTGGGATGCGATTTTAGTTTTTTAGATATAATAACTGCGTCTTTATCAGAGAGAACAGATATTAGATTTGCATGAGAGTCCATTTTGAATAGTTTAGCACATGTGTAAAAATACAGGGTTGGCTAATACGTTGATAAATCTACAAGAATAAAATGAAAAAACCTCCCTTTAGGGGAGGTTTTAATATAAAAATAAAATTGAAGTTTAATTATTCCGCTTCTTCTACTTGTACGCCATCGCCTTTTGCCGAAGAGTATGCAATATTGTATTGTTTGCTGTTTCGTAGTGTTTGCTTAATATCGCTTACGAGACCCATTTTGGTTTCTTTATCGATTTTTAGATTTACGATAAGCTGTGGAATTTTATCTTCTCCGATTTCATTTCTCCAATCTTCAACAGCTTGAATAAGCCCATTTACGTCAGGAGAGATGACATCATTAATTTGGATACGTGGTTCTGTTCCGTACAACCCTTGCATGGAAGCAATAGGCTTACCGACATATACTGCTTTGATGGGATTCGTATCATCAAGTTTTGTTGCAAAAGAGGCATAAGGTCTTTTCACTTCCACTTTAAGCGTCACTTCTTTCATTTTTGTAGCTGCCATAAAGAAGAACAGGAGCATAAAAACGATATCCGGAAGTGAAGCTGTGGATATGGCGGGAACGGATTTTTTTTCTTTTTTCTTCAGCATAGTAAATTCCTTCTTAAATTATTTTGCAGCACTTTTACGTGTTTCTGCTTCAGAAATAGCTACGGGATAAACGGCATCAATAGCTGCCATCATTTCGGCATGTTTCTTTTTCACCTCTTCATCTGTTCCTTTGGTTGCTTTTTCCTTTAATTCTTCGTAGGTCAGATTAAACTCTTTTCTGGAAGCGGCATCTCTTAACTCTTCAAAAGCGTCTGTAAGGATACCTTGAACGGCGATATATTTCTTATAGGTCGTTAGTCTATCTGCTTGAAGGGTTACGACCCCTTTAGAACGATAGAAAACACCTTTCAAGAGTTCGCTTTGAACGAAAGACGGACTTTTTTCCGATAGGTTTGGATCATTTGTCGGATTTAGGATAAAGCGTTTTACATCCTCTTTTAACTTTATCATATCGCCTCTTTCTCCGTTTACAAAGAGCTCATCATTTTTATTAATCAGCAAAATGAAGAGATTTCTTTGTTTAACTTCTTCCGGAGTTTGCAGCTCATTATCTAGTTTTTGAGGGAGTCGGCGTTCGATTGCGTAATCGGAATCAAAGGTGGTTGTTACCAGAAAGAAAATAAGGAGTAGGAAGGCAATATCGGCCATCGAACTCGCATTAATTTCCGGAACATCTCTTTTTTTACGTGCCATTTTTTTATAAATTATTTACTTGAACGGAAAAAGCGTACAGCCTCCATAGCAATAATAGAGGTTACAGATAGGCCTAAGAAAATGAGAATGGCCCAAACATTAGCACCGCTAAATTTCCGGCTTCCGGATGAAAAATCGGAGTTTAATTTACTTATTTGATCAACAGAAAGGTCGCCCCAGTTGATATAATCATCGGCCAA
Organism: Bacteroidota bacterium; assembly: GCA_023432985.1. GTDB lineage: Bacteria > Bacteroidota > Bacteroidia > CAIKAF01 > CAIKAF01 > JACVCJ01. Next base: position 26,931 of record JAEZEQ010000056.1, on the reverse strand, counting down.
GAACCAGCTTATGGCAAGTATGGCTGCCACAGCTACCAATCCGACTAAAGATCCTATTTGACCTTTTGGATTTTGAATTAGCGAGATTACGTAATAAATCAAGATAATCGCCAATGCAATAAAAATGGCTGCTTGTACGATCATTAATATGCCGTCGAGGTAGCCGCTCATACTGGCTGCTTGCACTTCGAATTTTTCTTTTTCAGGCAATCCAGCTGTATCCGGACCGCCGAAGAAAATGAGAAGGCATAATAGGGAGCCAACGCCACCTATAAGTCCCATAGCACTTAATGCTATTATTCTGATTAATTTATTTGTCATGATATATAGACTTTATTTAATGATTACTGCAAAAATGGGCGATTATTTAACGCCATTTCTCGCAAGTAGATCTATAAATGAAATAGAAGCTTCTTCCATATCTCCAACGATGGATTCAATTTTAGAAAGCAAGTAGTTGTAGAAAATCTGAAGAATAATCGCAACGATAAGTCCACCTACTGTAGTCAATAATGCCACCTTAATACCAGATGCCACAACTGTTGGGTTAATATCTCCGGCAGCTGCAATCGCATCGAAGGCCTGAATCATACCGATAACCGTTCCCAAGAATCCTAACATGGGACCGAGTGCGATCATCAAACTTAACCAAGGAAGACCTGCTTCCAATTTGGTCATTTCTACACCGCCATAAGCGACAACTGTTTTCTCAACCATTTCCAATCCTTCGTCACTTTTTGCGAGTCCTTCGCTAAAAATGCCTGAAAGAGGTCCGGGTACTGCATCACAAACTTCTTTTGCAGCTTTGGTTCCACCATTTTGAAGAGCAGAATTAATATTGTTTAAAAGACGCTCTGAGTTGGTAGAAGATAAGTTTAAATAAATAATACGCTCAATAGCCACTGCCAATCCGATAATCAAACAGATGGCAACCAAAGTCATAAACTCAGCACCACCTTCTACGAAATATCTTTTGATTTCTTGAGTGATGGTTGCTTTTTCTACTACTTCGGCTTCAATAGCTGTAGTGGTTTCTTCTTGTACGGGCGCCGGTGCGGCTTGCTCTGCAGTTGCTGCAGTAGAATCCTGTGCATAGGTGTTTCCTATAGAACCAAATGCAAGAAAACTGGTGAAAGCGAAAAGAGCTACGATCTTTTTCATGTGTGCTTGATTTACTGTTTTATTTTTTATTTTTATATCCTGTCTTTAAAATCTCATTTCTAACGGCATTTACTTCTTTTTATTTCTCACTAGTTGCGGAGAGACAGGGATTCGAACCCTGGGTACCCTTGCAGGTACACATGCTTTCCAGGCATGCCCGTTCGACCGCTCCGGCATCTCTCCTGTTTGATTTTCAGTCTTTTAGAAAGCAAAAAGTGATAAAAAGAACGATGTTTCTGCTCAAAATGAGTGTGCCAAATTACAAAAATTCGCAATGCAGCAAAAAATAAAATGAATTTATTGCTGATTTCTCTTCTAATCTACTCTTTTTTCTCCTCTCAGGTTTTTCACAAATGCCTGTATCAATGCTTCACCCTTAAGCTCTTGACCCAAAAGCACCATTAATTTGGTTATTGCGGCCTCAAAGGTCATATCATCACCCCCTATTACGCCGGCTTCTAATAAAGCTTTTCCGGTATGGTATTTTTCTTGTTCTACCCGACCGCTTATGCATTGAGAAATGTTCACAATTATTTTTCCGGCATCAATGGCTTCTTTTAATATGGAGGGCAATCCGGTTTTTATGGGTGCATTCCCCGAACCATAACTCCTCAATACGATGGCATCTATTTCTTCGAGCCTGCATATAGCTTCAACGGCACGCATGTTTACTCCGGGAAACAAGGTTATGGTGGCGACCCGATTCGCTGTTTTCTTATGAAAAATCGTTTTCCCGCTATTTCCTGAGATTAAGTCGCGACTCCATTCTATATGTACGCCCGCTAATGCCAATGGCGATAAATTGGGAGAGTCGAAAGCATGAAAATTTTCGGCACTTATTTTTATTGTTCGGTTTCCACGGTAAAGTTTCGATTGAAAATAAACACAGACTTCGCGTATACGCGGCCCCATATTATGTTCGCATGCCGCCATTTCTACCGCCGTTAGTATATTTTCTTTTCCATCACTTCGCAGTACATTTACGGGCAATTGAGATCCGGTAAAAATTACGGGCTTGGTCAGATTTTCCAACATAAAACTCAATGCCGATGCGCTGTATGCCATGGTATCGGTGCCGTGGAGTATAACAAAGCCGTCGAAACTGTCATAATTCTCTTCCAGTAGTTCGACCATTTCCACCCAATTTTCCGGCATTATTTCCGAAGAGTCCACCGGCTGTTTCACCGAAACAACCTCCACGTCTACGTCGAGACGATTCAATTCGGGCAACCATTGTTTCAAATGCGAAAAGTCCACCGGCTTCAAAGCCCCGCTTACTTCGTCATACATACTGCCAATGGTGCCTCCGGTATATAGGAGTAAGATTTTTTTCGGAGTCATATACCAAATAATTTGCGTGTATTTTTATTTGTAATCTCGGCCACTTCTTCTATATCTATTTGTTTTATTTCGGCCAGTTTTTGAGCGATATGCCAAAGATAGGAAGGTTCATTTCTTTTTCCTCTAAATGGAACCGGGGCCAAATAAGGAGCATCTGTTTCGAGTACTATATGCTCGAGAGGAATATGTTCCAATGCCTTGTCGAGCCCGCTATTCTTAAAGGTCAATACACCCCCTATACCCAGATAATATCCCCGGTCGATCAATTGTTTGGCTTGAGTTTCGTTCCCGGTAAAGCAATGAAATACGCCTCTAACGTGGTCGAATTCCTTATCCATGACGATTTGCATAATTTCGTCAAATGCGTCGCGGCAGTGAATAGCAACGGGCAAATCGAATTCCATGCTCCAGTGCAATTGCGTTTTAAAAGCGTGAATCTGTTGAGGCAAGTGTTTTTTTTCCCAATATAAATCCAGCCCAATCTCACCGATGGCAATAAATTTTTCTTTTTCGACCCATTCTCTTATGGCCAATAATTCGCTTTCCACATCTTGATTTACCGAACAGGGATGCAGTCCCATCATGCCATAAAACTGTTCATGCTCGCTGCATAGTTGCACCAAATTGGCTGCGGTAGAGCTGTCGACATTGGGAACAAAAACGGGATAAATATTTTCGGTTTTCATGCGTTCGAATACCGCTGTTCTATCTTCCTGAAAAGCGATATCGTATAAATGGGCATGCGTGTCGGAAAGTGAAAGCATTTTAATTATTTTGAATTTGTTGAGCGTTTAATTTCACATTAATCCATTCTCCGTCGAAGTGGGCGTTGAATTTTTTATAAAAGGCAATAGCGGGCTCATTCCAATCGAGAACCTGCCAGGTGAGAAAGGGTGCATTTTCATTTTTGGCATCTTCTATACAAGCTTTCATAAGCAATGTTCCTATGCCCCGGTTTCGGTACGATTCTTTTACCACTATATCTTCCAGATAAATGCCTTTGCCTTTCCATGTACTATAGCGGTAATACCATATATATATGCCTACAATTTCATTTTTCGTTTCGGCCAGACCGCATACAAAAGCCGGATTTTCTCCGAATCCTTCCCGTAGCATACGTTCCTCTGTATTGCTTACTTCGTGTGCAGCTTTCTCATAGACGGCCAATTCGCGTATCAATTCCATTATTTGCGGAATGTCTTTTATTTCCGCCTTTCGGATAATTAACTTTTCCATAGGTCAAAGGTAGCTTTTGTAATGAAATGTTGTTGCTTTATCCCTGCCTGTTTTTTTTTAATAATTTAGCCGAATAATTCAAATTCAACCTGTTTATGGGCTCCTTGTTTGCCAATATTTATACATATTTTTCGAATAGAAAATTTCTGTTTTTCTCCTTATTGGCGGCCATGGTGACTATACTGATCTTGGGGGCATTACGCCTAAAACCTCAGGAAGATATTACTCGCATGTTGCCCGAAGAGCCGCGTTTGCAACAGATCAATCAGGCCTTACAGGAGGTGAAATTCGGAGATAAAATTCTCCTTTCTGTTTCGGTGGAAGACCCGCAGGACCGCGAAAAGCTGCTGCGCTCTGCCGATGCATTGGAAGAGAAATTGCTAAATCTGAAACCCACCTATATAGAGGAATTGAATTATAAGCTTGGCGAAGAGCAAATGCAGGCCTATTTCGATTTGTTTTATACGCATTTGCCTTTGTATTTAAATGAAGACGATTATGCCGAAATCGACAGTATGTTGCAAGGCGATAATCTGGCGGCCTCTCTGCAAAGTTCCTACCGGCTTTTGCTTACCCCGGCCGGCTCATTTATCCAGAAAACCCTGGTTCGGGATCCCTTGCATATGACCCCCAGAGCCTTAAAGCGCTTGAAAAGTCTGGAAGGAGACGAGAATTTTGTGGCCGTCGATCAACGTTTGTTTTCTAAAGATGCTAAGCATGTTTTCATGTTCATTTCACCCCGACATAAAGCCAAAGAAAGCGGACCTAATGCCAAATTTCTCGAGGAATTACAAAAGATAGAGCAGGCACATGAAGCCGAATTTGAAACCGATATTCATTATTTTGGAGCCCCATTGGTCTCGGCAGGAAATGCCATTCAGATTAAAAAGGATGTAAACCGGACTATGGGATTGGTGGCCGGGGTTTTGTTTTTATTTCTGTTGTATTTCTACCGCAAGCCCCAATACTTCCTCATGATTATTGTCCCCGTATTATTCGGCGGCATATTCGGATTGGGTATATTGGGCTTTCTTCAGCCCGAAATAAGCGCCATTTCTTTGGGTGTAGGAGCCATATTGCTAGGCATTACCATCGATTATTCCTTGCATATATTTACCCATTATCAGCATGCCAAATCTAAATCGGACTTGTTAAAGGAAGTGAGTCTTTCTTTGGTGATGAGTTGCATCACGACCGTATTGGCATTTCTTTGTTTACTTTTTACCAAATCGCCTGTATTGCATGATCTGGGAGCTTTTGCGGGATTAAGCATTGTGGGTGCTGCATTAGGAAGTTTGCTTGTTTTGCCACATATTTTACCGGCCAATACCAAATCCAAACATAAAGAAAACAAACTCGAAAAATGGCTGGGAACGGCCTTCCATGACAATAAGATTTTGGTTGGCATGGTACTGATATCCACCTTTCTTGCCGTGTATTTCTATAAGGCTCCGACATTCGAAAAGAATATGGATAATCTGAATTATATGTCGGAGTCTATGTTGGAATCGGAAAAATTTCTGGACGAATTGGGGAATGTTTCGAATCGGAATCTTTTTGTCATAGCACGCAGAAAAAATCCCGACGAAGCACTGGAAAAGCTGGAGTCTATAAATCCGACCCTACAGAAGCTGGTCGAACAAAAACGCATACATTCTGTTTCGGGTCCGGGCGAATTGATGTTGTCGCATGCGGCACAAGAAAAGAAAATAGCAGAATGGAATGCTTTTTGGGATTCGGAAAAGAAAGAAAAATTAAAGGCAAATTTACATAAAGAAGCAGCGAAACTCGGGTTTAAAGAGCATGCATTCGATCCCTTTTATGCTTTACTCGATAAAAATTTTGAGCCCGTGGGAACAGAGGGTTTGAGTGCTTTGTACGCTGAAGGCCCCTTGCGGGAATTTGTGCAATATAACGACAGTTCGGCCTCTGTATTTGCACTGATAAAAGTGAAACCGGAAAACAGACAAGCGGTAATCGAGCAGTTGGAAAATGAAAAAAGCATAGTGGTTTTCGACAAAAAATATCTAAGTGATCAGATTGTAGATGCTGTAAGTTCAGACTTTAGCCTGTTGGCCAATATTTCTTTAATCATGGTATTTCTGGTTTTACTTATGGCTTACGGTAGATTCGAGCTGGCAATAATTGCCTTTTTGCCCCTGGGCTTAAGTTGGTTTTGGGTTATGGGCGCGATGCAATTGTTCGACTTAAAAATGAACCTGATAAACCTGATCATTACCACCTTTGTATTTGGATTGGGAATAGATTACAGCATATTTGTATTAAACGGATTAATACGGGATCAGCGCTATGGCACAAGCAATTTAGCGACCTATAAAAGTTCTATTTTTCTTTCGGCATTCACCACCATAATCGGCATGGGGGGTATGTTATTTGCCGGTCATCCTGCCTTGCGTTCCATTGCTATAATGAGCGTGGTTGGCATTGCATCGGTGCTTATTTTGGTTTATATATGCATTCCATTGATGTATAGATTTCTGGTTTCGGGGCGTATAGAAAAGCATAAAGCACCGTTAACGCTGAAAAATATTTGGGGCACATTATTGGCCTGGCTTATGATTTTATGGGGATTTCATTTGTTGATTTTTTATGCATTGCCCTTACGCATACTCATTTTAATTCCACTGAAAACCCGGAAAAAGTCTATTCATTTTTTATTGTATATCTGGGCCAATTGTTATATCAAAATGCTTTTTCCATTTCGAAAAAAGGCTTATGGAGAAATCCCGTCAGATATGCGTAAACAGCGTATTTATATAGCCAACCATCAGTCGTTTATAGACACGGTATTTATGTTTTCTCTTAGTCCTTATGCAATTATTGCGACCAATAATCGCATTTATAATCACTTTATTTTCGGTCCCATTTGTCGCCTGTGTGATTTCTTGAATGTGAGCGATGGTATTGAGGATGTAATGCAAAAAATCCGACTGCGTTGGCAGGAAGGATACAGTTTTTTAATTTTTCCCGAAGGCACCCGCAGCGAAGATCAAGAAATACATCGTTTTCACAAAGGGGCATTCAAGCTTTCGGAAGAATTGCAAGCTCCTATTATGCCGGTTCTGATTCATGGGAGCGGAGACTTTTTACCCAAAGGCTCGTTTTGGGGCGGCTTTAATGATTTAGTATATACATTCCTCCCTGAAATTTTACCGGGTGATAGGCAGTATGGACAGGGTTATAGCGAACAATCGAAGTATATACGAAAATATATGGCTGAGGAATTGGAAAATCTGCGAAATGCGCACGATATGCCCTATTATTTACGCAGTAAAATAATGTTGAATTATATATATATTAATCCGGTTTTATACTGGTATTTATATGTAAAATTCAAGGTAGAAAAACGCTATTCGGTATTTCACAATCACTTGCCTAAAACGGGAAATATTTATGATATTGGGTGTGGATACGGCATGATGTCTTATATATTGCACTATGCAGCCAGAGGGCGAAAAATTATGGCCTCCGATTTCGATGAGGAGAAAATAGAAACGGCCAAGCATCGCTTTATGCGGAATGCCGAGATAGAGTTTCGTACGCAAAGAGCCCAGGATGTGGTTCCTGAGAAGGTTTCGGGGGTTGTGTTTTCCGATATATTGCATTATTTAAGTAAGACAGACCAGGAGCAGGTCTTACAAAATTTTGCCGATCATTTATTGCCGGGTGGGGTTATATTGATAAAAGACGGAGACAGTTCGGAAACCGGCATAAGCGGCACTAAGCGATCGGAGTATTGGAGTACGAAAATAATGGGCTTTAATAAAACCGGTCAGGAAGAAATGACCTATTTCGACAGTCGTTTTTTAGAAGAATTTTGTAGGCGCAATGCTTTGAAATTAGAAGAGCTTGAAACGAGCAGAATCACCTCCAATAAAGTATGGAAAATTACCCATGAGATATGATGCCATTATAATAGGGAGCGGACTTGGTGCATTGGGTACGGCGCATTTTTTATCCCGTGCGGGCATGCAGGTTTTGGTATTGGAGAAAAACCGTCAGTTTGGAGGAGCACTTCAGGTTTTTTCGCGCGATAAACAGATTTTAGATGTTGGCGTTCATTATGTGGGTAGTTTGGGGCCAGATGAGGCCCTGGGTCGATATTTCAGAGCTTTTGGGATTTATGACAAGCTTTCCTTTTCGCGCATGGACACAGAGGGTTATGATCGTATTTATATAGAAAATGAGGAACCTGTAAAATTTGCCCAGGGTTTTGATGCACATATAGCTAGCTTGCAGGAAGCGTTTCCGGATGAAAAAGAAGGCATAGAATCCTATATTCGATTTATAGAAAAAGTAGCCGATCATTTTCCATTGTATCAGTTCAGGCCGGGCAGTATAGATCCGTTGAGTAATCCTTTTTCGGGCAAAAGTGCCTATGCATTTATCTGCGAAAAAATTCAAAATCCGCTTCTAAGAAAAGTGTTGACGGGGGCCGGATTATTATACGACTTCAGGCCGGAAAGTTCCTCTCTGTACACCCATTCCATAATACAGGGGTCTTTTATAAAAAGTGCCTGGAAATTTCATCAGGGTGGGGCACAAATTGCGCGTGCATTGATTCAGAATGGGAAAGAAAATGGGGTAGAATATAGAAATTATTCCGAAGTAAAGGAGATTCTTACCGATGCTGATGGGGTACTGGGTGTGCGTCTTGATAGTGGGGAAGAGTTTATGGCTTCCAGGGTAATTAGCAATATACATCCGGTGCATACTTACGAATTGCTGGATAGTCGGACAAAAATCAGACCTGCTTACCTGACGCGTATACAAAATTTGCCCAATAGCCGAAGTTGTTTTACGGCTCAGTTTATTATGAAAGAAGGGCAATTCCCATTTCTGCCTTATAATGCCTATATACATACAAACGGACCCTTAGGGGAAATTGGCATTTTTCCGTCTAAGGATTTCGAAAATCAGACATATGCACGGGTAATTAATGTGATGTCTTATATGGAAATGGGCGAACTAAAAGAATGGGAGCAGAGCTTTCGCACAGAGCCGCATCATAAAGCAGAGAGAGGCGGCTCTTATTCCGATTTTAAACAAAGAAAAGAAGAAGAAATATTACGCATTATAGAAAAGCGTTTTCCCGGATTTCGGGATTCGGTTTACAGTGTTTATTCATCTACAGCGCTTACGTGGAGAGATTATTTGAATTATCCCGAAGGGAGCATGTATGGCACCATTCACGATTATAGAAGGCCGGCTTCCAGTGTATTTTCGCCGCAGACCAAAGTGAAGGGCTTATATCTGTGCGGACAAAATTTGAATTTGCATGGCATATTGGGCGCAAGCATCAGTTCTGCCGTTTGTTCCGGCGCCATTTTGGGAGAAGAACAAATGCATAAATGGATGGATTTTGAATAAGCCAAACCAAGAAAAACTAGAAATCAGTTTAGGCTTACTATCTTTGTAAAAAACAAGAAAATGAATACAAATGCATATGCGGCCTTTTCGGCTACGAGTCCCCTTGCCCCTTTTTCGCTTCAACGTAGAGAAGTTGGCCCGAAAGATATAGAAATAGAGATATTATATTGTGGTGTATGTCACAGCGATATTCATACAGTGCGCAGTGAGTGGGGCCCGGCAAAATATCCGGTGGTTCCCGGGCATGAGATTGTGGGCAAAATAGTGGCCATTGGAAAAGATGTAGAAAAGTTCAAATTGGGCGATTTGGCCGGCGTAGGATGTTTTGTAGATTCTTGTCGTAGCTGCGACAACTGTATGCATGGGGAGGAGCAATATTGCGATTCGGGGATGAGGGCTACCTATAATTCCTATGAAGAAGATGGCAAGAGTGTAACCTATGGCGGATATTCAACCCGCATAGTGGTAGACGAGCAATATAGCCTAAAAGTGTCTGAAAAGCTTGATTTAGCGGCGGTGGCGCCTTTATTATGTGCGGGAATAACGACTTATAGTCCACTTCGTCATTTAGGCGTAAAAGCCGGAGACAAAGTGGCGGTTTTAGGTTTGGGCGGATTGGGACATATGGCGGTAAAATTTGCTGCGGCTTTTGGAGCTGAGGTTACCATGTTGAGTTCGAGTCCGCACAAAGCCGTTGATGCAGAAAAATTGGGCGCAACAGACTTTATATTGACCACCGATGAAGAGACGATGAAGAGTGCGAAAAAGCGCTTTGATGTTATTGTGAACACCGTATCTGCCAATCATTCCTATAATACATATTTGCCTTTATTAAAAACCAACGGTACAATGGTTGTATTGGGAATACCCGAGAAAGCTTCAGAAGTTCCTGCCATCAATCTGATTAATCAGCGTCGAAAAATCATGGGATCCTTGATAGGCGGGATCGCTGAGACGCAGGAGATGTTGGATTTTTGTGCAGAGCATAATATCGTTTCGGATATAGAATTAATCGACATTTCCTATATCAACGAGGCTTATGGGCGCATGTTAAAAAACGATGTGAAATACCGTTTTGTAATCGACATACAATCGTTAAAGTCTTAATTTTTTGTATAAAATTAAATCGGCTCCACATCTTTAATTTCGAATTGAAGATGTGTTTGTCCGTTGAAGTGATTTTCTTTCAAGGCGCAAATGGCGTTGAATGCAGAGGCTTTTTTCAATGCATTAAAATGTTTTCCCAATTTAAATCCGATTGCGGAATATACCTGTTCAATATTATCAGCGGCATAAAACTGCAATTGTAAATGTTCGTCCTTTAGAAGGCGAAGGTTTTGATTGTAGATTTTCAGGTTTTTAAGCAGGAAAAGAGGGGCCGGATTTGCGGGTCCGAATGGGGCAAATTGTTTCAGCAGCGTGAGGAAGGAGCTATTAAAGACGGCCGGGTGTACATCTGCGTCGAAGTGGATTGTGGGGATAAGTTGATCGGGTTTCAATCGTTTGGCTACGGCCTTATCGAAGGCTTCAGTGAAAGGGATCAGCATTTCCGGTTCCAGGGTAAGTCCGGCCGCATGTGCATGTCCGCCCCAGTTTGTCAGAAAATCATCACAATCCATCAAGGCATCATAGAGGTCGAATCCGGCTATAGATCTGCCAGATCCGGTGATTTTGCCATTACTTAAAGTGAGAATAAGCGTAGGCCGGTAGTAGGATTCAATGACGCGGGAAGCCACGATACCCACCACTCCTTTGTGCCAATTGGGATTGTAGAGAACATTGGTCGACTTATTCGCATGTTGGGGATCTTGAGCAATCATTTGCAAAGCTTCTGCGGTCATTGTTTTATCAATATCCTGTCTTTCGCTATTGTGGGTATTGATAGCATGGGAGAGTTCTTCCTGAAGTTGTTCGGACTCCCCGGTTAGGAGTTCGACTACCTTTGAGGCGTGCGCAATACGTCCTGCCGCATTAATGCGCGGCCCCAGAATAAAAACGGCATCTTCCACATTCAGCTCTTTTCCTTCTGCTCCGGCTCTTTTCAGCAGTTCCAAAAAGCCTTTACGGGGATTGGCGTTTATTTTTTTAATGCCATGGTGCACTAAAATGCGGTTTTCGTCGACGAGGGGAACTATATCGGCACAGGTACTAATGGCAACGAGGTCTACATAATTCCAAGCCACCGATTCATTTATTCCATAGCTTTCGGTCAACGCCTGAATCAGCTTAAAGCCAACCCCACAGCCCGAGAGTTCCTTAAAGGGATAATTGCAAAGAGCTTGTTTGGGATTTAAAATGGCATGAGCCGGGGGTAGATTTTCGTCGGGGATATGGTGATCGCATACAATAACATCAATATTATGTGTGTTGGCGTAAAGAATTTTATCGAAGGATTTAATTCCGCAATCCAAAGTAATTATAAGCCCACATGCATTATCGACAGCAAAGTCAATGCCTTTTTGCGAAACCCCATAGCCTTCGCTATATCTGTCGGGGATATAAAAGGAGACATTTTCATGTTTTAATTCCTTGTGTATAAATTCATACATCATGCTAACGGCGGTAGTTCCATCAACATCATAATCGCCATATACGAGGATATTCTCCTTGTTTTTTATGGCAGTCTGAATGCGTGTAACGGCTTTTTCCATATCCTTCATGCGGTATGGATTATGCAGGGCATTGGGGTTGGGGCGAAAAAAGCTTTTGGCGTCTTCGAAATTGTCTATGCCTCTTTGAAGGAGGAGTTGAATAAACAAAGGGTGTATATTTAAAGCGCGTTGCAGACTATCCCTTTCTTCGGGACTATATTGACGCTTGGGTATCCAGATCATGTTTAGTAATAATAATTAATGTGTTGATAGGTTTTTCCTATAGTAATATCGAGAAAATTATGGAGTATTTATTGTAAATTTGCAACAAAATTAATAATTATGGCTATAAAGATTTCTACCGATGCAGATTTTGAGCAAACGATACAGGAGCATGATTTAGTGATCGTAAAATATTATGCGGATTGGTGTGGGTCTTGCAAATTATTTGCGCCGAAGTACCGTCGTTTATCAGAAGAGGATGCATATTCGGATGTGTTGTTTTTAGACATTAATGCGGAAGAGAATGAGCAAGCGCGTAAAAAGGCGGGTGTGGATAATTTGCCGTTTTTTGCAACCTTTAAGGGAGGCACATTATTGGAGGCTTCTACAGGTGCAAAAGAGGAGTTTGTCCGCGCTATGATAGAAAAATTGAAACAAGCATAATATGAAAATACCGGCAATTAAAAAGGCAGTTGAGCAATATAGTTTAGATCAATTGCGCAAGGCTGAGGCCGATTTGTATGAGGAAAAGGCGCTCGAAATTGAGATTGAAGGCGAAGATGAGGGCGAGCAATTGACCCACGTTTTGGCCGGAATATGGATAAAGGAAGCCATGATTGAAAAAGGAATAGATTTCAAGGAGGCTTTACGCAGTTATACCTTAAGAGTAAGAAACAGCATTTCGTAAACAAGAAAAAAGGGATCTATAACAGATCCCTTTTTCATATTACTGTGATACGATATTAAAAATCGTCGTCATCGTCATCGTAAAAATCGTCATCGAAATCGTCAAGATTGTCGAATTCGGGTTCGTCGTCGGCACCCGGGCTGCCCTCCTCGTCCTCTTCAACAGAGTAATAATTATCATCCGGATCATAATCTTCCTCATCGTGCCCATCGGGTAGATTCTGATTTTTTTTAGCCATATTATAGGAGGCTACACTTTGCATTTCTCTTGTCAAAAAAGAGGCCGAATTCGTCATGATGTAAACTTAATAATTATGAAATTGAATTAAAATATAAATGCGACTACAAATGTAAAACACATTTTAGATACCACACAAGAAAAGCGCAAAAATTTTGTTCAAAAATTAGAATTTAACAATGGGCAGGGTCTTTTTTCTAACTTTATCCCTGTTAAGAAATTGTTTTGCAGGGATCATGTTTGTATTAAGAATGCGTTTTGGTGGCATGATAACGAATTAAAAAGGAAGTTCCATTTAAAAAGAAAGTACTTTTGTACTCTGAAAAAGACAATAAAAATGAGTGATGTATCAGCAAAAATCCTTTTGGTAGACGATGAACCGGATATTCTGGAGTTTCTCGGGTATAATTTAACTAAAGAGGGTTATACCGTGCTAACGGCTACTACAGGTAAGGAGGGGCTTGAGATTGCGCGCAAGACAAAGCCCGATTTGGTTATTTTGGATGTTATGATGCCCGAAATGGATGGAATGGAGACCTGTAAGGAAATGCGTTCTGCTCCCGAATTAAAGGGGGTTATTATTGCATTTTTGACGGCGAGAGGCGAAGATTATTCGCAAATTGCCGGATTCGATGCCGGTGCCGATGATTATATTTCTAAGCCGATTAAGCCCCGCGTTTTTGTGAGCCGCGTCAAAGCTTTGCTTCGCCGTTCGGGTGAAGAAAAGGAAGAGCAAAACGGCAATCTCGAATTTGAGGGCTTAATAATTGATCGGGTCAGATATGTGGTAACTTTTAAGGGAGAGGAAATTCAGATGCCCAAAAAAGAGTTCGAATTGCTTTATTTACTCGCATCCAAGCCCGGCAAGGTCTTTAATCGGGATGAGATTTTACGTATTGTTTGGGGTCAGGAGGTCGTAGTAGGTGATCGTACGATTGATGTACATGTAAGAAAATTAAGAGAAAAATTAGACGACAGTTTTATTAAAACAATAAAAGGAGTCGGCTATAAGTTTGAGTTTTAAAATTGAAGAAAGAAAGTCCGTCTTATATTGCCCTTTGGGCTGCCCTCATTAGCTCCGGCATTATCAGCTTGTTTATAGTGCTGAGTTTGTGGTTGTCTGAAACACCAATAAAATGGTCTGTTTTGGGAGGAATCACGATCATTAGTTTTGTAACCGTATTTTTCTTGTTTCGCCATTTTATCAATCGTTTTATTTACGAAAAAATAAAACTGGTTTATAAAACGATACATGATTTAAAGCTGGGACAAAAGAAGAACATTAAACAAAAGATTGAACAAGGTGTCGATGTAATTGATGATGTGAATAGGGAGGTGGTTTTATGGGCGCAGGACCGCAATAGAGAGATCGACAATTTGAAAAAAATGGAGGCCTATAGAAGGGAGTTTATCGGCAATTTGGCCCACGAATTAAAAACCCCTATTTTCAATATTCAGGGCTATGTAACGACTTTACTGGAAGATTTAACGGAGAATGTAGAAGGCCAAGAGGCGCGAGAAATGCATCTGCGTTATTTAAAAAATGCCGACAAGAATATAGAGCGAATGATTGTGCTTATTCAGGATTTAGACACAGTAAATCGCTTGGAGAGTGGCGATATGCCCATGCTTATGGAGCGCTTTAATATTGTTGCATTGGCACAGGATGTTGTTGATATGCTCGAAAAAAGAGCGGCCGATAAAAAAATCAGCTTGCAGTTAAAAGAAAATTACTCACCTATATATGTCTATGCCGACCAAAATGCCATAAGGCAAGTTTTTACCAATTTGTTGGCTAATGCCATTATTTATGGACATGACAATGGATATACGAAAATATCCTTTTTCGAAATGGGAGATAATATATTGATTGAGGTAGCGGACAATGGGCCTGGCATCAGCGAGGAAAATCTGCCCCGTTTATTCGAAAGGTTTTATAGAGTAGACAAAAGTCGAAGTCGGGATAGCGGAGGAACCGGACTTGGTTTAGCTATAGTGAAGCATATTATTGAAGCGCATAAACAGACTATACATGTGCGCAGCAGCATAGGAAAAGGGGCCACTTTTTCCTTTACACTTAAAAAAGGATAAAGCTATAAAAGTGTTATAATCAGATATTTTTCGGCAAAAACTTGCGGGAATAAAAAATAGGCGTATATTTGCACCCAATTCAAAAAATACTTTGCATAGTGCTCAGTGCCGTGTCGATGGCATTATCACCTTACAAAGTAGCACTATGTATAAACAAACAACAAATGACAAACATTGAAACTGGAATGCTCACATTTCGTGAGTTAGGCTTGTCTGACAGTACCCTACAAGCTATTGAATCAAAGGGGTACACCACACCAACACCAATACAAGCAGCATGTATTCCGCTTTTATTAAAAAACGAGAATGACATCATTGGTAAAGCTCAAACGGGAACCGGTAAAACCGCAGCGTTCGGACTTCCCTTAATCGAACTTTTAAACGAGCGAGGCACTGTGCCACAGGCACTTATTCTTGCCCCTACTAGAGAGTTAGCCATTCAGGTGGCAGACGAAATCTCGTCTTTTAAAGGAAAGAAAAAACTCCATGTTACCACGGTTTATGGAGGTGCTTCTATGACAGAACAGCTAAAGAGTCTAAAAAGAGGTACTGATGTCGTTGTGGGAACTCCCGGACGTATTTTGGATCATCTTAAAAGAGGTTCTTTAAAATTAGACGGACTTTCTCATGTTGTACTTGACGAAGCCGACGAAATGTTGAATATGGGCTTTGTAGAGGATATTGAAGAGATTTTAACCCATGTGCCGAATGAAAAGCGTATGTTGTTATTCTCTGCAACCATGCCTTCTGCTATTCGTCAAATTGCCCGTAAATTTATGGGTTCAATTGAAGAAATCGCCGTTGCAAAACAAGATGTAACGAATGTCAATATTTCTCAAATCTATTACGAAGTTTCTGAGTCGGATAAAATGGAAGCATTGGTGCGACTTATGGAAATCGAAAAGGATTTTTATGGCTTAATTTTCTGTCAGACTAAAATCGAAACAGATAATGTAGCGAATAAACTTATCGAAAGAGGTTATTCTGCCGAAGCATTGCATGGAGATATCTCCCAGCATCAGCGCGAAAGAATCTTACAAAGATTTAAGAATAAATCCATCAATATTTTAGTGGCTACCGATGTAGCTGCTCGTGGTATTGATATCAATAACCTGACCCATGTGTTCAACTTTGGTCTGCCACAAGATCCCGAAAGCTATGTACACCGTATCGGAAGAACCGGTCGTGCAGGTCGTAAAGGAACAGCAATTTCATTTATCTCTTCCAGAGAAATGAGAAAACTAGCCATGGTAAAACGTCTGGCTAAAGCGGATATCGTTAAAGGTAAATTGCCCGGAGTACAGGATGTAATCTCTGCTAAAATCAACCATATTAAGGATGATGTAGTAAAAGTATTGGGTAATGAAGAGAGCTTAAGTAAATTCCAAGATCTAGCTCAAGAACTATTGGAGTTGGGTGAAGCCAAAGATATCTTGTCTTCTTTGCTTAAAATTGTTTACGAGGAAGAATTGGATGAGAAGAGTTTTTCTAAATTAAACGAAAAAGGCTTTAAAGATTCCGGTAGGGATTTTGGAAGAGGTTCTGACCGTAAGGATGGAAGAAGAGGCCGTATGGGCAAAGGTGGAGATGATCGCAAACGCTTATTCATAGCTTTGGGAAAACTCGACAAAATTGATAGCCCTAAAGAAATGGCCAATTATCTCGAAAAAGAAACCGGAGTCCCCGGAAAATTTATTCACGAAATACGTGTAACAGATAAGTTTTCTTTTGCCTCTGTTTCCGAAAGAGATGCAAAACAGATTATGGACAGACTCAATTCCAAATCGAAAAATAAAAAACAATTGGTCGAAATAGCCAAGAATTAATAGCAGAAAGCTCCTCTTTAGAGGGGCTTTTTTTTTACTACCTAAGATTAGGGAATTTTCATGCCGATGAAGGGCAAGCCGGACGGAATGGTTACTTTTGCTCAAAATAGCAAATTATGATACGTTCATTGTGGATATTCATTGGGTTTATAGGATTTATTAGCCTTGCTCAAGCACAGTATTTATCCGAAAAGCATTTTAAAGACATTCGAAAAAATGTGTATTATCTTTCTTCGGACAAATTGGAAGGAAGAGCTCCGGGAACCAAAGGAGAGGAACTGGCGGCAAATTATATCGCAAAAAAATTCAAAAAAGCGGGTGTATTGCCCGGTGGAGAAAACAAGACCTATTTTCAATCTTTTGAATTTTCTGCACGTCCACTTGTAGAACAGGATAAGACCTATTTTCGTCTGATAAACAAATCCTATGAACTGAACAGTGATTTTTGGCCTTTGGGTTATTCTGCAAATGGACAAGTGAAGGGAGAGGTGCTCTATGTAAAGTTTGGTATTCGTTCGGAAGAACAAAAATATAACGATTATGAGGGATATAGCCCCGAGGAACTCAATGGCAAAATATTCGTCATCGAAAACTCCACTCCCGACGGAGTGCATCCACATAGTAAATATCTAAAAGAAGCCGACTTGTCGGTTCGTATTCAATTGGCAGAAAGTCTGGGTGCGGCAGCGGTTATTTTCGTACAGAATTATCAAGCGGAAGAACCGGGCACAGAGCCGGCAAAAAACGTATATGCATCAAAGATTCCGGTGATTTTTGTGAAAGGTGTGGCCAATAAAATCTTGTTGGATGGCGGGCCTCAAGCTGCCGAAATCGGAGTGTCTATCAAAAGAGAGAAAGTAAGCGCCCGCAATGTGGTGGGGTGGATTGATAATGGAGCCGCCCATAATATCATTATCGGTGCACATTACGATCATCTCGGATGGGGTGAAGAGGGGTCTTTATATAGAGGAGACGAAAAAATGATACATAATGGAGCCGATGATAATGCAAGCGGAACAGCGGCATTGATTGGTTTGGCTCAATATTTATCGGCCAAAGGTCCTAAGAACAACAATTATGTATTTATTGCATTTTCGGCTGAAGAAAAAGGTTTATTGGGCAGTTCGGCTTTTGTAAAATCGGATTTATTCAGCCCCGAAAAGGCCAATTTTATGCTGAATATGGACATGGTAGGTCGTTTAGAAGAGGCGAATTTGGCGCTTAACGGAGTAGGCACCAGTAGCGCCTGGGCCAAGGTATTGCCCGAAATCAAAGCCGGAAACCTAAACCTGAAAACAAGTGAAAGCGGCATAGGCCCCAGCGATCATACCTCTTTCTATCTGAAAGATATTCCCGTTTTGCATTTTTTTACCGGAACACATGCCGATTATCATAAACCGAGCGACGATGCCGAGCTGATTAATTATCGCGGTATACAGCAGATCGGCGATTTTATTATAGAATTGATTCATAAAACGGATCAATTGGGGCGCATAGATTTTCAGAAAACAAAAGATGCAGCGCAAGGCAAAGCGCCTAAATACAGCGTAACTTTGGGGATTGTTCCCGACTATATGTACGACGGCCCGGGCGTTAAAGTAGACGGAGTCAGCGATGGGAAACCGGCCTCTGTCGCAGGCATTCAAACCGGTGATATAGTGGTGGGACTTGGTGATGTAACTATTGATAATATGCGAGGCTATATGAAAGCCTTAGGTCAGTTCAAAAAAGGAAATCAGGTGCAGGCGCGCATAATCCGCGAAGGAAAAGAAATGGAATTAACAGTCGTTTTTTAAGCGTTTAACCCGACTGATTGTTGCATAATTTATACCTTCACCGGCATGAATGAACGCTTTTTGAAGCATATTTTGTTTTTGGACATGGAAACGGTGCCCGAATTTCCGTCCTATGACCAACTCGACGAAGCATCACGGCAGAGTTGGGATAAGAAAGCCATGCAATTAAGTTATGGTAAACCCGATTTTGAGCCGGAAAACCTCTACAATCGTGCCGGAATTTATGCCGAATTCGGGAAAATTATATGCATTTCTTTTGGCTTTATGGTTAAGGTATCCGGAAAATGGGAATGCAGAATTAAATCCTTTACCGATAAGGACGAAAAAGCCCTTTTGCAACGGATATTGAATCTGTTCGATAAAGAATACGGATTTACGCATTTATGTGCCCACAACGGGAAAGAGTTCGATTTCCCCTACTTGTGTCGCAGGTTGATTATTCACGGTTTGCCTTTGCCCGAGCAGTTGAATATTGGGGGTTTGAAACCTTGGGAAATTAAACATTTCGACACCCTGGAATTATGGAAGTTTGGCGATTATAAACATTATGTATCGCTTGATCTATTGGCACATTTATTTCATATTCCAACACCCAAAAGTCTGATGGACGGAAGTATGGTGAAGGATGTTTATTATATCGAGAATGATCTGAATAAAATTGCCTTGTATTGCAATCAGGATGTATATGCGCTTATACAGGTGTTTTTGCGTATGAAGCAGATTAGCTTAGCCGAACCTATAGAGCTTGTTTATTTGTAGAAATAATTATTTGCCGTAAAACTGCTTGTTCAGCAATTCTACCTCTTTTTCTCTTATTTTCAATTGAGCCGCACGATCCAAGTATTTGCCGTTTTGGGTAAGTTCGTACGCTTTTTCGCACAATTCGCGTGCATAGGCAAGCATATCCAATACCTCATAGGCTACAGAAAGGTTATAGTAGATTCTTGCTTTTTCCCTTTTTCCGGGTTTGTTTTTATGCAGATAAATTTCCCATTTTTCAGCAGCTTCGAGCCATTTCCCCAACTCTGCCAAATCGGCTGTGCTAAGTAAAACCTGTGATTCGCCCTGAAAAATTTCCCTTTCTACGGTTTGCCAGGTCGGTAAAAAAGTCTTTGCAAAAGCTTTGCCGGTATAACTTGCGGCTCTTTGCCAGCCTTGTTCATTCTCGCCATAGCCTTTACCGTCTTGTCGGCTGTATCCATCGTAGTAAAAAGGCATTTCTTCGCTAAAATCTTTCTCCATAACCACCTTTCTCGACGCTAAATCATACATTCTCCAAAAAGTGAGAATACGGTAGGAGTGGTTGGAATTAAAAACCGGAATGTCTAAATATTTCCCGTTGCTGAGCAATAATTGATCTTTGTAAACATTGCCGTAGGTATAGATTTCATATTTCACACCCTCCAAAACCAGGATGGCCTGAAGTGCGGGATTCTCGGCATGAATATTTGCAAGCACTTGCGTATCGAGCGCGGAGGGAATATACTGGGTGCGGTAAGTAGTGGGGAGAGGCTTAATTTCGCTTAAGCGTATGCGTTGCAATCCTTGCATTTCGTCGTAAAAACTATTCAATACGTCATTGCCGATGAAATTGGGAATTTCGCGAAATTTGGAAGTCAGCAAATTGGGCGGATATACCTTATAGAAAGATGCAGAGTCGAGCAAACTACGATTCGTGGTGGCTACGTATTCATAGGCGGGAAACGTGTTTTTGGCCGGCTTCAGCTGGTCTACCGTAATTGTTCTTTTGATTGCGCAGGAAGGCAATAGAAGAAGCGTAAGTCCGGAGAGCAAGAAAAAGATTTTCATCGGTTTGCACATAGAACTCAAAGGTAAGGAGTAGATTGCTAAAAAAAAAGTGACTTTTGGTAAAAGAGTCGTTAATATTTTTTGTAAAAAATCGAATCTTGTTGGGTTTGAATTTAAAGGTGTTTTTGAAAAAAATGAAGAAAAATCAAAAAATAGGGTTGAAATTAAGGGTTGAATTGTTTGTATTTTGTGTTTTTTAATACATTTGCCTTAAAATTTAAACCTAAAATCAAAAAAATGGCAATACAGCGTTTTGAAGCACTAAGTTTGGCACAAAGTCGTGAAGCGATTAAAGTGCAACGTCCGGGTCAGCATATTTCCGATTATTTTGGAGAGAATGTCTTTAGCATGGATAAATTGCGATTGAGTTTATCTTCAGAGGCTTGGGCAAATTTGGAGGCGAGTATTGCGGTGAACGAAAAAATCAGTCATGAAACGGCAGATGCAGTGGCAACGGCGATGAAAACCTGGGCCATGCAAAAAGGGGCCACGCATTATACGCACTGGTTTCATCCTTTGAGAGGAAGTACGGCCGAGAAGCACGATTCATTTTTCGAACTTAGCGATAGTTTGGCTGTTGAACGATTCAGAGGCAGTGCCTTGGTGCAACAGGAGCCCGACGCTTCATCTTTCCCGAGCGGTGGAATACGTACCACTTTCGAAGCCCGTGGTTATAGTGCCTGGGACGCATCTTCTCCTGCATTTATATACGAAATTGCGGGTACGAAAACGCTTTGTATTCCTACTATATTTGTTTCTTATACCGGAGAAGCGCTGGATCATAAGGCTCCTCTATTAAAAGCATTGAATGCGGTAGATAAGGCAGCTGTGGATGTGTGTCAGCTTTTCGATAAGGATGTTACCAAGGTGACGGCATCTTTAGGGGCCGAACAAGAATATTTTTTAGTCGACCGAGCTTTGTATCAAACCCGTCCGGATTTAATGATGGTGGGTAAGACAGTTTTCGGACATATTCCGGCGCGGGGACAACAATTGCACGATCATTATTTTGGCTCTATTCCACGTCGAATTACGGCTTTTATGGTCGACTTCGAAACAGAATGTCTGAAACTGGGAATCCCGGTTAGAACTCGCCATAATGAGGTGGCTCCCGGACAGTTTGAAGTGGCTCCACAATATGAAGAAGCCAATTTAGCATCCGATCACAATATGTTGATGATGGACGTGATGGAACGTATTGCAATGAATCACGGATTTGCCGTATTGTTTCATGAAAAACCTTTTGCAAGGGTAAACGGGTCGGGAAAACACAATAACTGGGCATTGATTACCAATACGGGCCGCAATTTGCTCGCTCCCGCCAAACGTCCCAAGGACAATTTGCAATTCCTTACCTTTTTTATCAATACGCTTGCCGCTGTCCATAAACATGCCGATTTGATTCGGGCCAGTATTGCTTCTGCTTCGAATGACTACAGGCTGGGTGCGCATGAAGCCCCGCCGGCCATTATTTCCATTTTTGTGGGAACGCAAATGAATAAGGTATTGCAGAATTTAGAAAAAAGCGGAAATGTACAATTGGGTAAAGGCGATAATATGTATATGAAATTGGGAATTAACAAGATTCCCGAGATTATTTTGGATAATACCGATCGCAACCGAACCAGTCCATTCGCTTTTACGGGAAATAAATTCGAACTAAGAGCCGTAGGGTCCAGCGCAAACTGTGCACGTCCCATGACGGTGTTGAATACGATTATGGCATCTCAATTACAGCATTTCCACGCCGAAGTAATGGCGCTTATACATAAGGGAAAGAAAAAGGAAGTGGCTATAATTGACGTATTGCGCAAAACCCTGAAAGAAGCAAAAAATATTATTTTCGAAGGCGATAATTATAGCGATGAATGGGTGAAAGAAGCAAAGAAAAGAGGCTTGAGTAATCATAAAACAACGCCTGAGGCTTTGGCTTGTTTATCCGACAAAAAAGCGATCAAAGTATTTGTAGAGCAACAGGTTTATACCGAAAAAGAGGTATTTGCCCGCCATATGATTATGCTCGAAGAATATATTTTAAAGGTACAGATTGAAAGTCGCGTTATTGGCGACCTGGCTCTGAATCATGTTATTCCGGCTTCCATAAAATATCAAAATGGTCTATTGCTTAATCTGAAAATGAAAAATGAATTGGGTTTGAAGGATGAAACGGTGTTGAATATGGTGAAGGAAATAACCGAACATATTAACCGGGTGCGCATTTTGGTGGAAGAAATGACGGAGGCAAGAAAGAAAGCCAATGCCGAAAATGATGAAGAGAAAAAAGCATTTATGTATTGTCAGGATGTGAAGGAACGCTATTTTCAGTCCATTCGCTATCATGTTGACAAGCTGGAACTCTTGGTAGACGATGCCGATTGGCCGCTTCCTAAATACAGAGAATTGATGTTTGTACGCTAATATTAAAAATCCCGAATATCTGATATTCGGGATTTTTTTCATGTTTATAAAAGAAAAAAGCCGAATCTGTTGACTCGGCTTTTATTGTTTTATGGGTTAGGTGCCGCAGCATCTTCCAATTGCATAGGATTATTTTTAAGCGTTTTCAGATAATCCAATTTCTGAGTGAGCTGTCCGTATACACTTTGTTTGCCCATGGCTCTTTCTTTTTCGTAGGAAAGATTTTTTGCTCTTTGTCCGCTAAATTGGTTCAAATAAACAATTTCCTGCTCCACTCTTTCCTTCATTCTATTGAGCATGGCTTCGCCTTTTTCATAGGCTCCTGCTTCAAAATAGGCATCTACCATATAGATATTGTATTCATTGAAAGGGATTTTATGATCGGGCATAATGGCTGCGGCATAATCGAGTACTTCAATGGCTCTTTCTTTCTTATTTTCTTTAATAAGTTGATTGGCCAGACGAGCGAAATTATTACGCATATTATAGATCATATTTCGATTTGTTTCGTCGAGATATACATCGTCTTTTTCCATATTACCCCATTTGAATTTGGTCATCAAATTGGTATACATAGCGTCGCTGTTTACTTCTCCAATATCCGGTTTTTGAGCATCGGCTTTATAAGGGACAAATCTGTAGGCCAATCCTTCGAGTTGGAAATATTCTTCCAGTCCCATAAAATCCTGTCCTATAGTCACCGCGAAGTAGATAGGTCTTTCCCAGTTGAAGTTTTTCAAAAGGTTTAATATCATCAAATCGCTTTTCATAATATATGGGCGTTTGATTTCGAATCGAATTTCTTTTAAAATTCTATGCTCCATTCCTTTGGGCACACTTCCGTTTGCGGCAACTTTAGCGCTATCAATGGGGATAATAAATTTATTCGAACGCAGGTAGTACAATTTAGCACCTCCGCCCAAATTCATCTGATTCGATCCATCATCTTTCAAAATCCAGTCGAAATGCTGATCCAGGGTATAATAATTCGGATTTTCTCTATCCATAATTATTTGTTCTCTTGATCCTGCACGGTATTGATCCTGACGCATGTCGAACTCAACGGATTTTCCGTCGTATGCAGCTCTTTTC
The DNA here is from genome assembly GCA_023432985.1 of Bacteroidota bacterium. Classification (GTDB taxonomy): domain Bacteria; phylum Bacteroidota; class Bacteroidia; order CAIKAF01; family CAIKAF01; genus JACVCJ01. The sequence goes on along the minus strand of JAEZEQ010000056.1, from coordinate 3,032 downwards.
ATTTGATCTATATACCAATCGGTATTCAAAAGCGACAGGTTAACCACACGCACATCGGTGCGTACGCCTTCCACTTCCTGAAGGAACCAAAGCGGGAAGGTATCATTATCTCCATTGGTAAACAGAATGGCATCTTTATCGGTTGAGTTCAAATAATTAAACGCAAAATCGGGTGCGGTATATCTGTTTTGGCGATTGTGGTCGTCCCAGTTTTGAGATACAAGTAATACAGGCACAGCGAGTGCTGTCACGAGGGTAGTACCTGCCAAAAGAGGGAGTCCTTCTTTTTTCGTTTTAGCGCCTAACCAGTTGAATAATCCCATTAGACCCAATCCGATCCAAATGGCGAATGCATAGAAAGATCCGGCATAGGCATAATCTCGTTCGCGCGGTTGGTAGGGAACTTGATTCAGATAAATTACAATGGCGAGTCCGGTTAAGAAAAACAACATGGCTACAATTAGGAAAGAACGTTTGCTTTCACGGTAATGGTAAACCGCGCCTAAAATTCCTAAAAGTAAAGGCAGGAAGAAATAGTGATTACGGCCTTTATTCGAAGCCATATCTTCGGGCAGGTTGGTGGATTTTGCGCCGGTAAAAATGCCGTCAATAAATCCGATTCCGCTTTGCCAGTTTCCGTTTAGGTTATTTCCATCGGCATTTTGTTCGTCGCTTTGGCGACCTACGAAATTCCAGTATAAATAACGTATATACATGTGGTTTACATGGTAGCGTAAAAAGAAGGTGATGTTTTCAATAAAATCGGGATTTCCTTTTACATTACCCCAGGATTTATAGCCCGACACATGTCTTTGATCCTGTCCGCTCCACATACGGGGGAACAGGGTGGTATTTTTTACATAATTCGGTTCTTTTTTGCGGTCGATTTCTATATATTCTACCTTTAAAGTATAGCCTTTATTGGCATCTGAATTCAGGAATTCCTGAGCTTCCAGGTTATCTGAGAAATAGGTAATACGTGTTCCGTTTGCATCGTAAATCGAATAGGCCAAAGCCATAACGGGACCTTTGTCTTTATAATTTTCTTTAGGATCTACTTGTGCATTATAGTATGGGCCGTAGAAGAGGGGCTGACTTCCGTATTGTTCGCGATTGAGATAAGACAAGAGCGAATATACGTCGGCCGGATTATTTTCGTCCATAGGCACATTGGCATTCGATCGAATGATAATCATAGAATAGCTGGAAAATCCGAGAAGGATAACTATGGTCGACATCAATACAAAATGCATGGTTGTGTATTTGTTTTGCTTGTCGGCAAATAGATCATTGCTTTTATCGGCCATGAGTCCCTTCCAGATGATATAACCCGGAATGATACCTGTGGCAGCATAGATAAAACTTTTGAAACTGTTTTTTCCGAAATAAAAGTAAATGACAACAAAAAGCGCAACCGCCACCAATGAAAGAGATATTTTGCCTGTGAGAATAAAGGCCGACAGGAAGCTCAAATTGGCATAAACGGCAAGTGGGATTTTATTTTTAGACGCATAAAAAAGGCCTATGGTCAGACTGGCAAAAATATAGACCGTAAAGAATGCCAGACCGGTAAACACATCCAGTCCTAATTTGTTTACAAAAAGAGATTCTAAAACAGCGGAGGCTCTTACATATCCGGGGATGATACCATATTGGATAAAATAGAGGAAGAATACTCCGATGACAAAAGTTGCCAAGACACCCCAGGTCGTACTTTTATATCTGCGGAAATAGTATATAAATGCCAAAGCGGGAATGGTAAGGAGGTTGAGGAGGTGGACTCCGATAGAAAGTCCCATCAAATAAGCGATAAGGATGAGCCAGCGATCTGCGTGGGGTTGATCGGCTTCGGCTTCCCAGCGCAGCATGGCCCAAAAAACCACGGCGGTAAACAATGATGAGGTGGCATATACTTCGGCTTCTACGGCAGAAAACCAAAAAGTGTCGCTCCAGGTATAAGCCAAAGAGCCGATAAGCGCAGCTGCAAAAATACTCCAGGTTTGAAGGGGCGTATAGTCTTGCGGATTGCTTTGGCCGCTTTTAAGGCGAATTAATTTGCGGGCAATCAGCGTAATCGTCCAAAATAAAAAGGCAATTGTGAGTGCGCTCGAAACCACGGACACCATGTTAATCCAATAGGCAGCTTTTACCGGATCTCCTCCGGCTAAAAATGAAAATACCCGGCCTATCATCAAGTACAAAGGTGCTCCCGGGGGGTGCCCAACTTGCAGTTTATAAGAGGCTGCGATGAACTCTCCACAATCCCAAAAACTGGAAGTGGGTTCCATGGTAAGAAAATAGGTTATGAAGGCTGCTAAAAACACAAGCCATCCTCCTAAGTTATTCAATACGCGGTAATTATACATGTTCCGGTCTGTTTTTTATAAATTTTGTATGTTGCGAAAGTAAAAATAATTTGAAAAATACAGGTTTAGTGGGACAAGATAGACAAAGAATCATTAGTTTTACCCGATTCTTTCGAAAATTATGAAAAGAGCTTTTTGTATTATTTTTTCGTGTATACTATTTTCTGCTCAATCTTATAGTCAGTTGATTGATCCGGTGCGTGAAGATTTTGAAGAATCGAAAGGGGCCAAGCGCAAGGTGTTTTATGGTGGAAGTTTAGCCGTAACTTTTTCACAGCCGGTATATTTTAGCATAGCGCCCACAATTGGGTATCAGGTAAGCAAGTTTTATAATGTGGGATTGGGTTTTCCATATACGCATATAAATAATTTCGGGCAGAAGGCGAATTTATTCGGAATTCGATATTTTAATCAGCTTATCCTTTTCAGAGGAGCCATGATACATGCCGAGTATGAGGCCTTAAATTATCCGAAAAAGTGGACCGATCCGACGGTGTATAATAATGCGCGAAGTTTCGAACACAGTTTTAATGTAGGCTTGGGCTACAGGCAATATTTCAGTGTAAATAAAACCTCTTGGGCCGATTTATATTTACTCTATAATGTGAAATGGAAAAGTGCAGGCGGAATTTTTAATTCGCCTTTTGTTATACGTACTCTAATCGC
>JAEZEQ010000053.1 GCA_023432985.1 Bacteroidota bacterium | reverse complement strand
GAAAGCATTCGCATTTTTAATATGGAAGGCAAGAATATGAATCAAAACTCCTTTGCCACATTCAAACCCGGAGTTTATATAATTAAAAGTTCTCTAAATCGTACCCAAAAAGTACTTTGGTTGCGATGATTTATTTTGCTTGTAGACTTACCATGGGAATCAGCATTTCTTCCAAACTAATTCCACCATGCTGAAAGGTGTTTTTGTAGAAATTTACATAGTAATTATAATTATTCGGATAGGCTAAGAATTTACTTCCTTTGGCAAAAATATAGCGTGAACTCACATTAACCTTGGGTAAAAATATCTCTCCCGGATCTCCAACATCGAATACATCTTTCACTTCATACCTAAGATTTTTCCCCAATTTATATCGCAAATTGGTGGTGGTTTCGCGATCGCCAACAACTTTACTCGCTTCTTTCACGCGGATTGTCCCGTGGTCGGTGCATAAAAAAACCTTGCCTTTAACTGCGGCAATTTCTTTTAGTATTTCACGAAGGGGACTATGCTCGAACCAACTTTGAGTCAGAGAGCGATAAGCTGCCTCATCATCGGCAAGTTCGCGTATTACTTCCATGTCGGTGCGGGCATGACTCAACATGTCGACAAAATTATATACGATAACATTCAGCTTATTCTGACTGAGTTTATGCATATTCTCTACCAATTTTTTTCCCGATTGTAAATTGGTGATTTTATGATAACTCATCTTTATACTTTTACCCAGCCTTTTCAATTGCTCTTGAAGAAGCGCTTCCTCATGCATATTTTTTCCGCCTTCTTCGTCTTCTCCAACCCACAAATTCGGATGCCTTTTTTCTATTTCAGACGGCATTAGTCCGGCAAATAAAGAATTACGTGCATATTGCGTAGCTGTAGGTAAAATCGAATAAAAAATATCTTCGCTATCTATTCTAAAATCCTCCTGAATCATTGGCTGTATGGCCTTCCACTGATCATATCGCAAATTGTCTATCACCACCCAGTAAACTGTGTTTTCGCCGTTTAACGAAGGCGCAATTCGTGTTTTAAATAAGGTGTGCGATAGGAGAGGCGTGTCCTCATTTTTTCCCTGAAGCCAGCTTTTGTAATTTCTTTCTACAAATTTCCCAAATAATAAATTCGCTTCTTCTTTTTGGCTCAGTAAGATATCTTCCATTCCGCCGGTAGGATTTTTGGTCAACTCCATTTCCCAATACACCAGTTTTTTATACACTTCTTTCCATTCTTCGCTATTGAGACGGTCGCTTAACGTCATCCCAATTTGCATAAATTCTTGTCTATATTCCTGCGTCGTTTTTTCTCCAACTATTCTTTTGGAATCGAGTGTTTTTTTTAGAGAAAGCAATATTTGATTCGGATTCACCGGCTTTATAAGATAATCGGCAATTTTGGACCCAATGGCATCCTCCATAATATGCTCCTCTTCACTTTTGGTAATCATGATAACCGGTATATGCGAACGTTGCGTTTTAATCCGATTGAGCACCTCAAGTCCGGATATGCCCGGCATATTTTCATCCAAAAAAACAATGTCAAAATTCTCTTGCTCCACCAATTCCAATGCTTCTACACCACCTGCGGCCTTACTGACATCATATCCTTTGCTTTCTAAAAAAGTAATATGAGGTTTTAATAAATCTATCTCATCATCAACCCAAAGTATTTTAATTTTTTCCATTCTTTACTAATATTTTTAACGGTTTTTAGCCTGCTTCCTGAAAGCCATTATCTTTGCATAAAATTAGACAGACATTTTGAACAAGGCAAATTTTCAGGGAAAGATTATTAACGACCCGGTATATGGTTTTATTTCCATACACGATGAAATTATTTTACGACTTATAGATCATCCTTATTTTCAGCGATTACGACATGTTTCGCAAATGGGATTGGCTCAGTTGGTTTATCCGGGAGCAAGACATACGCGTTTTCATCATGCATTGGGCGTGTTTTATCTTATGCAGGAAGCAGTGAAAGTATTGCGCGATAAGGGTGTGCCTGTTTCGGAAGAAGAACGCCTGGGGCTTTGTATAGCCGGCTTATTACACGATATAGGACATGGCCCTTTTTCCCATGCCCTCGAACACTCGCTCTTCCCTGTACCGCACGAACATATTTCGCTTATGCTGATGCAGGCATTGAAAGAAGAGTTTGGCGAAGTCATGGAAACGGCCATTCAAATTTTTAACCGCAGCTACCCCAAACCCTATCTGTGTAGTTTGGTAAGTGGTCAGCTCGATTTGGATCGTACCGATTATTTGCTGCGCGACAGCTTTTATACCGGAGTGGTGGAAGGTACCGTTGGCGCCGAACGTATTATTAAACTGCTGCATGTGCACCAAGATCAATTGGTGGTGGAAGATAAAGGCCTGCACTCTGTCGAGAATTTTTTACTGGCCCGCCGTTTGATGTATTGGCAAGTATATATGCATAAAACGGTAATCAGTTCCGAACATTTGATCACAAGCGTTCTCAAAAGAGCAAAAGAATGGGTTAGAATGGGAAATTCTTTATTCGGAACGCCCGAATTATTGTATTTTTTACATACAGATATCCAAGCCGATAATCCTCTTGAAATGGATAAAGCCATGCAACACTTCCTTCGCCTCGAAGACAATGATATTATCAGCGCCATGAAACAATGGGCCGGATGCCCGGATCCTATGCTCTCTTTCCTGGCATCTCGACTGGGAAGTCGGAATTTATTCAAAATTCAAATCAAAGACAGCCCATTTACAAATGAAGAATGGGTGGCAAAACAAGAAGAGGTAAACCGACATTTTCCGCAATTTTCGGATCAGAAAAACTACCTGCTTTCCAAGGGTGAAATTCGAAATACTTTATACGATAAATCGAATCCCTTGCTGTTTAAAATGAAAAATGGCGAAATCCGAAAACTCGAAAATATTAGCGTCCTGTTCGGAACCCTCGATAATGTTCTGGTGCAAACGCGCTATTATATGCTCTACCCGCAATTCGATTAATGCATTTTTCTTTTCCTGTCTTCGCTTCTATGTATTTGATAATTTGTATGCTGCATTTTTTTGTAAAATTGCTCCTGCTATTTTAGTATTCCCTTTTGATTTTTTAGTATGTTTGCATACATAAACAATTAACGGCTACAATTCATGAGGTTAACCACTGCGCAAGTTGCAGAACAAATTAATGGCACGGTAGAAGGAGATGCTACTTTGTTTATATCGTCTTTAGCAAAAATTGAGGAAGGATGCGCCGGTTCGCTTACTTTTTTAGGGAATGCAAAATATGAGGATTTTGTGTATACAACGAAAGCAAGTGCCGTAGTGGTAAATCGGGATTTTGTGCCGCAAAAACCGTTGGATTTAACGCTTATTCGCGTGGAGAACGCCTTTGAGGCTTTTACCAAATTGATGGGTAGTTTGTTTGCGTATAGTCCCAAAAAGGGCATTGAATCGCCTTCTTTTGTACATTCCGGTGCCAAATTGGGCAAGGATGTGTATATAGGCGCTTTTGCATATATAGGCGAAAATGCAATTATCGAAGATGGAGCGCAAATTTATCCCCATTGTTATATTGGCGATAATGTGAAAATCGGCGCCCATACCCGACTTTTTTCCGGCGTGAAAATTTACCACGATTGCATTATTGGGAATCATGTTACCATTCACAGCGGCGCTATTGTCGGTGCGGACGGATTTGGATTTTCACCCACCAAAATGAACGATTATACCAAAGTGCCGCAAATCGGGAATGTGCTTATTGAAGATTTTGTGGAAATAGGCGCAAATTCAACCATAGACCGCGCAACTCTGGGCTCTACCATTATTCATTCCGGAGCCAAACTCGATAATTTGATCCAAATTGCACATAATGTGGAAGTGGGCGAACATACGGTTATTGCTGCTCAGGCCGGAGTGGCAGGCTCGGCTAAAATCGGAAAATATTGCATGATAGGCGGACAAGTGGGTGTGGTTGGACATATTCACTTGGCCGATCAAACGAAAATTGCCGCTCAATCGGGTATAGGCAGCTCGGTCTCTAAACCCGGACAAGTCCTACAAGGTTCACCTGCATTCGAAATCAGTGATTATAAAAGAGCTTATGTGCATTTTAGAAATCTGTGTAAACTCGAAAAACGTATTTCTGATCTGGAAAAGAAAAATTAATCCACCCTTTTTTAAAACTTTTGTCTCTTTATTTTCCCATTTTTTGTACGCCCTATTTGGTCTACATAGATAATTTTTTTAGGCCTTTTGTTTTTGGGCGTAATGGAAGCTATCTTATTTTCTAATTCCTGAATTTCTTTCCCCTCTACCACCAATACCAATATTTCGCCAAATTGCAGGTCTTTTTCTGAAGTCAGATAATAAGTCCGCTCCGATAATTCGCCTATTTTTTTCCAAGTCATTTCCCATTCTTCCGGATATATTTTTAATCCCCCCGAATTGATAATATGATCGGCCCTGCCTCGCCAAATAAAGGAATCCTTAGTTTGCATCGCAACCAAATCATTGCTGATAATGGGCGTTTTGCTAAGCGCTTCGTCGCGTATGACCAAACAATCGCGCTCGTCTACACTCAAGGCTATATTGGGGTCTATGGTTTGGAATGCGGAATCGCCCCATTTTCTTAATGCTATATGCGAAACGGTCTCCGTCATACCATAGGTTTCGTAGATTTCTGTATGCATATTTTCTGTCCATTCCTCGGGAATATAAGGCATGGGAGCTCCTCCGATAATGCAACGACTTATTTGTGAAAAGCGTTTGCGACTGATCGGATTTTGTAATATGGCATATAATTGGGCCGGAGTAAATGCTGCGAAATCAATCGCTAAATCATCCGGATAATGAAGGAGGGGATTGAGGAGAGGCGGACAGGCAAAGAGATTCCCCTCGGCTAAATAAGCGCGTAAAATCATCATTTTTCCGCCTATATATTGAGCGGGTAATGCCAATAAATAATTCGATTTTTCGTCAAGAGTAAAAAAGGAATTGGTCCTTTTCGCGCTCACTTGCATGGCCGATTTTTGTACCTGTATTTCTTTGGGAATGCCCGTACTGCCCGAACTGAAATGCGTCATCTCCGGGGATGCGTTTTCCCATTCTTCAATAAATAATTCTATGGGATCCAGCCAGCTTTTTTGAGGGTCTATATAGCGAATGACAAACATGTTTCAAAGGTAGTGTATAAAAAACAAAACCGCTACAAAATTGCAGCGGTTTTAATTTCTGTAGAGTCGTATTTTAGTCTACATTTCCGTGTAGAAATCTGTTTTCTTTTACAATTCTTGCTCCGTTTTCGTCGAATTGTATGCTTGAATTGGAAACTCCGGTCTGATTCATTTGCATATCGTCTTCCAATTTCACATTTCTGCGTTTATAGGCCGGCTCACTTTCTAAATCTACCAATCCAGAAGGGGTTTTGATTTTAGATGTAATCTCCTTTAATCGCATCATACGCTCTTGCGCGTTGTACAATTCGGATTTTTGATTTTGTTCGGCAGACTGACTTTTGGGCGTACTGCTTTCGAAAATATCGTGTATGCTGTTTTCCCATTTCACGGGAGCAACCTCTTTGGCTTGTTCCTTATTTTCTTGAATAGCCTGGAAATCCATTTCCAAAGCCGGCTTCACCGTAAAACTTTGTTCCTGCTGAGTGGGTTGAATTTCTTCTTCCACTTTAAAAGCAAAGGGATCATTTTTCACCTCTTCCGGGTTAAATGCAATTTCAACCGGTGCTTCATTTACTTCATTGATTGCAGGTGTCGGTTCGCTAGGGTTTATTTGGCTTACTTCAAACTGAATTTCTTCCTCTTTCTCTTCGGTCAAATTGGTTATTAAAAAAGGCGTTTCGTTTTCAGAAGTTGCTTCTTTCTTATTCTCTTCAATAGAAAGTACAACTTCGTTTTTTTCTTTATCTGCATTCTCTTTAGAGCCATTTTGGAATCCGGTTGCGATAACCGTTACGCAAATATCTTCGCCCAATGCATTATTTGTGCCTGTACCCCAAATAATTTCTGCGGTCATTCCGGCCTCTTCCTGTACGAAATCGGTAATAGTGGTAACCTCATCCATTTTCAGGTCATTTCCACCTGTAGAAATATACAATAATACGTGTCTTGCACCTTTGATATCGTTGTCGTTTAGAAGGGGAGAAGACATGGCTGCTTCAACAGCTATTTGAGCGCGATTTTCGCCATTTGCTTTTGCTGATCCCATGATGGCGTTGCCGCTATCGCTCATGACCGTACAAACATCGGCGAAATCTACGTTTATATATCCGGGCATAGTGATGATTTCGGCTATAGATTTAGCAGCCGTAGTCAACACATCATCGGCCATATTAAATGCGGTAGAAAGCGATAAATTGCCGCCTATTTCTCTCAGTTTTTCATTCGAAATAACCAAAAGCGTGTCGACATATTTTCTCATTTCTGCCAAACCTGATTCGGCTTGAATTTTCCGTTTTTTTCCTTCAAAATCAAAAGGAATGGTAACAATACCTACGGTCAAAATGCCCATTTCTTTCGCTGTTTTGGCAATTACCGGAGCTGCGCCGGTACCCGTACCACCACCCATACCGGCGGTGATAAATACCATTTTGGTATTGGTGCCAAAATGTTTTTTTACATCCTCTATATTTTCTTCAGCGGCATTTTTTCCCACTTCAGGCAAAGAACCGGCACCACGACCTTCGGTCAAGGATTCGCCAAGTTGTATTTTAGAGGGAATAGGACTGGCATTCAATGCTTGTTCATCCGTATTGCAAATGATGAAGTCTACACCGTGTATACCTTGGTTGTACATGTGGTTAACGGCATTTCCGCCACCTCCGCCTACGCCGATTACTTTAATAATCGAACTTTGATTTTTTTGAAGGTCAAAATTCATGATGCCTTCCGGGAGATTTCCAAATTCCATAATCTGATTGGGGTTTTATTCGTTACAAATTTCTTTTATTTCAACTAAAGTTTTTTCTTTTTTTTTATATAGTTACACACATACAATTGTTATTATCTGTATGGCAATTGCACTGTATGATGTGTATACTAAAAACCTATAGTTCGTTTTCTGTATCTTCAAACATGCTTGATGCTTTATCGATTAAGCCTTTGAATAAGGATCCGTATCTCAATTTTTGTTTGGTTCTGCTTACTTTTTCTTCACCTTGTGTTCCCGATTCTACCGCAAAATCTTCATTCTCGGGCTTATCTACGCCCATCAATACCAGGCCGACGCCGGTAGCAAAAACGGGATTGGCAATGGTTTTGGCCTTATCTCCAATCAAATGTTTATGCGGGTATCCGATGCGGGCATCTTTTCCGGTAATTAATGACATAAGTTGTGGGGCGCCTTTCATCATAGAACCTCCACCGGTCATTACTATTCCTGCCGAAAGCTTATCCTTGTATCCGGATTGTTTTATTTCATAATCTACATATTCGAAAATCTCACTCATACGGGCATTGATGATGCCGGCCAAAGTGCTTTTGGAAATTTGTGTGGGATTTCTTCCTCCAATTCCCGGAATGGTGATGATGGTATTTTCCATACCCGGAGAATTTAAGGCCGATCCATGCATGGTCTTGAGTTTCTCGGCTGTATCTTTGACCAAATTACATCCTGTTTTGATGTCTTCGGTCACTATATTTCCACCAAGTGGAATCACCGCTGTATGACGTAATATGTTTTCATGGAAAATGGCTATATCTGTAGTACCACCTCCAATATCTACTATGGCAACCCCGGCTTCACACTCCTCGGGCAATAAAACCGCTTCCGCTGATGCAAGGGGCTCGAGTATGATTTGTTCCGAACTTAAATTGGCCATATGTATGCATTTCTGAATATTACGTGCAGCCGAAATTTGTCCGCTTATTATATGATAATTAGCCTCTAACCTGTTGCCGATTGTACCCACCGGATCTTTATGTCCCAGCTCGTTATCTATGATATATTCTTGAGGAATTACGTGTATTATGGCTTCCCCGGGAGGCATGGCCAACTTATACATATTATCCTTCATGGCTTCAATTTCTTGCTTGGTTATCAATTCGTCGGAATTATTACGTGTATAAATCCCTCTGTGCTGATAACTGCGTATATGCTGCCCGGCTATACCAACATTCACCCGGCCAATTTCTACTCCGGATGACTCCTCGGCAGCGCGAATCGCTTCATTGATGCTGTTCGTGGTTTGCAATATATGGGTTACTACCCCACGTTGTACGCCCACTGATGGAGCATGCCCCACGCCTAATATTTCTATTTTTCCGTGTTCGTTTTGTTTGCCGACTAAGGCCAGAATCTTGGTGGTGCCAATGTCGAGTCCTACGATGATTTTTTCTTTTGCCATGTTATTATTTATTACAGATAATTTGATTTTTATATTTTAAGTTTATTTGCGTATAGTCATTAAACCCCTTGTATGATAAGCCTTCTCTATAAAATGTTTCCAGCTTGTTTAATTTTCCTACTGTATTTGATGTATCACCAAGTAATATGCTGCTTCTGCCGAGAATGGGAATGCATTCAAATTCCTTGTCCGCATTCACATAGATTTGTTCAATCAATGCTTTATGAAAAGAAGATTGATTTATTTTTTCGGTTAAATAAGCCGCGTCATCGAGTAGTGATTTTTGTTTCCACTCTTCCAAATGCATTTTTCCTACCCTTTCGGCATAAGGTTCTTTCCACTCTCCGTTAATTACCATTACATGTTGCGTCCAGTTTTCTTTTAATGGAATGGGCTCTCCGTTTTTGTCGATATAATAACTGCTTCCCGATTTTTCGTATATGCGTGCAATGGGTTCTTTTAATGTTATCTGAGCTTGTATACCTCCATCAATGGATCTGTATACTTCGGCATTCTTTATATAGGGATTTTTATTTAATTTATTTTCAATAAGGGCCATATTAGGCTCCACTTCAGTGCTGTCTATTTCACTGTTGATCATGTTTTTTAGTTCGTCTTTTCCAAGCATGGGATATGGATTATTTCCCATAATGCTTATCTGCGTGCGTTCGGGATTGGTGCGCTCGGTCTTCTTGCCTGAATATACCAATACCACTATTATGGCACCAATCAGCGCTATAATAAGAAGATAACTTAGTATTTTCAGCTTTTTATTCATGTGAGATGAGTAAGTTTTTAATAGGTTCTACAAAACGGTCTATATCTCCCGCACCCAGCGTCATTAATAGCTCTATTTCTGTTTTTTGTGTCTTTAGAAATGGGATTAATTCTTCTTTGGTTAAGCGTATTTTGGAGGGGTTGCTGCAAATTTGTAATAGGGCCGAAGAGCTGATCCCTTCTATGGGCTCTTCTCTGGCCGGATAAATATCGAGTAAAATGAGTTGATCGGCTTTCGATAATTCTGCTGCAAAGGCTTCCATAAAATCGCGTGTGCGGCTGTATAAATGCGGCTGGAAAATTACGCTTAATTTTTTGTCGGGATACAATAGGCGCGCCGCGGAAATGGCCGCTTTTATTTCGGTTGGATGATGTGCATAATCATCTATATACGCTATTTTTTCATTTTGTACTATGCTTTCGAAACGCCTTTTTACGCCTTTAAATCCCTTTAATGCCATTGCCATTTCCGGATGTGCACATCCCTTATAGCCGGCGAGAACTATGGCTGCAAGTGCATTTTTTATATTGTGTAATCCGGCTATGGGTAAATGATATATGCCTTGAATAGAAGTAAGGGGAGAGCGTACTTCGAACTCGAAATATCCCTGATTTACTCCGATAAAATGAGCATGATGCATACTATCTTCTGTGAGTCCGTACGTCTCATGCGGCACTTGTATGCTTGCAGAGGCTTCTTCCGAAACCAATAGCTTGCCACCGGGTTTTATTTTTTCGCTGAAAGCTTTGAAGCCTTCCAGGAAATGGGTCGAATCGCCATAAATATCCAAATGGTCGGCATCTGTACTTGTAATTACAGCCATGTCCGGTTCCAACCAAAGGAAGGAACGGTCGAATTCATCGGCTTCTGAAATGCTGATATTCCCTTCGGGATGATTGATGAAATTGCTTTGATAATTACCGATTATACCCCCGGCAAATACAGTGGGCTTTAATCCGCATTCCACCATCAGATGCGCCAACAAGGATGTAGTGGTTGTTTTTCCGTGTGTACCCGCGATGCATATACTAAAAGTTTCCTTAGTGAGCATACCCAATACTTCCGCCCTTTTTTTCAAAGTATATCCCTCCCGAATAAAATAAGAGAGTATCTTATTCTCTTTTGGTATGGCCGGTGTATAGACGATTAGTATACGTTTTTTATTATCTGTATTTTTTATAAAATCGGGTAAATTTTCCGGATCGTCGATATAGGTGATTTGCATGGATTCTGCAATCAATTGTTCGGTGATGGGTCCCGGTGTTTTGTCATAACCCGACACTATACGCTTGCGGGTATGGAAATAGCGTGCCAGGGCACTCATGCCAATTCCTCCTATACCCACGAAGTATATTTGTTCTATATGGTCGAGTTGATTATTCATGACTCAGTTTTTCTATTTCTCTTACAATATTAGCGGCGGCTTCGGGATAGGCTGCTTTGCCTGCATTTTTTGCCAGTTCCTGAAGCAATTCGGGTTGTTGAAGTGTATGCAGAATTCGATTTCCGATTTCATTTTTCGCATCTTCATTTTTCAATAAAATACAAGCATGCATTTGCAATAAGGCTTCGGCATTTTTACTTTGATGGTCTTGTGCGGCTGTAGGCAAAGGAACCAGTATAGATGCTTTTTGGAGCAGACAGATTTCGGATACGGCAATGGCGCCGGCTCTTGATACCACAAGGTCTGCCATAGCATAGGCCATTTCCATACGATCTATAAATTCAACTATTTTAATATGCTTGAATTTCTTTTCCTGTCTTAATTTTTCGGTTTGGGGATAGAAATATTTTCCCGTTTGCCAGATGACTTGTATCTCATTTTTTTCGAGCATTTCTGCGGACTGCATCATGCCTTCATTTATGGCCAAGGCTCCCAAGCTGCCTCCATATACAAGTACGGTTTTTCGCTTAGGATCCAATCCGTATTCCCTTGCAGCCTCATCTCTGTTGGGGCGACTATATTCTATTTGTTTGCGTACGGGATTTCCGCTATGTTTTATTTTTTCTTTAGGGAAAAATGCTTCCATTCCGGGATAGGCCACGCAAATACTGTTTACTCTTGACGCTAGCATGCGGTTTACCTTTCCGGGTTGTGAATTTTGTTCTTGTATAAGGGTAGGAATGTCCATAAGGGTTGCCATAAAGAGTAAGGGTGCAGAGGCAAAACCGCCCGTGCCGATGACTACATTTGGTTTTTCTTTTTTCAGGATACGTCTTGCTTGAAGTAGACTTTTCGCAATTTTGAATGGCAATGTCAAGGTTTGTATCGAGAAAATACCTTGAAATCCGCTTATAGGAAGGCCTATTATTTTATAGCCGGCTTGGGGTACTTTTTCCATTTCCATTTTTCCCAATGCGCCGATAAACAAAATTTGGCATTGAGGATGTTTTTCTTTTATGGCATCGGCAATGGCTATAGCCGGGAATATATGTCCCCCCGTTCCACCACCGGATAGAATCACCTTATTCAACATGGTCTTCCTCCTTTCCTGTTATTTCTTTTTCTTCTACACTGCGGCTAACGGATAGAATCATTCCAAAAGCCAAAGCAGTAAACAAAGTTCCGGTTCCTCCCATACTTACCATAGGTAATGGTTGTCCCGTTACGGGGAAAAGGTTTACCGCCACAGCCATATTTATAAAGGCTTGTACGACGATGAGTATACCCAAACCTATGGAGAGAAGTGCGGCAAAAGCGTATTTCGTTTTAGTGGCTATGCGAATACTTCTGTAGAGCAGGAGCAGGTAACTGAAAATTATGAGTAGGCCTCCAAATATGCCATATTCACCAATAATCATAGCAAAAATAAAATCGGAATATCCCTGAGGTAAGAAATATTTATTGGGATTATTTGTGGGGCCTGTGCCCAAAATATTTCCATTGGCAATAACCATTTTGGCTTGTTCGGCTTGGTAATTGGCATCGGCATCTTCGCCTATAAATCCGAATATTCTGTTTTTCCATGTTTCACCCCTGGGGAGTATATCCGGAAAATAGTATATTAATAAAACCGTGATTCCTATTACGATAATTCCAAATATCATGAGTATACCCAAATGCTTCATGGGAATGCGGGCAATAAACATCAGGAGGAAGCAAATGAGAAAGAGCATGGCGGCCGTACTGAAATTAGCCGGAAAGATGAGCGCGCATATAAGGCCTATCCACATTAAGGCGGGAATAAACGCACTGCGATAATCGTCCATTTGATCTTGTTTGGATGCGAGCAGGGAAGCGATATAGGTAACCAGCGCCACTTTGGCTAAATCCGAAGTTTGGAAACTGAGTCCGATACCCGGGATTTTTAACCAGCGACTGGCATCGTTAATATCGGATCCCATATATAAAGTCAGGATCAGAAGGGGAACAGAAAAGAGAAGGAGAATTTGAGAAATTCGAGAGAAATATGTGTATTTAATTTGTTGAACAAATCCCATTACCACAAAGCTTCCGAGAATAAATATCACCCTTTCGATCAGATAGGCTTCCGTATTTCCGCCTTTGTATTTAAAAGCGAGAGAACCGGTGGTACTATAGACCGATAGTATGGAAATAACCGACAAAAACAGGGCTATGCCCCAAATGGCCGGATCTCCTTTGATGTATTTTTTCAGGGAAAATATGTGAAGGTTTTGCATCATAATTCTCTTACCCATTGTTTAAATTGATTCCCTCTGTCTTCGTAGTTTTCGAATAAATCGAAGCTGGCACAAGCCGGAGAAAGTAATACTACATCGCCTTTTTGACTGAGCTTATAGGCTGCAGAAACGGCTTCTTGCATAGATCCGACGCTAATGATTTCCGGTATAATAGATCCGAAGGATTCGTATAATTTTTCGGCTCCTTCGCCCAAAACAATCAGCGTTTTTACCTTGTTTTGTACAACCGGAATCAGTTGGTCATACATATTGCCTTTATCTACTCCGCCTGCAATCCATATAGTCGGATTATTCATCGATTCCAATGCAAAGAAGGCAGAGTTTACATTTGTAGCTTTACTGTCGTTGATGTATTCTACACCTCTTACCTTGGCTACAAATTCCATTCTGTGTTCTACATTATTGAAATCGCTGAGAGATTGGCGAATTCTCTCTTTCTTAATGTCTAAAATGCGCGCAGCTATACCTGCTGCCATGGAGTTATACGCATTGTGCTTGCCCTGAAGTGCTAGTTCGTTGATGTACATATGAAATTTATCGTTTTTTATGTGGATTATTAATTCGTCTTTGGTTAAATAAGCTCCGTTATCGCTTGTGGAATATTGACTAAATGGGTAGACTTGCGCAGAAATGGGAAATATTGTTAAGCCTTCTGCCACGGGCGTACTGTCTATGCCTACGATTAGGGCATCATCGGTGGTTTGATTCATCGCTATACGAAATTTGGATGCGATATAATCTTCGTACCGGTAATTATAGCGATCAAGATGATCGGGGGTGATATTGGTAATGACCGCAATATGAGGTCTGAATTTTTCTATGCCGTCTAATTGGAAACTGCTGAGTTCGATTACATAATAATCGAATTGATCTTCGGCTACCGAAAGGGCAAAGCTTTTGCCTATATTTCCGGCTAAACCCACATTCAGTCCCGCATTTTTTAGAATATGATAGGTGAGTAAAGTCGTGGTTGTTTTGCCATTGGTTCCCGTGATGCCTATGATTTTGGCATTACAATGCATATACGCAAATTCTATTTCTGAGATAATGGATATACCTTTTTCTTTCGCTTTTTGTACGATTGGGGCTTTGTCGGGTATACCCGGACTTTTCATAATGATATCGGCATCGAGAATTTGCTCCTCGCTATGCTGATTCTCCTCCCAGGCAATAGCATGCGCATCGAGCAACGACTTGTATTTATCGCTGATCTTGCCTCTGTCCGAAAGCCAAACCCTATAGCCCATTTTTTGAGCTAATATGGCTGTTCCAACTCCGGATTCGCCTCCGCCTAATATGGAGATTTTCTGATTCAATTATCTCAATTTTAAGGTTACTAAAGTGAGTGCTGCCAAGCCTATTCCAACTATCCAAAAACGAGTCACGATTTTACTCTCAGCAAAACCAAGTTTTTGATAGTGATGATGTAAGGGCGCCATCTTAAAGAAGCGTTTCCCTTCTCCGAATTTCTTTTTTGTGTATTTGAAATAGTAGACCTGAAGCATCACAGATACATTTTCTACTACGAATATTCCACACAGAATGGGGATCAATAATTCTTTTCGTATACAGATGGCCAGACTGGCAATAATGCCACCTATGGCCAAACTTCCCGTATCGCCCATAAAAACCTGAGCCGGATATGCATTATACCAAAGGAATCCAATACAAGAGCCTACAAATGCGGCTGCAAAGACTACCAATTCTGCCGAATGGGGTATATACATTACGTTGAGATAATTGGCGAAAATGCTGTTTCCGGATACATAGGCCAGAATACCCAGTACGATTCCGATTATGGCTGAAGTGCCGGTGGCTAATCCGTCTATTCCGTCGGTAATATTTGCCCCGTTTGACACGGCAGTAATAATGAAAATTACTATGGGAATAAAAATAATCCAGCCCCATTTTTCATAATTATCGCCTATAAATGAAATGAGTTTGGAATAATTGAATTCGTGATTTTTTACAAAAGGAATGGTAGTTACCTGTGTGTTTACATCCACATAATTTTGTTCGATTTCTTGCAGGGTTGGGGCTATGCTTTGCGTTTGATGAACGGGGTTTACAATTTTGCGGCGCATGGTAACATCGGGGTGGAAAT
Source organism: Bacteroidota bacterium (assembly GCA_023432985.1). GTDB lineage: Bacteria > Bacteroidota > Bacteroidia > CAIKAF01 > CAIKAF01 > JACVCJ01. The sequence continues at coordinate 12,138 of JAEZEQ010000053.1, read as the reverse complement.
AGAGTACAGTTCCCACCAATAAGCCTATACCGACCTGTCCGATTATTTTGAATTTTCCGGCTAAACCGGCTTTATTTTTCTTGAATACTTTGATATAATCATCTGCAAATCCGATCAAACCCAATCCCACTGTTGTGGCCAGCATGAGAAGAACATATACATTATGCAATTGCGTGAAAAGAAGGGTAGGAATCAGAATAGATGCGATTATGATTAATCCGCCCATGGTTGGGGTTCCCGCTTTTTCCATTTGTCCTTCTAATCCTAAATCACGTATAGATTCCCCAACTTGTAAGCGGCGTAATTGAGCGATGAGTTTTTTCCCGAATACAGCCGAAATCAGAATAGAAACCAATAGAGCCATTATGGCGCGAAAGGAAATAAAACGAAACAATCCCGATCCGGGGAAATCGGTAAACTGATTTAGATATTCAAATAAATAATACAGCATATTAGAGTTTATTTTTGAAGGTTTGGTTTAGAATAAGTTTATCGTCGAAAGGATGTTTTACACCTTGTATTTCCTGATATTTTTCATGTCCTTTTCCGGCAATGAGGATTACGTCTCCGCTTTTGGCCAATTGTACCGCAGTTTTTATAGCTTCTTCGCGATTCGTGATGCTTAGTATTTTTTGAAGTTGTCCTGCATTTAGTCCCTCTTTCATTTCGGCAATAATCTGATCCGGATTTTCGTTGCGTGGATTATCGGAAGTGAAAATGGCCTGATCGGAACAGTCGCTTGCTATACGTCCCATTATGGGTCTTTTGCTTTTATCTCTGTCGCCACCGCAACCAATTACTGTAATAAGCCGACTTTTGCCACTTTTTATTTCTTGTATACTGTCAATAATATTCTGCAAGGCGTCGGGGGTATGTGCATAGTCTATAATTCCCGTTATACCCGATGCGGAATGGATGGTATTGAATCGGCCTTCGATAGGGTCGAGTATAGATAGGGTAGTGAGAACTTGCACTGCATCTTTACCCAGCAATAGGGCTGCGGCATAAATACTGAGTATATTATAGGCATTAAAATCGCCGGTAATTTTCACCCAAACCTCTTTTCCGTCTATATTGAGGTGCATGCCTTTCAATTCTTTTTCAATAATGCGTACTTTAAAGTCGGACATGCTTTTCATGGAATAGCTATGTACTTTGGCCTTGGTATTTTGCACCATTATTTTCCCATTTTTATCATCGGCATTTATGAGTGCGTGAGCGGTTGAAGGCAAATTGTCGAAGAAGGATTTTTTCGCTTTCAGGTAATTCTCGAAGCTTAGGTGATAATCGAGATGATCGTGCGTTAGATTGGTGAAAATGGCAATATCGAAAGCCACGGACCAAACTCTTTTTTGGTCTACAGCTATGGAGCTTACTTCCATAAAACAGTGGGTACAACCTTCCTGCACCATTTGAGCAAGGAGTTTTTGCAGACTTAAAGCATCGGGAGTTGTATGTGTAGCTTCGAGCGTTTTATGTGCAATTTTATTTTCGACCGTACTGAGTAAGCCCACTTTATAGCCCATTAGCATAAAGAGTTTATAACCCATGGTGGCTATACTGGTTTTTCCATTGGTACCGGTTACGCCGATTATTTTCATTTTTTCGGAGGGATTTCCGTGAAAATTAGCGGCTATAGTGGATAGGGCTTCCCATGCATTTTGTACGCGTACATAAGTGATGTTTTGCTCAATTTTTTCGGGCAATACTTCGCATACGATTACAATAGCTCCTTTTTCTATGGCTTGTGCGATAAATGCATGTCCGTCGAAACTGCGACCTTTAAGCGCTACAAAAAGCGATTGTTTGGTAAGCAGTCGGCTATCGTGCTGAATATTGTCGACAGCAATATTGGTTTGTCCAATCAGCTCTTCGAGTCGAACCTTATATAATATGTCTTTTAATAATTTCATATCGATAAAATGAGCTTAACATGCATTCCTTTTTTCAATGTGGTTCCGGCTTCGGGATATTGGGCTATAACACTTCCTTTGCCTTCGATAATTACCTTGCATTGCATTTTTTCCAACAGGTATAAAGCATCTTTTGCGCCCATTCCTTTTAGGTTTGGAAGCTTTTCGGCTTCAATGCGCATGGGTTTTAGGTCTATTCTATTCCCATTTTTTTCTGCTTTGGCGAGGGGACTATTACCGGGGACTATAGTGGTATTGATATTCAGATAATCGAGCACCGATTTGGAAGCCAATATCGGGGCTGTTTTCAATTGAGGTAAAAGAGAGTCGGCTACCACAGGACGTCCTTTATTGATAGGTTGGTGTAGGTCGAGAGCAGCGGCATAAATTTTATCGGCAGCGGCTTTAAAAACCGGACCTGCCACTAAATTTCCGTAGTATACACTGTTCGAAGGTGCGTTTACCACTACTATACAGCTGTATTTCGGATTATTTGCGGGGAAATAGCCTACAAAAGAAGCGCGGTAAGAAACCCCGTCTCTTCTATATCCGCCGGCTTTTGCTACCTGTGCGGTTCCTGTTTTTCCGCCTATGGAATAAAGAAGTCCGTCCAGATTCTTGGCTGTACCTTTTTTCACCACCCCTTCCATCATATTTCGGGCTTGCATTATGGCCGATTCGGAAGCTATGCGTTGTTTGATGGTTTCCGGCTCGAAAATGCGTGCCGATTTTCCATGTTCTTTTATTTCGTATACTAATTGAGGGCGCACCAATACGCCGTTATTGGCCACAGCGTTATAGAAAGTGAGAATTTGAAGCGGGGTCAATTGCGATTCGTAGCCTATGCTCATCCAGGGGAGGGTGATTTTGGACCAGCTTTTATCGGAGGGCTCTTTGATTAAAGGTTTGGGTTCGCCTCCCATGGCAATTCCCGTGGTTTCGGTCAGACCAAATTGTGCGAGTTTATTGATAAAATCGGCCGGATTTTTCCCATAATGTTTTTGCAATAATTTGGCGAAAGCTATATTCGACGATTTTTCGAAAGCCTCCTGAATACTTATGGTTCCGTGTCCGCCCTCTTTAGAATCCTTCATACGAATGCCGTAGAAATGTGCTACTCCGTTTCCGGTATGAATGGTGTCTTCGGGTTTCACTTTTTTATCGTCGAGCAGGGCCAGTATCGTTGCCAGTTTGAAAGTAGACCCGGGCTCTACCGATTCGCGAATGGCATAATTATCGCCTTCGAAATAATTTCCGTCTTTGTCTTTTTTGAGATTGGCAATAGCTCTGATGGCGCCGGTTTTCACTTCCATTACTATGGCAGTTCCGTGCTCGGCATTGCTTTTTGCCAATTGATGTTGCAATTCGTTATGGAGTACTTCCTGAAGCGAAATATCTATAGTGGAATAAATATCCGATCCGTTTCTGGGTTCTATTTCATAATCATCGTTTACCGGTTTCCAAAATCCGCCTTGTAATTTTTGCATAAGGCGCACTCCCTCCGTTCCGGCCAGATCGCTGTTGTAGGCATATTCCATACCGTAGAATGAGCCTTCGCCACTTGCTCTTCCGATGGTTCGTGAGGCTAAGTTTTTATAGGGTTTAACGCGTTTGGTTAGGGTAATAACAATCAAACCGCTCTTGTTTGATCCCAGTTTGAATAATGGGAATTGTTTGATTTTTTGTAGGTCGACATAGCCTACATTTTTTTGCACCAAGCTATATCTGTTGCCACTTTTGCGTGCAGCCTTCAGTAGGGCTTTGTATTCTTCTTTTGATTTGTCCTTGAAGAGGTTCGACAAATTCCAGGACAAAGAGTCGATATGTTTCTGAAATAACTCGTCTTTAAGTCCGTCTGCACGTCCATCGAAACGAATTTCGTATACAGGTAAAGAAATGGCGAGGAAGTTGCCGTCTGCGCTGAAGATATTTCCTCTCAAAGGTTCAATATTTCGCAGTTCGAGCGTAAGTTCTTTCGATTTATTTCTCCAATAGGGTCCTTCTGCGATTTGAATATGGAGGATTTGAAAAACAATAGCGATAGCCAGCAGAAATATACCTGCGTATAAAACTGCCGAGCGAATCAATATTTGTTTTTTCTTATCCATTTCTATTTAGTAGATAATTTTAGATTTATCCTTTTCGATTTTGATTACATAGGGTGGGGTAACTGTTTCTTTAATGCCTTGGTTGCTGAGTTTAGAACTGAGTTCGGAACGTTGGGTGCTAAACATCAATTCGGCTTTTGCGGACACGTATTTGGAATGCAGGTCTTTTACCTTTTTTCCGGTTTCGTTAATGGCATTTACTTTTCTTTCGGCGTAATAGGCATTGGCTATATAGAGCAGGGCCAAAACGGTCAGGAAGCCGGCAAATGGCATATAAGTTGCGATAACCGATTCGGTGAAAAAGTCGCCCTTAAGCAGCTTTCCCAAGGAAATGCTTTTGTTCTTTTTCCCGTTTTTTTGGGGTTCTGCAGAACGATTGCTTGTTTCTTCTTTATGTTTGAATTGGTTTTCGTTCATTATAATTTTTCGGCTATACGGAGTTTGGCGCTGCGGGCACGGTTATTATTTTGTATTTCCTTTTCGTCGGGCACTATGGGTTTTCTGGTAATGCTTTTATAGAGGAGTTTGGGATTTCCGTAGAAATCTTTTTCCAGGTTTCCTTCAAAATTTCCTGTTTTAATCAGGTTTTTTACCGGCCTGTCTTCCAGAGAATGGTATGACATAACCACGAGTCTTCCGCCCGGTTTCAGGATTTCTGTACACTGAGTCAGGAGTTCCTTTAGAGCGGGCATTTCGTCGTTCACTTCAATGCGCAAAGCCTGAAATAGGCGAGCTAAAAACTTATGCTCTTCTTTGGGTTTATAAAGGCCTTTCACAGCTTCTTTCAAGTCGGCAATGCTCAGCATTTGAGGCATGCTTTTAATGCGTCTTACTATGGCTTTAGCATTAAATAATTCGCCATATTCTTTGAAGATGCGTACGAGTTCTTCCTCGTCGTATTCGTTCAAAACTGAGGCGGCTGTTTTGCTTGCCGATTTATCCATGCGCATATCGAGAGGTCCGTCGAAACGCAGGGAAAATCCACGTTCGGCCACGTCGAATTGGTGAGAGGATACGCCCAGGTCAGCCAAAACGCCATCTACTTCGTTTATTTTTAGGAATTTGAGATGGTTTTTAATATATCGAAAATCGGATTTAATAAAGGTGAAGCGTGGATCTTGAATGCTACGGGCATTTTCTTCGGCATCTTTATCCTTGTCGAAAGCGATTAGGCGTGCATCTTGAGGCATGTGGGCAAGAATTTCTTTAGAGTGACCGCCACCGCCAAAAGTTACATCCACATAAATGCCACCGGGAACAAGTTGAAGCCCCTCCAGACATTCTTGCAAAAGAACGGGAATATGGTAATCGTAATTAGGCGTCATCGTCGGAAAAATTTAGCTTACTCAATACATCTTCGGCCAAACTTTCCATATCAATTTCTTCACTCATAATGGCATCGTAGGCCGCTTTATCCCATATTTCTACCACATTATTGCTGCCTAGAACCTTTACTTCATTTTTCAATGAGGCATATTCCGACAACGGTTTTGGTATGAGCAGTCGACCCGCACTGTCTGCTTCTACCGGGGTGGCTCCACCTAAAATGCGTCGCACCAACATGTCTTCTTTAGCAATAAGTCGGTTCAAGCCTTTTAGTTTTTTGTTGAGTTTATTCCACTCTTCGATAGAATACAGGACCAGGCATTTGCGATGGAGGTTCCGATTTAGAACGAAGCCTTTTTCAAAGGAATCGCCCAGCTGCTTCCGGAGTCCCGCCGGAAACATGAAGCGACCTTTGCTGTCGACTTTACAATCGTATTCTCCAATTAAGCTAATCATGCGTGTTTCGATTCTGCGGAGTAAAAGTATCGAAAAATTTCCCACTTTTTTCCACAATACAACATATTTTACCACTTTGTTGAAAACTTTGTTTCATTTTTGCCCAAATTTCTGTTGAAAACTTGTTTGCAAGCTCCTCTGTTTTTGTTGTAAAAAGTTGATTGACAGGATTTTGTTTCTGAATTTGTTGCAAAAGTTTTTTTGCGTGGCTAAAGTGGGAGGAAGTGGAATCTGTTAATATCCTTTCTTTTTCCTATTTTCGGCCATGTTTTCTTTTTCTGGTCGAGAGATATAAAGGCTGTTTTGCTTAATCTTTTATCCGCAGTTTCGATTGCTGATCTTGCTGTATTGGTTTAACATTTCTTTAGTCAACTTGCCTCGAAATTTTCGTTTTCTTTGGATTTATAATAGATATATCATGCGTAAATTCTGTTTCTTACTCCTCTCCTTATTTGTCTCCATTGGGGCATTTGCTCAAATTTTGGAACCTGTTAAATGGGATATTGCTTATAAGAAAATATCCGATAAGGAAGGTATAGTGCAACTGAAGGCTACGGTGGAGCCTACCTGGCATTTGTATTCGCAGTATACCGATGAGGTATTTATTCCGCTCAAGTTCGACTTCAGGAAGCAGGAAGGATTTAAGCGCATAGGCAAGGTTGAAGAGCCTAAGTATATCGAGGTGTACGACGATATCATGCAAGGCATGGCGCGTTATTTCGATAAGAATGTGACTTTCGAGCAGCGAATAGAGGTGACTTCTCCCGAGGATTTTACGTTGGATGTTTTTCTTACGGGACAATCCTGTTCGGATATTTCGGGGATGTGTATCCCATTTATGAAATTGAAAAAGTCGGTTCAGATTCCCGGGAATCCGGCTTTACTGAAAGAGAAAGTAGAGGATAAAGCTTCGCAATCATTGCCCGAACCTATATCTCCGACCTTATCGACGGTTACGGCAAATACGCAGGTTCGGACAGACTCTGCCCTAGTCGATATTTCCTCGGATGAAGATGCCTATTCTGTGGCCGAACCCCAAATGTACAGCGAAGAAGCGGTGGCCAATCTGGAAACGGCTTGTGGGGAAGTTAGCGAAGCCGATAATAGTTTTTGGGGTATATTTATTCAAGGTTTTTTGGGCGGATTTGTAGCCTTATTAATGCCATGTATATTCCCTATGATTCCGCTTACGGTTTCATTCTTTACCAAACAAAGTAAGACCCGCCGTAAGGGTATTATCAATGCGTTGATTTATGCCATTTCCATTATTGTTATTTATACAGCTTTGGGCTTTTTGGTGACCTTACTTTTCGGACCCGAAGCGCTGAATCAGTTCTCTACCAACGGCTATGTGAACCTGGCCTTCTTTTTAATTTTTGTAATTTTTGCCATTTCCTTTTTTGGGGCATTCGAGCTGACCTTGCCTCAAAGTTTGGTAAACAAGGTCGATTCGGCTTCGAATAAAGGCGGAATGATTGGCATTTTCTTTATGGCCTTTACCTTATCTCTGGTTTCCTTTTCATGTACGGGTCCCATTATTGGTACCCTTTTGGTAGAAGCTGCACATGGGGGAAGTAAGATGGGGCCGCTTATTGGTATGTTTGGCTTTTCGCTGGCATTGGCTTTGCCTTTTGCTCTTTTTGCCATATTCCCCGGATGGTTGCAGTCTATGCCTAAGTCGGGCAACTGGCTCAATAGTGTGAAGATTGTTTTGGGTATGCTCGAATTGGCTTTTGCTTTGAAGTTTTTAAGTAATGCCGATTTAGAATTTAAATGGGGTGTATTGAATCGGGAATTATTCCTTGCAATATGGATAGCTATTTTTGCGAGTTTGACTTTCTATTTATTTGGCCGATTGAAATTTAAGAGCGATGGAGACTCAAACAAAATGAGCATTGCATCCTATTTAATGGGATTGTTCTTTTTGGCATTTACCATTTATTTGATTCCGGGTTTATTTAAATATCCATTGCGCTTGATCAGTGGTTTTCCGCCTCCGTCATATTATAGCGAATGGAATACGGAAGGCAATAATTGTCCCCTCGGCCTGAATTGTTACCACGATTACGAATCGGCAATGTTGGCCGGTATTAAAGAATCTAAGCCTGTATTGCTCGATTTTACGGGGATTAATTGCGTAAACTGTCGTAAGATGGAAGAGAATGTATGGATAGATCCGGAGGTGTTCCGCATGTTGAACGAAGATTATATTGTAGCCTCTCTATATTGCGACAAGCCGGATCCATTGCCCGAGTCGGAATATTTTACCAAGATGGATGGTGAGACGGGAACAACGGTCGGTGAAAAATGGGCTCAGTTTCAGATTAAATATTATAAGCAAAATGCGCAACCGCTCTACGTATTGATCGACAATAAAGGGAAATTATTGGCCGATCCGCGCAATAAAGGCTATATGTCGAAAAGCGACTATGTGTCTTATTTGGAAGAAGGATTGTGCCGCTATACTATGCGAAAGAAAAGCGCAAAAGAATAGGGCGTTTTGCCGCCTTTTAAATGAGATTATTGTTTCCGTTTACAGCGTATCTTCTTTAGCTCCCTAAGCAATTTGAAAAAATAAAGCGGACTAACTTTCGATTCGCCTACGTCGTGCCATCGGGTGACGGGAATTTCTTTTATTATTTCCGAAAGATTACTGTTGGGATTTAATGTACGGATGCGATCTATGAGTTCCACATCAAAAATCCACGTCGACAAAAAGGGTTGCGCACAGGCCTTTGCGGCTGTTTCTTTTCGAATTAGTTTGGCGCCGCATTGCGTGTCTTTATAAGGCAAATCGAGGGTTATGTTGATTAAAGCCGAAACTAAGCGCCCTGCAAGATGCCTTCTTCGCCGGCGTTTTATTTGGTCTTGAGGAGCTAATTCGCGCGAACCAAATACCATTTCGCAATGGGGATGATTATCTAAATAGGCTTGAAGTATCGCTACATACTCCAAAGGAGCTGATAAATCTGCATCAAAATACCCTATATATTCTACTTGATAATTTTCGGTAGTATGGAGAATTCCCATGCGAACAGCTTCTGCTTTTCCCGAGTTTTTCTGAAGATCTAAGCAAACAACAGAGGTTCGTGATGCGGCTATTTTTTGTAAAATCTGCAAGGTATTATCCTCACTTCCGTCATTCACTAATACAAGGAGTGTGTCAGGAAAAGCTTGGCAAAATGTCTCTATGGCCTGTGGATCCAAGCGCAATTCTTCATTATAGCATGGAATAACTACAGCATTTTTGAATAGACTTATTTTCTCCATACACGCATTATTGGTCCGCCCTGTCTGTGTACACTATAATACAATTCATTAAATTCGGGCGTCACCGTAGACTCGAATGAATGGTACCTGAAAATAGTGAGCAAATAATGTGCTTCGTTCACATTATGTATATTTTTTACCCTTTTCTTTTCCTCCTCGCTCAGCATAAAAAATGTAGGTTCTTTTTCTTGAGTAAAGGTCATGATTTTTATTTCAGCAGAAGGATCTGTTTTCAAAATAAATTTAATTCCTTCATAATAACTTAGTCCCCAATAATCTCCTTCGAATTGTTTTATGGCATTGTTTTCTTTTTTAGATACCCTTTCATTCAGATAAATATAATAATAGGGAAATAAAGATATTAAGCTGCTACTAACCCAGACTATATGAAGTATGGCAAAAAGTGTTAATGCGATTCGGGCTATTTTTTTTCCCGTTTGCATAAGGCTATCCCATGCATAGATTGCGGGCCAAATCAGCGCGGGCCAGATAAAATACAAATGTCTCCAATCGTCATAAATAACCGCATTTTTATAGATAACCATACTAAGAATTCCCCAGGAAGAAGCCAGCATAATCAAGGAAAATAAGGCTGCTGATTTATTTTTATACCAGAGATAAGGCAATAGGAGCGTGCCGGCAATTATGGCAAACAATGCGCTAAGGGGAATACTTACCGAAAACCAACCGAATATATATTCGCTTACTTTATAATCTTGCGGAGAAACATTTTCGCCAAAAAAGCGCACCGTATCTCCCCAGGGGAATTTCGCCATGGTTTCATACGATTCGATTATGCGCACAAAAGGTTGTTCCCACAGATAAGGCCAGGTGCCATATAAAATAAGAAAAGAAGCAAGGGGGACAAGGCCAAGCAAATAGGCTTTGCTAAAGTCTTTTTGTTTTATAATCATAAAGATTAAAGCGGCAAAACCTAATCCGAATGTGGCAAGTCCCAATATGCGTATATTGATTAAAATGCCGCATAAAAGGGCAAATATCAGCACCCATTTCGCATTAATTCGTCCTAAAAAAAGTCCTTTATACAAAGCATAAAAAGAAAAAACCTGAAAGCTTAAAAAGGGAATATCTTTCGAATTGAAATAGGCATGACCCAATATTCTGGGGCTAAGCAGGAATAAAATAAGGGCAAACCAGGGCGTACTTTTTTCAATAAAGGCCAAAGAGGCCAATTTAAAAAAGTAAAATGCCGAGAGGCAAAACAAACTGAATACAGCAAAATGTCGGAAAAGATAAACATTTCTACTCCCTTCTATATGGAGAATTTTCTCGGCGTAATAGAGCGGTAATTCAATAGCCACACCATATACCCGATCTTTATGTTGCAGGATTTCGGGGTTGTTTTCGTGTACATATTCATAATTGAGTCGCGCTATATTTCTTTGTACCGCTTCGTCCCAGTAAATGCCCAGTTTTGGAATCGTGAACCAGGCGCTCATCCAAAACAGAAATATAGCGATAAAAGCCCCATAATTGGGCTTGGATAATATTTCTTTCAGGATTGGATAAGACTTCATGGGTCTACAAAAATAAAAACTGCCGTTTAAAAGTAAACGGCAGTCACAAAATAAGCGATATTTTTTTTAGTTTTTGGCTAAATAATCGGCAACGCCACTATGCGTTGCGCTCATGCCTTCTTTTCCTTTTTGCCAGTTGGCCGGACAAACTTCACCTTTTTCTTCGAAGAACTGAAGTGCGTCTACCATACGCAATGTTTCGTTTACATTACGTCCCAAAGGCATATTGTTGATTAATTCGTGTTGTACAATACCATCTTTGTCGATTAAGAAAAGACCACGGTATGCCACCAATTCGCCTTTTGCTACAAGATAACCATTATCGTCATAATCATATTCGCCGGCTAAAACACCGTAATTGCTCGAAATGGTTTTGTTGGTATCGGCTACAATCGGATAAGTAACACCTTGGATTCCGCCTTCTTTTTTAGACAATTGCAACCATCCCCAGTGACTTTGTTCTGTATCGGTAGAACATGCAATCACTTCAACATTACGCTCTTTAAACGCTTCAAGGTTTTCTTGAAAAGCATGCAACTCAGTGGGACACACGAAGGTGAAATCTTTTGGGTAAAAGAAAAGTACCACATATTTTTTCCCGATAAATTGGTCCAGACTAAAGTTGTCTACAATTTCTTCGCCGTTTATAACTGCTGCTGCAGTAAAGTTCGGAGCTTTTTTTCCTACTAGTGCCATAATATTATTTATTTATTTTGATACAAAAATACGGAGTTCGTTGCATTGAACCAAATAAGCTATAGTTAAGTGTAATAGGCATATAACTAAAATCAATCCGGCACTTTAGCCAGGATGATAGAACGGGGTGAAAGTTCTGCCTGAAAAGGGTTTAGGTTATAGTCGCCCCAATGCTCTACCATTTGGAATCCCGCCTTTTCGAGTTTAGTTTTTGCCCATTCGGCGCTGAGCAGGTGTACTTTTTCGTAGAAGGTGAAAGACTTATTCCCATCTTTTACCTCTATATTTTTTTGCACCCATTCGCCATGCAATACTTTTTTGGTTTTAATATGCACCTCTCCTTTATAAACAGAACTTGTACTATGCAAAGTTTTAAGAACAAAGGGCGGATTGAGATAATCGAAGAGGAAATATCCGCCTTTTTTCAAGGCTTTAAATACTTCATAAAATACGGCTACATTATCTTCTTCCTCGTTGAAATATCCGAAACTGGTAAACAAATTCACCGTTAGGTCGAATTGATTTTCGAATGGAATATGTCGCATATCTCCGACTTGAAATTGAGCTTGTGGTGCCGCATGCAGTTTGGCATAATCTATATTTTTTTCCGATAAATCCATGCCGATTACATGCATGCCTTTTTGGGCGAGATAATTACTGTGTCGACCTTTGCCGCAGGCCAAATCGAGCACTAAAGTTCCCTGTTTCAGATTCAGAAAAGTGCAGACTGCATCCATAAAAACTTGGGCTTCCACATCGCTGCGGTGGGCGTATAAGAGGTGGTAATAACTAGTATTGAACCAATCTTCGAACCAATTTTCGGGAATAATC
>JAEZEQ010000065.1 GCA_023432985.1 Bacteroidota bacterium | reverse complement strand
ACAAAAAATAAACAGTTTAGCCTTTTTTAAATCCCCTTTTCACAAAATCAAAAAATTCGGATCGGGTTTGCGCATTTGTAAATATAGACCCCATAATCTGCCATATTCCGCCGCTTTTCTCTTCTGTTTTTTCTTCTTCTTCCGGGAGCGAAACTTCCGAAATCGGATTTTGATCGGGATCTTGTTCTACGGCTTTTTGTAAGGATTCCAATGCATCGGCTTGTTCAAAGCTCATGGATGCCTGCTCTTTCCAGCCGGCTTGCTCCTGCAATAATCCCAAATTATTATAGGCTACGCTGTCTTCCGGATCTAGTTTTATCGCCATTTCATAATCGGCTATCGCTTCTGCATGCATGCCCAATGAGGCGCGAATATAGGCTCTGCTGCTGTAGCGATAGGGATTTGCAGAATCGACTTTCTGGGCTAAATCCATATACTCTAAACTCTTTTCTCCTTCTTTGATATGAAAATAGGCCACACCCAATTCGCTCATATAATCGGCATTCCCCGGTTCATGCATCAAAGCATCATGCAAATGCCGGATTGCCTGCTCATATTTTTCGGTTTGCAAGGAAATTATTCCCATATACCAAAGGGCTTCGCCCGGATTATCAAAGCTTTTACATATTTGCTCGAATCGCGTATATGCATCGCTATGCAGGCCCTTCTTGTAAAGTTCATAGGCTTCCTGAAAGAGCAAATCTTTTTGGTTCATCCCTAAGTGTGTTTTTTTTTGAAAGTGTAAAGGTATCTTCTTTTTTTAAGATTCTGTGTTTTCTATGTCGAAAAAAAGGCCGCTCGTCAAGCTCTATTCGTATAGAGTCCTGCAGATTTTATTACCTTTGAATCGATGAAAAATTATCTGATTATTCTTAGCCTCCTCTTTATAAGCGCCTGCGGCAATAAGGATTATAAAGAAATGAACCAATATGTGGGGTTTGCCCAAGGAACCACTTTTAGTATTGTGTACGACAAGGATGCCGGCGATTTAAAAGCAGAAATTGATCAAATTATTCAGGATATGGACAAGTCTATGTCGCTTTGGGACTCGGCTTCCTATATCTCAAAAATCAACAATAGCCTCAGTCCCGTCGATGCGGATGCCTATTTTAGCGAAGTATTTACTTTATCTCAAAAAATTCATACCCTAACCGAAGGAGCTTTTAATCCCTGCCTTTTCCCGCTTATTAAATATTGGGGTTTTGCCAAAGATCGCTTTCATGAAGATTCGTTAAAACAAAAAGCATATTCGGCAGATTCCTTGCTAAAACACAGTCAATGGGGCTCTGTTAAACATCTCGGCAATCACCGTTATCAGCGCATGCATTCTAAAGCAGGTATAGATTTTAATGCCATTGCACAAGGTTATACGGTGGATGTTATTGCCCGTATGTTCGATGCCAAGCAACTCGAAAATTATATGATTGAAGTAGGCGGAGAAGTACGCGCCAAAGGCAAAAATCAACAGGGCAAAATATGGCGTATAGGCATAGATAAACCCATTAACGACAGTACGACCCGTAGCTTGCAAGCTATAGTGGAACTGGACGGACTCAGTATTGCTACCTCGGGTAGTTACCGCAAATTTTACGAGAAAGACGGACATAGATATAGCCACGCCATAGATGCGCATACAGGCATGCCGGTAGAACACCGACTTTTGAGCGTGAGTGTTATCGCACCCACTTGCGCCGAAGCGGATGCCTATGCTACTGCTTTTTTGGTTATGGGTGCACCTAAAACGGTGTCTTTCCTGAATAAACATCCGGAATTGGGACTTATGGTATATCTGATTTCGGACGGCTTCGACGGAGCTTTCGAAGTCTATATGTCGCCTCAATTGGAAGAACGCATTAATAACCCCAATCCTTGATGCTGAATATTCTTACCATAGTTGGAGCCAGACCTCAGATTATTAAAGCAGCCGCACTCTCCCGCTGTATTAAAAATCATTTTGCCGATCGGGTAAAGGAAAGTATTCTGCACACAGGCCAGCATTACGACGACAATATGAGTCGCACTTTTTTTGAGGAACTCCAAATCCCCTCACCCGCATTTCAATTGCAAATCGATCATTCAAATCCGTCCCGACAAATGGCGGATATGATAAAGGGTATAGACGAAGTTTTGCAGACCCGAAAATGGGATTTGGTTATTCTCTACGGAGATACCAATTCTACTTTTGCAGGTGCATTTGCCGCCGCCAAAGCAAAAATCCCAATCGCACATATAGAAGCCGGATTGCGCAGTTACGACAAAAATATGCCGGAAGAATTGAATCGCATTTATGCCGATCAATGCGCCCATTTTCTCTTTGCCCCAACCCAAACCGCCATAGATAATCTGCAGCGCGAAGCTTTTGAATATGATCCGGCTAAAAAAATATCTATCAATAATCCCTCCTTGTTTTTATCGGGAGATATTATGTACGACAATGCTCTCTATTTCGCCGAAATGGCCGAAAAGCAAAGAAAAAACCCCATTTCTAAACCTTATTTGCTCGCTACTATACACCGCGATTTTAATACGGATAATGCCTACAGACTGAGCCAAATTATGCAGGCTTTGCAAGTATTGGCCGAAAAGGAAATACGCGTCTTATTCCCTATGCATCCGCGTACGGAAAAATGCCTGAAAAATTTACCCGATTTTATCCCGCACCAAAATATTGAAATTTGTCCCCCACTCGGCTATTTAGACATGCTCTACCTCGAAAAAAATGCCGATTATATACTCACCGACAGTGGTGGTGTACAAAAAGAAGCCTACTTTTTCGAAAAAAAATGCATTATAGTAAGACCCGATACGGAGTGGACAGAAATTGTGAAGCATGGTAGCGCAATGCTCGCACAGGCCGACAAAAACCATATCGTAGAATGTTTTCACACTCTGAAAAATAAAAACTTTTCCCATTTCCCGAACTATTTCGGTGATGGCAATGCCGCAGAAAAAATAATAGCTCATATCCTAATGAATAATACCTTATGATTTTAGTATATACATCACATTTCACACCGGCTTTAGCCTATATTCTGAAAATATTTTTCGGTGATAAAGTACGCCTGACTGAACTTATTGATGAATATACGCAATTCGAAGGTTATAAAATCTGTTACGAAAAAGAGAGCATTCCGGGCACAGATTGGCATATTATTCCGCACGAATTGATGCGTCGAAATAATATCTTGCAACATAAGCCTTGTAGCTTCGCTGATGAGGATTGGAACGAAAATCGTTTGCCCATTCACAATGATATTTTCGCATTGAGTTTTTATATTATTTCGCGTTTGGAAGAGTATGAGGCAACTCAATTCGATAAGCATGGCCGCTTTAAACCTGAGTCTTCCATTATTTTCAGGCATGGACTGCGCCTGCCTTGGATTGATATATGGCGCCAATTGATGGAGCTGCGCATACAGGAAAAATTGCCCGCATTTCGAAGCGAGACCGGCAGCTATCAGAATATTCTCAGTATTGATATTGATCATGCTTATTTGTTTAAAGGCAAAAACAAATTGCGCAATTATGCCTCACTTGGAAAACAATATCTATTAGGAAATACAGAAATGGGAAAGCTCTATGCCGCTTATAAAAACACAGGCACGGATCCATATGATACCTATATGTATATACGAAATACATGTAGAGATAAGCATATAAAACCTTATTTTTTCATTCTTACTGCCGACTATAAAAAGCCTTATGATACGCCGATTTCGCATCGCAGTCCCCTTTTTGCCGACTTAATAAATAATCTCCGCAGTTTCGGGAAACCGGGCTTACATCCGGGTTATGAGAGTCACCTTTCTATTGAAAAATTGGCGGAAGAAAAACAGCGTTTGCAATCTTTGATTCCAGGCTCTTTGTACGACACCCGCCAGCATTTTCTAAAATTTCGCCTACCCGAGACCTATCAGCGTCTCGAAACGTTGGGCTTCAAGAATGATTTTAGTATGGGTTATGCTTCCGAAACGGGATTTAGAGCGGGCACTTCTCGTCCCTTTCATTGGTTCGATTGCTCAAAAAATGCCGAAACATCATTGACTATTTATCCACTGACTTGCATGGATGGCACTCTGGCAGAATACAAGAAAATGAGTCCCCATGATGCCATTCAAGAAATACGTTTTTTGAAGGAACAGTGTAAAAAATACGGAGGTAATTTTATCAGTTTATGGCATAATCACAGTCTTTCGGAGACTTTTCACTGGAAAGGATGGAGAGCGGTTTTTGAAGAATCTTTGCTCTAGCCCTAAGTTGTCTCTCTAAGCTGCTTGCTTTTTATACCTTTGCAAAAAAAACGGTGCATGGAAATTGTAACTATCAACGAGTTTATTCATCAGCAAGAGAAGAGTTTTCCTTATTCTAAAGGGGATTTATCGAGCTTATTGTACGATATAGTTATCGCTGCCAAAGTGGTACACAGAGAGGTGAATCGTGCAGGCTTGGGCGATATTTTGGGCGATATGGGTAAAACCAATGTTCAAGGCGAAGATCAGAAAAAGCTGGATGTAATGGCCAATGATTTGTTTGTTCGTGCGCTGCGAGCCGGACAAAAATGTACGGGTGTGGCCAGTGAAGAGCTCGACGATTTTGTTTCTTTCGGGAAAAAAAGCACCTCTAATGCCCATTATGTGGTTTGTATGGATCCATTGGACGGCTCCAGTAATATTGACGTGAATGTAAGCATAGGCACCATTTTTTCTATTTTTAAATCGAAAAGTGAAAATCAGGATGCTCAATTGGAAGATTTCTTACAAGCAGGAAATAACCTGGTTGCGGCCGGTTATGTTTTGTATGGAAGTTCGACCATGCTGGTATACACCACCGGAAACGGAGTAAACGGATTTACACTCGACCCTTCTATAGGCGAATTTTTATTGTCTCATCCCAATTTACGTATTCCCGATAAAGGCACTATTTATTCGGTGAATGAAGGAAATTATAACAGTATGTCGGAGGGCGTAAAGGCTTATATTTCTTGGTGTAAAGGCGAACAAAACGACCTAAAAAAGCCTTATGGCGCACGATATATTGGATCCTTAGTGGCCGATTTTCACCGCAATTTATTGAAAGGCGGTATTTATATGTATCCGGCGACACAAAAGGATAAACAAGGAAAATTGCGCTTATTGTATGAATGTGCCCCGCTGGCTTTTATAGCCGAACAAGCCGGAGGTGCTGCCAGCAACGGGAAACAACGCATTATGGACATAGAACCCACTCAACTACACGAACGTTGCCCTTTGTTTATTGGAAACAAGGATATGGTAGAAAAAGTATTAGCATTTATAGCAGAACATGGATAAATACGACTATATAGCCGTAAGTACCCTCCAGGGATTGGAAGAAATTCTGGAGGCCGAACTACAAGAATTGGGTGCACAAAACACTCGCATTCAATCCCGGGCCGTATTGGTCGATTATAGTCAGGAAATGGTCTATAAAATAAATATGTTTTGCCGTACAGGTTTACGTGTGATGCTGCCATTTGCACAGTTTACAGCAACCAATACGGAAGAATTATATAATGAAGCGAAGAATCTGGAATGGGAAAATTTCCTGCTGGAAGACGGCACTTTCATTTTTGATTTTTCGGGGAAATCGGATTTTTTTACCCATCTGCATTTCTCCTCACTCAAAATTAAGGATGCATTATGCGACCGTCTAAAGGAAAAAACAGGAAAAAGACCCTCTGTAGATAAGCGTCGCCCCGATTTGCGCTTTGTTATTCATTTCAACGAAGATCAAATTCGCATATCTATCGACACCTCCGGACAATCTTTGCATATACGAAATACACGATCTCAGCATAATGAAGCACCGATAAACGAGGTACTTGCAGCCGGCATGATACGCCTTAGTGGATGGGATTCAACTACCCCTTTTGCCGATTTTATGTGCGGCACAGGAACTTTACTTATGGAAGCCTATGCCTATGCAACCAAAATGGCACCTTGCCTCCACCGAAGCGAATATGCTTTTATGCGCTTTAAGGATTTTGATGCCGATCTCTATCAAAACCTGAAAGTTGAAGCACGTAAACGCAAACAAAAATGCGAAAACCGAATTTTTGGTGCGGATATAGACATGAAAGCTGTGAAAATTGCCCAAAATAATCTCGAAACTATGGGCGCTTTGCGCGATGTAGAATTGGTGAGAGGCGATTTTACACAAATGAAAGCTCCCATGAAAAAAGGAACGTTGATGATTAATCCGCCTTACGGACTTCGTATAGGCGATGATGTGAGCGAATTATACGAACAAATTGGAACTACGCTCAAGAATCATTTCTCGGGGTGGACTATCTGGATTTTGAGTGGAAATATGGATGCAGTGAAGCATATCGGACTTAAGACTTCTGCAAAAATCCCTCTTTTAAATGGGAATATTGAATGTAAATTTCTTAAATTTGAGATGTTTGAAGGGAAACTAAAAGCCTTCAAAGCATCGGAAAATGAATAAAAAAACGCTCATTGTAGGCGCTTCCGAAAATCCGCAACGCTACGCTTTTAAAGCAGCAAAAATGCTCAGCGATTTCGGACATGATATCGTGCTTTTCGGAAAGTCGGGTGGCCAATTTAATGCCATCGAAATTCAAAAAAAACTGCCCGATGTCATTCCCGATTTACACACGATTACGCTCTATATTAATCCCACCCATCAGGAAGCCTTGATGGATAAATTGATTGCGCTTGCGCCCAAAAGAATCTTGTTTAATCCGGGTACCGAAAATCCCATCTTTGCCAAAAAAGCACAAAATGCCGGGATCCAAACGGAAGACGCTTGTACCCTCGTTTTGTTGAGCACCGATCAATTTTAATGCCTGCATGCAAGCCATTGTTTTCTTCGACGGAGTATGTAATCTGTGTAATGCAAGTGTGCAATTTTTGTTGAATAGAGACAAGAAAGGCAAATTAAAATTCGCTTCTCTTCAAGGTGAAAATGGGAAATTATTATGCGCTAAATTGGGCCAAAATGCCCCCTTGCCCGATAGTATTATTCTAAGCCTGAACGATAAGATTTATATCAAATCGGAGGCCGCCTTACAAATAGCCCGCATCTTAGGCGGAGCATATTCTATTCTTTTCTTCTTGGCTAAACCTATACCCCTTTTTATTCGCGATAAAGTCTATGATTTTATTGCCAAAAACCGTTATGCCTGGTTTGGAAAAAAGGACCAATGTATGATGCCTGACCCCTCTTTTAAATCCCGATTTTTGGATTAAAGATAAGTCTCTACTGCCTTCTCGAGGGCTATGCCCCTGCTGCCTTTCAACAATACCGATTTCCCTTCAGGTTTTAATTCACCCCATGCCTCTTTCAATATATCGGAATTATCGAAATGCAAAAAATTATATTCGGCATTGGCTTGTTTGAAAAGCGGACCGACCAATAGCACTTTTTCGAAATGCAATTCGGATACATAATCGAGCATTTGTGCATGTTCGACTTCAGCATAAGGCCCCAATTCCAGCATATCGCCCAATACCAGCCATTTGTTTTCTGTTCCTCCTTCTGCAAAACTGCGTATGGCCGCCTGCATACTGTCGGGATTGGCATTATAACAATCTAAGATTAATTGCATATTGCCTGCCTCTACTAAACGCGATCTATAGCCTTGAGGCAAATAGGATTCAATGGCGCTTTTTATCTTGTTTTCAGGCACCTTGAAATATTGACCCAGCGCAATGGCAGCAAGTACATTGGGCAAATTATAATCGCCAAATAATTGGGTTCGAATTTCCATTTCGGGCCTTGTGCAATGCACCTGCATATAGGGCGCCGATTTCTTCACTATACCCGATACATAATTTTCTTTCCCTTCGCCATAGGTATAAACATGCAATCCATCTGCCATTTCTACCAAATCGAAAGCATCGGTATATAAAAATACGCTTCCTCCGTTTTCGCGGAAATAATCGTATAATTCTCCATTGGCTTTACGCACATTTTCAATGGATCCATAGCCTTCTAAATGATCTTTTCCATTATTGGTAATTAATCCCATATCGGGGCGCACCAATGCTGAAAGGGCTGCTGTTTCGCCAAGGTGATTGGCCCCGATTTCTATAATGGCCAATTCGTGTTCGCCCGTTATAGAAAGTAAACTTAAGGGAACACCTATATGATTATTGAGATTTCCTTTGGTGGCAAAAGTTCTAAAACTAGTCTGCAATACAGCATGCGCCAATTCTTTGGTGGTGGTTTTCCCATTTGAACCGGCTATGGCCACAATAGGACATTTGAGCTGACGACGGTGATAGGCTGCTAAATCCTGCAAGGCTTTCAGGCTATCTTCCACTAAAATATAACGGTGATTCAGAGCCACTTCGGGCTTATCGACCAAGGCATATTCTGCCCCCGATTCCAAAGCCGCCGCCGCAAAATCATTGGCATCGAATTTATCTCCTTTTAAGGCTACAAAAAGTTGGCCCGGTTGCACTTTTCTATTGTCTGTGCAAATACTGCCACAACGTTTAAAAACTTCATATAATGCCGCAAGCTCCATATAGACCAAAATTGCAAAAAATAGTAAAGTCGATTTTTACGCATAGCACGAAATTACTAACGCCCTATGTTAACAACAAAGGAATATGGAAGGCATAGGGCCAAATAGATTTCAAAATAAAGGAGAATATATCCATATTTGTTGCATATATTCTGACTCATGGATTTTTTAAAACGCGTTTACAAGTATATTTCGCCCCGATTTCAAACAGTATTTTTAGACTATAAAGTAGATCCTATACCCCGCTTCGGGCATGGGAAAGCGACCCATGGCGGATTGAAAAACATTCTGGATAAAGAACGTGGTCAATACGATTCTTTGATGCAGATTTTTCTGGAAAATGGCCAGGCCCTTCAACAATGGAAAAAACAAGCCGAGGAAAATAATCCCAATTTACCGGCATGGAATAATGATTTTTTACCCGGTTTAGACATTTTCGCTCTCTATGGTATGATAGCGCATTTTAAACCCAAAAGATATATAGAAGTCGGCTCAGGAAATTCGACCAAAGTGGTTCGTAAAGCCATTCAAGACCATGCACTGCAAACCCATATTACGTCTATTGACCCCTTTCCGCGCGCACAAATAGACCATTTGGCCGATAAGGTAATGCGTATCCCATTCGAAAAAATGGAGAATTATACGGCCATTATAGACGAACTGGAAGAAAATGATATTTTATTTATAGATAATTCGCATCGGGTGTTTACAAACTCGGATGCTACGGTATTTTTTCTGGAAATTTTACCCTTCCTCAAAAAAGGGGTAATTGTACATATACACGATATTTATATACCCGACGATTATCCCGATTTTATGGCGCAGCGCTTTTATAACGAACAATATATGCTGGCTGCATTTATCCTAAGTAATCCCATACGCTATAAAACCATATTTCCTTGCTGGTATCTGAGTCAGGATTCCGAATTTTCGGATAAGATGTTGCCCTTCTTCCAAACAACTGCATTGAAAGACGTAGAAAGACATGGCGGGTCATATTGGCTGCAAATACAAGCATAAAAAAATCCCGCCTAAACGGGATTTTATTTTCATTTTTTTTCTGTTTAAAAATTCGCCTGATACTGTATCATAAAGGATCGTGGCGCTTCTACACTTACCGGCCTCAACGAATATACGCGGTTGAGCACATTGTTAACGATAAAGCTAACTTTATGACCCGATGCAAATTTATAGGCGGTACGCAAGTCTATAACATAATCACCATTCTTGTGATAATTACGTGCTTTGCCTACGTCTTTGATAAAGCCTAAATCTCCAAAAAGCAAGAAGACATTATCTACATTGCGCATAAAGCTGTTGTAGCGTAAACTTCCTCCTATGGAGAATCCTTTATAGGTAAATTCTATATCGGCGCGTACCAAATGATTATACCGGTATTTCATTTCACGAGGACCGGCATTCATGGTATCGCTTGTTCCGGCATTTGTCAAATTATTAGCCCCAACCATGCCATATACATAGTTCGGATCATCTACACGCGGATTGGAATAGGTATATCCGAGAAGCACATCTACCTTTAAATCTTTGGTAATTTCGCCTGTACCCATAATGGTAGATTCTATTCCCCAAACGGTTGAATTTCCAATATTGAGCGACTTAAATCCAAAACCAAATGTTGGGTCAACAAGAGGATTACCCCATTGCGCAGCAACAAATTCTATGGTACTATTATAACGTTGGAAGAAACCGGCCACATCTGCAAATCCCATAAAGCGACCTATTTTAAATCCTTGTTTCACGCCCAATTCGGCACTCCAGGAACGCTCGGGTTGCAGATCGGGATTGGGATAAACCTGAGCCGGACCAACAACCGTTTTCACAAAACGCTCGGCTATAGTTGGGAAACGGAATCCTTGTCCGAATGAGGCGCGCACGAAAGTAGCTTTCGCTACGCGGGCATTGATACCGAGGCGGAAAACCGGTTGAAGATTTTTGGTTGTAAATGCCGTATCGTAGACCATAGAATTTATGCCCAGGGTATCTACAAAAGTATAACTGTCGTTCTTTCCGATTTGGAAATACTCCAATCTAAATCCGCCCGATACCGTAATGCGGTCTATAAATTTCTTTTCAATTTGAACAAAAATGGCCGAGTTAAGGCTATAGGTTCCTATACTATTGGTATAAATACTATCATAACCAACAGGGAAAGGGGGCGGATTACCAGCGAAGAGCTCGGCTTTACCTATGGTATAATTTGCCATTATTCCGGGTGTAATAAAGAAATCTTTGATTTTAGGTACAACCAATCGGTATTGATATTCGCCGTAGAAATACTGACTTTGGTTGCCTTGATTATTATCGTTATCGTTATTGATATTAAAATAGCGTGTTCGCAGTGAGTGCGTACTTCCATTTTTCTCTTGATAGGTTACAAAGGGATCTAAGTGAAAAATAGTTTGATTCGTGCGGGTTGTCACCCCTTTTGCGGCTCTAAAGGTAGAATCGCCGCCAAAGCCTTGCCAAATAAAGGCCGAGGAGCTGGATCCGAAGAGCATATTTCCATTAATACCCCAGGCCAAGCCCGGTACCTTATCGATGCGGTGGCGGAAATTAAAATTAAAACGTGCTCTGCGGTCGAATTCGTTACTCTTAGGGTCTACCATTCCGCTTGTATCCTTAGTATATCCTATATATCCATTTTCCGAGAAAAGATTACCGCCAACTACAAGGTCAATATTTTTCTTTTTTCCGAGTTGACGGGCGTGCAAGAAGCTCATACCTGCGTTGAAGGGCATGGTTCTGGCGTCGTACCATCTGTGTTTTTTTGGCACATCGAATACACCGCCGAAGAAAGTAAGTTTTGTTTTAGGTTTAGCAGTTGGGTATGCCGAACGCACATTAATAACCCCATTAAGAGCGCCTGATCCATAGAGTACAGACGATGCACCTTTCACCACTTCAATTTGTTCTATATTTTCGACCGGAATAAATCCCCATGAAGGGCGTCCGGCATCACCGGAGAGCAGGGGAAGGTCATCGACCAAAACCATAACACGTGAACCTGCACCGAAGGAATATCCGCTTCCTCCACGCATTTGGGGTTCATTATCCACGATAACAAGACCGGGGGTTTGTTGCAAAGCTTCGCTTACATTCGTTGCATTCTTATTCTCGATAATATTGGGTTTAATAATATCCATGGTTACCGAGAGTTCTTCCACTTTCTTGTCGTATTTTCCTTCCGTTTTCACAAAAATATTCAGCGTAGTTCCGCTTTTGATTGTAAAGTTTTTTTCGAGAGTTTCACCGGCTTGCAGCGTTACCTTTTCCGAAAGCGTTTCGAAACCGACAGAAGACACCTTAATAGTATACGTGCCCGGGTCCAAAGCGATAGAAAAATTCCCATTTGCATCGGAATTCGTTCCTTGTTTATTTTCACTCACTAAAATGTTTGCAAAGGGAACAGGCTGTCCTTCCGAGCTCACAAGCCCCTTCAGGGTTGCTTTTTGAGCAAAAGTAAGCGAACTTAAAAGGGAGGTAATAAAAAGTAGAAGTATACGATTCATAGGAAGCAAGTTGTATTGTTTGTTAAATTAGTGGAGCAAAATACTAATATTTTTAAGAAAAAAAATTGAAGCAAAAAAAAATACAATATCTACTGGCATTAACGCGGACGCATGGTATAGGGAAAGAGATGATTAAGAACTTATTACCAAGTTTCGACAATGATGCCGAGGCATTATGCACGGCAAGCGATAAAGAATTATTGCAAATAAAAGGCATAAATAAGGCAAGCATACAGCGCATTCGCAGTGCGGTTTCTCATTTAAAAGATGCCTCGGCAGAGATGGAGCAATTAGATCGTGCCGACATAGAGATTATTCCCATATATGCGTCGTCCTATCCCTATCGTTTAAAGCGCTGCATGGATGCGCCGGCCTATTTATACAAAAAAGGGGATTGCGATTTAAATCCGCTTTATTCCGTAGCCATTGTGGGCACAAGAAAAGCGACGAATAATGGGAAAAAGAATTGCAAAAAAATCATAGAAGAAATCGCGTCCATAAAGCCATTAATCATAAGCGGACTGGCCTTTGGAATAGATGCATCTGCGCATAAGGAGGCATTGGCATTTGGCTTACCGACGACCGCGGTGATGGGTCATGGTCTATCGCTGACATATCCGCCGCAGCATCACGGACTAGCTCGACAGATTTTGGAAAAAGGCGGTGCATTATTGAGCGAATATCCCTATTTCAAAGATCCGGAAAAGGGATATTTTGCCGAGCGCAACCGCATCATTGCCGGCATGTCGGATGTAGTGGTGGTGGTAGAAGCGGCCATAAGAGGTGGTGCGCATATAACGGCCGAATTAGCTGCCGGATATTTTCGCGATGTCATGGCTGTTCCCGGGCGCCCCGATGATGAATTTGCTCGGGGATGCAATAAACTCATAAAGGAAAACAAAGCCAATCTGATCGAAAACGGGAAAGATTTAATCGAGCTCATGAATTGGCAAACGGGAATCAGCGAGAAAAAAATACAGCGTTCCTTATTATATAATTTGACCGTGGAGCAAGAGCAAATTGCCGAAATATTGCGCGGAAATGGGGAAATACATATAGACGAAATCTCATTTAAGACAGATTTACTTCCGGCAAAATTGGCGGGTATATTGCTCGACATGGAATTACTGGGCATTATAAAAGCCTTACCCGGCAAGCGTTTTACGTGGATTTAAACGGGAAAAAAATCAAGGAATAAGCAAAGAGCTATCGCCATAACTGAGGAAACGATAATCCGATTCGAGCGCTTGAGTATAGACTTTTTTCCAATCATCCCCGATAAGTGAGGCAATGAGAAGCAGCAGGGTTGATTTAGGCTGGTGGAAATTCGTAATCAAAGCATCCGTCATTCTGAAAGAATAACCCGGCATAATGTAGAGGGCCGACAATCCGCTCCATACCGACATATTTCTATTCGTCATATAGTCGATTACATTTTGGAGGGCTTTATCCTTTGGGATAATGGGGATAGAATAGGCATCCGATTGTTCAATAATAAATTCGGCATTAGGCTCGGCATGAATTTTGGCTCCGAGCCAGTAGATCGATTCCAGCAGTCGGCATGAGGTAGTTCCGACGGGGACGACGGGACCTTCATGTTTTTGCAATTGGCGCAGGAATTCAATATCGAGTACAATTTGTTCGTGATGCATGCGGTGTTCTTGTGCGAGGTCCGATTTCACAGGAAGGAAAGTACCGGCTCCAACGTGCAGGGTAGTAAACAGCGTTTTAAAATTTCGGTTACGGAGTTCTTCAAAGACCCGATCCGTAAAATGCAATCCGGCTGTAGGTGCGGCCACAGATCCTTTATAGCGTGCGTAGACCGTTTGATAATTTTCCCGATCCGATTCTTCCCAATCGCGGTTAAGATATGGGGGCAAGGGAATTTGTCCGATTTCGTGAAGAATTTCAGAAAAAGAGAGTTCATCATTATCCCATTCAAAAGAGATCGTATTATTATCGCGGTTGAGCCAGGAGCAGCTGAGCGTGCAATTAGGCAGAGAGAGGCTGAGAGTTTGGTCGGGCTTCCATGCTTTACGTCCGCCCACCAGGCAAGTGAAGGCTATAGGAGATTTAGCTTGGAGGGCAATATTGGCGTTGATGGATGGATCGGCGGGGTTTAGCACAAAGACTTCGATTATTTTGCCCGAGGGGCGGGTAAAAAAGATACGCGCGGGTACAACTTGTGTTTCGTTGAGAACGAGCAAGCTATGGGGCGGCAATAAATCGGGCAAATTCGAAAATTGGTGGTGCGAAATTTGGCCTTTACGGCATACCAGGAGTTTAGAAGAATCGCGGGGAGACAAGGGGAATTTGGCAATTTTCTCGTCGGGCAGCAGATAATCGAAATCGAGCATAGAAATCATGCACAAAAGTAGCTAAAAAGTAGAAACCGAGGGAGAGATAAAATGGGATAAAAAAAGAAAAAGCCGAACAAATTAAAGTTCGGCTTCAAATATAGAACAGGCATAAAACAGCCTTAGACTTCAAGTTTTTGAATAAGCTTAGCATACCATAGATCTGTAGATATGGCATAATTAAAAGAGAAAGAGAAAAAAATCAGTCTTCTTTCGGATGTCTGATCATTTGCATAAACCAATACAAAATCATCAGCGCACCAACAGCGATAAGCACTACATTAAAGTGGTGGTTCATTAACCATTCATAACCTTTAAAGGTCCACTGAAAAAAATCTCCTAGCGGTTCAAAAAACCAATTCATATCTTTAAAGTTTGTTTTGTTTCTTTGTCACAAAATTAGAAATAAAATCAAAACAGCCAATTTCGAGTGAACAGATTCCTTTACATAAATAAAATGGCCGGTTATTCGGCCGGGATTTTACAATTAAGCATCTTTTGTATACTCGGCCTACTTTTCCATAAGCCTTCGCAGGAGTACAGCCAAATGATGGGCTGGGTCTATCTGGAACCTGCCGGGTGGAGTCCGATTGCCCAGTATAGTCTTTCCTTTATATTGATCATATTACAGGCATTTATATTTGATTTTTTCATTTCGACTAAAAACATATACGAAAAAAGTACGGGTCTCCCCTTCCTTTTATATACACTTTTTTTTAGCATACATCCAGCGCTGATCAAGTTGTCGCCCGCACTCATCTCACTCAGTTTTATTCTCATTTCCATTTGGATGCTCATCAATTTGTATCAGCAAAAAAAGGCCATGTTTGCCTCATTCAATATAGGATTATTGACCACCATAGCCACATTATTTTGGTTTCCGGCCATACTCTTTCATATATTCAACATCATAGCCTGTGCCATCATAAGACCTGTATCCTATAAAGAAACTATAGCCTTTATAATTGGGGGTCTACTTCCCTTACTTTATCTTTTTGCATTTCAATTTGCATTTAATTTTCAGTTCGACTATCAGCCGCAGCTTATCATAGAAAATCCGAAAGCTGCATTTGCGCAACTTCGTTTTTCGCCGGCAATATGGACCTATGCGGGCGCTTTAGCCGTATTGATGAACATAGCTCTTTTTCATTATTTCAGGGTATATGGGCGACTAAAAATCATTTCTCGTCGCTTCTTCAATGTCACAGCATTGATACCTCTTTTTCTGATACTCGGGGCTTTACTTGCCGAGAGTCCGCAAGGTTCCCATTTTGCAGCATTTGCCATTCCCTTCGCTACGCTATTAACCCAATTGCTTCTGGATGTAAAAGACGAGCGTTACATAAAAATCGGCTTTATCCTTTTTTTCCTGATCGTTACTTGGTTACAAATAGATTGGTATTTAGAAATCTCTTTCTCGATATTGAAATAAATTCATTCGCATTTAGTACCTTTGGGCTTTATTATTTACAGTATGAAATTTGGTGTTATAACATTTCCCGGCAGCAACTGCGATCAAGATCTTATTTACGCACTCGAAAAAATCGGAGGCAAGCCTGTAGCTTCACTTTGGCATAAAGACCATGATTTACAGGGCGTCGACATGGTATTTTGTCCGGGTGGTTTTTCCTACGGCGATTATTTACGTTCGGGAGCCATAGCTCGTTTTTCACCAATCATGCAAGAAGTGACGCGTTTTGCACAACAAGGCGGTTATGTTATGGGCATTTGCAATGGCTTTCAGATACTGACAGAGGCCGGGTTGCTCGAAGGGGCACTTTTGCACAATACCCATCAAAAGTTCATTTGCGACAATGTATATTTGCGCACAGAAAGCAGCAATTCGCTCATTACCCGCAATATAAATCCGGGTCAAGTACTCAAAATTCCCATTGCACATGGGGAGGGTAATTTTTTCTGTCAGGACGACACACTAAAATCTCTACAAGATAACGATCAGATATTATTCCGTTATTGCAACGAAAAGGGGGAAATCACTTCAGACAGTAATCCGAATGGAGCACTCGACAATATAGCCGGCATTACCAATAAAAATCGGAATGTATTTGGCATGATGCCGCATCCCGAGAGAGCCTGGAATGAGGAGTTGCACAATAAGGACGGACTACAACTATTCGAAAGCATATTAGCTGAAGTACTTGCATAAAAATTTCATTTGGGCGCGGGCATTTGGCCCACAATAAAAAAGCCCCGTCCCGGCTACCACTTGGGATGTACGGCCGCTTCATTGCATTACGCAGCCTAGCACCCTACGGGTATCCGGCGCGCGATACAAAGGCTTATTTTCAAATTAAGGCTTAAATGCGATCCCATATTTCGAAACGAAAAGCATAGGCATGTCTATCATCCTTTTCATGCTGTTCGCTATAGATGCATTTCCAGAGATCGGCATCAAATTCAGGAAAAAAAGTATCACCTTCCGGTTCGGCTTCCACGCGGGTAATATACATGCGGTCGACCATATCCAGGGCCGATTCATACAAAAAGGCACCTCCAATAATACAAATTTCGTCCACATCACCGCAGAGCGCAATGGCATCCGATAAAGATGCGGCATGTTCAAATCCTTCAATATGTTCTTGAAATTGGCGGCTGATAAAAATATTTTTTCTTCCGGGCAAGGGGCGGCGGCCCAGGCTTTCCATAGTATTTCGTCCCATGATAATGGGTTTACCGAGGGTATTTTTTTTAAACCATTTCAGGTCATCGGGCAGGCGCCATGGCAGGTCATTATTGATTCCAATAACTCCATTTTGGGCAAGGGCTACAAGCAAAGATATTCTCATTATACGGCAACCGGGGCTTTAATATGTGGATGCGGGTCATAATTAAGCAGTTCAAAATCCTCGAAAGAAAATCCGAAAATATCCTTCACTTGTGGATTTATATTCATGGTAGGCAAGGGGCGCAGGTCGCGCGACAATTGCAATTTGGCTTGTTCAAGGTGGTTCGAGTAGATATGTGCATCGCCGAAAGTGTGCACAAATTCGCCTGCTTTCAAACCACATACCTGAGCCACCATCATGGTCAGCAATGCATAAGAGGCTATATTAAAAGGTACGCCTAAAAAAATATCGGCGCTACGTTGATAGAGCTGACAGCTTAATTTTCCATTGGCTACGTAAAATTGGAAAAAAGCGTGACATGGAGGCAGGGCCATTTTATCTACATCGGCCGGATTCCACGCGGTGACGATGAGTCGGCGGCTATCCGGATTGCGTTTAATCTGGTCGATTACTTTAGAAATTTGATCAATCGCTTCGCCGGAAGCAGTTTGCCAGCTGCGCCATTGGTATCCGTAGACCGGACCAAGATTTCCTTGTTCGTCAGCCCATTCATCCCAAATGCTTACCCCATTATCTTTAAGATATGCGATATTGGTATCTCCTTTCAAAAACCAAAGCAATTCGTGAATAATAGATCGCAGATGCACTTTCTTGGTAGTAACCAAGGGGAATCCTTCCGATAAATCGAATCGCATTTGATAACCGAATACGCTGTAGGTACCCGTACCGGTTCTGTCTTCTTTGTATGTTCCGTGGTCCAAAACATACTGCATTAAATCATGATACTGGCGCATAGTACAAATGTATAACCAAAGGGGTGGAATTCATAGTCAATTTTCAATATTTTGCTAACAAAAAAAAGATGCCTGCTTCAGGCATCTTTTAAAAAACATATGTAAAAAATATGAGTTAGTTAATCAAAATATTCTTGAATTCGCCCGTAATATTAATCGTTTCCGGGGTTGCATTGGTAGCAGACACGTTAAAAGTTCCGCTCAGGCGATTATTAGAATAAGAAGTAATAACGATAGATCCGCTTGAACCGGCATAGGTATTTTGCGGAGTATTCAAATTGGGCGTATATACAAAAGGCTGCACACTACCTTCGAACACGTCCGTATTATATGTTCCTGCGGCTTTACCGTTCGGACTTAATACGATAGTAGAGCTTGAGGTACTACCCGTGATCACCACACGATTTTGCACTGCCACAGCTGCCTGTCCGGTTGCTGTCCATGCTGTACCGTTTACGTTAGCAGTCATAGAACCGATAAGATCCTCTTTAGTACAGCCGCTCCATGCCATAATTCCTACAACTAAAGCGCCTAAAATTACGATTTGTTTTTTCATTTTTCTTGTTTTTATGTTTGTGATTGATTTTGCTATTTTAATTCAATTTTTTGTTCCGAAGTATAATTTTTATCAATATACACCTCCATTAAATAATTCCCTTTTTCAAGGTCATCTTTCAGGTCTATATCTATACATAGTTTGGTATCTTGTCCGTCGTAGTTAAAAGTGGACATAGCGGTATAATTCATAAGACCTCCGGTCGATTCGAACAAGGCACTTTTATCCGATTTAATAATCTTTCCTCCGGGTTCTTTGATAATCAGATAAGCTGTACGTTCGCCCTTTTCGGCTATACTATTTCTGAAAACCGTAAAACAACATTCGAGCTTATTCACTTTCCGGGCTTTATCCAGCGCTTTTTCCTTCCCTTTCTTGTTTACAAAAAATGCGTGTGCGGCAATATCCGAAATTTGCAAAACGGCCCCGGACTCCACCTTTTCGGTCAGCATTTTTTTATCACTTTCGAGGGATTGATTTTGCGAATCCAGCACTTTCATATCCGAGCGTGCTATATCCAATTGTTGTTTATATTCAGCTTCCTTCAATCTCCATGCTTCGGCCTGTTCCTGAAAAGTGGCAATTTCCTCTTTCAGTCTTTTCACTTCGGCTTTATACTTATTCAGACTTTCGCCTCCGGAGTTTGAGCGCAGGCTTACTTTCAAATTCTCTAACTGACCGATTACATTTTCGACCTCAACATTGTGCAGATCCTGTTGTTTTCTGATTTCCGTTTTCAGGAATTCGATTTCATTTTGCAAACTATCCTTTTGAATATTTTGGCGTTCTATAACCTGCTCCTGACGGCTAACTTCATTATTAAGCTGAAGATATTGCCAGCCCAAAAACAGAGATCCTGCAAGCAATAATAAGGCTAGAATTCCCAATAAAATGAGAACAAGATTAATAAGACTGTTTTTCTTTTCAGTCCTTTCGATTGGTTTAGTCATTCGTTAACTTTTTCAGGCGCAATATACAAAAATCATTCCATCGCTTTCAAAGAAAAAACAAAGAGGGTTCCCTCATTTTCCACACTTTCGAACCATATTTCTCCGTCCATACTTTCGACCATATTCTTACACATCACCAAACCCAGTCCGCTTCCCATAGTTTTAGTCGTAAAATTAGGTTTAAAAATGCTGGATTTCATGGCTTCGGGGATACCGGGGCCATTATCTTGAACACAAATTTCCCAGGTATTATCGCGTTTTTTAGCGCTGATTTCGACCCAGCCCACATTACGTGGTCCTATGGCCTGGCAGGCATTTTTCACCAAATTATTCAATATGCGTAGAATTAAATCCTTATCGCCCATCACCCAGATTTCTTTTTGGGGCAAATCGCATTTCACTTCCACATTATCCATATAAAACTCAAACATAGAGTGGACCGATTTAATAAGGGGGACTATATTGGTCTCACTCATTTCCATTTTATCCAATCGTGCAAAATTGCTGAAATCGGTCGCAATTTGGGCCATAGTATCGATTTGTTCGAGTGCACTTTTGTGGAATTGTTTAAAGCGTTCATCAAAATCTTCACGTCCGTCCTTATAGGCTTTTTCGAGCATTTGCAGGTTAAGGCGCAATGGGGTAAGCGGGTTTTTAATTTCGTGGGCTACTTGTTTGGCCATTTCGCGCCAGGCTTTTTCTCTTTCGGAGCTGGCCAATAATTCGGCACTGGCTTGCAGGTCGGCGATGGCAATATTATAGGCTTTTACCAGGGCGGCAATTTCATCCGATCCTCTGTATTCAATAGGCATCAATCGGTCTCCGATACGCAGACCCAATATACGCAAACGCAACTCTTCCAAGGGTCTCAAAAAGCGTATCGAAGCCAATAGGGTAAATAATATTACTATGGTGATGAAAATGGTGAAATAATTCACAATCTGATTTATAGAAAAAGACAATTCAGTATTTCTTTTGGCATTTTCGGAGAAAAAGGGAATTTCCACATAACCCTTTAAGTTTTGTTGTTCCGAATAGATAGGCAAATAGACTGAGGTATACTCAATATCTCCGATTTGATCTTTTAAAAAATAAAAGGAATGTGTCCCTTCCATAAGCGCAATTCGTCCCCGGGGTTCTATGACATTAGCGCGGAATTGTTCCCTGAAAATTTCAGGTCTTGAGCTGTAGAGGAGGTGTCCCCTAGCGGAATAATAGTTAATCTCAATCCGATTTCGGGAAGCTATGGTCGACA
This sequence comes from Bacteroidota bacterium, assembly GCA_023432985.1. Taxonomy (GTDB): domain Bacteria; phylum Bacteroidota; class Bacteroidia; order CAIKAF01; family CAIKAF01; genus JACVCJ01. The sequence goes on along the minus strand of JAEZEQ010000065.1, from coordinate 47,592 downwards.
ATTTACTCTCCAATTGGTCGAGAAATTCCGATCGGATATCCGAAAATTTGTCCCAATCAATTCCTTCAATTTGCGATTGGATATGTTCGCTTGTTTTGGCAAAAAATTTCCGGTCCTGATCCAGGATAACTTGTCGGGTAAAGAAAATAGAGTTGACCAAAAGCAATACAAAAGTCACCGTAATCGTCGCGATTACAAAAAAGCGAAACTGACTACCCAGCGAAATATATTTGCGTGCAGGAATAAATTTAACCGTAAACCATCGCAGGATACTGATAAAGATAAGGATGACCAGAAACAGAATAGAAACCGTATTCAGATAAGAGCTGCTATTCGATTTTGCATCTACGACCACAATGGCTTCATTGCCTTGAGTAAAATACGTAACATGTCCGAATTCTGTATCCTTCAGGAGGCTTAAATTCTCTTCATTCAGAAAAAGGGGCATATTTCCATATCCCGAATTATCGACGAGGATGCCGTTTACATAGCGTCCGGTGAAGAATCCTTTTTGTAGAGTTTCGAGGTAATAAGGACGTCGGATTAAGAATTCGGGGAGTCCGGTTTGTCCCATATATTTTTTGGTTTCGAAGACCAGGTACAAATTCCCTTTATTGGGCAGGCCAACATCAACGGGCAATTTTCCGATAAATTTCCAATAATTGCTATCGGAATAGAGGGGACTAAATTGTCCGTAATCTCCGCCAACAGATTTAAACAAGAGCGATTCGAAACGTTCAAAAATCAGGGAATCATGTGGTTCAATTTTAAAAGAATCTTTATAAAAAGTGAGTATACTGTAATTATTCCAATAACCGCTAAAATGCTGGTTTATTGCGAGGTCCAGCACTTCTTCCAGTTTAGACTTTTCTTTGGCATCGAGCAATAAATTTTGCATAAGGCTGTCGCCAGCAAAAGATTGGGCGGCATTTTGAAAATAAAAAGAAGCGGCGGGGTCCGATTGTCCCGAAATTTTATCGGCATAAAAAGAGGCTTCCACCTTACGTTTTTCCACCGTATTTTTAACCAAAAAATAGCCTATAAAAAGGGCAGACCAAACTGCTGCGAAGATGAGAAAGAAGTCGGATAAATAGCGGTTATTTTTCTTAAAATAAACCAGCAAATAAGCACTCATAGGCGCACAATAGAGCAAAATGAGCAGCATATCGAAAAAGGGAGGTTTCAGAATAAAAAACAGGGCTAAAAAGCCGCAGGTTTTACCCAAAATAAACAAAAGCCAGGAGCCTTTATTGCGCATTACAAAATAGGATCCGGAAACATTCGTAAGCAAATATCCCATCAAGGCAAAAAGCATAATGGCTACTCCGGCCAGGCTTGTTAAATTGAAATAAGTAATATAATTAAAATCCAAAGCCAGAGTCGAGTTTTGGATCAGATAATTAGGCACTAAATAAAGCGGAATAATAGATGATATAGAAATCAGTCCGAACAGCCAATACACCCATTTCCTATTTTGAAAATAGGCATAATATTTTCGTCCGACAAAGCGTATACTGTACAAGAAAAACATAAAGGACCAGATAGCAAAAGACAAAATCCAGTTGAAGAAATCTCCCAAAGAAGGGATTAGAGTTCCACTGGCATAGAGGCTGGAATCATAAAGTCCGACTTCATAATTCTTTCCACTTATATTATAAGTAGCATCCAGATAGAGGTATAAAGCCGAAATCAGCACCACAAACAAAGAATAAAGTCCCTGCCAATGCGGTTTTTTGATACGGGCTTGTACAATTATGCCAATGAGTAAAAACATATATCCGCAAAACCCGAGCAGAAAATTTTCCCACATTTGATTTCCTTTGGTATATTCATCAGGAATAAAGAAACGTGCGACTTCCTGGCCCGAAATAGAAGTCAGCGGATATACCTTACCGTATTCGCCGGAAAATTCGTTATCGACCAATTGCACTTCGGGTGGTATTCTATATTTAGGATCGAATTCGAAACGTGGCGAAGCGGAGGGCAAGGCTTTATTTTCCTGCAATTGCGAAAGCAACAATATTCTATAATTTCCCGATTGAAAAGTTTTAGAGGTATAGATAGCACGTTTTTTAAAAACCAAAACGGCATTATAGATATTATAAACATATTGTCTATCGACAGAAATCTGGCTATTATTCCAATAAATCAGGCTATCCGATCTATATACGAAAACTCCGATTTTGGTACGTGAATACAAATCGAGCCAATATGCATAATCAGAAACGGGTAATTGTTTTTTATTCAGTGATGGGATCAGATCATTTTCAACTTTAAAAACCAAATCTTCGTGCCTGCGTTCCTGTTCTTGAAACAAATGCGTAATTCTTTTCGAAATAGCTTCTTGGCTGAAGTATCTATTATTCATCACCTTGAAAACAAGGAGTATGGTCAGGGATGTAATCCACAGGGCGATGGCAGCGCGGGTAAGATATTTCTTATTTCGGGTCATGAAACAAAGCTAAGGGCATCATGAAAAGTCTGTTTCATTTCTGCCTGTTTTTCGGTGAATTGATCAGTTTGCAATCCCAATTTTTCTTGCATAAAAGATCCATATAATTTTTGGTGCATGGGAATTTCATCACGATAAAAATAAAGCATTCCGGTGCGGCGTATATAGAAATCGGCCGGGCACTGCACAAATTCCTGTTCAATGGCATATTGAATTTCTGCCATGAGGAGTGGAGCAGTCAAACTTCTATCGGCGTTATAGAGCGTGTATGCCATTTCAATAATCTTATCGATTTCGCTTCCATATTTAAACACGAGGCGTTCCACCTGTTTAAATTCGCATGGAATTTGGGTACATTCTTCCGTTTTCTGGTAGATATAGGCATCCAGGGATCCATTTATATGTCCGCCCTGCAATACAATTTGGGCTGTATGGCTTTTACTTTTGGGCAATTGGCCTAAGTCTATGGCTTTATCAACCGTTCTTTGTGCCATTTTACGGTAGCCGGTCAATTTTCCGCCGGCTATAGTGATTAGTCCGTTTTCCGAGACAAAAATTTCATCCTTACGGGAGAGTTCGCTACTTGGTTTTCCGGCATGATGAATCAGAGGCCTGAGTCCGCTCCAAGAGCTTTGAACATCCTTCATTTCCAATTTAGGTATATCCAGAACCGCATTCAATGCATCGAGCAGGTAATGTACATCCTCCAGGGTCACATCCGGATTATCCGGGCTGGGGAAAAAAGTATCCGTAGTTCCCACATAAGTAGATTCATCGCGCGGGATAATAAAAATCATACGTCCTTTCTGTGGTAAAACGTCTACGTAGCAAGCTTGATTAACATTCAATTTTTTCTTAGAAAAAACGAGGTGTACGCCTTTAGACCAGACCAGGCGTTTATCATTAAGACTTTGTGCGGCAATTCTGACTTGGTCTACCCAGGGTCCGGCGGCATTAATGACCACTTTTGCTTTCAGTTCCATTTTTTGCTCCGAGAGCATATCCTGAATAGAAAATCCGACAATTTTCCCATTTTGGAAAATAGGTTTTTCGGCTTTTGCGTAATTTAGTGCGGCTGCACCGTGGTTTCGGGCGGTTTTAAGGACTTCAATGGTGAGTCTGGCGTCATCGGTTCTATATTCGTGATAGAGTGCGGCGCCTTTCACCAGGTCTTTATTCAGCAGGGGTTCTTTAGCGAGACATTCCTGTTTATCGAGCATTATTCTTCTTTGTTTTCGGGGCACATCGGCCAAAAAATCATAGAACCAAACGCCTAGTGAAATGGCATTTCGCGACATAGATCCACCGTTCAGTACGGGCAAAAGCATGGGTTCGGGTCTAACCAAATGCGGGGCATTTTTAAAGGCTATAGCTCTTTCGATTCCGGTTTCGCGCACGAGCCCCCATTCAAAATTTTTCAGGTAACGGAGTCCGCCATGTATCAATTTGGTACTTCGGCTCGATGTACCGGAGGCAAAATCGTGCATATCGACCAGGGCCACTTTCAATCCCCTCGATGCAGCGTCCAACGCAATACCGGCGCCGGTAATCCCACCTCCTATTACGAGGATATCCCATTCTTGCCGAGGCATATTCTGCCATATTTCTTGTCGAATTCGAGCTGCTGTAATCACCAAAACGTATGTTAAAATATAAGGAAATAGCGTATTAAAATCGTAACTTTGTCAAAGTTAAAAGAAAAAATGGACAAGACATTATTAGTAACATTAGGATTAACCTTAGCAATGTTGGGCTTAGCATTTGCGGGCATAGCGGTGAAATTAATTTTCAAGAAAAACGGGAAATTTGCGGGTACTTGTGCCAGTCAGAATCCAATGCTCAATAAAGACGGGGAAGCCTGCGGCTTATGTGGCGCTATGCCCGAGGAGCAATGCAATAAGCCTTCAGAGTAGGCCTTCATCTTTAAAGGAAAGGTAATTATCGCCAGTAATTATCAGGTGATCGAAGAGGACCACATCCATAAGCATTGCCGATTCGTTCATATTTTGGGTAAGACGTTTATCGTTGTGACTAGGTTGAAGGTTTCCGCTGGGGTGGTTATGGGCCATAATAATTCCACATGCGCTATGCATAATAGCTTCTTTTAGAATCAGTTTAATATCCACCACCGTTCCGGTCAAACCACCGGATGAGTGAAGTCGGTGCGTTATAATTTTATTGGCTCTATTCAGGTAGAGAACGACAAATTTTTCGGTTTTACTATCCGAGAGGAGCGGACTAATGAACTCGTATGCATCTTTAGAGCTGCTGATTTGGGCTCTTTCGAGGGCACCGGCCATACGACGTCTATTTCCCAGTTCGAGCGCAGCAAGAATAACAATCGCTTTTTTTTCGCCTATACCTTTAATCTTTCTTATATCATGTAAATCGAGGCGGGATAATTCGACCAGATTATCCTGGGCCAGCTGCATCAAATTTTTAGCGAGCTGAATAGCGCTTTGACCTTTGGTTCCGGTATTAATGAGTATGGCCAGCAATTCGGCATCACTCAATGCATGGTGTCCTTTAGACATCAATTTCTCTCTGGGTCGGTCTTCGCGCACCCAATTGCGGATTGGTTTGTTTTCGTAGGCAGACATAAAAAAAGCCTGTCGGGTTAAGACAGGCTTTAATATAGTCTAAAAAGCGTAAAAATTAATTCAAACTTCCTACAAATTTAGTAAGCTTACTTTTCAAGTTCGCAGCTTTATTATCGTGAATGATATTTCTTTTGGCCAATTTATCGACCATAGAAATAACCTGATTCAATTGAGCTTCCGCTTCAGGTTTCGTCGTAAGAGATTTCAAACGTTTGATAAACGTACGTGTAGTTTTATGTTGGTAACGATTGCGTGCTCTTTTGGCAGCATTCGAACGGGTTCTTTTGATTGCAGACTTGTGATTTGCCATAATCTTGTTTTTTTAGAACCTAAGGTCCTGTTTTTAAATTTTGTAGCCCATAGGGGAATCGAACCCCTCTTTTCAGAATGAAAATCTGATGTCCTAACCGATAGACGAATGGGCCGTCAATTGATTTCGGGCTGCAAATATACATTCACTTTTCTAATTCACAAACACTTTCTCAAAAAAAAAATGTACTTTTCTCTCAAATCGCTGATTTGCAAATGCAAAATATTTTTGGTGAAGCACAAATTTTGCAGTTCCTTTGCCTCGATGCAAGAGAATAAAGACACCATTTACGGGATTTATCCCGTTTTAGAGGCCTTAAAAGCCGGCGAAAAGCCCGAAAAAGTACTTATGAAGAAGGGTTTATCGGGATATAATGTAGCCGAAATTGAGAAATTATGTAAGGCTTCGGAGATAATAATACAAGAAGTGCCGGTCGAAAAACTAGATCGAACCGTTAGGGGAAATCATCAGGGCATAGTTGCCTTTTTGAGTCCGATTGAACTTTTAAAAGCCGAAGCTTGTATTGATGAGGTATTGGCGAACAATAGCAAAGCGATGATTTTGGTACTGGATAAAATCACCGATGTACGTAATTTCGGAGCCTTATGCAGGACAGCCGAATGTGCGGGATTTCAGGCGGTAATCGTGCCTACCAAAGGGGCTGCGCGCATTGGTGCCGATGCAGTAAAATCGAGTGCGGGTGCGCTTAATCTCATAAAAATAGCCCGTAGTTCGCATTTACGAAATACCATAAAATATCTTACCGACAAAGGATTTGAAGTTGTTGCTTGCACCGAAAAAACCGAACATTCCTTGTACGATATTAAGCGCAGCGACAAAATGGCCTTATTATTGGGCTCAGAGGAAACGGGTATAGCGCCCGAGCATTTAAAATTCTGTACGCAGCGTGTCAAAATTCCCATGTTCGGGAAAATTGAATCTCTGAATGTTGCAGCAGCGGGGGCTGTAGCCATGTATGAATTGGTCAGACCTTAATCGAAAAAAATTTCAAAAAAAATCCTCCTTAAAGAAATAAGGAGGATTTTTAATATCTATAATGCTAATTACGCAATTTTAGGATTGCGTTTTATGCTTAAAACGGCAACTTTATTACTCAAAATCATAGACTTGGTCATACTGGTATCGATTAGTTTTTCGAACCAATTGCGTCGGGTATAAAACATAATCAACACATCGGGATCTTTCTCTTCGATATAGCTGTCAATTCCCCCGCTGATATCGTTTTCTTTCTCGGTTTTAATGGGAGTCCAATGAAAAGCAAAGCCGGTCTGATTATGCAATTCGCTACATAATTTTTCGGGAGAGAAGCTATCCATAGAAACTTTTTCGGGGAAAACGGGGTGTACATATATGAGGTCAAAATCCACGGCCAATTTACCCAGCACATTTGCATTCTTTACAATATCTCTTTCGACCGTAATCAGATCTGTACCTATGCCGATTTTTTTCCAATTGCTGCGTAGGCTTCCGGTGGGAATGGTACACACGGGAATTTCGGATTTATCGAGAACAGAGGTAGTTGTAGAACCAAAAATTTTAGTAGCTACATTCGACTCTCCTTTATTTCCCATTACAATCATATCCGCATTCCATTCATTGGCCAATTGCACAATTCCGTCCGAATTAACGGCATTATTTACGGCTATATAGGAATACTTAACTCTATTGCTCACCTTATGTTTTTCGAGCAGAGGTTCGATCATTTTTTTCAAATCATTTTCGCGTGATTCGAGGTGTTCGGCTTGCGTTTCTACCGGTACGCCGTAAGTGATCGAACCGGTGGGTGTAAGTACCTGCGAAACATAGCAAAACTTCAGTTCCGACCCGCTGTCTTCTGCCCATAAAATGGCTTGTTCGGCCGCATGGCCACTATTTCCTGAAAAATCTACCGGTACAAGGATTTTCATTTTATTTAATATTTAATAATTAATAATTTTATCTATAGTTTGATAAGTAACCGCGTGATATCCATTCCGCGCTTTGGCATAAATTTCTTTGGCCATAGCGGCAGTGGCTTCCTGTTTCATCATTTCTTCATACAGGGGTTTCACATATTTTCTCCGTCCTACTTTCATAAGGAATTTTTCCAATGCCGGATAAGCAGTAGCGTATCCCAGGCGCACCGAATGCATAAACCAGACAAATAAGATTTCATTATTTCCCGAATTGCTGAATTGATATGATTCGTCCAATGCCGCCATAGTAGCTATATTCAGCTTATCTTCCGGCAAGGCTTTCAGGAAATAAGTCCACTCATGACTGGTCCATTTTCGGGTACTATCCGAGGGTGGGAAATCTCCTGACACAGCTTGTTCCGACATTGCTGCGACGCGATTAAATCGTTGAGATACAGGAATAATGGCATTTTCGGGCAAGGCGGGCTCATAGATCCAATTCAGGGGCAATACGCGTTTATATTCTTCCGAATTTTCCGGAATTAAATGGGCGTATAAATAGTGTAAAAACTCTTCTGTATCTGCACCTTTAAATCCTTTTTCGGCGAACCATCCTTTCACAAAAGCATCGAAGCGTTCGCGGCCTACGGCGTTTTCGAGACAAATCAGGAACAAATAGCCTTTTTCGTAGGCAATATCGGTCATACCATCATCCGGGTCTCTATCTTCCAGGTTAAGTTTAAGTTTGGTATCATCGGACTGATTATCGGCCAGCATTTGGCTCATACTTTCCTCAAGGTCGCTATAGCCTAAAACGGCCAGCATATCGGCATAATCTTTCCCATAAATTTCCTCCATGATACGGCGTTCGAGGTAAACCGTAAAGCCTTCATTGAGCCAGAAATCGTTCCATGTTTTATTGGTAACCAGGTTCCCGCTCCAGCTATGGGCCAATTCGTGTGCAATGAGAGAGACTAGAGATTTATCTCCTGCAATAATGGTTGGTGTGGCGAAAGTAAGACAAGGGTTTTCCATGCCTCCGAATGGGAAGCTGGGTGGTAATACCAAAATATCGAAGCGTCCCCAGTCGTACCCTCCGTATAATTTCTCGGCGCTGTGCAACATTTGGTGTGTATCTTCGAATTCATAAACTGCCTCTTTCAGCAGTTCGGGTTCGGCATAAACACCGGTTTTATCGTCGTAATTATGAAAATGCAAATTTCCCACGGCCAATGCCATCAAATAGGCGGGAACGGGTTTATTTTGCTTGTGTGTATAGATACCGTCTGGAGAAACTACTTGTGGATTTTCGGCACTCATTAATGCCATTAATCCGACCGGAACTTTAATTTCGGAACTATAGGTAAAACGAATACCGGGACTATCTTGGATCGGGATCCATGTGCGACAGAGAATAGCTTGAGATTGGGTGTACAAAAAGGGTTGTTTTCCGCCAAGGGTTTGTTCGGCTTTCATCCATTGCAAGGCCGCGGCATCGGGAGAAGTTTCGTAGTAAATACGCAGCTTACGCGTATTCTCTTTAATCTTAACCACCAAAGCAGTGCCCAGAATATCATCGGGAATTTCGGTACGAAAAACGGCCGGATTTGTATCTGCATCGAGCAAGATTTTAGAAATAATTAATCCTTTCGTATCGAAAATAATTTCCGTAGCATCCTTGGCTGTTTCAATATCATATTCGGCATAACCTCTCAGTTTATTTCGCTCGAAATCTACCTCGAGGTTCAGATGCAAATGCTTCACCTTAGCCTCTTCCGGCATGCTGAAGGAATGGGGATCCGATACACTGACAGGGCTTTCTTTCATATCCTTAGTTTTACTTGAAGAATTACATCCTGCGTTCAAAAAAAAGAGGAGAATTCCTACAAAGAGGGAAAATTTACGATTCATTTATACTCGTCAAATTCAATACAAGTTTACACATAAAGGGAGGAAAAGGGCTTCATATTGTTAAACTTAATAATTACTTAATCTTATTTTTTGCGCACCAATCCGGGTCCGGCCTGAGCGGATGGCAATACGGTTAAGTCCGCAATATTCACATGTTCGGGTACTTCCAGCATAAAGCGGATAATATCGGCTATATCTTCCGGTTTAAGGGGTTTAAATCCCTTATACGATTGCTTGGCGCGTTCTTCATCTCCTTTAAAACGTACCAAAGAGAATTCGGTTTGAACCAATCCGGGATTGATGGCACCCACACGGATATTGTAGGCATTCAAATCCATGCGCATACCTCGATTTATGGCATCTACGGCAAATTTACTGGCGCAATACACATTTCCTTTCGGGTATACTTCTTTACCGGCAATAGAACCAATATTAATAATATGTCCGTGATTTCTTTCAATCATACCCGGAAGGATTTCTTTCGTAATAAAAAGTAATCCTTTCACGTTTATATCGATCATATTTTCCCAATCGTCCAAATCGCCATCTTGGATTTCACTAAAGCCGTGTGCATTTCCGGCGTTATTGATCAAAATATCTATCTCCTTATAATTTTCGGGGAGGCTCATAAAAACATTTTGGACCTCAGAGCGTCTGCTGATATCGAAACAGAGGGTAAACACTTCTGTTTTACGGCTCAATTTCTTACTTAATTCTTGTAATATTTCTGCTCTGCGACCGCATAAGATTAATCTATATCCATGCTCGGCAAGGAGTTCTGCCGTTGCCTTTCCAATTCCGCTTGTTGCTCCTGTAATCAATACAGTCTTCATAAAAACTAAATTATATTTTTTGCTCTAAGGTATTCAATTTCGGTCAAGTCAACAAATAGGCACTTCAATTCCTCCTTTTCGTTGCAAGTTTTCTCCCTGACATTCCGTGACTTATTTATCAATTTTCATACTTAGGTTAATCCGTTTTCGGGCTATATCCACTTCAAGAACTTTCACTTTCACTTGTTGTTGCAGCTGCACAACTTCGTTGGGATCTTTAATAAACCTATTTGCCATTTGCGACAGGTGCACCAATCCGTCCTGTTTCACTCCTATATCCACAAAGGCTCCGAAATTAGTGATATTAGACACAATACCGGGAAGAATCATACCCACTTGCAGGTCTTCGATATGGCGTATATTTTTATCAAATTCCATAATGCGTATAGCTGCTCTGGGGTCTGCGCCCGGTTTGGCCAATTCCTTCATAATATCCTGTAAGGTTTCCATACCGGTTTGGGTATCAATATATTTTTCGAGTTCTATTTTATTTCTCCATTCTTCCCTTGCCAGTAAATCCTCTACATTCACCTTAAGATCTTTTGCCCATTTTTGCACGATATGGTATTTTTCGGGATGCACAGCGCTATTATCGAGCACATTTGAGGCGTTCGGAATACGTAGAAATCCCGCACATTGTTCGTATGCTTTAGGTCCCATGCGGGGCACATTTTTCAATGCTTCGCGCGAAGTAAAGGGTCCGTTTTTCTCTCTGTATTCCACCACATTCCCGGCCAATTGCGGACCCAGACCCGATATATATTGCAAGAGCCATTTGCTTGCGGTATTTACATTTACGCCTACCGCATTTACGCAGCTCATCACAACGGCATCCAGTTCGCTTTTGAGCAGATTTTGATCCACATCGTGTTGGTATTGTCCCACACCTATAGATTTGGGATCCAATTTCACCAATTCGGCCAATGGATCCATCAGTCTTCGGCCTATACTTACGCTTCCGCGCACGGTAATATCGTATTGTGGAAATTCCTCGCGTGCGATAGCGGAGGCTGAGTATATACTGGCACCGGCTTCACTGACAACAAACACTTGCAAATCCGATTTTTCGGGGAATACGATGCGCGAAATAAAATCCTCTGTTTCCCTTCCGGCCGTTCCGTTTCCGATGGCGATGGCTTCAATTTTATAGGCTTCGGCGAGACTACGAATTTTCTTCATAGCCTGTGCTGTTTCCTTTTGGGGTGGGTGCGGATAAATGGTTTCATTATGCAATAAATCGCCTTGTTCGTTGAGGCAAACCACCTTACATCCAGTTCTAAATCCCGGATCTATAGCCATAATGCGTTTATTCCCCAGGGGTGGTGCCAGGAGTAGTTGTTTCAGGTTCGATCCAAAAACGGCAATGGCTTCCAGGTCGGCTTTCTCTTTTGCCAGTTCGAGGCATTCTTTTTCGAAATGCGGCTGCAGAATTTTATCATAGGCTTTTTCGCAGGCTTCATCGGTCCATATTCGGGTTGAACGCGAAAAACGCCTTTGTAAATAAGGGATAGTTCTTTCGCTGTCTATGCCGATTTTCACATTCAGGAAAGCTTCTCTTTCGCCCCGCAGGCAAGCCAGCAAACGATGAGAAGGCATACGATGCCAAACCTGAGTATAATCGAAATAATCGGCATATACTTCTTCTCCTTCCCTCTTTCCTCTTTTTTTATTTGAAGAAAAAATGCCGTGTTTCATAAATACATCGCGCAGATATTTACGGATATTCTGATCCTCCGAAATCCACAAGGCCAAAATCTCCATTACGCCTTCTTTTACGGCTTCGACGGTGGGAAATTGGGCATTGATGTATTTGGCGGCCTCTTGTTCGGGTTTGGGCAGGTCAGATTGAAAAATTTTTCGGGCCAAAGGTTCCAATCCTCCTTCTATAGCGGCTTGTGCTTTCGATCTTTTTTTAGGTTTAAAAGGCAGGTATAAATCTTCCAGTTCGCTAAGCAGAACTGCTTTTTTCACTGCGTTTTCCCATTCCGGGGTCAAATTTCCGGATTCCTTTACCTGCTCCAATATATAAGTTCGCCTTTTTTCCAGTTCTGTGAGGCGTGCAAACTCCTTTTGAATTTTCGCTATATCCAGCTCATCCATAGAGCCGGTCATTTCCTTTCTGTATCGGGCAATAAACGGGATACTTGCACCCTCTTGGAGGAGTTTCAGAACCTGTTCAATATGATTGGGTTTAAAGTTGTGTTGAGCAATAATTTGCTCTATAATAAAATCCATATTATTTCAATTTATCATTCTGATTATGTCTATCGGCGTCGCGTTTGGTTTTTTTTTCGAAATTTTTTTTCATGGCATCCTGCAAGTCGACTCCGGTCTGATTGGCGAGACAGATAAGAACCCATAGAACATCGGCCATTTCGTCGCCCAAATCGGCATTTTTTTCCGATTCTTTAAAAGATTGGTCGCCATATTTTCGGGCCATAATGCGCGCCAGTTCGCCCACTTCTTCGGTTAAAACAGCCATATTAGTCAGTTCCGAAAAATAGCGTACGCCGTAGGATTTGATCCATTTATCTACTTCTTCCTGCCAATCGGTCAGGCTTAAATTATGTGTCATGGGTATAAAATTAGGGGTTCTGCAATGGCTTCCAATAAACGTCCATCCGAATCGAATAAAGTTGTCAGGTCTATTTTCAATTCGGGCTTGAGGTAGAGGGTAGGGATTTGTGCCTGCAATGCGCCTTGTACATTATGGAAACTATCTTCGATAAAAAGCGTTTGGTGGGGATTGAGATTATTTTCGAGAAGGACCAATTGAAAAATAGCGATATCGGGTTTACGAAAGCCTTCGATATGGCTATAATAGGTATTTTCGAACCAATCGGTCAGATTTTGGTCCAGACTTTCTTTGCATTGTTTTTCGAAAGCTGCTTGATGCAAAGCATTGGTATTACTGAGCAGGAAAATGCGAAATTGTTTAGCCACCTTAGCCAGCAGAGCGGGTCTATTTGCCGGCATTTGTCCGAGCATACTATTCCATACATTCAAAATATCGGCGTGACTATGATTGGGGAAATAGCTTTGCAATCGGGTTAGAAATTCGGGGCCCGACAATTTACCTGTTTCCAGTGCATCGAAGAGAGGGTCTTGTTTAGCTTGTTGGTATAACTCGCTTGCAGCAGGGCCACCCATGGCAGTAAACCCCTCTATAATTTTGCTATAATCAATGGGTAGAATCACCCCACCCAGGTCGAAAATAATATTCTTGAATTGCGTCATTTAACTATGGTGATAGGGTTCATTATTTAAAATAGTAAAAGCTCTATAGAGTTGTTCGGTAAAAAAGAGGCGCACCATTTGGTGGGTAAAAGTCATTTCTGACAGAGCCAATTTTTCATTAGCTCTAAGGTATACTTTTTCCGAGAAGCCGTATGGACCGCCTATGATAAACAAAATTCTCTTTCCGCCTTTATTGAGGCATTTTTGCAAATGTGCGGCAAATTTTTCGGAGTTATAGGCTTTCCCGTTTTCGTCGAGCAAAATCACATAATCTTCAGTCTTAATATAATCTAAAATAAACCGGCCTTCAATTTCCTTTCTTTCGGTCTGTCCATGATTCTTTTTAAGTCCGCCCACCTCTTTTTCAATTGAAATAAATTTCCCATATTTGGCAAGCTTTTTGTGATATGATTGAAGAAGACGTTGTATTTCTTCGTCCTGTGTTTTTCCTAAAGACAATAATTCAATTAGCATAAGATTACAAAGTAACTAACAAGCAACTAAAATAATGAAAAAAATCACTTCACTTTTTATTCTTTTATTCATCACCTTTAGTATGCAAGCCCAAATTGCACAAGTTTCGGATGCACTTTCGAAGAATGATGCAGAGGCTTTGAGCGCGTATTTCGCGAACAATGTGGAGCTTGAGATGGATGAAAAAGAAGGCATGTATGGCAAATCGCAGGCTACAATAATGGTAAGAGATTTTTTTGCCAAGATTAAACCCGCCACATTTACTCAAAAACACAAAAGTGAGGCGGCCAATTCCAAATTCATCATTGGAAATTTAAGCAGCAAAGGTCAGACTTGGAGGGTAACTGTTTATTTCAGAAAAGAGGGCAGTTCGGACCTTATCCACAGTTTTAAAATCGAGAAAGAATAGGCGAATTTTTGGTATCTTCGTGCAAATCATTTCGAAATGGATGCACTAAAAGACTTTCTAACCCGTGTTTTGCAAGAGGATATTGGCGATGGAGATCATACCAGTTTAGCCACCATTCCTGCCAATGCCAAGGGTAAGGCGCAATTATTGGTGAAGGAACCGGGTATTATTGCCGGTGTTTCTATAGCCGAGGAATTGTTTCGTTTATACGATAAAAATCTGAAAGTTGAATTGCTTATTCCCGATGGGACTAAAGTAAAAAAAGGCGATAAAGTATTTATAGTAGAGGGCAGTTCGCGCAGTATACTCAGCATGGAGCGTACCGTATTGAACATAATGCAGCGCATGAGTGCCATTGCCACCAAGACCAATGCTTTATCCGAAATTATAAAACCCACCAAAGCCCGTTTGCTCGATACCCGTAAAACCACGCCTTTGCTTCGTTTTTTAGAAAAAGAAGCGGTTCGCATTGGCGGTGGATACAATCACCGCTTCGGCCTATATGATATGATCATGATCAAAGACAATCATATCGACTTCGCGGGGGGTATTCCCAATGCCATAGACAAGATTAATGCCTATTTAAAAAAGCATAAAAAATCGCTTAAAATAGAAATTGAGGTAAGAGACTTTAACGAATTAGATACGGTTTTAAAACACGGAGGTGTAGATCGGATTATGCTCGATAATTTCACGCCGGCCAATGTAGAAAAAGCGGTAAATAAAATAAAAGGTCGTTATGAAACAGAGGCCAGCGGAGGTATTACCGAGCACAATATATTGGAATATGCCTTAAGTGGTGTAGATTTCATTTCGGTTGGCGCTCTGACCCACAGCATCAAAAGTCTCGACTTGAGTCTGAAAGCCATATAATTATGCTGAAATACTTCAGCCGATACATATTAAAAATACCCTTAGTGCGCATGTTTCTCATGCAAATGAAAAAGCGCAGTCTCCCCGGTTTCGAGGGGATTCCCATTTATTATGTAGTACGCACTTTCTATGTGGGTCTGACCGAAAACTCGATTCGGGATCGTGCAGCAGCTGCTACATTTACTTTTTTCATGGCTCTTTTTCCCACCCTACTTTTTCTATGTACGCTTATTCCCTTTATTCCCATTGAAGGTTTTCAGGATAAACTGCTCAATATATACAGCGCCATTATGCCTCCGCAGGTGAGTACTCTTCTGTACGACACCATTGCGCATGTTGTATTACAAAGCAATAAGGGCTTACTTTCCGTATCTGTGGTATTTGCCGCCTATTTCAGTACGAACGGTTTAATGGCATTGATACGGGCTATGAATACCAGCGCCAATATCACCGAAACCCGCAGTAATGCACAATTAAGAGGCATTTCCTTTTTAATGCTTCTGACCCTGTTCCTGCTCATTACGCTTCTGATTTTTATTTTTGCTACATCCAATCTGATATTAGGACAATTGCAACCTCAAGAAAATGTATGGTGGAATCTAATCGTCCTGAATAGCGCAAAATACATTATACTTTTTTCTTTGGTATATGCATCCATGTCGCTCTTTTATCTGGTGGTGCCTGTACGTAAATACCGCCCGCGCTTCTTTTCTCCCGGGGCATTATTGAGCACCATAATTGCCCTTTTGGCATCCTGGGGAGTATCCTTTTTCTTCAGCAATTTCGATCGCTACAACAGCATTTACGGCGCCATAGGCACCATTCCGATTTTACTGGTTTTTATCTATGTAAACTGTATGTCGCTAATAGTAGGAAACGAGCTCAACAGCGGTATTAAGTGGTATAGATTGCAACAAAAAGAGCTCGAGCAAGAATAATTTTTCCTGTTTTAACGGGCTTGTTTTTAATCAGTTTTAGTTTCAGCTATACTTTATGCAGACATTTTTGGCTTCCGTAAAAAAGCGTAGTGCTTCCCAGCCGCCTTCGCGTCCTACCCCACTCTGTTTCACTCCCCCAAACGGGGTTCTCAGATCTCGCAGCATCCAGCAATTGATCCACACGATTCCCGATTGCAGTTTTTCGGCTACGCGATGCGCCCGTGAAAGGTTGGATGTCCACACCATGGCTGCCAGTCCGTATTCCGTCCCATTGGCAAATTGGAGTGCTTCTTCTTCGCTATCGAAGGGTGTGATGGTGACCACCGGTCCGAAAATTTCTTCGGTGGTGGTACGACAATCTGCCGCCAAACCATCAATAACCGTTGGTTCCAAATAAAACCCACCGGCCCATTCATCGTTCAAACGCAAACGATTCCCTCCACAAAGGATTTTTCCACCCTCTTCCTTCGCCAGTTCTATATAATGCAATACTTTTTCTAAATGGGCTTCGGAGACCATGGCTCCCATAAAATGGGCATCATCCATAGGATTCCCCACTTTAATATTTTTCACCTCTTGCACAAATGCTGTTTTAAATTTTTCGTAGATGCTTCTTTCTACAAAAATGCGGCTTCCGCAGAGGCAAATCTGACCTTGATTTGTAAACGCAGCACGAATGGATTGTTTCACTGCCTGGTCAAAATCGCAATCACTAAATATAATATTGGGATTTTTCCCGCCCAATTCCAGGCTTAATTTTTTAAACATAGGGGCTGCAACCCGTGCAATTTCGCGCCCTGTGCTTGTACCCCCTGTAAAAGAAATGGCTTTAATTCCCGGATGCGCTACCATAGCTTTTCCGATTTCGGCACCATGTCCGTGCAATACATTCAATACCCCCGGAGGCAATCCGGCTTCCACACAAAGTTGCGAAAAGAGATAAGCGGTGAGCGGCGTCACTTCGCTCGGTTTAGCAACAACCGTATTTCCCGTTGCCAGGGCGGGTGCAATTTTCCATGTAAACAAATACAAGGGCAAATTCCACGGCGAAATACAAGCCACAACGCCAATGGGCTGACGTAAGGTGAAATTAATGGCTTCGCCGGGCAGGGCGTGACTTTCTGAAAAAACATGCAATATACTTTCGGCAAAAAATTTAATATTGGCCGATGCCCGCATAATATCAACGCTGCGTGTAAGCCAAAGCGGCTTTCCGGAATCTTCGCTTTCGGCAATAGCCAACTTTTCCTTATTGGCCTCAATCAGATTCGCCAAACGCAATAAAATGGCACTTCGTTCCTGCGCCGGCATAGCACTCCACGCCGGGAATGCATCCCTTGCAGCCGCATAAGCCCGATCACAATCCGCCTCGCCTGAAGCAGGAATCTTACCGCTTATTTTTCCCGTTGCAGGTGCAATATTATCGAGGTATTTACCCGATACAGGCTCAACAAATTCGCCGTTTATATAATTTAAAATATCTGTGTTTCCCATTTTTTATTTTATTCAAAATCAGGATATAATAAATATTTTTTTCTGATTTTCTTAAATTGATCCAAGCCGGGTTTCCAGCTTGCTTTGATTTCTTCTTCAGATTTTCCGGCAATAATCTGTTCTTTTAATTTGGCTGTACCGGCTAATTTATTGAAATAACTGGTGAAAAAAGTGGACTTATCCGGAGCATTTTGATAGGCATCGATTACCCAAAAAATATACAAGGTCCGCAAGCCCCTTACTACCTCTGCAAAATCGTGCAAATTGTATCCGTAGCAGGTTGTGTTTTTGAATTTGGGATTATCGCTTACGCCCGGTATTGATTTGGGTGTAAAGGAATAATTTCCGGCCTTCCACCAGGGCGCGCCCATCAATTCGAATGGCCTATCGGTTCCCCTGCCTATGCTCACATCGGTACCTTCGAACAAACAGAGGGTAGGATATAAATAAATGCTTTCCATGCCGGGTAAATTGGGAGAAGGAGCAATGGGTAAGCGATACAGACTTTTGTGTGTATAGGCTTGGCATGGTATTACAATCAGGCTGCATTTTATTCCATTTTTCAACCAGCCTTCTCCATTCACCATTTGCGCATATTCACCCACGGTCATTCCATGCACTATGGGCACAGGATGTAGTCCCACAAAGCTTTCGAAGCCTTTTTCCAATACCGGTCCGTCTACATAAAAACCGTTCGGATTCGGGCGATCGAGTACCAAAAAAGGAATTCCTTTCTCGGCTGCGGCTTCCATAGCATAGCTCATCGTACTGATATAGGTATAAAAACGACATCCTACATCTTGAATATCGAAGAGGAGTATGTCTATATCTTTCAATTGTTCGCTCGTTGGTTTTTTATTCTGCCCATAGAGCGAAATCACAGGCAAAGAGGTCTTACTATCCACTTCGCTTTTGATATGAGCTCCGTCGGCATGATTTCCTCTAAAGCCATGTTCGGGTCCGAATACTTTCACAATATTCACCCCAAGAGCCAGGAGACTGTCGACCAAATGCGTCTTACCAATTACACTAGTCTGATTGGCGATAACGCCCACCCGTTTGTTCTGCAAGAGCGCTAAATATAAATCCGTACGTTCGGCAGCTACACCGGGCATTAGTGTGTGCTTTTCGCTTTGTTCGGTATTCACCTGAGCCCTGCCGCAAGACATTACCCAAATACTCATACAGAGCAATAGTCGGAACTTCCAATTCTTGTTATACATAGCACAATTTTACATAATTTTTCGACGCTATTGGCTTTTTTATTCCTAAAAATATGGGGTCAGTAAGCCTTTTTTAGGCTTTTTAAAAACCCTTTTTTCTTAAAAAAATTGCTCCTGCTCCCCGAAAAACACCCTTCAAAAATAATTTTACATCTAATTTGCGGGCGACTTTAATGCGATTCATACGCGCAAAACAAAGCCTATTTTTTACTCCACAAAGTTATAATTGCTTTCTCGTTTTACTTTCCTGAAAAATTGACATTGAATAAGATTTTTTTACGCCATTTTGTCGGGATAGTTTAGCCCTAAACGACTATTTGTCAGATTTTTATCAATGGAATGAGATTTGTAACTTTCCCTGTAAAAAATATTAAAATTATGTATCCGATCAGATTTAAAACACAGAACTTATCTCCATTTAATCGTTTGATGGAGGATTTCTTCGAAAACGAAATGCCTTATAGTTTCAAAGCGCCTGTAAATATTCAGGAAACGGAAAAAGGCTATGCTATTGAATTGGCTGTACCCGGCTTTTCGAAAGAGGAATTCAGCATTTTGGTAGAGAATCGCATTTTGAGAATTAAGGGTGAACATGTAGAGAATAAAAAAGAGCAAAGCGAAAAATATACGCGTCGCGAATTCTCTAAATCTTCTTTCGAGAGAAGCTTTTCATTGCCTTCCGAAATCAAAGAAGACGATATAGAAGCAAGTTATGAAAATGGAATTTTGAAATTGGAATTGACGCGCAAGGTAAGCGAACCGGCTTCGAAAAACATACAAATCAAGTAATTTTTTTCATCTACACACAGATATAAAAAAAACCACAAATCTACTTTGTGGTTTTTTTTATTTATCTAATTAAGGTTACATGTCCGTATAGTTCCTGCCATTTTCCTTCCAAGGCTTTATAGCTGATTTTGTATACATAAACGCCACTTTCTACAAGTTTATCGGGACTATTTTGGAAGCCACCGTTCCATCCTTCATAAATATTATCGCTTTTGTAAACCATTTCGCCCCACCGGTTGAAAATATACATGGTAAATTGTTCCACCAAAGGAATAATAGGTTTGAAGCTATCATTCAAATCATCTTTCCCAGGCGTAAATGCATTGGGAATGAATACATAGGATTCGGCCACTACGTTTACGGTGCGCACGGTAGAATCGATACAGCTTCCATTTTGTACATATTGAGTTATCTCGTAAAGTCCTGCTCCCGGGAATGTAATGGTCGGATTATTCCCATTTACAGTGCCTCCTGCCCAGTTATAATATACCTCCATTCCGTTTATGGAATTATCGTTGAGTGTAACGGTAGGGTTTAGTGCCGATACGCTTGAAGGAACCAAGAAACCGGCAATAGGCGAAGGCAATTGATTCACCTGAATATAAATGGTACTATCGCATCCGTTTGATCCGGGGTAGACCTGGGTATAGGTTCCCGGCGTAGCATAGCTAATACCGTTATGCGTAAAAATTTCTCCGTTACAAACGGCTCCTGTAACCAAATCCGAAACTCCGCTCAGTACGGTCACGTTTGTACTTGCGATTTGGGAACTACATCCGTTGGCGACTATAAGCAGGTTATATATACCCGATGCAGAAATATCCGTAACCGGGAATGATGGATTTTGCTGATTGCTGCTGAACCCGTTTGGCCCACTCCAAAAATATTGATAATTGGCTCCGGAGGGTGCATTCAACTGAAGATCACTTCCTATACATACTTCAAGTTGCGGTGTAAGTACAGGCGTTGGCGGAATGGGATTCACAACAACATTTATCTGCGCCACGGCAGAGGTACAAGTTCCATTATATACAACGGCGGAATAGGCTCCGGAGTGACTTGTATTGGAGGGACTAATTTGCGGATTCTGATCGGTGGACACCCACATATTGGGGCCTAACCAATACAATCCCAGTGACTGATCGGAAAATAATTCGAGCGTTTCTCCTTCACAAACGGGACTATTGGAGGATAAAACAGGAGCGGCCGGAGCGGCTAAAATAGTCACGTCCACCGTAGATACAGCCGAACTACAACCATTTTGAATGATGACCAAACTATAGGTACCCGCAGCATTTACACCCACATTCGCAAAGCCGGGTTGTTGCATAGTCGATGTAAAACCATTCGGGCCCCACCAATTATTCCCACTACTCATATTCGAATTCAATTGCAGAGTTTCACCGGCACAAAGCGGACCATTTGCCGTTGCAACCGGTGTAGGCGGAATAGCATTTACATTCACTTGTACGGTACTATTGGCAGAAGTACACCCCAATGCCACATTATATGCCGTATAGGTACCGGTATGAGAAGTATTGGCCGGACTAATAACCGGATTTTGGAGGGTCGAACTAAAGCCATTCGGGCCTGTCCATTGCATACCCGAAGCGTAATTGGAAGTCAGATTTAAATCATCACCCGAACAAAGCGGAGTATTGGATGTAAGGGTTGGAGCCGCGGGAACTGGATTAACAACCACATTCACCGTGGAGGTCTGAGAAGTACACCCATTTGCCACTACATAGGCCGAATATGTACCTCCATTTGTAGTAGCTACATTGCCTATAGAAGGATTTTGCTGGGTCGAGCTATATGCACTTGGTCCGCTCCATACCGTTCCAACCGCATTGGAGGTTAGATTCAATGTTTGTCCGGCACAAAGCGGACTATTAGAGCCCAGTGTAGGTGCAGTCGGCGTGGTATTTACCACCACGTTTATTGTGGCCGTAGCCGATGTACACCCTGCCGTAGCTACATAAGCCGAATAAGTCCCCGATGCTGCCGTAGTTGCATTGGGGATAGACGGATTTTGAGTGGTCGCTGTAAAACCATTGGGACCACTCCATTGCATGCCCGAAGCGGCATTGGAAGTTAGATTTAAGGTTTGACCCGAACAAATCGGACTATTGCTGGAAATGGTCGGAGCTACCGGTTGCGGATTCACCACTACACTATGTGTAGAGGTCGCCGAAGTACAGCCGTTAACCACCGAATAACCCGAATATACACCCGCCATTGCTGCTGTTGCGCTTGCCAGGGTCGGATTTTGAAGCGTGGAACTGAAACTGTTTGGTCCGCTCCATTGCATGCCGGCAGCATTCGAAGTTAGATTTATGGTCTGACCTACACAAACCGGACTATTCGAACCCAATACCGGAGCGGCTGGAATGGCATTTACCACCACATTTACCGTAGAAACGGTGGAGGTACACCCATTGGCGCCGATTATATAAGCCGAATAAGTGCCTGAAGCAGCTATGCCCACATTCGTAATTACGGGATTTTGAAGAGTCGAACTAAACCCGTTCGGGCCGCTCCAATGTATATTTCCTCCCACATTCGAAGTAAGATTCAAGGTTTGACCCACACATAAAGGTCCGTTACTTGACAATACCGGAGGTGTTGGTCCCGGCAATACATTTACATTTACGGATTGAGTGGCCGTAATACCACATGCATCGGTAATGGTCACCGTATATGCTCCACTCGAAGTGGGATTAACGGTCACCGGATTCCCATTTACATTGCCCGGATTCCAGGTATAAGTATAAGGTGGCACACCATAAGCACCATTGGCATTAAGTACGACCGGAGCACCCGAACAAACCGTTGCGGAAGAGGCTCCATTTGCCGTTATGGTCGTTGGCTCAACCGTACGCCCAACTATGGTCATAGTCCACGGAGATCCTGATGCAATACAGGCATTACTACAACCCGCACCACTGCTGTAACAGCGATAAAAACGCATCTGTACATTCAGATTCTGAGAAGTACAAGAAGGCCCGGGTAAACAAGAACTGAAATGATTAAAAATGGAAATATTACTACCTGTACAGGTTCCGCCTCCTATGCTGTTGCAAAACCAGTAATAACCTGCCTGGTTCGGACTAATACAGGATCCTGTATGAAAGGTCACCGCCCCCTCATCCAACCAACATAATCCGGTTGCGATATAGTTAAAACTCCAAAGCACATCCACCAATACGGCATTGGGAGGAGTAGGGACATTCAAATTATAAGAACAATATCCGGTGAAACAGGATGCTCCATATCCCGATCCGGTGATAGAAGCCTGAGGCAAAGAAGCTGCCGAATTCACTAATGGATCTATTATATAAGGATATACCATGCCCGCAGCACTTATGTCGGCCAGGGAAATTTCTAAATCCAACACAGAACCATCTATGTTGTAATCGAATAATTGAACCCCGTTTAATCTTTCCGAGTTGTCGTATCCAAAGGCTCTGTCTATGGTAAATTCAACTTCATTATTGCCATTAAGTACCTCAATATTCCCATCTTCAACTTGCATTTTCCAACCGGAAGGCAATAAGGTCTCATCTCTGATTATCCATTTCCCCGATTCCAGGGTCGGACGTTCTTTCACAATAAAATTGGTCTTAATATTTCCCATTCCAACCCGCATTTCCAAATCTATGCCCGGGAAAATATTCTGTACATAGGCCCCATCGGCTCCCACTGTATAGTTTGAATAATCGGCATCAGCCAACAAACTTTCTTGCCCGTTGAACACATGCCATAATTGCAATTTGCGGTTATACACAAAAGTGCCGGACGGATTTTTAATTGCGCTATACTTATTTATAAAATCTATTTCGGTCGGAAAATATTGATCCGGTGCTCCATATTTACCCGGAGCAATGGCACGTAAACGCGGATCTATACTGATCCATTCGCCATTTTTATCTATATGTATGGCCCCATATCCCGATTGAGAATATACCAATCCGGCATCTGAACCTGTGCCCCGGAATAAACGATAATCCACCTTCCTGGCCGAAATATCTTCCACACAATCGACACAGGGCGCATTATATGGCAATTTTCCTTCCTCGGGATGCTGACCCGGAACGCGAGGCGGCACCTCAGCCAATTGGGTATAGTTGAAACGTTTAGCCTCCATTCCATCCGCATTCGATTGCGCCAAAAGCGGAAAAGATGAAAGTAAAACCAATATAAAAAGTACAGAGAGCTTCTTGAACTGCATAGTTGGGTAGTTTATTGAAATCCAAATATACAATTTTTTTTGAATCGTGTTAAGATATGTTAACCCAGCTGTAAAATTTATGCGTAAACAGGATATTTTTATGGCGAAATAGGTTAAACTTTGTCCCAAATTCATCCACATATGAAAAACAGAAAAGATGAAGTAGACCTATTATTGCAAATTATTCGGAAAAGCGAATTGGAAGAAACCGTAAAATGGGGCGCGCCGGTTTTTTGTTTAAACGGTAAAAACGTAGTAAGTGCGGGCGGATTTAAAAACTTCTCGGCCATTTGGTTCTACAACGGCGTATTTCTCAAAGACCCGTTAAAGGTACTGATTACCGCCTCAGAAGGCAAAACAAAAGCCTTGCGCCAATGGCGTTTTACGGATAAAAATCAGATCCACGAAAAAGATATCATGGCCTATATTCAGGAGGCTATTCAGAATGAAAAAGAAGGAAAAGCTTTACCAAAGGAGACTCCCAAACCTGTGGGAGAATTGCCGAATGAAATTCTTCTTTTGTTGGAATCGAATAAGAAATTAAATGCCAATTGGAACAATCTGACTCCCTATAAACAAAAAGAATATATTGAATTTATTTCCTCTGCAAAAAGGGAAGAAACCCGCAAAAACAGATTGGAAAAAATGTGCCTATTATTGGCCGAAGGCAAGGGGTTATATGATAAATACAAATAAAAAAAGCCGGGCATAATACCCGACTTTCAAAACAATTTCTCTTTTATTTAGTCGACCAAAGGCCTCCGTTTTTCGAATCAAATCGTTTTAGTTTTCCTTCGCTGACCAACTTGTTCAAATAGCCCTCCACTTCATTTCGGGGCATGCCACTTAATACTGAAAACTCTTTTGCAGTCATGGTGTCGAATTGAGAAAACAAATGTGCATAATCGTTTGCATATTTATTCTTCACGGCCTCAGGATGCAGTTTTTTAATGGCATTTTCGTAGGCATCATAGGGTCTTGATCCATATACCAATTCCTGCATTCCGTCTTCGTTAAGCAGAAAAATAGTTGGAAAACCCCTTACGCCCATTTTCCTTGCCAGGTTCAAATCTGCCTGAAACATCATTTTACCCGCACTTTCATAATCTTTCTCCAATTGCCCTACATCAAGTCCGGCTTCCTTCGCAGCATCGGCTATATTTTCCCATTTCGCTATATTCTTTTTGCTCAGAAAAAGTCCCTCGCGCAATTTGCGCATAAAATACACTGCTTTTTCTTCACTTTGCAATTCGGCCGCTTTTACGGCAATAGAAGGCGGATAAGAAGATTCCAAAGGATCGACGTACCAAACATCGCCATCTATAGGCATATCGTAGTAAGCCCCTGCTTCTTCCCAATGTACGGCTACATCGGCGGGTTTACTAATACCGCCCGAATTATAATCCCAATTGGGAAGCAATCCGCCCATTCTGTATTCGATGTCAATTAGGTGTCCGTATTCCAATTTCAATTTCTTCAATTGTGGTTCTATGCCCCAGCAAGACGAACAAATCGGATCTGTGAAATATATAATTTTCACGGGCTTTGTTCCGTTTAATTGGGCTTGATGATCGGCCGCTGTATGCTGACCCGGCATTTCGCATGATCCACTTTCTATATCACATAAAAGCGGATTTGTTTCTTTGTTTTCCATATTATTTTTTGTGTTTAATTGTGCCTCCATTTTTCCCGATATACTCAGAAAAATGAAAGTAACACCTATTATTTTAAGTATCTGTTTCATCTATTTCTATATAAGCTTACACAAAGGTCAGTACAATTATTTGCATAATCAATAAGTCAGAAAAAGCAGACTACCCATTTTGGGCTCACTTATGCTATCGGCCGAATTTTGTATCTTTGAACAAGATGGAAAATCAAAAGGCCAAACACACACTTCCCAAGCCGGAACCTGTCACAGATTGTCCTGCGGAGGGTTTATTGAAAACGCTTTCGGGAAAATGGAAAGCGCGCATTTACAAGTTGGCCATAGATGGGCCGCTTCGTTTCAACACGCTCTTGCGCCAAATACCCGATGCCAATAAGCAATCTTTATCGGTAGCATTAAAAGAA
The DNA here is from genome assembly GCA_023432985.1 of Bacteroidota bacterium. Classification (GTDB taxonomy): domain Bacteria; phylum Bacteroidota; class Bacteroidia; order CAIKAF01; family CAIKAF01; genus JACVCJ01. The sequence continues at coordinate 21,829 of JAEZEQ010000065.1, read as the reverse complement.
TTGGAAGAAAACGGTATTTTAGTAAAGGTAATCATTGCCCAAAAGCCTTTGCATATAGAGTATCACCTGAGTGAGCGAGGGAAGGGCTTACTCCCCATTTTCGAAACTCTGGAGCAATTCAACGCATAAAAAAAGCCGGCATTTAAGCCGGCCTCATTCTTAATTATTTTATTTATTTTTTAATTACCTGTATGGTATAAGCAGTGCCATTTTTCCAATTTATTCTGAAATAATAAAGGCCTTCTGCCAAATTCGAAATATCCCATTTCATTTCGCCTGTATGGGTTATAGATTTTTGTTCAAGGGTTTTGCCCGAAGCATCGAGAAGTAAAATATTTTCCATCTGACTTTCTATGCCTTGAATGGTCAGGGTCGATTGTGCGGGATTGGGGTATATATGCAGGTTATGAGCCTGTAATTTATCCAAATCGGTGCAATCATACACACTCAAGAACAAGCTGTCTTCACTTACACATCCATTGAGATCTAGGCCGTATGCATAGTAGGTTTGACTTTGTTGGGCTTCAAAAGCAACCCCGTTTTGTACGCCACCACTCCAGGTGATATTATCCGGACCACTTGCATTAAGGGTTACCATAGAACCTTGGCAGGCACCTAAATCTTCCCCGGCATCTATTAATAGAGCCGTATGAATGGGTACAGTGGCCGAAACGGTGGAGGAGCAACCGGCGGCATCTGTAATGGTTAGACTATAATCGGCCTGTTGAGACGATTTATCCCATATAATTTGATCTGTTGCATTGCCCGAAAAAGTACCGGTCGAAGTCCACGCATAAAAATAAGGTGCCACTCCGCCAATTGCCTGTGCTTCCAATAAGAGGGAATCGTTGGAACAATGCACTGCTGCTCCCAAAATCTGAGCCTGAAAGTTTGGTAATTCTACCACAAGTGGTGCTGTAACGTTAGGATGATTGCGGGAATAATATAAAAAATCCACTAATCCATAATGCATATTTGCCAAAGTAGTTGTAGGCATAGTTGTTGACAAACAGCCATTACAATAGCGCATTTCTAAGTAAGTGATATGTGGCGAACTTTGACCAAGGTTGCCAAAATAATATCCATCGGTGGACCCATTAAACATGGAGATTATGTACTCTGTACCTTGTGTAAGCCAAATGGGCGAACTAAGAGATTGGCTGCTGAATTGGGCGGCGGGACCGGAAACGTTTTCGCTACGTAGAATATTTTGACTGTTAAAATCGAATAAATTCACTTCCCGAATGCTGCCATTGGGTTCATATTTGGCAAAATCAGTCACCAAAATAGGTTCATTCGGAGAAAAACGATATCCACGCTGACTATTGGTGACCCCACCCGAAAGGGTATCTGCTCCATAGGCAATACCCGGAAAATTTCCGACAAAAGTGGCAGGAATGCTGCTTTGTGCGGGAGCGATCGGATTGCCGTAAAACATAAAAAGCTCTAAATCGTCCATGGCATTAATATGGTTAATTTTAACCCATACGGTTGTATTAGGCGTATTCAGACCCGATTCTATCCAATAAGACAAAAGCGTATTGCCCAGACAATTCGTACTAAAACGCAAATCACTTCCGTCTGCATTTAATTCGTTCGCAGCAATAAGCGCCTGGGTATTGATGCTTATTGGAAGTTGATAATTGCTCAGATTATTCCCCGAGACTTCGGTAATTTTAAACGATTTTTTGTGTGCCCAGCTGCTCATTTGCGCCGACACGTGTTGGTTAACTCCTATAGCTAAAGCTAATAAGAAGATTTTTGCAGAGATCTTTTTCATAGTATTAAATTAGACCGTAAAACTACTAAATAAAATATATGAAAAAAGCAGGCTTCCGGGTTGATAATCACAAAAGGTTAGAGAGAGCATTTATCGTAGAAACCTGCATTTCGATTTACAGTGTATAAGACTGTATAAATTGATGTATTTTTTGTCAATGCCTGGAATACAAAGTAAATACTCTCCACTCTCATTTCCCTATCAAAAAGTGAGAGTGAGGGAGGGGGATTTTTGTAAAAATGAAAATGGATTGTGTGAAAATGAAAGTAGATCTACAACAGTAGAAATTTTTATCGGTTTATAGCCTGATGAATAGATTTGTGCTTTCGTCGAGCATTTTGCTTACAAGAAAAACATCATAATACTTGCAATAGAGAGACTGTAGCATTGGCATTATTTGTTTGCGTTAAATCTTAAAAAGTCTTTTTGCATTATTTTGAACATTGTCCCTGCGAAGAAGTCACGAAATTCTTTGTTGTCGTTGAACTCTTTAAATACTTCAAAGTTGGTTTCAATGTGGTCAATAAGTTTTCGTTTCAATACTTCTTCAAAAGTGATTTTAGCGTTCTGTTCGTCTGAATGTTTAAAAGCGTTCGCAAATTCTGCATCTTGTGCAACGTCCGCCATTAAGTCCTCAGTCATTTTTTTAACCTTGTCTTCGTTAGTGAACTGTGTCCCAAAGCGGTCGTTAAATGCTTTTACAATGTTGGATAAATATTCCATTTCAGGCTCGGTTGCTCCGCCTCTCATGTCTGTTGGAATTGGCTTTAACTCATCACCTTGTTGCAACTGGATATTAAATTCTCCTTCTTTTTGAAGACGGTAACTGTCCATGTCTATATTGTCCAAAATACCTTGTGCCAAATCTTCGTCACGCTGTTTGCCTAGTTTATTTTGCAAGTGGTTTAGGAACAAATACAGTCTTTCCAAATATGGATTTACAAACGGAACGATTTGAGCAAGGAAAACATACAAGCGAACATAAGTCTTGCATTTTGCTCTAAAGTCGTCTTGCTGTTCTTCTGTTAATGAAGTTCTGAATACTTCGGCTGCTGCATCTAAAATGCTGTGCAATTGGTCCACAGGAACATTCGTAACCATCTTTTGCGAAAACTCCTGCACTTGTTCGGGTGTGTAAACCTGAAAAGCATCTAATGAACTTTGTAAGTCAAAAAGTTTATTCGGATCTGTTGCTTCTCCTAAAATGGTGGTTTCAAAAAATGGGTCAAACGATTTCTTGATTTCGTCTGCATCATTGGCAAAGTCTAAAACAAATGTGTCTTTCTTTCCTGCGGTTGTTCTATTCAGTCTTGAAAGGGTTTGAACGGCATTTACGCCTCCCAATTTCTTGTCAACATACATGGTATGTAAAAGCGGTTGGTCAAATCCTGTTTGATATTTGTTTGCCACAATCAAAAAACGGTATTCCGATTTCTTAAACTCGTCTGGAATGGCAGCACTTGAAAAATGATTTAATGCAGCTTCGGTTTGTCCGTCTATTTCTCCTGAAAATGCTACGATTGCCTTGTATGGGTTTCCTGTTTCTGCTAAATATTGGTCAAATGCCTTTTTGTATTTCACGGCATTTCTGCGACTGCTCGTAACGACCATTGCTTTTGCCAAACCGTTGATTTTCGCTTTACGGATTACATTATCCATAAAGTGGTCAATTATCAAAGCTGTTTTTTTGGCAATGGCATGAGTATGACTTTCAACAAATATTTTCAGTTTCTTCTGTGCCTTGTTTTTATCGTATGCAGGGTCGTCTTCAATTTTCTTTAGCAAAGCGTAATAACTTTGGTAAGTGGTGTAATTCTGCAATACATCCAAAATGAAATTTTCCTCTATGGCTTGTTTCATGGAGTAAAGATGAAATGCCCTGAATTTCTCCTTTCCGTTGTCGTTGTATTTCTCTCCGAAAAGTTCAAGCGTTTTGTTTTTTGGTGTTGCTGTAAAAGCAAAGTAACTGGCATTGGTCAGCATCTTTCTGCCTTTCACAATATCCACTACCAAGTCTTCCGAAGTCAGTTCGTCATACTGGTCTTTGTCCACAAACACAAATTCGTCATCATCCACCTGCACTTTTTCAAAGTCTTTAGCCAAAGTTTCATTCAGCTTTCCTGCGGTGTTTCCGCTTTGGCTACTGTGTGCTTCGTCAATGATGATGGCAAACTTATTTCCGGGCAGTTCTCCTATTTCATTAACGATGTATGGGAATTTCTGAATGGTGGTAATGATGATTTTCTTGCCTTCTTCTAAAGCAGTTTTCAGTTGCTTACTACCTTCGGTAATGGCTTCCACAACTCCTTTTACTTGCTCAAACTGTTTGATGTTGTTACGGATTTGAGCATCCAACACTTTACGGTCGGTTACCACAATTACAGTATCAAAAACGGTGTTCTCGTTGTTCTTGTCAAACAAGCCAACCAATTGATGAGCCAACCAAGAAATGGAATTTGATTTGCCTGAACCTGCCGAATGCTGAATTAAATAGCGTTTTCCTGCTCCGTTTTCTTTGGCATTGCTTAGGAGTTTATCAACGGCATCAATTTGATGATAGCGTGGGAAAATCAGTTTCTTTACTTTCTCCTTTTTAACCTTTCCGTCACGCAAAATCTTTTCCGTTTCTTCTTCAAACAACTGAACATAGTTCTGAATGATGTTGGTTAAACGGTCTTTGGTTAAAATGTCTTTCCAGAGGTAATCGGATTTGATGCCGTTTGGATTAGGCGGATTTCCTGCTCCGTTGTTGTAACCTTTGTTGAATGGTAAAAAGTATGTGTTTTCGCCTTTCAAATGGGTTGCCATCCAAATTTGCTCGCTATCCACTGCAAAGTGAACCATACAACGACCTAAGCGAAACAGTTCTTCTCTTGGGTCACGACTGGTTTTATATTGCTTAATGGCATCTTTTACTGTTTGCTTGGTGAGTTCGTTTTTTAGTTCAAACGTGATGATGGGCAAACCATTGATGAAAACAACCAAATCCAGCGAGTTTTCATTTTGTGTGCTGTAATGCACTTGCCTTGTAACTGAAAAAATGTTTTGGTTGTAAAGGGCTAAATCTTTTTCGTTTAGGTTGGAAACGGGTTTATCAAAAAACAGTTTGAGTTTGATGTTATTGTCCGTAATGCCTTTGCGTAAAACCTCAATAATGCCAAAGGTTTTGATTTGATTGTTTAAGCGATATAATACCTTGCTTCGGTAATTGCTCCCGTGAATGGTTTGCAATTTAATTACTTCCATTTCCTGTGTAGCTTGCAGAAAATTAAAAAGCAAATCCTCATCTACACAATCCACACGATTGTAATTACTGAAATGCCTTTCTTCAAAAGCATTCACCAAACACAAGTGCTGTGTAATATGGGCTTCTAATCCTTTTTCTGTTGTGTCTGTTTTCATTTAAACTCTATTAAACAATTTCATACTCGCCTGTTGAATGTGAAACTGGTATTACTTCTATTGTTGAACCTAACTTTATACCTTTTTCAGGAATGCTTGTCCAGCCTTCCAATTCATCAGAATAGAAGTAACCCTTTGAGTGGTTTTCCTTCACATACTTTACTTTGATTTTTTCGCCATAATTCGGCTCTTCTGATTGTTCTAAATATTCTGTTCTTATTAATGAAATGGTTTTGCGGTCTTCATTAATTTCAAGAATGTAGAAATGAAAGGTTTCTCCAATTTGCAAGTAATGTGGCAAATCGCCACTTTCAACAAAAGCGAAATTGGAAACAAACTTTCTCAAAATAAACGCCTGAACGGTAAAGCCGTTTTGAGTTAATTCAATCTGTGCTCCATTTTCAAAGTAGCCAATTACTTTTCCTTTTAATGAGGCGTTATCATCAATTGCAGCAGCCCATTCGTCAAATTGGTGAGTGAATTGTCTTTTGATACTAAACTTTAGACTGTTCTTCTCAGCATCAAATTCTGATACAACTGCTTTAATCTTATCACCTTGTTTGTAGATGTTTTCAAACCTGCCAACCGAACCATAACCAATTTCAAACCAATGAATAAATCCAGTATTTGTGCTTCCTGGATATTTTACTGCTATGCCCTTTTCAGGAACAACTTTGGCAATTTCAACTTCAACAACCTTGTTTGAATTCGCATCAAAGTATTCCAATTCAGGTGTTTTAGAAAGTCGTTTAATCGAAACATCAATTCGCTTTTTGTCTGTATCAATTTCAACGACTTTTACTTCAATCTTATCGTCAACTTTAAATTTTGAAGTATTGCATTCCTCAGGTTTCCATGAAATTTCTTGTTTTGAAAAGCCACATTCAAGACCTTCTTCAATCTCACAGATTACTGAAAATTCATTAATCTGCTTTACTGTCACATTTAAAATATCATGTGGCTGTAGTTTATTAAAGGTGATGCTTTCCCATGGGTCAGTTAGTGTTTCTAAATAGCCCACGAAGTTGGAAGAAAAAGAAGAGTAGTTATCAATTATCACACTTACTTCCGTTCCTGATGGAAACTTAGTTGTCAGGTCGAGAAACCTACTCGGTGTCGCTTTAAATTTTGGAATGTAAACCCAATGTTTCAATTCGGGTGTTGAAACTTTCAATCCGCTTTGTAATCCTTGTTTATCAATCTGAACTCTTTCAACTTTACAAGCGTAAACTTTGTCTTCATTTAATACGGCTTCAATAAAATGTTTAGGGTCGGAAACTGTTCCTTTGTTTGATAGAACTAAGTGTTGTTTGTCGCTGTCAAACTCTGCAATGGTCAAATAAAGCTCATCTTCAACTTTAAAAACTTTACGTGCATCTGAAATTTCTATATCAGAAAGTAAATTGTTTGAAAGTTCAAACTTCAATCCGAATGCGTTTACTACCACCGTTTCTTTTTGAACGCTATCAACAATTGCAGGAACTAAACTTCCATTTGCATTGTGTTCTTTGAAACTTTCCCAAGCCAAATACGCAATCGTTGCTTTGTTTGGTCTAAGAGAATAACATGTAACAATATATTCCTGACCTTCTGCCGAAACACATTTAATTTTTGGGTTTTTATTTATTTGGTCAAATCCTTTTAAGTGGGTTAAGATTTTAGTAACTGTTGTTGCTCTTTCATAGCCGTTGCTGCCTCTTGCCAAAACATAAACAGAATTGTAGTTTTCAGTAGCGTAATAGTCAGCCCATTTTGTGTATGCTGCTGCACCTTGGCTTTCCCAAGTTTCATCTTTACCAACGAGTATTACACCAACCTTTAAATTTTTTGAAATGTATTTGAGATTGGTTCTTTCGTCAAACTCTCTTGTTGCCAATTCTTTGAACCAATGAAACAAACCGTTTGCTTCGGTATTGTATTCTGAACTTGGCGGTAAAGTGTCTATGAGTTCACCGTAAAAATGAAATTCGGGCAATAGAATATTTAGGAAAAGTCCTTTGTCGTTTGTTGGAGCAAGTGTTTCAAACTCCTTTTTAGTCTCATCATCAAATTCAGTTAGTTTTTTACGGAAAGTTGTAAGAACTTCTTTTCGGTTGTTTCTTAAAATTATGTGAGTTGTAAGTAAGTCAATTGCCTTTGATGATGACTTGTTCAAATAGTCCTTTGCTTTTGCGATTAATCCAGTTTGAACAAAATTTAAAGTGGCATTATAAAAGTTAAGGTTGTGGTCTTTTTTATCAAAGCTCAAACAAATGATTGCTTCGCCTTCTCTCAGAATGTTTCGTTGATTTTCTGGTGTAACCCATTCTATTTTACAATTGGGCAAAATTGGGTTTTCAAAGTTTTTATTATAGTCTTGAATTATCGAATTGATAGTTCCCTCATACTCGCTTTTTACACTCAGTTTTCTTACACTACTTCCAGCCCAGCCAAAAAACTTGAGTATGTCGCCTAAAACAACTTTACCTTTTGCCCAAACCTCACCGCCTAAAAATATTCCTGCTAAAACCAGTAAAGCTGAAAGCGGAATGTAAATGAGTATGAATTCAACTAATTTATTCATTTCTTAATTTCTTTTTTGCGGTTATACTCTTCCACACAAACGGGGCTGTCACAGATGAAATCAAAAGTGTTTGCTTGTCTTGGAATAATTAGTTGAATATTTTCCAATGAAATAACCTTAGAACAAAATTTACAAAGTCTTTCCCCTTTTTCAATCGGTTCCATTTCATTAATGGCTTGGAGTAACTTTTGTAAGTCCTCTTTAAAAACGGCTGGTATTTTATTTTTCTCCATTGGCATCAATTTATTTTCTTTTCCCCATCACCGCCTCAGCTATCATAGCTTCCTTGTATTCCCGAATAAGTTCAATTTCCCTTTCGGCTTTGGCTATGGCAGTGTCTAAGGTGGCGGTTTCGGTTTTTATGTGTGATACGATTTGCTTTTGTTCTTCAAGTGAATTGGGATACAAAACAATTAATTGTTCAATTTTACCCATTCCAATATTTGGTTGCGTTCCAAAAGACCAGTTTAATTGAACTTGTTTTTGAAAGTAATTTGATGACAAACTATAAAAAAGAAATTCATTGTTAATACTTTCATTTGGTCGTATTAGTGCTAGTGGTGACCAAATGCTGAATTCATCATGAAAGTCTACAATTGCAATTTTTCCTGTAGTTGAGCCTGATTTAACCATTAAAATATCGCCAAATTCTGCTTTTGCCTTTTTACAATATTCCTCATGCAATTCTTTAGAAATATCACAACGCTTTCTATTTAGGTCTATTCTCCCATTCACAGATGCTTCTGCTGACACAAACGGAATTCCTTCATCTGCAAAAACAGGGCTTTCGTGAGGGCCATCAGTAATTTTTATTTTAACTAGTCTTTTTAATGCAGTCCTTTCCCAACTTTTAGGAATTTCACCAAGCCAATCTATTTGACTATCTTTTAACTGTTCATTTTTAATTCCTTTAGTTACCGCAAGTGTTATCACTCTCTGCCTCTGCTCCTTCAACAACTCAATAAATCGTTGCTTCTTTTGTATAAACAGGTTTATCTTTTCTTCTTGTGCTTTGATGTATTGCACAATTTCGTCTTGCTCGTCTTTGGGCGGAACAGGAAGATAAATTGTTTTCATTTCTGAAAATCTTGTTGACCACATGTCGGCAACTATTCCTTTGCCTTTAGCATAGTATTCATCTTGAAACAGTTTATTGGTAAGTAAGTAGTGAGTATACTCATGAACGTAGAACTTACTAGGCTTTAAAACAGTATTCACGATAGAAACAGATCCCTCATAAAAAGATAAGCCACCAGAACCTCTTCTGTCACTTCTACTGTTTATTGCAAAATCTCCAACGCAAACTTTTTTTCTGTTATCAACATGCATAGTTTTTGCTGCGCTTTCTAATTGGGGAACTATGCCTTTCATAGTTACTGATAATGGCGCATAATCATTTTCAGAAACGATTTCATTTCTTTCCTCAAACAAACCACCAAGTCTTTTTATTTCCCAATGAGACGGCACTTCACCCAACCAAGCGGTTTTTGTATGTCTCGATTCCATTATTTCCATTCCGTTGGCCTTTTAAGTTTGAATCCTGTTTTGCTTATGACTTCATCATCAAACTGCGCATCTACCAGTTTTTTTCTGCCTATCATCATGGAGCCTTTGGCTACCAATGCCATAGAGCTATTGTGTCGTTTGGGAGGAAAAGCTATAAACACTCTTTTATCTGTAAATAAGCTATGCACAGCCTTAATGGGTGGTGTTAAATCACTATCACCCGAAATAAGCATGGCCATGTCGTATTCGTTTTTATAAGCATCTACTATAATTGCGGTGGCAATATTTACATCCGTCATTTTTTCTTTGGCAGTGCGCCAAACATGTCCGCAACGTTTACATTCTTCTGAGCCATCCTGATAATTACCATAAAAAATTTCCGCTCCTGTACTTTCCAACGCATCAATATAGGTAGATTGTCTTTTTTGTTTGTCCGGGTTATTACTTACTCTGCTTGTAAAATATTTTACACCAACTAATTCCTGATTAGGTTTTAACAAACTACTTACCAATTCTTTTACATTCAACCATCTGCACTGGTCAAATCCCGCTTCTCTCATGCCAAAATAGAGATTAAAACCATCGATATAAGCTACAACTCTTTCTTTTTTTTCAGACATCGTTTGGAAATTAAAATTTTATTTCATTAAATTTGCATCCAAGAACAACACTAAAGATAGCATCTTTGGTCTGACGCCTCCAGCAAGGGGGCGTTTCGCTTTTAAATAGTTTATATTTATCATCCTTTTACAATATCCTTTAATAAGCCGTCTGTTTCCTGCTCAATGGCAAAAATGTCTTTGGCAATTTCTGACAGAGGACGAGGAGGTTGGTGTTTATAGAAGTATTTGGCAAAGTTTATTTCATAGCCAATTTTGGTATCTTTCTTTTCCCACCAAGCATCAGGAGCAAAAGGTAGCACTTCACGTTCAAAAAATTCCTGTATATCTTCTTTCAACGGAATGTTTTCGGTGTTCTTTAGTTTTGGGTCGGGCTTTGGTTTGCCTTTACTGTCGGTTACAATTTTGCCTTTCTCGTCTTTCAAAGGTCGGTGCACTGTTATTTGTGCATACCCGAAATCTTCATTATCAAATATTTTGCTGTATTCATTTTCTTCAAAATTTAAAAACATTTTCTCAATTACAGGAATATGTTCTGATGAAAATTCAACACGTTTTTTGCCTAATGGCTTCCGCATTTTGTAATAAAATTTTTCGGAAGTAGCATTTATCAATTGCACTTTGCCTTTTCGGTTTTTGGCTTTTCGGTTGGTAAAAAGGAAAATGTAGGTTGGAATGCCCGTATTGTAAAACATATCGTTGGGTAATGCTACAATAGCTTCCAACAAATCGTTTTCGATGATGTATTTGCGAATTTCGCTTTCGCCTTGTCCTGCATCACCTGTAAACAAAGCCGAACCATTATGAACCGAGGCAATACGGCTACCGAGTTCGGTATCTTTCATTTTGCTAAGCATGTGCAATACAAACATCAACTGTCCGTCATTCACACGGCTGGTAACGGCTTCTTCTTTGTAGCTGCCTTTCAGCATAAAGCGTTTGTCAATGATGGCACCTTTGGGGCCAATGCCTAATGCTTTTTTATCAGGTGCCCAGGTCTTTCCATAAGGCGGATTGGTAAGCATGAAGTCAAACTTCAAATCTTTGTCAAAACCATAAGCACTCAAGGTGCTGCCATACGCAATTTTGTCGGGGTCTTCGCCTTTTATCAGCATATCGCTTTTGCAAGTCGCATAAATGAAAGGCGTGCTTTCCTGTCCGTATAAATGAACGGTGGCATTGCTTTTAATCAGTCCGTCTGGATTGAGCAAAAAGTTTTTGGCAATGGTGAGCATTCCACCGCTACCCACACAAGGGTCGTAAATCAAATAAGTTCCTTGCTTAATTTTGTCTTTCACCGGCAAGAAAACAAGGTGCGTCATCAAATCAATGATTTCCCTTGGCGTAAAGTGTTCTCCAGCTTCTTCGTTGTTTTCTTCGTTAAATCGTCTTACCAAATCTTCATATACATAACCCATTGCCAAGGGTGGCAACTTGTCGGGGTGTAATTCCACTTTCGGAGAACAGAATTTTTCAATCAATGAAAACAGAATGTCTGCTTCGTCCAAGGTTTCAATTTCATTCCTGAATTTAAATTGTTTGATGATGTCCTGCACATTTTCAGAAAAGCCATTCAGGTAATTTTCAAAATTGCTCCGCAGATTTTTCGGGTCGTCAAGCAGTTTTTTCAGAGTAAACTTTGAAGTATTGTAAAATGCCAAACCAGAACCGTGTTTGCTGTTGGTCAGCAAGCTGTCCAAGTTTTGAAGTTTGGATTTGTATTCATTGAAAGTCTTTAAAACCTGTTCTTTGGTGGGTTCTAAAAGCAAGTCCAGTCTGCGAATAACCACCATTGGCAGGATAACATCTTTGTATTTTCCTTTTTGGTAGGTATTTACCAAAACATCATCCGCAACTGTCCAAAGGAAGTTGATAACGGGTTGCAGTGATTGTGTATTTAAGCTCATTTCGTATTTGTCTTTTCGTTTATTTTCAGGTTTCTAAATTACAATTTCAATTCTTATTATCACCATTTTGTATACTAACTCTCCTATAAAATTCTCTTTGTCCGCATATGCAGCCTTCATAAAAACTGCTCATAATATAAATAATTATACCTTTAAAAATTCACATTGGAAGTAAATTTAATTCGATTAAATCCTTTACAAGGTTTTGGATATTTACTACATGGCAGATAAAATAAGATTGGTTTCAAGGCTCTTGCTAAATTTGTACGAATTTAGCAGATTGGAGCAATTTAACCAAAATTGGTAGTTGGCGCACAATCTATTTTATCTACAGTGACTTTGCATACTCGTCTATGCGCTTGTTGCGTGCTTTTATGAAATCCATTACGCCATTTTTGTACTTCAAATAATCGTCTACGTTCTGAAATGTTGGCTTAGTCCTGAATTGATCAAAAGGCATATAAAATTTTATATTTCCATTGGCATCAAGTAAATCGTTCAGCAAAAAATAATCGACATATCCGCTAAAGGTCTCAAATAAATCAAAGAAGTCCTTGTATCTTGAAAATGTGTCGTAAAGTGGGCTCTTTTGCCTATCGTAAAAAAGCCGAATACACTCCAGGGTTAAATCAAACCTGTCGTCAATTAAGCCAATAACACCACGGGCTTGGTTGATTGTAAACTTATTGTCTATTTTATTTTTAGGAAAAAGAATAAAGGCTCCAATAGTTGAACCGGCATCAAAAAGTTCGTCTACCTCATTTGGAATTTGTTTGATCAACCATTGTTTCCTTTTCTGATTTCTATACGAATGCGTTATCGAATCACTCCCCAAATGAAAGTTCCCAAGCTCTGAATTATGCCATAAATAATATCCCTTTTTATTCATATCCAATTCAAAATACTTCCCATTTGGCAATCTTTTGCTCCATAATAATGTATGATAAGTTCGAAGGGTCTGACTTGTACTATCAGGGTCGCCACCATTGGCGTCGGTAAAAACATTAAAGCTAATATCTATTTTCATTTCTCTTGGATAATAATCGGGGCCGAAGTTTTGACTGGCTTTGCACAGGAATATTAGTTGTTAAAAACCTATATACTATTTCAACATTAATTTATCATAAAAACTTAAGTGTATAATAAACAAAATCAATCTGTATAAGAGCCTGCCGAGATGGAGTCTTATTTTCTTATAGTATAATCTTGCACGTTTGAGGTAATTTATTCTTGTCAATTATACTGTTAAGTTGTTCTTCAATATTTGTAAATGCTGCCTTGTTACCACAGTCGAAAAGTTCTTTTAGTGGTTCAATGTCTATTATATATGTATAAAGTTCTTCTACAGTGGGGGCTTCTTTTAGTTCTGCATATTCTTGGTATGTGAGTTTTAAAAATGCTACATTTTTACCAATTCCTCTATTGTCAAGCAAATAACCATTATTCAAAGAAGTAGGAAGCAGATAACTGCTTCCTGTCTTTAAATCATTTGAGTGAGGGTATGCTATAACTTCTGTTTTGTCGTCGGAAAGCAAAACAGGAACAAGATTGTAGTAATCCTTCTTTGTCTTATAAACTAAGGCTGGCGGCCCTGGTGTGTATTGCGGTACAAAGGTTACTCCTTCCTTGTTTGTATTTATCACTTTGCTGCTTGAATTACAGCCAACAAAAGCAAAACAAATTAAAAAATTTAATACTCTCATTGCTTTACAATTATTGTCTTAGTTAACATCTCTTGCGCTGCCAATATTTGAATTAAGTATACTCCGCTAGAAAGCCCGTTTAGTGGAATTTTTAAAACTTTTTCTCCCAAGACTTTTGTAGAACTGATTTGGTGTCCGTTAATTCCTACTACATTAATAAAATTTACCTTTCCTGAAAAATTACTTAAATCAACATTTACAAAATCTGTTGAAGGATTTGGATAAACTTTGATTAATTCAGAATTATCTGTTAATTCATCAATGCCAACGGTTGAAGCTCTGTTTATCGTCATATCAAGTAGATAAGTTCCTGTTTCTCCAGAAAAATAAGGTGCCACTCGGAAATAAACAGTTCCTCCATTTAATAGAGAAATATTCCCCGGCATAACATCATCATACGCTTCTGACCAAGTAACCCCTCCATTTTTTGAATAGGAAAACAAAGCATCCACAGTATATGTATTGCCGTTTCCGCTATTATAGGAATCTCGAATTCTTGCAGTTATTGTATAATTATAACCAGTTGGCAGGTTAATTTTGTAGTAATCATTATCTGTTCCTAAATGGAAATTTGAACCAATTGTGTTTTTAATCGCTGTACTACCGGAGAAAGTAATCGGTAATGTGTATGCTGTTCCAAATGTATTGTTCACTTCATATTGATCAGGTGATAAGCCTGGTGCTTCAACGACTACATAAACTGGATTTGAATAGCTTGTACTACCTGCATAATACCAGTTTGATGAACCTTGTGCTTTGTATGCAACTTCCATAAGATATGTCCCCGGAGCAACAGTTATATTCCCTGTAAAATTATTACCTCCAGTGTAATGATATCCACTAGGAAGTCCATTATTTTCGTTTAGAATTTGAATGCTTTGAGCAAATGTTCCATTTAAATTAGACAGACTGATACGATATTGCCCAATAAAAGTGCTACTTCCGGTATTTAACACATCAACATTTACCGTAGCAGAACTACCTTGTATCAGTTTGCCACCATTGTTGGTTATGGTAAATGCCGAATTTGTTTCAATATTGGATGAATAAATGATTTGAAATTGTTTCAAATTATTATAATTCCCGTTGTCAATAATAGTCCAATTTGTTGTTGTTGTTTTGTAATAAAGAGCAACATAATATGTCCCAGGAACAAAAGCCGCTGACCCTGCATTATTAAAAGTAAGACCATTAGTGTAATGCTGATTTGAACCTAATGTCATATTTGATTTCACTTCCATCCAACTTACAAAGTTGAAATTTTGGTCAAAAATGGCTGCTCCAATTTGACCAGAAAAATTGCCTGCTCCAAAGTTAACGATATCCACATTCAAACTGAAAGCGTTAGTAAACCAAACTTGGGTAGTAGGCATATTAATATTTGAATACAACTGTAAGTCATAAGCCTGTGACCCTCCTCCTGTTGGTGGCTCAATGCCTATTACAGCTTGGTGTCCACTATTATATCCACCACTACCGCCACCTGTTCCTGTTCCACTTGGATTTAATGCGTTAATTTGAAAATATCCGTCATAAGAGCCTCCCCAGCCCCAATTAAAATGAAAGTAATTATTGTTGTCGTAACCGTCACATACAAATGCGTGCCCTCCACCCGTGCCAAAACCAGCGTATAAAATAGGTCTGCTTGCATTAAGTTCTGTTTTTAGTAAATTTAACCATTGAGTTTGACCGTAGTTGCTTCTTTGAACGCCTTGCAAAGTGTTTTTGTAACCGAAATAAGTTTTTAAAGCATATTCTGAACAATGTTGAACAGGGCTTTGTGCTGAAATAACAAAAGCTCCACTACCACCTGTTGAGGCAGGTCCGTAATTCATATCAACGCTTACACCGACTTGATACATTAATGTAGCAACTGCGTTGTTAGAGCTATTAACGGTATTAGGCATAGAACCCCATTGATATGTTGTACTACCAAAGTTTGCGGAAAGAGTACCATAGTTTGGGTGGTTATAAGAATGAAAACCCGAACCTTTTACAGGATAATTCCAGTATTTCATAATTTGCGCCATAGCCGTAGCTACACAACCTGTTACAGTTCCGCTCGGACAAAGAGCATTATAGTAAGGTGATTGATTCCATTTTGTTGTCATCAGCGGATTGACACTGGCTTTTTCAATATCTGGAGCTACACCACTAACATAGCTTGTCCATTCTTGTTGAATTTCTTCAGTAGCGACAATATTGTTCTCGATAACATAACGAATTTGGCTTTTATACCCTTCAAGCCATTTTTGTACATTTTGAGGGATATTTTGATGGTCAAAACTACTTTCATAAGAATATCCCAAAATTGGAGTAACATTATCATCTCCAGCCACAATCACGAAACCACTGGCTCCATCATTGAACACATAAAAGTATGTATGCGGCTGTAAATTTGTACTTAGTGGATTATTGGCTGAACTAGTCTTATAAACCAAGTTAAGCTTAATCGAACTTTTGAAAGTTTTTGCTGAATGTGTTAAAAACGATTGGCCTACTTGTTTTGCTGTAAGTTCATCAACATGTTTCGCATACGTCATTGCGCTGAACAACGCCAGCAATACGACAAATAAAAATTCTTTTTTCATATTCTTACTGATTTGTTGGTTAATTTATGCCCTCAATATACTCATTCTTAGACAAATTTCTTGTATTTCTACAAAACACAAAGTAAAACTACCCCACTCTCATTTCCCTATCAAAAAGTGAGAGTATAATTTTTGTATATTCGTTATATTCATTTTCTAAATCAACCTTTATGAAACATAACGAATTGATCGAATTATTGCACGAACACCCTCAAGGCCTCGATATGCATGCTATATGCGATACATTAGGCATGTCGGAAGCTACTTTCTACCGTTGCCTCCAAAAAGCAAGACAGGCCGGAGCACATATACCCAAACCCGAACACAAATTATATACCCTACTCTTTAAACCCGACCTGCAAGCTTCTAACCTCCTCAGTAAAAAGGAAAAAACAGCCATACAACTCGCTTTCCAAACCCTCGAAAAATACCGCAAACATGGTGCTTTTAAAGAAACGGACGGACTCATCCAAAAATTAAACACCCTCCTCCAAATACAAATTGAATCGCCTCTTAACCCCATTATTCAAATCGAATCGCAACACAATAAAGGCATAGAACATCTCGAATTTCTTATCTCTCTAATTCAAAAACAAAAACCCGTGCGATTTCTCTATAAAAAACACGGAAATCCGCTCGAACAAGAGAAAAAAGTCTGGCCCATTCTGCTCAAAGAATACAAACAAATTTGGTATCTCTATGCCCAGGACCTCGACCAAGATTATGCCCTGAAAGTCTATGGCCTCGATCGCATCAAACAGCCCTCCGCCCTCCGATTGCGCATCGACCCCAAACGCAAAATCCAACAACTCTCTTTCCCTCCATCTATGTACGGACTCTTCCCGGCTCCCACCGAAAATGTGCAACATATAGAACTTGAAATATCCCGTTTTGCACGCGATTTTATCCTCGCACACCCTCTGCATGCCTCCCAAAAAGTACTTTCCGCACAAGGAAAAAATGTCCTCATATCCCTCGAAATCACACCCAATAACGAATTCTACGCCGATATTCTTCGCTTCATCCCCGACGTAAAAGTGCGCTCGCCCAAACTCATTAAAAATAAAATTAAAGAACTTGTCAAATCTATTCTCTAATTTTCCTTTAAAAATCCATTACCTTTAATCTAAATTCCTCCGTTATGAAAATCTTACGTCCTATTGCAGCCGTATTATTAGGCCTCTTTATCGGTTCTATGCTCAATGGTTCGATTATAGCCATCAGCAGCTATATTATCCCTCCCCCGCCCGGCAGCGACTTATCGACCCCGGAGGGACTAAGTGCCGCCATGTCCCTCATGGGCCCGCAACACTTCTTATTCCCATTTTTGGCGCATGCGCTCGGCACATTAATAGGCGCACTCATCACAGCCCGAATAGCCAACGCGCATCAAATGTCTCTTGCCATGCTCATCGGTATAGCTTTCCTCGCCGGAGGCATTTATATGGTGGCCATTTTGCCCGCCCCTATGTGGTTTAATGTTACCGATCTGCTCCTGGCTTATATACCCATGGCCTGGCTGGGAGGCAAACTCGGAAGCAAAAAAAAGGGAGCCTAAGCCCCCTCATTTATTCTACTGCGATTTGTTCTTACCAACCTAATATATACCCGAATATCAACGGCGCTACTATGGTAGCATCCGACTCAACGATGAATTTGGGCGTATTTATATCCAATTTACCCCAAGTAATTTTCTCGTTGGGAACCGCTCCCGAATAGGAACCATAACTGGTCGTACTATCCGAAATCTGACAGAAATAACTCCAAAACGGAATATTCTCCATCTCTAAATCCTGATACAACATTGGCACTACGCAAATGGGAAAATCTCCCGCTATACCACCACCGATTTGGAAGAATCCTACTCCTTTACCGGCACTGTTTTTAATATACCAATCGCTTAACCACATCATATATTCTATACCACTCTTCATGGTCGATGCATTCAATTCGCCCTTGATGCAATAGCTGGCAAAAATATTCCCCATCGTACTGTCTTCCCAGCCCGGAACTACAATCGGAATATTCTTCTCCGCCGCAGCCAACATCCAACTGTTCTTGGGATCTATCTCGTAATACTGTTCCAATACACCGCTCAACAACATTTTGTACATAAATTCATGCGGGAAATAACGCTCTCCGGCATCATTGGCATCTTTCCATATTTTATGAATATGTTTCTGAAGTCGACGGAAAGCCTCTTCTTCAGGAATACAAGTATCCGTAACCCGGTTATAATGATTCTCGAGCAAATCCCACTCATCTTGGGGACTTAAATCTCTGTAATTCGGCACACGTTTGTAGTGGCTATGCGCTACCAGATTCATAATATCTTCTTCCAGATTAGCACCCGTACACGAAATAATATGTACCTTATCCTGACGAATCATTTCGGCAAGTGATTTGCCCAATTCGGCCGTACTCATAGCACCGGCAAGGGTAATCATCATTTTACCATCCTCGAGCAAATGCTCCTCATATCCTTTGGCGGCATCAACCAAAGCAGCCGCATTAAAATGCTTATAATGCTCTAGTACAAACTGTGAAATCGGACCTTTCATAATCTTAATTTTAATTTCTATGCAAAAGTAATATATTTTATCGAGCCTCGAGCACGATTTCGACACCAAGGAAAGGATATGATTCTGCGTATTTTATTCCCATTATTAAGTTTAGGTCAAAAAAAAACCCTAACATTGCCCTCCTTTTAGGATTAAATTTTAAATTTCAACACGCATGCATTCCATAGAAGAATTAGTAGAAATCTACGAAAAAAACTTTCCACCCCAATTGTTTGCCGGACAACCAACCGGACTCTACGACCCTGTAGTACACATTATGAGCATTGGCGGAAAACGTATACGCCCTCTTCTATGTCTACTGGCCGCAGATATGTTCGGAAATAAAGTGGAAGCAGCCCTTAATCCGGCTTTCGGCGTAGAGGTCTTTCATAATTTCACCCTAGTCCACGACGATATTATGGATAATGCCGATATGCGTCGCGGTAAACCTGCCGTTCATACTTTATACGGACTCAATAAAGGTATTTTAAGCGGAGATGTTATGTTTGCCTACGCCTACAAATACATAGCAATGGTGGAACCCCATTTGCTGTCTCAAGTATTTCATGTGTTTAATAAAACCGCTATCGAAATCTTCGAAGGACAACAAAGTGATATGGATTTTGAAGAAAGAAATGATGTAAGCGAAGCGGAATACCTCAAAATGATCGAATTCAAAACCAGCGTACTCCTCGGTTGTGCCCTGAAAATAGGCGCTATTATAGGTGGAGCTTCTGAAGCCGACCAAAAGGAAATGTATGATTTCGGTATACATCTCGGACTCTCTTTCCAAATGAAAGACGACTATCTCGATACCTTTGGCGAAACAGCTAAAGTAGGGAAAAGAATAGGCGGAGATATTCTCAATAATAAGAAAACCTATTTATACCTTAAAACCAGAGCCCTGGCCGGAGCAGAGGAACTCAACACCCTCAATAAAATGCTTACAGAAAGCGACGAAAATCTGAAAATTGAAACCGTACGCCAAATCATGGTGCAAAGCGGTGCCAAACAAAAAACGGTGGAATTAATCGACCATTATTACAATGAAGCGTTGAAAAATTTAGCCAATATTTCTCTACCCGAAAATCAAAAAGCCGTGCTTACGCAATTGGCTAAAAATATCTATACACGCGATTATTAATCGCCATTTTATTTCACAAAAAAACACGGATCTCAAACGAAATCCGTGTTTTTTTTTATACTCTGTACTTGCCTATAACGCACTGAGTTCTTTTGGCATTTTCTTATATTCCTGATTGGCTATATCTCCGGTTAATGAACCTAAGAAATGTACTATTTTTTCTACTTCTTTATCGCTCAATTTGGCCTCTAATTGTATATCGCCCATAATTTTCACCGCATCATGCAAGGAAGCTACACTACCGTCATGAAAATAGGGACCCGTCTTTTCTATATTGCGCAGTGAAGGCACTTTGAAATGGAATAACTGATTGGAATCTTTGCTCAATGCAAATAATCCATAATCGAGTTTCTGACTCTTGGTATAGTCGACATAGGGTGCAAATTTTCCGAATTTTTCGAACATATCTCCGCCCAATAAAACACCGGCGTGACAAGTGGTACAGCCCGCATCCACAAAGGTTACAAAGCCTTTTTTCTCTTCTATGCTCAATGCCGATTTGTCGCCCTGAAGATATTTATCGAAACGAGAAGGCGTTACCAATTCTCTTTCGAAAGCACCTATGGCCTTACGTAAATTTTCATAACTGATCGGATTCGGATCTTTAGGATATGCCTCGGCAAACATCTTCTGATAAAGCGGAATTTGTTTCAAACGCTGAATTAAAAACATCTCGTTTGGAATATTCATTTCGACCGGATTCAATATAGGCATCCCGGCCTGCTCTTCCACATCCTTTGCACGACCATCCCAAAACTGCGTATGGTGCAGAGCCGCATTGAAAACGGTGGGCGAATTCCTATCCCCGTTTATTCCCAAATCACCGGGCGAAGTCGGCAATAAATCGACCCCAAAACGCCCAATATCATGACAGGTATTACAGCTTTGAGTACCGTCTTTCGATAAACGATTGTCGTAATACAATACATAACCCAATCGCGATTTGGCAGAAGCTTTAGGAGCCTCGGGCAACGCTCCGAACATAGCCAGTTTGTCCTCCAATACCAAATCGTAACGACGATGCAACAACTCTTCTTCTGTCAACTTTTCTCCTTTACACGAACTCAACATTCCTGCGCTCAAAGTCAACAGGGCAGATAAGAAAATTATTCGATTCATATTCCTTTTATTAATAGTACAAATGTATGGCATTTTTACTGCTTCTAAAATAGGTAAATAATCTTATTATTTATACTCCTATTCGAAAAACTTATAACATCGCATTTAACGACGTTTACTTTTAAAGAAGTTTTGCAAAAGTTCTCTGCACTCTTCCTGCATCCATCCGCCCGAGACCTTGGTTTTGGGATGCCATATTTTATCACTTATTTTTGAATAGCCTCCTTTTTCGTCGTACGCACCAAAATAAACGGCATCTATTTGTGCCCATTTCAATGCTCCGGCACACATCACACAAGGCTCCAGGGTTACATACATACGGCAATCTTTCAGATATTTGCCTCCCATAAATTCGGCAGCGGCGGTAATTGCCTGCATCTCGGCATGGGCGGTAACATCATTGAGGGTTTCGGTCAGATTATGCCCGCGGGCTATAATGCGATTCCCGGCCACCACCACACAGCCTATAGGCACCTCACCTCTGTCTAGTGCTTTATGCGCCTCATTTAAGGCATCTTTCATATATTTCAAATGCTCCTCTTCCATCTTATTTCCGCACTCTATTATCCCATTTTTTCTTCATATATTTATACAAGCTTTTCTTCACTCTTGCCTCTTCATCCTGCTCCTCGCCCAATAAAAAGGCATAGGCTTCGGTCTTGGGCGACAGTTCGAATAACTTCTTCACTATTCCAAAAGCCGGAATGAAAATAATCATACCTGCTATACCCCAAATTAATCCCCCTACTATCAATGCTATAAAGGAAACAATGGGATTCAATTGTACATTCGAACCCACCACCTTGGGCGTAAGATAATTGTTCTCGACCGTTTGTATCAGGAAGGTAACCAATAATACACCAATCGGATACCATAAACTTTCTTTAGTCAATAAGGCAAAAATCATGGGCAATAAGCTCCCTATCCAGGGTC